>CAVXGW010000012.1:0-515442 GCA_963761505.1 uncultured Thermoleophilaceae bacterium
GACTCGCATCCAACGGAGGTCATGCTGCACCCCGCCGTCCTGGCCCCCCTCGGACTTCATGCTCCCGGTTTTCCCGCGCAGGCGGTGACCTACACGGTGGACACGCTTGGCGACGCGGGCGACGGGGTGTGCATCCGGCTCCCTGCACGTTGCGTGACGCGATCACGAGGCGAACGGGACCGTGGGTGTCGACGACGAGGTCCAATTCGCCTCCACGGCCGAGGGGGTGACTACGACGACGAGCGCGCTCACCGTGACCGACCAGCTCACGATCGACGGCACCTCCGCCCCCAATTACGACGGCACCGAGCCGTTGATCGAACTGGCGGCGAGGCGCCTCTCGGGAACCGAGGGCATCACGCTGAACGCCGCCGGCTCCTCGATCAAGGGCCTCGCCCTCTATCGCTACCCCTCTGCCCAGGTCCACATGCTCGATGGAAGCTCCAGCCTCGAGAACAGCTGGATTGGCTGGATCCCGGTGGAGGTGGCGCGTTCACGCCTACGCAGCCACCGGTCCGGCGTCCTGGTCGAGGGCGACTCCAACACGGTGGGCTCCTACCACGGCGCTCCCAACGTGATCTCCGGGACCGACCTCGGGATGGAGATCAACGATCCCGGCGTCGGGACGCCGGAATTCGTGAGCATCATCGGCAACCGGATCGGCACCGCGCCGTCCGGCTTCCCCGCGGCGGCCAACAGCGGCGACGGCGTGAGCATCACCGAAGGCGACGACAACGTGATCGGAGGCTCGACCACGGCCGAGAGAAACGTCATCTCCGGCAACGGGCAGCACGGGGTGGACATGAGGCCGGCGTCTCCGGCAACCAGGTCAAGGGCAACTACATCGGCATCGATTCCACCGGCACGACTGCAGTGGGGGATACGGGCGCGGAATCGTGATGGGGGGCCCGAACACGCAGGTCGGCGGGGCGACGGCCGGGCGCAACGTCATCTCGGGGAATTCGCCGGAATCTTGTTCGACAGCAGCGGCGGGTTCGCTCACGACGGCAGCACCGTGTACGGCAACTTCATTGGCACCAACGCTGCCGGGACCGGCGCCGTGGCGAACGGCAGGGGCGCGGCCGTCACCCAGGTGGAAGCGCGTTCGGGTCGGGGCCGAGCATCGGCAACACCGGTCTCTGGGCAGACGAACGTGATCGGGCACACGGTGATGGATCGAGTTCCAGGTGAGCGGTCAGCCGCGCGAGTTCGTCGGGGTTTCCAACAACCGCATCGGGCTGCAGGCGAACGGCACGTCCCGCTGCCGAACGGCGACGACGGCATCGACGCCGACGACTCCGACGACCTCGAGATCGCCTTCAACACGATTGCCGCCAACGGGGGGACCGGGGTGCGCTTGCGCGGTAGCTCGCTCTCGAGAACGTGCAGGGCAACAGCATCGGCGTGGACCTCCTCGGGGGCCCGGACGCCAATGGCAGTCACGGGGTGGTGATCGAGGACACCGCGGCGAACAACCAGGTCGGCGGAACGGGCGGCGGCCAGGGCAACTGATCGCGTTCAACGCCGACTCCGGGGTGAGCATCGAGGGCACGGGCGTCGGAAATGTCCGCGCCAACCAGATCCGGCTGAACTCGGACCTGGGCATCACGTTCAACGGCTTGACCTCCCCGCACGTCAACGATCCATTCGACAGCGACTTCCCTGGGCCCAACAACTTGCAGAACGCGCCGGTGCTCACCAGCGCCACCAAGAGCGGGGACACGCTTACGGTGCAGGGCACGCTGGACACCACGGCGGGCACCTACACCGTGGACGGCTACCACAGCCCGTCGTGCGATCCATCCGGCGGTGGCGAGGGAGCCACGTACATCATCGATCGCCCCTTCACGGTGGCGGGGACAGGCGCGGAGAACATCAGCGGCTCGGGCCCGTCGACTGACCGGTCGGGCTCGTTCGCCACCGCCACCGCGACAGGGACGGACGGCACGTCCCAGTTCTCCAACTGATCCTGGTTACGGCTGGGTCATCGGGGGGCGGCGGAGGCGACGGTGGCGACGAAGACGGCGCGACAGGGCGGAACTCCGGTGGCTCAGACGTCCCAGGAGCCCACGCGGTCCAAAACCACCAATGTCAGCGGTTCGGGAAGGTGCTGGGGAAGGTGCCCGGCTCGTCGAAGTTCGTCGAGCTGAAGGCGGGCGGGCTGATCCCGATCGGTCTACCGTCGACACGCGCAGGGGCCGGGTGAAGGTGACCGTCGAGATCGAGGGCGGCAAGACGCAGTCCGCGGAGTTCTTCGACGGGGTGTTCAAGATCACGCAGACGAAGGGCAAGAAGCCGATCGCCGAGTTGCGCCTGGTGGGCAAGCTCGAGAACTGCTCGAAGAAGTTCAAGCGCGCCTCCACCTCGGCGCGCAGGCGCAGGGGCGGCGGCTGTGGGGCAAGGGCAAGGCCGGGTCCGCACGCGCGGCAAGCGGTCGTCGGCGCTGGTGCGGGGCACCACGTGGCTGGTGGAGGATCGCTGCGACGGCTCGACACTCACGCGGGTGACGCAGGGCAGCTACCGTGCGCGACTTCGCGCGGCGCAAGAACGTGATCGTGAAGAAGGGCAGGCGCTACGTGGCGAAGGCCCGCAGGAAGCGGGGCTAACCCGTCGGCGATCTCCGACCCGTCAGATAGGGTCCCGCGCCTCATGCGCCTGAGACTTGCCACCCCGCTCGCCCTGCTTGCCCTCGCCGTGCCCGTCGCCGCCTGCGGGGAGGACGAGAAGGACGAGTACATCGACGACTTCAAGCCGCTCAACGACAAGCTGCTCGCCGTGGGGCGCGACCTCAGCGGCGGTTCAGGGGGCCGACGATCAGAGCGACGACGCACTGGCCAAGAAGTTCTCCGCGCCTGGCCAAACGGCTGGAGGGCGTCAAGAAGGAGATCGCGGCGCTCGATACGCCTGCCGACCTAAAGGACGAGGCCGCGGCGCTGGAGAAGAACCTGGACGCCACGGTCGGAGACCTCGAGGACATCTCGGAGGCGGCCGGGAAAAACAACGCCCAGGGCGCGGCGGCCGCGACGGTGCAACTGTCCACGGATGCCGCGCAGGTGAACGCCGCGCAGAACAAGCTGGCGAAGGCCACCGGGGCCGACGTCGGCGAGAACTAGCTCGAGCTTCTCCTCCACCGAGCGCACCTTGTCTTCCAGCGTCTGCCCGGGCTTGTCCCGGCGCTCGTCCAGCTTGAGCACGGTGTAGACGCGGGGGATGCCGGCCTCGAACGGCACCGCGTGCAGCTTGCCGACCACGGCGAGGATGTCCTCGACGGATCCCTCCAGGGATGTGCCCATCGCGTGCATCCGGTACCCCACCCGGTCCTGTGCCGCCAGGCGGCGCTGGATCTCCGCGATGTACTCGGAGGCGCCGGTCTGCGGGCGCCCGAGTGCGAGCACCGTGAGGTCGGCGGTGGCCATCAGGCGGCCTCGCCCAGGGAGACGCCGAACTTCACGGCGCGCCGCAGCAGCGGCGCGGCGCGGTAGCGCTCCTCGTGGCGGTCGGCCCAGAGAGCGTCGATCGTGTCGAGCACCCGCGCCAGGCCGATCGCCTCGCCCCACGCCACCGGTCCGCGCGGGTGGTTGAGGCCCAGCTCGAGCCCTGCGTCCACGTCGTCGGCCGACCCAACCCCCTCGCCGATCGCAAAGGCTGCCTCGTTCACCAGGCAGCAGACGATCCTGCCGAGCACCATGCCGGGCGCGTCGCGGACGAACTCGCAGTGCAGGCCGGCCGCGGCGGCGCGGCTATCGGCTTCGCGCGCCTGCGTCGTCGGTCCTCGGCAGGTCGCGGGCGATCTCGACGAGGTCCGAGCGCCGGGCAGCAAGTGGTAAGCTGAGCCCTCGGCCGCGCTCGAATTCGCCCGACCCCTCAGGCGCGGGAGGGTCGTCGGGGCGGTAGGGGGCGTCGCCGTCGTACTCGTACCAGCCGTGGCCGGCCTTTCGGCCGAGCCGCCCGGCCGCCACCATCCGCGCCTGCAACGGGCTCGGCTTCCACCGCGGCTCGCCGAAGGACAGCTCGGTGAACGACTGCGCCACCGCGTAGCCCACGTCGATTCCCACCAGGTCCATCAGCTCGAAGGGGCCCATCCGAAAGCCGCCGCCCAGGCGGCAGACGCGATCCACCTGCTCGGGCGTGGCCACCCGTTCCTGCACCAGCCGCAGCGCCTCCGCGCCGAATGGGCGGCCGCAGCGGTTCACGAGGAAGCCGGGGCCGTCGGCGGCCCGGATCACGTGCTTGCCCATCGCCTCGCCAGCCTCCCGCGCGAGCTCCACCGCGCGCTCGGCGGTCTGGTCCGCCGCGATCACCTCCAGCAGCTTCATCAGCGGGGGAGGGTTGAAGAAGTGCATGCCCACCACGTTCTCGGGCGCGGCCGCGGCGCCCGCGAGCGAGGTGACGGGGATCGACGAGGTGTTCGTGGCCAGCACGGCGTCGGGGGCAGATCACCGAGAGGGCGGCGAACAGGTCGCGCTTGAGCTCCGGTTGCTCGGGTGCCGCCTCGATCACCAGGTCGGAGCCGGCGAGGTCGTCGAGCTTCGGGGCGGGGTGAAGCAGCCCGTTGGCCGCGTCGAGGTCGTCCAGCCGGCCCTTCTCGGCCATCTTCGCCAGCCCCTTGTGCACGGCGGCCACGCCGCGGTCGAGCCGCCTCGGGCACCGGGTCGTACAGCGTGGTCTCCATGCCGGCGGCGCAGCCCAGCTGGGCGATCCCCGCGCCCATCGTGCCGGCTCCCACCACGCCCAGCTTCATCGGCCCTGGAACTCCGGCCGCCGCTGCTCGGCCATCGCGCGCATGCCCTCGACCCGGTCCTCGGTGGCCATCGCGGCCACGTGCAGGCGCCGCTCCTCGGCCAGGCCCGCGGCCAGTCCGGTCTCCTCCGCCGCGAGCACGGCGCGCTTGGCCAGCCGCGCGGCGATCGGAGCCCGCTGTGACACCAGCCGCGCCAGCTCGAGCGCGCGGTCCAGCCACTCCTTGCGCGGCGGCCACCTGGTTCACCAGCCCGATGCGGTGCGCCTCGTGGGCGTCGATCCGGCGGCCCGTGAGCACAAGCTCCATCGCCCGGTGCTTGCCCACGGCGCGCGCGAGCCGCTGTGTGGCCCCGCCGCCGGGCACGAGGCCGACCATGATCTCCGGCTGGCCGAACTCGGCCGTCTCGGAGGCCACCACCAGGTCGCACAGCAGCGCGATCTCGAACCCGCCGCCCACCGCGTAGCCGGACACGGCGGCGATCATCGGGGTCTGGATCGCGGCGAGGCGGCGCCAGAGGTCGCCCAGGCTGTCGGTGTCGATCAGGTCGCCGCCCACCGCGAACGCCTCGGGCGTGCCGGCGATCACGATGCAGCGCACCTCGTCGTCGGCGTCGAAGCTCTCCAGCGCCCGGGCCAGGTCCTCCATCAGCGCGGGGGTCAGCCTGTTGGCCGACTCCGGGTCGTCAAGCCGGGCGATGCCCACGGGCCCGTCGCGCTCCGATGTGACTCCGGGCATCTCTACGTCATCGCGTTCACACCGGTCATCGAGCGACCGATGATCAGCTTCTGGATCTGGGAGGTGCCCTCGTACAGCGTGGTCACGCGCGCGTCGCGCAGGTAGCGCTCCACCGGGTGGTCGTCCACGTAGCCCGAGCCGCCGTGCACCTGGATCGCGGTGTTCGCGGAGCGGATGGCGGCCTCGGTGGCGTACAGCTTGGCCACGCTCGTCTCGAGCGTGTTCGGCTGGTCGGTGTCCTTCATCCAGCCGGCCTTCCACACCAGCGAGCGCGCCGCGTGGGTGTCCACCACCATGTCGGCGATCATCGCCTGCACCAGCTGGAAGCCCGCGATCGGGCGACCGAACTGCTCGCGCTCCTTGGCGTAGGACACGGACGCGTCCACGCAGCCCTGGCAGATGCCCACGCACCCCGATGCCACGCTGAACCGCCCGGAGTCGAGCGCGGTCATGGCGATCTTGAAGCCCTGGCCGACCTCACCGAGCAGGGCGTCCTCGCCGACCTCCACGCCGTCGAGGGCCAGCTCCGCGGTGTCGGAGGCGTGCAGGCCGAGCTTGCCGTGGATCTCCTGCGAGGAGAAGCCCTCGGAGTCCGTCGGCACGATGAACGCGGCCAGCCCGCGGTGGCCCTGCTCGGGGTCGGTCTGGGCGAACACCAGCGCGAACTTGGCCACGTTGCCGAGCGAGATCCACTGCTTCTGGCCGGAGATGCGCCAGCCGCCGTCGGTCTTCTCGGCGCGGGTCTTGAGGTTCGCGGCGTCGGAGCCGGTGTCGGGCTCGGTCAGCCCGAAGCAGCCCAGCGCCTCGCCCGAGCAGATGCCGGCGATCAGCTCCTTCTTCTGCTCCTCGGTGCCGAACTTCGCGATCACCGAGCCCACGAGCGACGTGTTCACCGACACCACCGTGCGCGCCGAGCTGTCGGCGCGGCCGATCTCCTCCACGATCAGGCCGTAGGTGCGGTAGTCGATCCCGCGGCCGCCGTACTCCTCGGGCAGGATCGGGCCGATGAAGCCCATCTCGGCCATCTTCGCCACCAGCTCGGTGTCGAAGCGGCCTGGCGCGGTCGTTCTCCCGCGCGCGCGGGGCGATCTCGTTGTCGGCGAAGTCGCGCGCGGTCTCCTGGATCAGGCGCTGCTCGTCCGTGAGTTCGAAGTCGATCATGGTGTTGAGGCTGGGGGATTCTCCATGATTGCTGCCGTGAGCGAGAGGGAGGCCGAGAGCTGGGACCTCGCCGAGGGCGATGAGATCGCCCCTGGGCGGTCGGTGCTCAAGCCGCTCGGCGGTGGCCACGTCTACGAGGTCTACCTCGTCTGGGACGACCACCTGTTCTCACTTGCGGTGGCGAAGGTGCTGCGCCCGGGCGCGCGGAGGACGAGGACGAGCTGGAGGACCTGGGCGAGGAGGCGGACATGCTCCGCGCGCTGGCGCACCCGGTGATCGTGCGGGGCTTCGGCGCCGTGCTCGACGGCCCCCACCCGCACCTGCTGATCGAGCACCTCGAGGGGCCGACGCTGCGGCGGCTGATCCGCCGCCACGGGAAGCTGCCGCTCGAGCAGCTCCTTCCGCTGGCCGCCCACGTGGCCGCCGCGCTGCACTACATGGCCGCGGAGCGCACCGTGCACCTCGACGTGAAGCCCGACAACATCGTGATGGGCATACCGCCGCGGCTGATCGACCTGAGCATCGCCCGCTCGTTCGAGCGGGCGCGCCCAGGCCCGGAGGCCGCTGGGCACCGACGCCTACATGCCGCCCGAGCAGTGCGCCCCGGGGAGCACGAGGGCCAGATCGGGCCGCCGGCCGACGTCTGGGGCCTGGGCGCCAGCCTCCACCACGCCGTGTCCGGGCGAGGTCCCGTTCCCGCGCGCGAAGGGCGCGCGGACGACAGCGACGACCCGCTCGGCCGCTTCCCGCAGCTCGGAGGCGCCGCCCGGCCCTGCCGGGGAGACGTGCCCGGCGAGCTGCCGAGCCTCTCGGCTCGATGCTCGCGCCGGACCCCGCGGCCGGCCCACCGCCGCCGACGTGGTGCTCGCCCTCGAGCCGCTCGTGGATGCCCTGCCGCGCAAGCTGGCCTCGGCGAGCGGGGGACGCAGCTTCGATAGCGTGAGTTTCACCGATTCCGGCGTGTTGCAGCGGAGAAACCGGAATCGAGGAGGAATCGCGATGGGCACACCAACGCGCACCACGTGTTCCGCGGCCTGGCCGCGGAGGGCGCGCGACGAGCACGAAGAGCAGATGTCCAGCCGCGCAAGGTCGGTGTGATCCTGGCGATGACGATGCTGATGCTGGCGATGCCGCTGCTCTGGGCGTCGAGCTCGTTCGCCGGCGGCGATGCCCCGCAGGCGGTGCTGACCAAGTCCGGCTCCGGCCACGGCGGGGACGACGACGGGGACGACAACTCGGGCCCCGGAGCGGCGACGTGACGGCGGCGACGACGACACCAGGACACAGCGCCGACACCGAGCACCGCGCACGAACACGCGGCACCGCCACAGCGGTCGGCTCGACCCGCGGCCACCGGGCGGCCAGACACCGGCAAGTCGACGCGCGGCGAGACCGACGGCGACACCGGCAAGACCGAGCAGACCGAGGGCACCGGCCAGGAGACCCGCGGCAACACCGACGCCGGCGACAACGACACCGGCGTGTCCACCCGCGGCGAGACCGACCCGGCGACAAGACCGGCAAGACCGAGCGGCGTTAGGCGGACCAAAGGGGCGGCGAACACGCCCCCACTTTGCAACCCCCCGAACGGCGGCTCGCCGCGGACGGCGCTCAGGCTTAGGGGTTCACGTTCTCGATCACGGTCGCCAGACCCTGGCCGACCCCGATGCACATCGTGGCTACGCCGTAGCGCTTGCCGCTGCGGCGTAGCTCGTGTGCGAGCGTGCCGATGAGGCGCGCGCCCGAGGCGCCGAGCGGGTGGCCGATCGCGATCGCGCCGCCGTTCACGTTGAGCTTCTCGTGGGGGACGCCCAGCTGGCGGATGCTCGCGAGCACCTGGGCGGCGAAGGCCTCGTTGAGCTCCATCAGGTCGATGTCCTCGATCTCGAGCCCCGCCCGCTGGAGCGCCAGCCTGGTGGCCGGCACCGGCGCCGACGCCCATGTAGGAGGGCTCCACCCCGGCGGCGCCGGTGGCGAGGACCCGCGCCAGCGGCTCGGCGCCGAGCTGCTTCGCCTTCTCGCCGGAGGCCACCACCAGGCACGCGGCGCCGTCGTTGATCTGCGAGGAGTTGCCGGCGGTCACGGTGCCGCCCTCGCGGAACACGGGCTTGAGCTTGGCCAGCAGCTCGGCGCTCGTGTCGGGGCGCGGGCCCTCGTCGGCGAACACGGTGATCGGATCGCCCTTGGGTTGCGGCGCGTCCACGGTGACCAGCTCGCCGTCGAAGCGCCCGGACTCCTGGGCGGCGACCGCGCGCCGGTGCGACTCCAACGCGAACGCGTCCTGATCCTCGCGCGACACGTCGTAACGCTCGGCCACGTTCTCCGCCGTCTCGCCCATCGAGTCGGTTCCGTAGAGCTCGCGCATCAGGGGATTGATCAACCGCCACCCGATCGTGGTGTCGTGCAGCTCCATCCCGCCGCGGGGAAAGCCGCGCTCGGGCTTGAGGCCCACCAGCGGCGCCCGGCTCATCGACTCCACGCCGCCGGCCAGCATCAGGTCGCCCTCGCCGCTCTTGATCGCACGCGCCGCCTGGCTCACGGCCTCCAGGCCCGACGCGCACAGCCGGTTCACGGTCACGCCCGGCACCTCCACCGGCAGGCCCGCCAGCAGCAGCCCCATCCGCGCGACGTTGCGGTTGTCCTCGCCGGCCTGGTTGGTGTCGCCGAAGAACACGTCGCCGATCTCGGACGGGTCGAGTCCGTTGCGCTCCACCGCCGCCTGGATGGCGCGCGCGGCCAGGTCGTCGGGCCTCACGGTGCTCAGCGCACCGGCGTAGCGGCCGATCGGCGTGCGGACTGCATCGATGATCACTGCGTCGGTCAAGGCCGCGGATCGTACAATCGCGTCGATGGACGAGTTCTCCATCTTCGTATTCGGCATGCTCGCGGTGATCGTGCTGATCTTCCTGGCGATCGGGAAGTGGTACCCGGGATCCGGGGCCGAGCAGGTCGATTGGAAGCCCACCCGCTCGCCCGAGCTGGAGGCGGAGCTGGAGATCGACGACGTGGACCAGATGCTCGAGGCGCAGAACGAGCGCCGCCGTGCGCGCGGGGCGCCGGAGCTCACCGAGGAGGACATCCAGGTGCAGGTCGAGGAGGACGAGCGCTGGCGGCGTGAGCAGGTGGAGCGCCACGGGGAGGGCGGATCGCCCGGGTCCTGATCGTGGGGTGCGGGTGCAGGGGCCGCGCCCTGGGCTCCTCGCTGTCGCCTCATGCGGTGCGAGGGACGTCGCGTTCCGGCCGAGGGCGCCGCCGTCATCTCGGGTTCGGGCATCGAAGGGGTCGTGGCGGACCCGCTGCGGCTCGGGACGCTGCTGCCCCACCTGGCGGGTGTGACCGTGGTGGTCTGGCTGCTGGCCGGCGTCCCGGATCCTGAGCTGCACGACGCCCGGCTCGGGTCGCTGCTCGAGAAGCTCGTCGACTCGGGCGTGCGCGGGTTCGTCTATGAGGAGGGCCCGGGCGCCGCGCTGGTGCGTGCGGCCGGCGAGCGGTGGCGGATGCCGGTGGCGGTGGCGCCCTACGAAGGGCTCGAGGGCGCCGTCGAGTCCGTGCTGGCCGGGTAGGCGCTAGAGGTTCGGCGCCCAGGATGGCGGCGGCGACGATCACGAGCGCCGCCAGCGTCAGCAGCACCGCAAGCGCCACCGCAAAGCCCCAGGCCACGCTGCTGCCCGTCACGCGGCGCGGCTCGCGAGCCGGCTCGGGCTCGGCGGGTGCGGGTGGCGCTGCCACCGGCTCCGGCGCCACCTTCAGCGCCGGCGGCTCGGGCTCGGCCGCCGCAGCGGGAGCCGGCGCGGCTGGGGCCCCGGCGGAAGCGAACGAGGCCACCAGCGCGTCCTGCGCCTGCACCACCCTGCGCTCATGCTCCACGCAGCGTTCGCAGTTTGCGAGGTGAACGTCGAGCAGGCGCGAGTCGCCGAGCTCGCCATCAAGCCGATCCGACACCGAACGCTCCGCCCGCTCACACCACCCGGATCCAGGCAGGGGCCACGAAGCGCGCCGCACCTCCTTACGTGCCCGCGTGAGAGCCACGGCCACTTCCTCGGTGGAGAGACCCGGGACGTCGGACCGCGAAAGGCCCGCAAACACCACGGAAGAGAAGGCGGCTGACGGCGTCGTCGTCGAGCGCGGGCAGCGACGCCGCTACGAACGCGCGCGCCTCAGCCGGATCGACCGGCCCCGGCGGACGCGAAGGGACTGGGCGAAGCATCGAATCCAGCATACCCCTCGAGGCAGAACCTTTCGGCGAGCTCCCCGACCAGGCCGGCCAGGCCGTTGCCCTGCTGTGCGAACGCCAGCTGGCGCCGTGCGCCGGTGCACTCCGCCATCTCGGCCACCGGCGCCAGCTCCGCCTCGCAGCCGAGCGCCTGCGCGTGTGGGGCGACGGCCTCGAGCAGCGCCGAGAGCACGTCGCGGGCCGGCACGCGCCGCTCCGCGTCGGGGTCGATCAGCTCACCCTTCATCCCGTCGCGGGCCGCGATGAAGCGGTTCTCGTCCAGCGCCTCCTGGGTCCGCACGAGCCGCTCGGACACATAGCCCTCCTCGCACCTCCAGCCGCGCCACCGACTGCACGAGGGCAGCCAGCGCGGCCGTCTCGGCCACCGTGGTCTGGGCGTCGAGGATCCGCACCTCCACCGTGCCGAAGCGCGGCTGGGGACGCACGTCCCACCACAGGAACGTGGGCTCCGGGAACGCGTCGCAGCGGATCAGCAGGTCCACCGCCTCCACCCAGTCGGCGTAGTCGGCGAACACGCGCGGGATGCCCACGCGCGGGAACGCCTGGAACAGCGGCGTGCGCGCCGAGCCCAGGCCCGTGTCGCGGCCCTGCCAGAACGGCGAGTTCACCGACAGCGCCAGCAGCAGCGGCAGATGCGCGCGCATGCGGTTCGCCAGCCGGATCGCATCCTCGGGGTCGTCCACGCCCACGTGCACGTGCAGGGCGAAGGTGGGCTCGCGCCGCGCCAGCTCGCGCATCGACCCGTAGACCATCTCGTAGCGGGGGCCCGTGGACACGACGGTCTCCTGCCAGACCGTGGACGGATGGGTGGCCGCGCTGGCACACACCAACCCGAGCGGCCGCAGCTCCCGCTGGAGCATCCTGCGCAGCGCGAGCAGCTCGGTGGCCGCATCTCCCGCCGTGGGGTGCACGCCGGTGCTCAGCTCGAGCGCGGAGCGGTGGGTCTCGGGGGTCACGTGCTCGGACAGCTCCTCCGACAGCGCCGGCAGCACCCGGTCGATCTGCTGGGCGAGCGACCAGTCGTGCGGGTTCAACAGCATCGTCTCCTCCTCGACCCCGAGCGTGTACTCGTTGCCGCGCGCCCAGTCGGCCCAGTGCCGGTCGTTCACGCCGCCACCCTCAGGCCCGAGCCCGCCGCCGATGCCTCGACCAGCGCCTCGAACAGCGCGGCATGCTCGGGCCGCGCCGTGAGGGTCTCGGCGTGCCACTGCACGCCCAGCACGAACGGGCGCGCGGGCGCCTCGATGCCCTCGATCACGCCGTCGGGCGACCACGCCACCGCGCGCAGACCGGGCCCCAGCCGGTTGATCCCCTGGTGGTGGAACGAGTTCACCCGCGCGCGCCGCCTGCGCATCACCCGGTGCAGCAGGCTGCCGGGCGCGATCTCCACCGAGTGGGTCACCTTGGCGCCGGGCCCGCGCTGGCGGTGGTCGATCGTCGTGCCCGGCCTGTCGGGCAGGTGCTGGTGCAGGGTGCCGCCGCGGGCCACGTTGAGCGCCTGCATCCCGCGGCAGATGGCGAGGATGGGGATGCCGCGGGCGTCGGCGCGGCGGGCGATCTCGAGCTCGAAGAAGTCGAGCTCGGGCTCCACCGGGCCGAGCTTGGGGTGGCGGCGCTCGTCGTATGCGGCCGGGTCGAGGTCCGGGCCGCCCGAGAGGCAGATGCCGGCCAGGCTGTCCAGCAGCGGCTCGACCGCCTCGATCTCCAGCGGCGGCATCACCACGGGCAGCCCGCCGGCCGCCTCGATCGCGCGCAGGTAGGTCAGGCCCAGGGCCATCTCGCGCCGCGGCGGCTCGCCCTGCGGGGTGGGCTTCACCGACTCCGCCAGGCGGACCTCCGAGGTCGTGACGCCGATGAGTGGCCTCAGGCCGCCAGCCACGTGTCCTTCGACCCTCCGCCGCGTGAGCTGTTCACGATGAACTCCCCGGCCCCGAGCGCCACCCGCGTGAGCGCGGCGGGGGCGACCTCGCCGGTGCCGAACACGAACGGCCGCAGGTCCACGTGGCGTGGCTCGAGCCGTCCTTGGCAGATGGTGGGGTGGGTGCAGAGGTCCACGGTCTCCTGTGCGATCCAGTTACCCGGAGCGGCGTCGATATCCCTCGCCAGGCCGCCGAGCTCGTCCTCCGAGGCGTCGCGGCACACCACCACGCCGTCGCCGCCGTAGCCGCCGCGGGGCTTCACCACCAGCGAGCGCAGCGATTCCAGCGCCTTGGCGCGGACCGACTCGTCGGAGAGGTTGAGCGTTTGCACGGAGGGCAGCAGCGGCTGCTCGCCGAGATAGAAGCGGATCATCTCCTCCACGTATGCGTGTACGAGCTTGTCGTCGGCAAGGCCGGCTCCGAACGGGTTGACCACGGCCAGCGTGCCACGCCGCACGGGCGCGAGCAAGAGGTCGGCCACCCATGTGGCACGTCCGGCGCGGTCGCGCAGCCCGTCCTCGTCGGTGCGGCGATAGACCACGTCCACCTGCCGGGTGCGGCCTTCCCCGAGCCACGCGTGCAGACGGCCGTTGCGGACGAGCACGTCGCCCGGCTGCACCACCGGGATGTCCAGCAGCCGGCCGATCTCGCAATGCTCGTACCAGGCGGCGTTCGCCGGCCCGTCTGAGAGCAGGACGATGCTGGGATCGCCGCCGGGCGCCGCGGCGCGCAGGGCCGCCGCGAGCATGTCGAACGCGCCGGAGGGGGGGAGCACGTCCGCGCCGGGTTCCAGCGACTCTGCCACCGCGGACCGGGCCGCGGCGGCGTAGGCGAGCCCGGACGGGGTGCGGGAGTTGTCCTCCAGCACGCGCAGCGTCCCGTCGTCCCCGCGCACCAGGTCCATGCCGGTCACGAAGGCCTCCGGGTGGATGTCCACCCCCAGCATCCAGGGCTCGAAGTGGTCGGCGCTCTCGATCACGCGCGCGGGCATCACGCCCGCGGCGACGATCCGCCGCGCCCCGTAGGCGTCGGCCAGGAACTCGCCCAGCGCGCGGGCGCGCTGGCTCAGGCCGGCGGCGACCGGACCCCACTCGGCGGCGGAGATCAGGCGGGGGATCGGGTCGAGGGGGAAGGCCTGGTCGCCGAACTGCACGCCGGCGCGCTCCAGCCGTCCCGCTACGGCCGTGCTCAGCGCGTCCAGGTCGCCGAGCCGGCCGAGCAGCTCCGCGTAGCCCGGGCGCGGCATGCCATCGCGGTCGAAGGCCTCGTCGAAGGAGTCGGTGAGGGGGTATGCGTGCCGGTCCGTGGCGGGCATCTCCGTTGTGTTACCCAGACCTCAGGCCTCAGACCTCAGGCCTCAGGATCGGGTCCAGGCGGTGGAGGAGGGACTCTGTGATTCGCCCTGTCGCCCCCCAAACCAGGTGGCCGTCGACGGTGTAGGTCGGTGTCTTGATCGGCACGCCCTTCTTGATCAGCCGCTTGGACTCGTAGCCGCCGAGCAGCGCGGGGAGGCTCAGCTCGAGCACCTGCTCGACCTCGCTCTCCTGGGGCGTCCACGCGTGGGTGTCCGCGAGCCAGCCGACAAACGGGTAGACGCGGTAGCCCGTGACGAAGGTGCCGACGGGCGGCAGCGCTCCCACCAGCTCCACGTTCGCGGCGCCCAGCCCGATCTCCTCGTCGGCCTCGCGCAGCGCGGTCTGGCGCAGGTCCTCGCCGGGGAAGTCCTGGCGCCCGCCGGGGAACGAGATCTCGCCGGCGTGGCGGCGCAGGTCGTGGCGGCGCTCGGTGAACACCGCCGTGAGCTGGCCGGCGCGTTCGAACAGCGGCACGAGCACGGCGGCGTCGGTATTGCCGGGGGCATCCATGGCGGCCGCCTCCTCGGCCGTGAGGAGCAGTTCGCGGAGCCGGTCGGGTGCGCTCACCCGGCATATGATCGCGGCCATGGCCGCGGTGGACGATCGCGAGGGCTGGCGGCGACTGGTCGCGAGCCTGGCGGAGTGGACGCGCGGCCTCGAGGGCGCCTCGGCGGGCGCGCACGTGATCGAGCGCGACGGCCTGGTGGCGTCGGTGATCCCGGCCGCTCCCGAGCGATCGGTGGTGAACTCCGTGGTGTACGAGGACCCGGGCGCGTTGCGCGAGTCCTACGACGAGCTCGCGGCGGCCTACGAGGGCGCCTGGACGGTCTGGGTGCCCGACCACGACGCGGAGACGCAGGCGCTGCTGGCCGAGCGCGGGCACGTGCTGGACGCGGACCCCGAGGCGATGGTGCTCGATCTCGACGGGCTCGAGCGGCCGCCGGAGCCGCCCGCGTTCGACGCCGAGGCGGACCCGCGCCAGGTCGGCGTGCTCAACGACGAGACGTACGGAACCCCCGGCTCCTTCACTCGGGCGCTGGCGGAGTTCGCGCCGCGCGACGGGCTGTACACGTACACGGCCGGCCCCGGCTGTTGCCTGCTCACGATGGATCATGAGGAGGACTGCAGCGTGTGGTTCGTGGCGACCGTGCCGGCGGCGCGTGGGCAGGGGCTGGCGACCGCGCTGATGGCCCACGCCCTGTGCGACGGCCGCGAGCGCGGCTGCACCACGTCCACCCTCCAGGCCACGGACCTCGGCCGCCCCGTCTATGACCGGCTCGGCTACCGCTCGCTGGGCGAGATCCAGATGTGGGAGCGGGGATAGCCTGCGGCATCCTGCCGCGCCTTGAGTCAGGGGCCTCCGGGCCCGGACGGCCGGCTTCGCCGGCCTCAGGTCAGCGAGAGCGTCTCGTCGAACATGACCTCGCCCTCCAGCGTCCGGTGCACCGGGCACCTGGCGGCGATCGTCATCAGCTTCTCCCGCTGGTCCTCTGGCAGCTCCTTCGGCAACTGCACGTCCATCTGGAACTTCGTGGGCGAGCCGCGCTGGGCGGGCTCGTAGGTCACGTCCACCACGACCTCGCCGACGGCCCAGCCCTTGCGGTTGGCGTACATCTCCATCGTGATCGCGGTGCAGGAGGCCAGGCTGGCCGCGAGCAGCTCCTGCGGGCTCGGGCCGGCGTCGCCCCCGCCGTGCTCCTTGGGCTCGTCGGCGGTCAGCTCGTGCCCGCCGATCTCCACGTGGTGCTCCAGGTTCTCGCCCGATCGGCGGGCCACCGCTCTCATGGCCACCTCAGCCGCGCCCCTCGAACAACTCGGGCGAGTCCTCGTCGGCGAAGCGTGCCATCGCGTAGACGGCGTCGGAGGCGCGGTTGAGGTAGGTGAGAACGGTGTCGTCGGCCAGGTCGAGCGCGCTCACCTTTCGCTCCGCCCGCCGGACCGCCGCCCGGGCCACGTCCAGGCGTGCCGACAGCTCGGTGCCGCCGGGGATCACGAACTTGGGCGGGAGCTCGACGCGGCCCATGTAGCGGTCGATGTCGCCCTCGAGGCGCTCGACCATCTCCGGCGTGACCTTCGACACGCCCTCCTGAAGCCGCTCGGCGGCCTCGGGCGCGGTCGCCAGCTCGGCGCCGGCCACGAACAGCTCGTTCTGCACGCGCAGGATGTCGTCGTAGAGCTCGGAGCCCCGCTCCGCGGCTGCCCGCGCCAGCCCGAGGGCCGACGCCGCCTCGTCCACGCAGCCGTAGGCGTCCGGGCCGGGGAGAGGACTTCTGCACGCGGCCGCCGTACCAGAGGCCGGTCGTCCCGTCGTCGCCTTTCCGCGTGTAGATCTTCATAGCTCTTGCGGGCATCCTGCCCGCGCCCTGATCTGCATAGCTCCATCCTGTCGCGGAACGTGATGGCTTCGCCATCACTCCAGGGAGTTGAAGATAGGCCCGTCGGCACCTTCGGGAAGAAGTAGGTCGATTTCGGCGGCATCGACTCGCCGGCCCCGGCCACCTCCTGTACCTGCTCGACCGGGGTGGCGCGCATGAAGAAGCAGGCGTCGGCGCGGCCCGACTCCACCGCCTGGTAGGCGTCGTCGAAGTCCTTGGAGTAGGCGAGCCCGTTCAGGTGGGAGATGTCGTCCTCGGTCATCCCGAGCGCGCCGCGCAGGATGATCGCCTCCAGGACCGCGGTGTCGAGGCGGCGATAGGGGTCGGGCTTGCCCTCCAGGGCGGCGTCGGCGATCGACTGGTCCTTGAGCGTGAGCCGGTAGGGCTGCTTGTGGAAGCTGTCCATGTATCCGAGCTGGACGGTGCCGCCGTGGGGCGGCTCGAGCTCCTCGCGCGAGACCTGCTCGACCTCGAAGTCGCGCATCAGCGCGTCGCGGATGGCCTCCTGCTTGGACTTGTCGTCCGCCAGGCCGGTGAGCAGGCGGTGGGTGGGAAACACCAGCAGCCCGGGGTCCTCGAGCGGCACGAGGAACATCAGCACGTAGCGGTGGGGGCCCTCGCCGCCGATGTCCTCGGCGTACACGCGGGCGGTCTCGTAGCGGTGGTGGCCGTCGGCGATCAGCAGCTCGGCGTCGGCCAGCGCCTGCTCCAGCTCCGCGGTGCCGTCGATCCTCCAGAGCGTGTTCGTCGTGCCCTCGTGGTCGTCGGCCACGGCGAACGGCTCCGCGGGCGCCTCGAGCTGCCGCCCGGGCGGCGCCCGAGGGGTCGCCGAACAGGCTGAAGATCGGTGAGAGGTTCGCCCGGGTGGCGCGGGTGAGGGCCAGCCGGTCCTCCTTGGGACCCGGGTGCGTGCGCTCGTGCGGGCGGATGCGACCCGGCCCGTACTCCTCCACGCGCACGCGCGCGAAGAAGCCACGGCGGGTGCGCGCGCTGCCGTCCGGCGCCGTGTAGTCCTGCTGGAGGCCCCAGAACGCGGGCTCGGACTCCTTGACGATCACCGACTGGTGGCGCCACTCCTCGAAGGTCTCCTGCGCGTGCTGATAGGGATCACCGCCGCCGGGCGCCCTGGGCAGGTCGATCTCGACGACGTTGAAGGGGCTCTGGGCGAGCAACCGGGCACGGAGCTCGTCGTCGATCACGTCATAGGGAGGGGCGATGACCGCCTCGAGGGAGCCGACGGCGCGCGGCTCGTAACGGAGGGTCTCGATGGGCTTGACCTCGGCCATGGAGGGGCGGCACCCTACAAGGGCATGGATCGCGTGGTCAGAGCCGCCTGCCCGCACGACTGTCCGGACACCTGCGCCATGCTCGTGACGGTCGACGACGGCGGTCGCGCCACCGCGGTCGACGGCAACCCCGATCAGCCCGTCACGGCCGGGTTCCTCTGCGGCAAGGTGTCCAACTACCTCGACCGCGTCTACTCGCCCGACCGGGTGCTGCATCCGCTGGTGCGCTCGGGCGGTGAGCTGCGGCGAGCCTCCTGGGACGAGGCGCTCGACCGCGTGGCCGATGGGCTGACCGCCGCGATCGACTCGCACGGCGGCGAGTCGATCCTTCCGTACAGCTACGCCGGCACGCAGGGCCTGATCCAGGGCGACCTGATGAGCGCGAGGGTGATGAACGCGCTCGGCGCGACGCATCTGGTGCGCACGATCTGCGCGAGCGCCGGCATGGCGGGCACCGGCGCCGTCCAGGGCGTGTCGCCGGAGGTCGACCCGGAGCTGTGGCCGCGCGCCCGCTACGTGCTGCTGTGGGGCTGGAACCCGATGTCCACCGCGCCGCATCTGTGGCGGCTGATCCTCGAGGCGCGGCGCAACGGCGCGCGGCTGGTCGTCGTCGACCCGTTCCGCAGCCGCACCGCGCGCGTCGCGGACGAGCACCTCACCCCGCTGCCCGGCACCGACGCCGCGCTGGCGCTGGGAATGATGCGGGCGGTGGTGGACGCCGGCCTGGCGGACGAGGACTGGTGCCGCGCGCACGCCTCGGGCTACGACGAGCTGCTCGAGCTGCTCGCCGACTGGCCGCTGGAGCGCGCGGCCTCGGTGTGCGGAGTGGACGAGGCGGTGATCGAGCGCGTGGGGCGCGAGTTCGCCTCGGCCGAGCCCGCGCTGCTGCGCCTCGGCGTGGGCGCGCAGCGCCACCTGGGCGCGCCCGCCGCCTACCGCACGGTGGCCTGCCTGCCCGCGCTCACCGGCGCCTGGCGCCACGCCGGCGGAGGCTGCTCGTACATCCCGAAGGCCACCGCCGCCGCGATCTCGGAGGCGCCGCTGCAGCGATCCGACCTGCGGCCCGGCGAGGTGCGCAGCATCAACATGTCCCAGCTCGGCGACGCGCTCACCGACAGTTCACTCGACCCGCCCGTGAAGGCGATGGTGTGCTGGAACTCGAACCCCGCGCAGATCGCGCCCGACCAGGAGCGCGTGCTCGAGGGCCTCGCCCGCGACGACCTGTTCCTCGTGGTGCTGGAGCAGTTCATGACGGACACCGCCCGCCACGCCGACGTGGTGCTGCCGGCCACCACCCAGCTCGAGCACCTCGACCTGATCTTCTCCTGGGGCCACCACTACTTCACGCTGTCGGAGCCCGCGATCGAGCCGCTGGGCGAGGCCAAGCCCAACACGGAGACGTTCCGGCTGATAGCCGCCCGGATGGGACTGGACGATCCCTGCTTCTCCGAGACCGACGAGCAGCTGCTGGACGCGCTGGTGGGCGAGGGCCATGCCGGCGTCACGCTCCCCGAGCTGCGCGCCCGCGGGTTCGCGAAGGCAGACCTCGGACAGGGCGAGACGCCGCACGCAGAGGGAGCGTTCTCGTTCCCGGACGGCCGCCTGCGCCTCGACGCCGCCTACGAGCCGCCGGCCGAGGTGACCGACGCGGCGCTGGCCGAGCGCTATCCCCTGGCGATGATCACGCCGAAGACGCACCTGTTCCTCAACTCCACCTTCGCCAACCAGGCACGCCAGCACGGCGCGCAGCCCGAGCCGTTCGTGGTGGTCAACCCCGCCGACGCCTCACCGCGCGGCCTGGAGGACGGCGGCCGCGCGCGGGTGTTCAACGACCGCGGCTCCTTCGTATGCGCCGCCCGGGTGTCCGACGACGCCCGTGCCGGCGTGGTGGTGGCGCCGATGGGGTGGTGGAGCGGCGACTACGAGGGCGGGGTGGGGGCGCAGGCCACGACCTCGCAGCGGCTGACCGAGGCGGGCGAGGCGCCCACGTTCAACGACAACCGGGTTGAGGTGGAGGCGGCGTAGTTCAGGCCTCAGGCCTCAGGCCTCAGACCTCGGGCGTCCTGAGCTGGGCCTAGACTGGGTCGTTCGGGGCGTGGCGCAGCCTGGTAGCGCACCTGCTTTGGGAGCAGGGGGTCGCCGGTTCAAATCCGGCCGCCCCGACTAGACGATGAACCGCCGAACCGCCCTCTGGCTCACCGGCGCCGCTGCCCTGGTGCTCGGCACCGTGCTCCTCGCCATCGACGACCGGATGTGGGATGCCGGCGGGCCCGGCATCATCGGGTTCGAGCTCGCGGGCAGCGAGGACCGCGCCGGCGACATCCTGCTCGAGTGGGGTGACGACGGACAGGACGCCGCGCGGCTGTCGCTGTGGCTGGACTTCGCCTACCTCGTCTTCTACGGCGCCTTCCTGTATCTCGCCGCCGCCGCCACGCGCGATCTCGCCCGCGCCCGTGGCTGGGCGCGTCTCGCCGCGATCGGCCGGGTGGCGGTCCCCGCCGCCCCGGCGGCGGCCGCGTTCGACGCTGCCGAGGACATCGCGCTCCTGGTGGTCCTGGGCGGGGACGGCGGGGCCGCCGGACCGGTGATCGCGACGGCCTTCGCCGGGCTGAAGTTCCTGATGCTCACGGTGGTGATCGTCTACGTGCTCGCCGGCCTCGTACGCCGGGCGTACGCGCGGTCGCCGCGGGCCGTCCGGCTCGCGGCGATCGGGACCGGGGTGGCCGTGGTCGTCCTCCTGGCGTTCAACGCATGGATCTCCGGGCGCGAGACCGAGGCGGCGGAGGCCGACCCGCCGGGCCGCGTGCTCGAGCTGCCCGGCGGCGACATCCACGTGCGCGAGGACGGCGCGCGGGGCAAGCCGCCGCTCGTGCTCATCCACGGCTTCGCGTGCTCGATGCGCTGGTGGGACGCGATCACGCCCCTGCTGGCGCGCGAGCACCGCGTGATCCGCATCGACCTGCTCGGCCACGGCGGCTCGGAGAAGCCGCGCGACGGCTACTCGATGGAGAACCAGGCCGATCTCGTGGCGGCCGCGATGGATCGGATGGGGGTGGCGCGGGCCGCGGTGGTGGGGCACTCGATGGGCGGCATGGTGGGCACCGCGCTGGTCGAGCGCCACCGCGAGCGGGTGAGCCGGCTGATGACGATCGGCACCCCGCCCGACCTGGACTCCGCGGAGCCGAGCGCGAGCCGGCGAGTTGCCGGGCTACCGGTGCTGGGGCCGGCGATCAGCCGGCTGGCTCCCGAGCGGATGGTGCACGCCGAGGTGGAGAGCACGTTCATCCCCGAGTTCGACCCGCCGACGGAGCTGCTCGACGACGTGGAGCGCACCACATGGAGCTCGTTCTCGGGCTCGGGAGAGGAGGGGGCCGACTACCGCGACGCCCGCCCGCTCGACCGCAGGCTGGCCGGCGAGCGGATCCCGGTGACGGCGGTGTTCGGGCGGCGCGACTCCGTGGTCGACCCCGCCAGCTCGAGGCGCTACGCGACCATCCCGGGCGCCCGCATCGTGCTGCTCGGGGGCCTCGGCCACAGCCCGCAGGTGGAGAGCCCGAGACGCACCGCCGGCGTGATCCTCTCTTTCGCCCGCTGAAGCCGCGATCATTGCGGCGAGCCCCCGTAGCTCAGTGGATCAGAGCGAGCGGCTTCTAACCGCTAGGTCGCAGGTTCGAGTCCTGCCGGGGGCGTTCGATGGACCTGACCCTGTGCGCCGTCCCCAAGCCCTTCACCGGGGAGAGCGCGCAGATCCAGGAGAACGCCCTGGCCAGCTGGTCCGCGCTGGAGCCACGACCGCGGATGGTGCTCGTTGGTGACGAGGAGGGCGTGGCGGCCGCGGCCGCGAGGCATGCGGCCGAACACGTTCCAGATGTCGACCGCAACGAGCTCGGCACGCCGCTCCTGCCCTCGGTGCTCGCGGCGGCCGAGGCCCGGGCCGGAGCCGGGACGGTTTGCTTCGTGAACGCGGACATCCTGCTGTTCGGCGACCTCCTGACGGCGCTCGCCACGGTGAGGACGCGGTTCGGCCGCTTCCTCATGTCCGGCCGTGGCTGGCGGCTCGACCCGCCGGCGCCGAACGAGCTGGGCGCCGCCCGCGAGCGCGCGCTCGAGAGGGCCAAGCTGCGCAGCACCGCCAGCGCCGAGTTCTTCGCCTACACGCCCGGGTTGTTCGGGCACATCCCGGCGTTTGCCCTCGGCCGCTCCGGCTACGACCTGTGGCTGCTGTGGCGCGCGCGCGAGCTCGGCGTGGCGGTGGTGGACGCGTCGCGTGACGTGGTGGCCGTTCACCAGGACCACGGCTACGGCCACATCGAGGGCGGGCACGACACCGCCCACAGGGGACTCGAGGCCATGCGCAACCGCGACCTCCGCGAGGGGCTGCGGAACCTCGACTCGCTGCGTGACGCGCGCTACCGGCTCGCCGGCGGGCGGATCCGGCGCAACCCGCTGTCGATCGCGCGGATGCACCACCACGCCTGGATGGTCAAGCGCTTCATCGAGGGGCCCGGGCGAGGCGGGTTCAGCCCGCGGTAGGGCGCGGTACCCTCCAGCGCGATGCCCACCTCACTGGTCACCGGCGGTGCCGGCTTCCTCGGCTCCCACCTCTGCGACTACCTGATGGGCCGCGGCCATCGCGTCATCTGCGTGGACAACCTCGAGACGGGATCGCTGAAGAACATCGAGCACGTCGCCGACGACGCGAACTTCCGCTTCCTCCTGCTCGACATCACCGAGCACTACGAGATCGACGAGCCGCTCGACTACGTGTTCCACATGGCGTCGCCCGCCAGCCCGATCGACTACGCGCGGCTGCCGCTGCACACGCTGAAGGTGGGCGCCTACGGCACCCACAACTCGCTCGGCCTGGCGAAGGCCAAGCGCGCGCGCTTCCTGCTGGCCTCGACGTCCGAGGTGTACGGGGACCCACAGGTCCACCCCCAACCGGAGAGCTACTGGGGCAACGTGAACCCGATCGGGCCTCGCGGCGTGTACGACGAGGCCAAGCGCTACGCCGAGGCGCTCACGATGGCCTACCTGCGCCAGCAGGGCGTGAACACCTGCATCGCCCGGATCTTCAACACCTTCGGCCCGCGGATGAGGCCCAACGACGGCCGCGCCATCCCCGCGTTCCTCGGTCAGGCGCTGTCCAACCGCCCGCTCACCGTGTTCGGCGACGGCTCCCAGACCCGCAGCTTCTGTTACGTGGACGACCTGATCCGAGGGCTGGTGCTGCTGGCCGAGTCCGACCTGCACGACCCGGTGAACATCGGAAACCCGAACGAGATGTCGCTGGCCGAGATGGCCGAGCTGGTGATCGAGCTGACCGGCACGAAGGCGGAGATCGTGTACGAGGCGCTGCCCGAGGACGACCCCAAGATCCGCCAGCCGGACATCACGCGCGCCGGGCAGCTGCTCGGGTGGGAGCCGGAGATCGACGTGCGCGAGGGGCTGCGCCGGACGATCGAGATCTACACGAAGCGGCTCGCCGCGCCCACATGAGCTCGTCCGAGGCCAAGAACCTCGAGGCGATCGTGAAGGCGATCGAGCAGCACGACCGCAACTGCGAGTACCCCGCGGTGGCGGTCGCGATGAACCCGTTCGAGGTCGAGCGGCTGGGCTGGGACACGATCAGGGGCCTGCCGATCCATCCGGATCCCAAGATCCAGACCGGCCGCTTCGAGGTGATCTGCCAGGGCGACGAGCAGGAGCTGGTCGAGGAGGAGACCGTGGAGGCGGTCTCCGAGCACACGATCCCCGTCCGGTAGAGCGCCTGCAAGGGGACGGTTGGGGCTGGTAGGCGGCGTGTAACCGTCTGTAGCTTCCCGAGCGGAGGTAGCGCGGGACCAGGCGCCGATACGGGAGAGCTACTCGAGAGTGGAAGCGGGGTACGGGCCGCAGGGCGGCCTCGGAATAGGCAGGATCGCCGCGCTCGCCGCGGTGATCGGCGCCGTGGTGCTCGTCGGCATGCTCCTGTTCGGCGGCAGCGACGCCTACACGGTGAAGGTGCGCTTCCTGAACGGGGCACAGCTCGTGGACGGGAACGTGGTCGACATCGGCGGCACCAACGCCGGGCTGGTCAAGAAGCGCGAGATCACGTCGGACGGGCAGGCGGAGGTCACGCTCGAGATCGACGAGAAGTACAGGCCGCTGCGGCGCGGGGTGCGCGCCCAGGTGCGGTCGGCCGGGCAGACCTCGGTATCGGGCCGCTACGTGCAGCTGATGCTGCCGAGCGAGCGGGAGGCGGGCGAGGAGATCGAGGACGGCGGGCTGATCGACACCGACAGCACCACCACCAACGTCGACATCGACCAGTTCTTCAGCATCTTCGACCCGCGCACCCGCAAGGCGATCCAGGACTTCTACGAGGGCGGTGCGCGCCAGTACGCGGGGCGCGGCGAGCAGGCCAACCGCGGCCTGATGTACCTCAACCCCCAGCTGGCCGCTACGAGCCGGCTGTTCGAGGAGCTGCGCAACGACCCGCCGATCCTCGAGCGCTTCCTCGTCGACTCGTCGCGGTTCGTGACCGCGCTCGCGGACCGCCGCGACGACCTGGCCGCGCTGATCGGCAACCTCAACTCCACCACCCGCGCGCTCGGTAGCGAGAAGACCGCGCTGGCGGAGGCGATCCAGCGCCTGCCTCCGTTCATGCGCCAGGCGAACACGACCTACCTGAACCTGCGCGGCACGCTCGACGAGCTCGACCCGTTCGTGGAGGCGTCGAAGCCGGTGGCGCGCAAGCTGCGGCCCTACCTGGCCGAGCTGCGCCCGTTCGCGCGCGAGGCGGTGCCGACCGTGCGGCGGCTGCGGCTGCTCGCGCGCGCACGCGGGAAGACGAACGACCTGTTCGAGCTGCAGCGCACCTACCCGCCGCTCGCGGACATCACGACGGTGAAGAAGAACCGCTCGATCGACTTCGGCACGGGCGCAAAGGGCGTGGGCGAGACGCGCGGCGCGTTCCCCGAGCTCGCGCAGGCGCTGGAGGACTCCACCGAGACGATCGCGCACGGCCGTCCCTACGTGCCCGACTTCGTGGGCTGGATGGACGACTTCTCCCATACCGGCTCCTACGACGCCCTGGGCAGCTTCTCGCGCGCCCAGACGTACGTGAACGCGTTCAGCGTGGAGGACGGCCTGCCCACCGGCGATCTGATCCCGCCGGAGGACCGCGGCGAGGCGTTCAAGAAGCTCGCCCGCCTGCGCCAGGTGAAGCGATGCCCGGGCGCCTCCGAGGAGCCTGCGCCCGACGGGTCGAACGTCTTCTCGGCAGAGGAGCGCTCCGAGCTGGACTGCGATGAGTCCCACCGCGCCACGGGGCCGATTCCCTGATGCGCCGCCTGATCGTGATCCCCGTGGTGCTCGCCGCGCTGGCCGCCGCCTTCGTCACGGCCGGCGCCGGCGACGGCTCGAGCGCGCTCAAGACATACGAGATCGAGCTGGACAACGCGTTCGGGCTGGTGGAGGGCGGCGACCTGAAGATCGGCGGTGTCAAGGCCGGGCAGACCACCGGGTTCGAGATCACGAAGACCGAGCCCTACCGGACGATCGTGACCGCGGAGGTGACCGAGCCGGGCTTCGACTCGCTGCGCACCGACGGCCGCTGCGACGTGCGCCAGCAGTCGCTGATCGGCGAGTACTTCATCGACTGCGACCTGGGAACGGCCAGGAAGGAGCTGCCCGATGGCGGCCGCGTGCCGGTGGAGCGTACCTCCTCCACGATCCCGCCCGACCTGATCAACACCGTGATGCGCCGCCCGCAGCGCGAGCGCTTCCGGCTGATCATCAACGAGCTGGGCACCGGCCTGGCCGGCCGGCCGGAGGAGCTCAACCGGGTGATCCGCCGCGCCCACCCGGCCCTGCGCGAGCTGTCGCAGACGCTGTCGATCCTGCGCGGGCAGAACAGGGTGATCCGCGACTTCATCCGCGACGCCGACACCGTGTCGGCGGCGGTGGAGCCGAATAAGGAGGACCTGGCGAAGTGGGCCAACGAGGCCGCCGACACCGCCGGCATCCAGGCATCGCGCTCGGAGGAGCTGGGCCGCTACTGGAGCCGCCTGCCGGACTTCCTCGCCGAGCTGGAGCCGACCCTTGCCGAGCTCGAGCGCACCGCCGACCAGCAGATCCCCACGCTCCAGCGTCTGGGCCGCGCGGCGCCGGAGCTGGAGCGCTTCCTGCGGGTCGCCCAGCCGTTCGCGCGCGAGAGCCGCGGGTCGATCAAGGCTCTGGGTGGGGCCGCCGACGTGGGCAACGAGGCTCTGACCGAGTCACGCCAGGAGGTGGCCGAGCTGCGCCGGCTGGCCGCCTTCGCGCCGCGCCTGGGCAAGCCCCTGCGCCAGCTCCTCCAGACGATCGATGACCGCCGCCGCTCGATCGAGAACGACCCTGCCGCCGTGGACCGGGCGCCGCCGGCCCCCGACAAGACCGCCTACAAGAAGGGCCAGGGGTTCACCGGCATGGAGGCGCTGTGGAACTACGTGTACTTCCAGACGCTCGCCGTCAACTCCTTCGACGAGATCGGCCACCTGCTGCGGATCGCGCTCTTCAACCAGGGGCCGTGCCCGCCGTATCACGCAAAGCCGACCGAGACCGAGATCAAGGAGTGCAACTCGTGGCTCGGCCCGAATCAGCCGGGCGTGACCACCCCCGAGCCCAAGCCGGCCTCGACCCGTGAGTCCAGGCCCAGCGGCACCCGCGAGCGCAAGCCGGCCGCGGCCCCCGAGAAGCGTCCGGAGAACGCGGGCCCGGCCCCCGCGGCCCCGAAGACCGACAAGGACGGCAACCCGATCGAGATCCCGCCGCAGGTGAAGGACCTGCTCGACAAGCTGGGCAAGACGCTGCCGAAGGACACGCCCCTGCCGCTCGACGGTAACGGGCAGCTCGACGGCAGCCAGCAACTCGGCGAGACCGAACAGCTCCTCGACTACCTGCTCGCGCCATGACCCGCCGCCGGGGTACATCCGCGCTGGTCGCCAGCCCCGTGCTCGTGGGAGCGGTGACCGTGCTCGTGGCGATGATCTCGGTCTTCCTCGCCTACAACGCCAACAACGGCCTGCCGTTCGTGCCCACCTACGACGTGAAGGCCGAACTCCCGGGCGGGTCGAACCTGGTGGTGGGCAACGAGGTGCGCCTGGGCGGCTTCAGGGTCGGCGTGGTCGACCGGATCCTGCCGGGCACGGCCAGCACCGGCGAGCGCGGCGCGAACGTGAAGGCGGGCGACGAGCAGAAGGCGATCGCCGTGGTGGCGCTCAAGCTCGACAAGCAGGTCGAGGAGCTGCCGGTGGATACCCGGCTGGCGATCCGTCCCCGCTCGGCCCTGGGCCTGAAGTACATCTCGCTGACCCCCGGGCGCAGCACCAGCACCATCAAGGCCGGCGCCACGATCCCGCTCAAGCAGTCGCTCAAGCCCACCGAGCTGGACGACTTCTTCAACATCCAGAACGACGAGTTCCGGACCAACCTGCGCACGGTGTACGAGGGCTACGGCACCGCGCTGTCCGGCCGCGGCCAGGACATCAACGAGGTGATCCGCACGCTGCCGCCGTTCCTCGGCCACCTCCAGCCGGTGATGACCGCGCTGTCGGACCCAGACACCGAGCTGCGCAACCTTTTCCGTGAGGCCGGCCGCACGTCCGCGCAGATCGCTCCCGTGGCGAGCACCTACGCCCAGCTGTTCACGAACATGGGCACGACCTTCGAGGCGCTGTCCCGTCACCCCGACCGCCTCCAGGGCACGATCGAGCGGCTGCGGCCCACGCTCGACACGGGGATCGACAGCTTCCGCGTACAGCGGCCGTTCCTGCGTGACACAGCCAAGCTGTCGCGGCGGCTGCGCCCGGTGGCCGCGGAGATCGAGCGGTCGCTGCCGCTGGTGTCCGACGCGTTCGAGGTCGGAGCACCGGTGCAGGCCAAGGCGCCGGTGCTCTACCGCAACACGAGGAACGTGTTCAGCTCGCTGAACGACCTGGCCTCCAACCCGAACACGCTCCTGGGGCTGCAGAGCCTGCGCCGCACGCTGGAGGTGGCCACGCCGCTGGTGCAGTACGTGTCGCCCTACCAGTCGGTGTGCAACTACTGGAACTACTACTGGAGCGCGATCAGCGAGCACGTGTCGGAGCTCGTGACCGGGGGCACCGCCCAGCGCAGCCTCTCCAAGTCCGGCAACAACACGCAGGACAACCGCCTGAGCTCGACCGAGGGCGACCGCCCGGCCGACGTGCCCGTGGGCCAGGATCCGAAGACCGCGAAGGACCCGCAGGGCGCCTCGCTCCAGGCGCTGCACAACGGCGCGTACGTGAACGCGATCGACGCCGAGGGCAACGCCGACTGCGAGGTCGGCCAGCGCGGGTATGTGACCGGCCCGTTCGTGCCCGACGGTCGCTACAAGCCCTCGACGGACCCGGCCCAGGGCGGCGGCAGCCACGTCGTACTCGGCCTGCCTCCCGGCAACTCGGGCCCGACCTACAAGGCCCGTGAGCTCGGCATCGACAACCTGAACGACGTCCCCTGATGGCCCGCTTCTCCGACATCCCGCGGGGCAGCAGGCAGAGCGCCGGCATGGCGCCGTTCAAGGCCGGCGCGATCGCCGTGGTGCTGATCGTGCTGTTCACCTACTTCGCGTTCAGCAAGCAGAACCCGTTTGCCAACCCGTACGAGCTGCACGCGCTGTTCGACAGCTCCAACCGGCTGGCCGATGCGATCGCCGGTGCGGATCGCGGGCGTGGACGTGGGCAAGGTCGTGAAGGTCGAGCCGCTCGAGGACGGCTCGGGGCTGGCGAAGGTGACGATGCACATCAAGGACGAGGGGCTGCCGATCAAGCGCGACGCGCAGCTGAAGGTCCGCCACCGGCTGTTCCTCGAGGGCAACTACTTCGTGGACCTCCAGCCCGGGCCGTCCCAGCTCCCCCGAGCTCGAGGACGGCGACACCGTGCCGCCCAACCAGACCGCCCACCCGGTCCAGTTCGGCCAGGTGCTCACCACGCTGCAGAGCGAGACCCGCGAGGACCTGCGCACCTTCCTGAAGCGAGTACTCGCTGTCACTCAAGCGCGAGGGCGCCGCGGGCTTCAACCAGGCGATCAAGCACTGGGAGGACGCCTACCGCAACACCTCCCAGGTGAACGACGCCACCCTCGGCCAGAAGCGCCACGACCTCGGCCGGGTGCTCAGCGGCCAGGGCCGGGTGTTCGGCGCGCTGTCGAGCAACGAGGACACCCTGGAGGAGCTGGTCACCGACCTCAACCGGACGGTCGCCGCGTTCGCCTCCCAGGAGGACAACCTCAAGGCGGCGATCCCGCAGGCTGCGCGACGTGTTCCGCGAGGGCCGCCCGGCGCTCGCGTCGCTGAACGAGGCGCTGCCCCAGATCCGCGGCTTCGCGCGCGACGCCCTGCCCGGCGCGCGCTCCTCGTCGCCCACGCTCGACGCCCAGATCCCGTTCATGAAGCAGGCGCGAAAGCTGGTGTCCGAGCGCGAGCTGGGCGGGCTCTCGCGCCAGCTGCGCCAGGCGGTGCCCGACCTCGCCCGCCTGAACACGCGCTCGCCGCGCACGTTCACCCAGACCCGCGCGCTCTCGCGCTGCCAGAACCGGGTGCTGCGCCCGTTCGCCGAGTCGCCGATCCCCGACCCCGACTACCCGTACCACTCCGGCTTCTCGTTCTCGCGCGAGTCCCCGCGCGCGTTCGTCGGGCTCTCCGGCGAGAGCCGGCTGACCGACGCCAACTCGCCCTACTTCCGCACTCAGGCGGGCGCCGGCGCCACCACGTCGGTGTCACGCGGCGAGAACGGCGAGGAGCTCTTCAGCCAGCTCGACTTCCCGCTCCAGGGCGTGCGCCCGGCGCGGCCGAACACCGCGCCGAAGTTCCGTCCCGGACATCCCGTGTGAGACCCAGGAGCCGCCCAACCTGAACGCGCCCGGCGGGCCGCCCGGGCACGACCACTTCCGCCAAGGCCTCGAGCCCCCTGCCGCGCGCGAGCGCGAAGCGGCAGAAGGCTCGCCCGGAGCAGTACCGCCGCCTGCGCGAGTTCGTGGCCCGAGAGAAGAAGGGCCAGCCGGCGCTCGACCCGTTCGTGTGGTGGG
Source organism: uncultured Thermoleophilaceae bacterium (assembly GCA_963761505.1). Lineage (GTDB taxonomy): Bacteria > Actinomycetota > Thermoleophilia > Solirubrobacterales > Thermoleophilaceae > JAAYBF01. The sequence goes on from CAVXGW010000012.1 coordinate 29,877, forward strand.
GCGTGGGCGAGCGGATGAAGCTCAAGCAGATGGGCCTGGAGCGCAACGCCGAGGGCAAGATCGTGAAGAGGAGCGCGAAGTGAAGCGCGCGATCACCACTCATCTGCGCGACTTCGCGGCGATCCTCGGGATGGTCGCGATCGCGGTGGGCGTGGGCGGCTACATCCTCGCCAACCAGCGGCTGCGCTTCCCGCTGATCGAGGAGGAGCCCTACAAGGTGTGGGTGGAGGCCGAGAACGCCCGTGGCGTCACGCCCGGGCAGGGCCAGACCGTGCGCGTGGCGGGCACCCGGGTCGGCGACGTGGGCGAGGTGAAGCTCGAGGACGGCAAGGCGCTGATCCGGATGGACCTCGACCAAGAGCACGACGACCTGGTGCGCGAGGACGCCACCGTCCTGCTGCGCCCGCGCACGGGGCTGAAGGACATGTTCCTCGCGCTCGATCCCGGCAGCCGCGAGAGCCCGGCCGTGGAGGAGGGCGGCACGATCAGCTCGGCCAACACCCAGCCGGACGTGAACGCCGACGAGATCCTCGCCGGGCTGGACAGCGACACCCGCTCCTACCTCAAGCTGCTGATCAACGGCGCCGGCAAGGGCCTCGAAGGGGCGCTCCGACGACCTGCGCCAGGTGTTCGCCCGCCTCGGCCCGATCCACCGCGACCTGGACGAGCTGAACTCCGAGGTGGTGAAGCGCCGCCGCAACCTGGCCCGGCTGATCAACAACTACGGCTCCAGCATGAGCAGGCTGGGCAAGGAGGACGAGGCCCTGACCGCGCTGGTGCGCGACTCGGACAGGGTGTTCGACCGCCTCGGCCAGGAGGACGCCCGCATCTCCCTGGCGGTGCAGCGGCTGCCCAGCGCGCTCGGCCAGGCCGCAAGCACGCTGCGCAAGGTCAACACCCTGGGCCAGGTGGCCAAGCCCGCGTTCCGGGCCCTGCGTCCGGCGATCCGGCGGGTGGACTCCGCCAACAGCGAGCTGCGCCCGCTGGCCGAGACCGCCGAGCCGATCCTGCGCAAGAGCGTCCGCCCGCTGGTGGCGAAGGCGCGGCCCTACGTGCGCGACCTGCGCCCGGCCGCCCGCGACCTCGGCACCGCCAGCCCCGACCTGCGCGAGTCGTTCTTCGAGCTCAACCGCTTCTTCAACATGGGGGCCTACAACCCGAACGGCGCCGAGGGCGTGAGCGGCAACCTCGCGCAGGACCTCAACCGCGACGAGGGCCTGCTGTTCTGGCTCGGCTGGGTGGCGCACAACACAAACTCGATGTTCGCCACCAGCGACGCCTCCGGCCCCTACCGCCGCTTCCTCATCCTCGCCACCTGCACCACCTACCAGCAGCTGCTGCTCGACAACGGCGCCGCCGCGCCGCTCGTGGAGGACGTGCTGGGCCTGAAGGACCTGCTCGCCGACACCGACCTCTGCCCACCCGGATGATCAAGGACACCCCCAGCCCCGGTCGCATGGCAGCCATGGTGGGCTTCACGCTCTCCTGCTTCGCGCTGCTGCTGTTCCTGTGGCTGTCGTTCGGCGGCACGACCCCGCTGCGGCCCGAGGGCTACCGCTTCGAGGTGGGCTTCAAGGAGGCGTCGTTGCTGGTGAAGGAGGCCGACGTCCGGATGGCCGGCCTGAACGTGGGCAAGGTGAAGGCCAAGCGCCTGGACGCCGAGAACGGGATCACGGTGGCCGAGCTGGAGATCGACGAGGAGTTCGCGCCGATCCCCAGGGACACCAAGGCGCTGCTGCGGATCAAGGCGCTGCTGGGCGAGACCTACGTGGAGCTCACGCCCGGCGATCGCGCCGGGCCCAAGCTGGACGACGGCGACCGCCTGCCCGCGCGCGCGGTCGAGGAGGCGGTGGAGATCGACGAGATCATCTCGCTGTTCGACAAGGAGACCCGCGCGAACTTCCAGAGCTGGATCCGCGAGCTCGCGTTCGCGATCGACAAGGGCCGCGGCGAGGACCTCAACGACGCGATCGGCAACCTGCCGCGATTCGTGGCCACCGGCGACGACGTGCTGACGGTGCTCGACTCACAGGAGCCCGCGCTGCGGCGGCTGGTGCGCAACTCCGGCCGGGCGCTGAACGCCGTGAACGAGCGCCGCGGCCAGCTGCGCGAGCTGGTCGTCAACGCGAACGACTTCTTTGGCGCGCTGGCGTCGCGCAACGAGTCGCTGGCCGAGGCGGTGTTCATCTTCCCGACCTTCCTGGACGAGTCGAAGGCCACGCTGCGGCGGCTGAAGACCTTCTCTGCCGACACGCGCCCGCTGGTGCGCGACCTCGAGCCGGTGGCGCGCGACCTGCGCCCGACCCTGCGCGACGTGGGCACGCTGGCGCCCGATCTGAAGGCGCTGTTCCGCAACCTCGATCCGCTGATCGACGAGTCCGACGACACGCTGCCGTCGGCCGCGAAGTTCATCCGCGGCTCGGAGCCCGTGTTCGAGTCGCTGCATCCCTACCTGCAAGAGCTGAACCCGATCCTGTCCTACCTCAACTTCAACCGGCAGCAGGTGGCCGACTTCATCACCAACGGCAGCGGCTCGCTGAACGCGACCCTCAAGCCGCTCAACGAGAAGGACGGGCCGCGGCACTACCTGCGCGCGTACAGCGCGATCAACGCGCGCGGCGTGGGCATCGCGCGCACCCGCCCGAGCTACGACCGCGGCAACTCCTATCCCGCGCCCAACTACCTCCGGCGGGCGCGGCCGCTCGGCATCCCCGAGGCGTTCGACTGCAAGCCCACCGGCGGCGAGAAGAAGGACCCGACGAACGGCGAGCCGCCCTGCTTCGTGGCGCCCAAGTCGCTGTTCGACGGCGGGCAGTACCCCAGGGTCGGCCGCGGCGAGGCGCCGGTGCGCGACAACCCGCCCGGCAACCTGGGCTCCGAGCCGGCCACTCCGTGAAGGCGGCGGTGGTGGGCGCCGGGCCGGCCGGCCTCACGGCGCTGGTGGCCCTCCAGCGGGCCGGGATCGACACCACCTGCTTCGAGAAGGCCGACCGCCCCGGCGGGCTGTGGGCCTACGGGGCGCCGCTCTCGGGCGCATACCGCTCGCTGCATCTGAACACCAGCCGCGAGCGCACCCAGCTCGCGCGCTTTCCGATGCCCGCCGACTGGCCCGACTTCCCCTCCCACGAGCGGATCGGGGAGTACTTCTCCCGCTATGTGGACGAGAGCGGCGTGCGGGACCGGATCCGCTTCGGGGCGGCGGTGGTGGAGGCGAAGCGCGGGCCGTCGGGCGGCTGGACCGTGCGCGCCGAGGACGGCTTCGAGGGTGAGTTCGACGTGCTCGTGGTGGCCAGCGGGCACAACTGGGAGCCGCGGCTGCCCGACCCGCCGTACCCGGGCTCGTTCGACGGGCGCCAGCTGCACGCCCACGACTACCGCGAGGCCGACGAGCTGGAGGGCCGGCGCGTTCTGGTGGTGGGGATGGGCAACTCCTCGATGGACATCGCCGTGGAGTCCTCCACGGTCGCGGAGGCCACGTTCCTCTCCACCCGGCGCGGCACGCGCATCGTGCCCAAGTACGTGTTCGGCAAGCCCGCGGACCAGGTCACCTCGCCCACGATGGCGCGCCTTCCCTGGCAGGTCCGCCAGCCGCTCACGCACCTGCTGCTGAGGCTGGCCGTCGGCCGGCCCGAGAGCTACGGGCTACCGGCGCCGTCGAGCGGCTTCCTGCGCGACCACCCCACGATCTCCGACGCCGTGCTCTCGCGGCTCACCCACGGCGAGATCGCCGTGCGGCCGGGGATCCAGTCGCTCGACGGCGACGGCGTGGTCTTCGCCGACGGCTCGCGCGAGCGGGTGGACGTGATCGTCTGGTGCACCGGCTACCGCGTGACGGTCCCGTACGTGGATCCCGCCGTGCTGGGCGCGGCCCCGGAGGACCTGTCCCTGTTCAAGCGGGTGTTCCACCACGAGCACGACGACCTGTTCTTCATCGGCCTCGTGCAGACCACCGGGTCGGCGATCCCGGTCGTCGAGCGCCAGTCGGAGCTGCTGGCCGACCACCTGACGGGACGGTACGCCCCGCCCTCGCCCGCCAAGCGGCGCGCGGACGCCGCCAAGCGCCGCGACGCCGCCGCCAAGCGATACGGCGAGCACAAGCGCCCGCACCTGCGGGTGGAGTTCGACGGCTTCATGCGCGAGCTCGAGGTGGAGCACCGGCGCGGGCGGCGGCGGGCGGCATGACGCGCGTGCTGATCACCGGCGCGAGCGGCGCGTTCGGCGCCGCCACCGCCGCTGCGCTGCGCGCCCGCGGGGCCTCGGTGATCGGCCTCGACCTCGAGGAGGGGGAGGGGGTGCTCGAGTGCGACATCACCTCCGCGAGCGGGGCGGCGGCCGGGGTGTCCTCGGCGGTCGAGTGGCTCGGCGGCCTCGACGTGCTGGTGAACAACGCCGGCATCGGCGGCCCCGCGTCCGCGGGCGCGCCGCCCGACGAGCGGGCGCGGGCGATCGTCGAGGTCAACCTCTTCGGCGCCTGGAACGTGACGGCCGCAGCGATCGACCACCTGGTCGCCTCGCGCGGGCGCGTGGTGTTCGTGGCGTCGCGAATGGCGTTCCTCGGCCTGCCGCTGGGCGCCGCCTACGCGGTGTCCAAGCGCGGCCTCACCGCGTATGCGGACTGCGTGCGCGCGGAGTACGGAACGCACGTCGCCGTCTCCTCGATCCACCCGGCGATGGTGCGGACGCGCATCCACGACAGCACCGTCGCCGCCGGGCTGTCGCTCGACGGGGTGTCGACCCCGGAGCGGCTGGAGGACGTGGTCGACCGGATCGTGTCCGCGTGCCTCGACTCCCGGCCCCGGCGCGACGCCGCGGTGTCGCGCGCGGGCCGTGTGCAGCTGTTCGCCGCCCGGCACCTGCCCCGGCTGGTGGACCGCGTGGTGGCCCGCCAGGTGGCCAAGCGGGTGGGCTCGGGCGCGTTCGACGAGGCCCCTCTGGCAGAGGGGCTGCGCCAGCGCCACGGGCGTTGATCTCGACCTAGTCCTCAGCGGCCGCTTCGAGCACGAAGACCTCGATGGCGAGGTCGGGGTCGATGTGGTTCTGGCTCATGAACGCCAGCACCTTGCGTTCGAGTTGGCGTTCCACGATCGCGACGAGGTCGTCGCGCATCGCGAGCTGGAAGTCGTGGCGTAGCTGGATGACTCGATCGGGCTTGCCGCGCTCGACCAGCTTGCGCTCGCCTTTGGTGAGCGTGTCGGCCAGCAACACGGTCACCAGATCGTCATTGATGACGGTCTTCGCCTTGGTCGGGCCACGGCCGGTGTACTCGTGAATCACCTGCACCGTGGAGGTCGAGATCATCGCCGCAGGAGACGGGGATTGTCGCTGCTCGGTCATGTGGGGCACCTTCCGTGCCGCTTCCTCGACGGGTGTGTGAACCACGAGAGGGCGAGGAAGCGTTGGAGTCCCACCAGCAGCGTGTGCCTCCACGGTACTCCCTCTCGCGGGGGATAGCGAAATCGTGCAGTTTCCGGCAAGGCCCGCGCGGACACCGCGCGGAAAGTGCTGAAACCCTTGTGCCGGCGGTCAAAGCGCTGTGATAATGGCGCGCTCCCAAGGGGACCGGCGCTGACGTGTCACGGCAGCGCAGGGACCGAGAGAGGGGGCCGCCGATGAGCGGAACCCATGCAGGCAGGATGCCCCTGTCCACCTACCGGGACGCGGTCACGGAGTTGCTCGAGTCGGGCGAGCAGTTCGGCGATGTCGAGGACGCGATAGACGACGTGGCTGAACTGACTCTGGACGAGAAGGCCGCGCTGTGGCTGTTCGCGTTCTCGCTTCGCGACCCGGCTGAGCAAGAGCTCGACGCGCGCGCCCACATCGCCGCGCTGCAGTAACCGGCGGGACCAGCGGTGGCGGAGCCCGGCAAAGCCCGGTGTTAGCGCCCGCGCTGCCCGGCGGCGACTTGACCGCTTGCCTCGACTCCGCTACGTTCGACGTGGTCGTTACGACCCACGTCGAAGTCGGAGGGACCCGCGGGTAGGGGGCTTTGGACACGCGGTCGGGGAGCCCATCGGCGTGCGCCGCAGAGGACTCGTGTCATTTGCGCGCCAGCCGGATCGGTACGACGCGGAAGCGAATGCCGATGAGGAGGGTCCGATGGGACAGATGACTGGCGTTGCTGTTGCGCCGCAGTGCCTGCGGGCGCTGGAAGAGGCAAACCAGGTCCGGGTTGCCCGGGCCGACTTGAAGCGGCGGGTCAAAGCGGGGGGGCTGGCCGCCACCGAGGTGGTCCTCACCTCCCCGTGGCAGGCGAGGACAATGTCGGTCGGGGAGCTGCTGATGAGCCAGCGGGGGTGGGGCCGGGTGCGGATGCGCCGCCTGCTCGTGTCGCTGGCGGTGCCGGAGAACAAGCAGATCGCCACGCTCACCGAGCGTCAGCGCCTCGCTATCGCGGCGGTGCTCACGGGAGGGACCGCGTAGGGAATCGCCCGACTAGTCTCGCGCCTGCATGTGCAGGCTCGTCGCCTACCTCGGAGAGAGCGTCATCCTCGACGAGGTCCTGTTCCAGCCCGACAGTTCGATCGTCGAGCAGGCCGTGCACCCCCAGATGCTGTCGGCGATGAACCTGGCGGGATTCGGGGCGGTGGCCTGGGACGACGGCAGCCGATCGCCCGACATCCCCTGGACCTACCGCACGGCGGGGCTGCCGTTCTTCGACCGCAACCTCCGCGCGTTGTCGCGCAAGGCCCGTGCGACGGCGCTGCTGGGCCACGTCCGGGGAGTGCTCCTGAGCGATCGCGAGGTGGTGAACGAGCAGAACGTGCACCCCTTCCGCTACGAGGGCACTCCGATCGCCCTGGCGATGAACGGTGACCTCGATCGCTTTCCCGAGATGCGGGTGGACGTGGCCAACCTCGTCGACCCGGAGATCGCCAAGCGCGTGGAGGGCACCACCGACAGCGAGTGGCTGTATGCGCTCATCCTCAGCCGCCTAGAGGACCCGTTCGCGCCAGCCGCCGACCCGGAGGAGCTTGCCGCGGCCACGGAGGAGGCCCTGCGGATGGTGCGCGACGTGCGTGTGCGGCGCGGCTTCGAGCGCCAGTCCGCCGTGAACCTGGTGATCTCGGACGGCCACTGCCTGGTAGCCACCCGCTTCGCCTTCGACTACGGCTGGTACCACGAGGGCTGGACCTTCGCGGGCGGCGAGCGCCGCTACGACTACACCACGCTCTGGTACGCGGCCGGCACCGGGTACGGCTGCCACGACGGCGAGTGGGGGGTGGGCGGCGGCAGCCCGCAGACCTCGCTGATCGTGGCCTCCGAGCCGATCACGCACGATCAGTCCGCCTGGCTGGAGGCGCCCGAGTACTGCCTGCTGGTGGCCGCGCCCACCGCGGAGGGGCTCGACGTCGAGATCCGGGAGCTCGATGCCTGAGAACGGCGCACACGCGGCACTCGCCGCTCTGGCGTTGTTCGAGGGCGCGCCGGACACGGTGCTCGACCGCCTGGCCCTGGCGGCGCGGCCGTTCACGCTCGCCGCCGGCGAATACCTCTTCCGCGAGGGCGATCCAGGCGAGTTCATCAGCCTGATCGAGAGCGGCCGGGTCGACGCCATCATGCGCCTGCCCGGGGGCGGCGAGCTCGAGGTCCAGCCGGTCGGCTCGGGCGAGCTGATCGGGGAGATGGGCGTGCTCTCGCAGCACCCGCGGCGGATCTCGGTGCGGGCCGCTGAGGACACGGCCGGCTGGAACTTCTCGCTCGCCGACATCGGCCGCCTGGGCGCCGCCGAGCAGCCCGAGGTGGCGCGGCGGCTCGGCCGGCTGGCCCTCGAGCGGCTGCGAGGGCAGTACGAGCGGCTGGGCGCACAATGCGGCGACGACCCGCGCTCCGGCGAGCCCGCCCGGTCGGCGAGCTTCTACGACGCCACGCCGGTCCTGCCGGTCGAGCGCGACGCGGGCGAGACCGACTACCTGGAGACGGTGCTGTTCTTCAGCCGCTTCAGCCCCGAGGAGCTCGAGGAGCTCTTCGGCGATCTGCGCCGCCTGGAGGCGCCGCGCGGCGCGGACGTGGTGGCGGACGGGTCGCTCCTGGTGGTGATGAGGGGTGCGATCGAGACGTCCATCCGCCGCGGCGGGCTCGCGGCGAGGGCCCGGCTGGCCGGGCCCGGGCGCTTCGTGGGCCATCTCAACCTGCTCGGGGAGGATGCGGGAGCGGCCAGCTCGCGCGCCCGCGAGCGCGCGCTGCTGGTCGAGCTGCCGCTGGAGCGCGTGGCCGAGATCGTCGACCGCGGTGACGACACGGGCCGGCGCTTCGCGCTCGGCGTCTACGCCGACGTGGTGGACGCGCTGTACGAGGCGCAGCGCCCGGTCGCGCGTATGGCGGCGGCGGGAGCGTCGTAGAGACTCCGGCCCATGGCGAAGACACCGCTCACGAACCGCGACGGACGGTGACGGACGGGTTGTAGGGGTACCCGTACTCTCGCGCCCGCCGATGGTTGATACAACGCCGCCATGACCCAATTCCTCACACGCCTGGCCGACCTCGCCTACCGCCGCCGTGGCCGCATGGTCCTCGCATGGATCGCCGCCGCGGTGGTGATCATCGGGGTCGGGTCCTCGCTCGCCGGCGAGTACGAGGCCGACTACGACACCCCGGGCTCGGAGTCCAAGGCTGCGAGCGACCTCACGGAGGCCCGCTTCGACGGCTACTCGGGCCAGGAGATCTACGTCGTATGGAAGGACGAGCGCGGCGCTCAGGATCCCGCGGTCAAGCAGCGGCTCGACCAGTTCTTCGCCGAGGCTACGAAGGTCGACCACGTGGGCGACCCGACCCCGGTTCGCGTGTCGGAGGACGGGAACATCGGGACGACCACCCTGCCGCTCACGGTCCCCGGCTGGGAGGTCGAGAAGGAGGACGGCGAGAAGCTGATCGCCGCCGCCGAGGCGAACGACGGCGAAGGGCTGGAGCTCAAGCTCGGCGGGGACCCGATCTACGCGGCACAGGAGGCGGCCAGCCCTGAGGGCCTCGGCTTCCTCGGAGCAGCGATCGTGCTGCTGATCGCTTTCGGGTCGGTGGTGGCCGCCGGGCTCCCGCTCCTGATCGCACTGGTCGGCCTCGGCATCACCTCGGGCGGCCTGATCGTCCTGCTCGCCAACGTCGTCGACGTTCCCGACTGGACGACGGCGGTGTCCGGTCTGATCGGGATCGGGGTCGGCATCGACTACGCGCTGCTGGTCATCACCCGCTTCCGCTCGGCTCTGAAACGGGGCAAGGACCGCCACGACGCGGTGGTCGAGGCCGTGACCACCGCCGGGCGCAGCGTGATCATCGCCGGCGCGACCGTGGTGATCGCCGTGCTCGGTCTCGGCCTCACCGGCCTCACGTACATGTACGGCGTCGCGCTCTCGGCTTCGCTCGCGGTGCTGGTCGTGATGATCGCGGCGGTCAGCCTCCTGCCCGCGCTGCTCGCGTACCTGGGCCCGAACGTGGACCGGCTGCGACTCCCGATCCTCGGCCGCAGGCTGGACAAGCCGGAGGGCGACTCGCACTCCCCGGCCGCCCGCTGGAGCCACATCGTCCAGCGGCGCCCATGGGTGTTCGCGATCGCGGCCACCGCGCTGTTGCTCGCGCTGGCCGCGCCCGCCCTCGGCATGCGCCTCGGCTTCCCCGACGCCGGCAACGACCCGCCCGACACCATGACCCGTCAGGCCTACGACCTGAACACCGAGGGGTTCGGGCCGGGCACCAACGGGCCGCTGGTGATCGCCGCCGAGCTGCCGGACCGGTCCGCCTCGGACGCGGTCGACTCGCTGGCCGATCGCCTTCGCGGCGAGCGCGAGGTCGCGTTCGTCCCAGATCCGGTGATCAACGATGCCGGCGACGCGGCGATCGTCACCGTGATCCCAAAGGGCTCGCCCCAGGACGAGGAGACCGAGGAACTGGTCCACCGGCTGCGCAACGACGTGCTGCCGACCGAGCTGAAGGGGTCCGGCGTTACGGCCCACGTCGGCGGTGTGAGCGCGGCCCTAGAGGACCAGAGCGACTATATGGTCGACCGCATGCCGGTGTTCATCATCGGCGTAGTCGGGCTCTCGTTCCTCCTCCTGCTCGTCGCGTTCCACTCACCACTGATCTCCCTCAAGGCGGGTGTGATGAATCTGCTCTCGGTGGGCGCTGCCTACGGCGTGATGACGCTCGTGGCACAGGGCGGGCCCGTCGGAGAGCTGATCGGCATCGACCAAGAGGTGCCGATAGCGCCATTCATGCCGGTGATGATGTTCGCGATCCTGTTCGGGCTCTCGATGGACTACGAGGTCTTCCTGATCTCGCGGATCCGCGAGGAGTACCTCAAGGACGGGAACACCAGCCGGGCGGTGGCCGACGGGCTGGCGAAGACCGCGCGCGTGATCACCGCGGCGGCGGCGATCATGGTGGTCGTTTTCCTGGCCTTCACGGCGGCCCCTGACGTCTTCCTCAAGCTGTTCGGGATCGGCCTCGCCACGGCGGTCTTCCTAGATGCCACCGTGGTCCGGCTGGTGCTCGTCCCGGCGGTGATGGAGCTGCTCGGCGACCGCAACTGGTGGATCCCGAGCTGGCTGGAGCGGGTGCTCCCGACGCTCGACGTGGAGAAGGTGCCGGCCGGCGCGGAGGGGCGGGCCTGAGAACGCTGGCAACGTCCTGGTGGGCGTAGCTCAGCTGGCATAGCTCCTCGTCGGTCGCTCGCCGTTAGTTTGTGGCGGTGAGGTCGAGGCGCCTGAACCACCTCGATGCCCTGCGGGCCGCGGCGATGCTCGTGGTGGTCGTCTGGCACGTCACCCTGAACTGGCCGAGTTACGTCACGCTGGAGGACTCGACCGTTCGTGCGCTCGAGTGGGCGCTTGCCGCCACCAGGTGGTCCCTGGCCCTGTTCTTCCTGATGGCAGGGTTCTTCGGCGCCCAGCTCCTGCGCCGCTGGGGGACGGCGCGGTTCGCCAAGGACCGGCTCCGGCGTATCGGCATCCCGCTGGCGTTCGGGATCCTCGTGATCGTGCCCCTGGCGGAGCCGATCCTCCGCGCGGTACGGCCCAAGCTCGGCGCACCCGAGCTTCCGGCCCACCTCTGGTTCCTCTGGGATGTGCTTTTCCTCTACGGAGTGGCCGTCATCCTGCTCCGCGCGCCGTGGCTCGACCGCGCGGGCGCGGCGACGGCCAGGCTCGTGGCCTCGCCGTTGGCCGTTCCGCTGCTGGCGGCAGCGACAGCCGCCGTGCTGTTCGGCGGTCAGCTCATTTCGGTGGGAGATGCCTCGTGGCTGGTGCCGAAGCCCGAGCTGATGGCCTTCTACGGCTCGTTCTTCGTGGTGGGGGTGCTTCTCCACGGCACGCCCGACGGCGTGGATGCGGGGGGCGGACGACCCTGGCTGACCGGCGCCATCGCCCTGGCGGCGCTCGTCGCACTCGTCCTGCTGGACCCTAGGTCGGTCTGGGCGGGAGGGCAACGTCCTCCTCAATCCGGACGAAGGTCGGGGCTGGCTGGTGCTGCTCTGCGTGTTCACCTGGGCGGCGGTCCTCTGCCTGGTCGGCGTGGGCAAGCGCCTGCTCGCCGCCGAGCGCCCGGCCGTCCGCTATGTCGCCGACGCGTCCTACTGGATCTTCCTGATGCACCTGCCCTTGGTGCCCCTCGCGATCGCCATCGCGGTATCGCTGGGCCAGCCCTTCCCCGTCGCGTGGGCCGTGGGGATGGCGCTGCTGTTCTCGTTCCTGCTGGTCACCTACGAGCTGTTCGTCAGGCACACGTTCGTCGGCCGGATCCTGAACGGCCCCAGGCCGCCCCGGCGGTGGGGCCTGACGGGCCGGCGACCCGCCGTCGCCTTACCGGCGCGAAGGGCACGCCCCCTGGATTAGCCTCTGGAAAGGAGGCGAGCGAATGCGGATCGCAGGGATCATCGTGGTGGTCGCGGCAACGGCGGCGGCAGTGGCGCCCGCCGCGCAGGCCGGCGTCCGGGCGGACTACGGGCAGACGTTCACGACGTCGACTCCGGGGACGTCCACGGGGACCGACACCCAGATCCTCTACAAGCATCCGACCGATCCGGACGCCAAGCCGATCCCCGTCCGGCGCGAGGTCTTCACCTTCCCGGCCGGGACGACCTACGACGAGTCCGTCGTCCCCGACTGCAACGCCTCCGACGTGGAGCTCATGGTCCTCGGCAAGGACGCGTGTCCGCCCGACAGTTGGCTGGGCGGAGGCCAGGGCGACACCCTGATGACAGGTTTCCCGGGCGCGGGCGAGACGCCCATGGATCTCGACGCCTGGGACGACGGGGGCGATTTCCTGCTGCTCGGAGGCACACGGGATCCCCCGATCCGCCAGGTCGCGCACGGGCGACGAGAGGGCCAGGTGGTCACCGTCGACGTGCCGCATTCCCCCGGCGGGCCGCCCGACGGCGAGAGCGCGCTGCGCCGGATACACCACGTGTTTCCCGCCCGGTCACTCGGAAGCAGGGCCTACATGCGGACGCCGCGAACGTGCCCGCGAAGTGGAGTCTGGACGTTCAGGGCCCAGTTCACCTTCGCCGATGGCGCCATCGAGGAGAACGTAGCCCGGATGCCGTGCGACGTGGCGCGTCCCAACTGATCTCAGGAGCGTTCAGAAGCCTCCCGGCCGGCGTCGTCGCGGCGCTGCTCGCCCTCGCGCCGGGCGCCAGTGCCGCTCCGGCGCCTGACCCCACCTGCGACTTCCCGGCGCAGTCCACCGTCCTGGGCGCCACCGTCTGCGAGCACACCACCCGGTCGCAGGGGATGGAGCCGATGCTCGCCGTGAACAAGCGCGGCACGCTGTTCATGGGGATCGCGACCGACAAGGGCCTCTACGAGGACCCGGGCAGGCTCACGGGGACGTCCGAGACCTACCTGCTTCGCAGCCGCGACGACGGCCGCACCTGGCGCCGCATCCGCCTGCCGGGCGGCATCGAGGCCTCCGAGGGCTTCCCCTACATCGATCCCGTGACCGACCGCCTGTTCGTCACGTCGCTCTCGGCCGACACCACGCGCTGCGGTCAGCCGGTGATCCACAGCGACGACGAGGGCGCGACATGGAAGGCTGCGGCGGAGCGCCCCGGCTGCTCGCCGGCCACGCACGGGGACTGGCCGAAGATCTTCAGCGGCCCGTTCAAGGGCAGGCCGCCGGGCCGCTACCCGAACGCCGTCTACGTCTGCAACTTCATCCCGAACATCCTGGTCGCCGCCTCGATCGGCTGCTGGCGCTCCGACGACGGCGGGAACCATTTCGCGTTCACCGGCTACCTGCCGACGCTCAACGGCCTCTGCAAGGCCGGCGACGTCCAGGGCGGCAAGGGGGCGACGATCGTCCACGGCAGCGGGCGGGTGCTCGCAAACGGCGACGTCGTGGTCCCGCTCACCGTGTGCGGATATCCCGCCGTGGTGCGCAGCAGCGACCAGGGGAAGACGTGGAAGGGGGTCGCCACCGGCGGGCGGAGCGTGGGGCTGGAGGACGTGCTCGCGGGGCGGGAGGGGATCGTGCTCGCGATCACCGACCACGTCTGGTCGGAGAACCTCGCCGTCGACGACCACGACAACCTGTACTTCGCCTACATCCGGGACGGCGTGCACCTGATGGTGTCCCGCGACGGCGGGCGTAGATGGCGCCAGCTCGGCCGGGTGACGCCGCCGGGACTCGTCCACGCCATCGTCGTGTCGGTCACGGCTCGCGGCCGCGGCGAGCTCGCGCTCACCTATTACGCGACGCCGGACAGGGGGGACGCGTTCGGCGCCCGCGAGATGAACTGGCGCGCATGGATGACCCACAGCCCGGACGCGCTCGCAAGGAAGCCGGTGTTCCAGAGCGCGCCGACCTCCCCCGAGTCGGCGCCGACGATGGGGAAGGACATGTACGGCTGCTGCACCACCGACCAGACCTTCCTCGAGTACACGGGCGTGAAGTTCACGGGGCGGAACGAGATCCGCGGCGCCTTCACGCGCTGGACCGGCAAGCACCTGCCCGAGCTCGTGCTCACGAAGATGCGCCTCCCCGACCGCTGTCTCTCGCGCCGCTCCCCGATCGGGCCGCGCAACATCGGCCGCATCCGGCTCGGGCGAACGCGCGGGCAGCTGCTGGCGCTGCCGGTGGAGCCACCGCGCCGCACGCGCCGCTCGTATCGCTTCTGCGTCAAGGGCCGCTCGGGCCGCGTGACCGCTGTCTTCTCCTCTCGCTACCGCCGCGGGCGCGTGCGGCTGGTCACGACCACCGCCCGCGGCCACGGCAACCGGCGCGTGCGCGTGGGCTCGAGCTCACGGCGCTTCTTCGCCGCCTACAGGCGGGCCCAGCGGATCGGCCGCGGCCTGTACCGCGCCAATCCCCGCTCGCCGCGCCTGTTCGGGATCCGGCGCAGCCGGGTGCGCTTCCTCGCTGTGGCCGACCGGCGGCTGCTGACGCGCGGGAAGCGGCGGCCGCTGCTCCGCTACCTCGCATCCGCGGGGTTGCGCCCCTGACTCGCTCGACGAACCGGAGTCGCTGTAGGCTCGCCTCGAATGGCTCGCGACGACGCACCTCTCATCATCTCCTATGACGGCTCAGAGGTCGCGAAGGCTGCCGTGAGGCACGCGGCCGAGCTGTTCCCCGGGCGTCCCGCCGTCCTGGTCACCGTGTGGGAGCCCGGGCTGGCGTTGATGCCCCTTGGTTCCGCCGAGCCCCTTGGAGCCGACCCCCATCCCACCCGACCCCGAGACCGTCGAGGCGGTCGACAACGTCCAGCGCGAGCATGCCACCCGTGTCGCCGGCGAGGGCGCCGAGCTGGCCCGCTCCCTGGGCTTGGCGGCCGAGCCGCACGCCGTGGCGGACGAGGTGGACGTGGCGGACACGGTGCTCCACCTCGCGAGCGAACGGGGGGCCGCAGCCGTCGTCCTTGGCTCGCACGGGATCTCGGGGCTGCGCAAGCGCCTGCTCGGAGGCGTCTCGCGGAAGCTGATCGAGCACAGCCAACTCCCCGTGCTGGTCATCCGCGGCGATGAGAAGGGCGAGCACGCCCGCACCACCGCGGACTGACGGACGTCAGGGCACGGCCCACTCGAACTTGACGTGCTCCCCGTCGTCGCCGCCGGGGCCGCCCTGGCCGGTGTCCTCGTACTCGAACTTCACCGCACGCGGCTTCGACCCCTTCGGTGCGTCGTATACCAGCCAACCGTTCTCGCAGCCGTCGCGGAGCGAGTCGAACCCGTCCTCGTAGGCCCGCTGGGGATACACATGGTCGGCCTTCCCGCCGCCCTCGAGCGCGAGGGCGAACGCGAATGCGTTGATCGACTGCTCGGAGTCCTTGCAGACCTCCAGCCGCGCCCCGTAGGAGCGCCGGCCGGCGCTCGGCTCGGCGCCGGGGACCTTGGACGAGAACTCGGTCACGGCGGCCTTCACGGATCCTGCCTCGAGCCGGTCGCCCACGTCGCCCTTCTTCTCCTCGGTGCCGCAGCCCGCCATCGCGATGAGTGCGCAGGCGAGGCAGACATGCGCTTTGGGCCAAGAGCGCATTTGCGCATACCCTACGACCCGTGGACGCAGCCAAGACCCCACTCGACGAGCTGCTGGTCACCGAGGAGGAGCTCTGGACCGAGGGGCCTCCGCACGAGCTGTTCGCCCGGCTGCGGTCCGAGTGCCCGGTGCACTACACCAAGAAGATCACCGAGTACCCGCAGGAGCGGGGGTTCTGGTCGGCCACCAAGCCCGACCACCTGCGCGAGGTGAGCCTCGACTGGCAGACCTACTCGTCGGAGCGCGCCGGGATCACCGCGCTGACGCACTCGATCCTTCCGCTCGAGCTGATCCAGGCGATGTTCATCGGGATGGACCCGCCCAAGCACGACCGGCTGAAGATGCTGTTCCAGCGCGGCTTCACGCCGAAGCGGATCGCCGAGCACGAGGACGAGATCCGGGAGATCGCCCGAGACGTGCTCGACCGGGTGGACGGGCAGGACAGCTGCAATCTCGTCGACGAGGTGGCCCAGCCGTTCGTCGCCCGGGTGATCGGAAGCTTCATGGGCATCCCGCCCGAGGACGACCTCATCTGGGCGCGATTGATGAACTCGATCCTCGGGGCCGGCGACCCGGACATGAACCCCGAGGGCCCCGAGATCGTGATGAAGCGCGACGTGCCGGAGCTGTTCGAGCGCTGCGGCAAGCTGATCGCCGAGCGGCGCGAGAACCCCACCGACGACCTGACCAGCGTGCTCGTCCACGCCGAGGTGGACGGGCACACCCTGGAGGAGCACGAGATCGTGATGGGCTTCTTCCTGCTCGTCGCCGCCGGCAACGACAGCACCAAGGCGACCTACTGCAGCGCGATGCGCGCGCTGATGGAGGACCCCGGCGAGCGCCGGAAGCTGATCGACGACCCCTCGCTGATCCCGGGGGCGGTCGAGGAGGCGCTGCGGATGTTCCCGGCGTTCGCGCACTTCGCGCGGACCGCGACGCGGGACACCGAGCTGAACGGCCAGCCGATCCGGGAGGGCGAGAAGGTGGTGATGTGGTACGTGTCGTCGAACCGCGACGAGGAGCGCTACGAAGATCCGGACCGCTTCGACGTGGAGCGCAACCCCGAGCACCAGGCGTTCGGCGCCGGCGGCCGCCACTTCTGCCTCGGCGCGGCGCTGGCGCGGCTCGAGCTGAAGGTGATCCTCGAGGAGACGCTGGCGCGCTACCCGGAGATCGAGGTCGCCGGCACGCCGGAGTACGCGCTGTCGCCGTTCATCAATCAGCTCAAGACGCTGCCGGTGCGTCTGCGCCCTGGCTGAGATGGGCGTCCGGCCGGGGCCGGACGGCCGGGCGCGTTGCTGGTGGTGCCTCGGCGCCCCGGAGTACCTGGATTACCACGACCGGGTCTGGGGACGGCCGATGCACGACGACCGCGACCTGTTCGAGATGCTCGTCCTCGAGTCGTTCCAGTCGGGCCTGTCCTGGCTGACGATCCTGCGCAAGCGTGATGGCTTCCGCCGCGCCTTCGACGACTGGGACGTGGCGAAGATCGCGGCCTATGGTGACCGTGACGTCGAGCGGCTGCTCGCCGACGCCGAGATCATCCGGCACCGCGGCAAGATCGAGGCGGCGATCTCCAACGCCGTCGCCACACGCACCCTCCACGAGGAGGGAGAGACGCTCGACGAGCTCCTATGGAGCTTCGCCCCGAAGCGCGACGGCGCGGTGCCGCCGGCGAGCGGCGACGACTTGGCCCCGGCCACACCGGAATCGACTGCGATGGCGAAGGAGCTCAAGCGCCGCGGCTTTCGCTTCGTCGGTCCGACCACCGCCTACTCGCTGATGCAGGCCGCCGGGCTCGTCAACGACCACCTCGCCGGCTGCGAGTGGCGGGCTTGAGAGGCGAGGGAGGCTTAGCCGAGCTCCTCCGCGAGCCCGAGGGCGCTTGCGATGTTCCCGGCAGCCGAGGCGACGCGCGGCGTGCCTACGACCGGCGCGACGGCGGCGAGAACGCCGCGAACCTGCTCGTCGTCGACGCCGATCTCGGCAGCGGCGCCGAGATTCAGCAGGTAGGAGGCGGGTGGGGCGTCGACCGCGACGAGGGCGGCGAGCCGGACGAGCATCAACGTCCGCTCATCGAGGCTCGAAGCATCGATCGAGTCGGCGGTCATCTTCGTGAGCAGATCGAGGATTTGGGGCTCGGCTTGCTGGGCCATCAGATCTCCATTCGTAGAGGTGCCTGAACGAACATGACGGTTCGACTGGCCTCCGCCATCGCCCAGATTGGATGAACTGGCTCGGTTCATCCCTTCGGGACGATGTGCATCCCCTGACGGGGTGGGAGCTTGAGTCCACTCAAATCCCTGGAGGTGGAGAGCATGGTCGTAGCAATGTCAACGTTCGGTTGGGTGGTCCTGGTGACCGCGGCTGTCTGTATATGGGTGGCTCTGGCCTTCTGGCCGGCTCGTGTCGCCGACCGCAAGGGACACAGCTTCTTCGGATATTTCGTCTTCAGCCTGTTCTTCTTCCCGCTCGCGCTGCTGACGGCTTACCTCGTAGGAGACCGGACCCGGCCGGCCGGTCCGGCCGCAGCCTGATCGCGGCGGTTGCCTACAGCAGCCCGAGCTCGTGCGTGCGCTCGACGGCGGCGTTACGCGAGTTGACGTTGAGCTTGCGGTAGACGGCCATCGCGTGTGATTTGACGGTGTGGCGAGAGATATAGAGGCGGTCGCCGATCTCGCGGAACGACAGGTGGGTGGCGAGGTATGGGAGCAGGCGTACTTCCGCCTCGGTCAGGGTCGATGCTCCGGGGGCGTTTACGTGCATCGTCTGCAGGCTCGCTCGCAGCTCCTCGACCTCGGCCGGAAGAGTGCCGAGGTCCGGCTGGCGGCGCAACAGCCCGTCGATCTCGCGGAGCATCGTCTCGGCGCCGGCGGTATCGGCGAGCGTCAGGTAGGCGCGGGCGAGCTCCAGGCGCGTCTCGACAGCCAGGTGTGGCAGCGCGTAGGTGAGCTGCGGCCGGAGGCGTTGTGCCCGTGCCAGGAATTCGTGTGAGCGCGCGGTCTCCCCGCGGTGGAGCGCGACGCGGGCCGCCAGCGCATAGGCGAGAGCGCTGGTGGGGTACTCCTCCAACTGCGAACGACGGACGACCCGCAGCTCCCGTTCGACGAGCTCCTCGGCCTCGACCCAGGCGTCGCGTCTGGCCGCGATCGCGGCGCGCCAGGCCAGCGCGACTGACGCCGCCTCGGGCAATCCGAGCTCCGGACCCTCCTCGGCGACGTCGGCGAACAGGTCGTCGGCAAGGTCGATCTCGCCGGCCAGCCAGTGCGAGATGGCGAGCACCACCATGGCGTTCGGCCGGAACGGGCTCGCACGCGCGACCGTGCGGAGCGCAAGCTCCGCATCCGCGCGCATCTTGCCCACGCCGCCGGCACAGCGCTGTGCACGCATGACGGCCAGCCAGGACTCGATCGAAGGGCTGCCGTCGGGCAATGTGCCGTCGTAACCGGCCCGCTCGGCCGCCTCGGCCCAACGCTCCGCGTGTTCGGGCCGGCCCCAGGTGGTGGCGACCAGCGCGCCGAGCACGCCCACCGCCGCGTTTCGCTCGAGGGCTCCGTGCGCTTCCAGCCAGTCGAACCAACGCTGGACGGTCGCGACACGACCGGCCTCGTAGACGGGATGAGCACAACGCTCGACCAGACCTGCCACCCGATCGACGTCGCCGGCCTCCTGTGCGTAGCCGATGGCAGCCTCCGGCTGCCCATTCGCCTCACACCATGCCGTCGCGCGAGCGAGGAGCTGGCCCAGACGATCCGGCTCGGCTCGCTCCAGCTCTGCCCGCAGCAGCTCCTGGAAAAGATGGTGGTAGCGGTACCAGCCCCCGTGGGCGTCAAGGGGCACGAGGAAGAGGTTGGAACGTGCGAGCGAATCCAACGTCGCCGCGCTGCCACTCTCCTCGAGAACCTCATCGCAGAGCGGCCCGGACATTTGCCCGAGAACTGCGGTGCGCCTTAGGAAGCGACGTTCGTCCGCCGGCAGGTGCCCTAACAGCTCCGCCCCCAGATATTCGGAAACGAGCCGGTCATTCCCCGAAAACGTCGCCGCGACCTTGGCCGTTCCGTCACTCCGGGTCCTGATCGATAGCGCGGCCAGGTACAGGCCCGCGGCCCAGCCCTCCGTGTGCTCTGTGAGCTTGGCGACCTCGGCATCCGCCAGTTCCACCCCGGCGGCACTCAGTAGCTGGCGCCCGTCCGCGGCGTCCATGCGCAGCTCCTCCGCCCCGATCTCACGCGACAGGCCCCGTGCCCGCAGTGCCCCGAGCGGCAGAGCGGGGTGTCCCCGCGTCGATAGCGCCAGCTGGGAGCCGTCGGGAACGTGTCTCTCAAGCGCGGCGACGGCATCCAACGACGGCTGGCTGTCGAGCCGATGCAGGTCGTCCAGCACCAGGACGAGCCGCTTGTTCATGTTCGCCAGCGCCGCTCCCAAACGTGGCACGACCTTCGCCTGGACCGAGACGTGGCTCGACGCCAGCGCCTCGAACACGCTCGGATCGAGCCGCGAGACGCGGTCGAGCGCGGTCGCGACGTACGTGAGGAGAACGATGGGATCGTTGTCTCCCTCGTCGACGGACACCCAGGCGAACGGTCGGTCTGATCGCGAGGCCCACTGAGCGAGCATTGTCGTCTTCCCCCAGCCCGGGCCGGCCGACAGGATTACGACCGGTGCATCGCGGGAGCCTTCCACCGAGCTGATCAGCTGTTCGCGCGACACGATTCCGCTCCGACCCTGCGGCGGCAGCAGCTTCGACTCGAGCAGCTCGAACCGCGGCGATCGGGTAGGGGCCGAGGCCAGGCTCCTTCGTTTCAGTTTGGAGTCCGGCGGGCGGAGGTCCGATGGGTGCAGCTGGGTCGACAAACCGTGTCGCGCCTACTGGGGCCGGGAGGCGATATCGTCAACGCTACCGGATAGGAGGGTGTGTGCATCGCCTTTTTGGGCGATCCCTCGGTCACCCAGGACGCGGCGAGGGGATTACCTCCCGCTAAAGGCTCCCAATGGACTGGTCCCTTGCCATCGTGGCGCTCACGCTGCTCGGCGTTGCAGCGGTTTCGGGGCGACTGTCGGGGACGCCGGTCACGGCGGCGATGCTGTTCGTGGTTGTCGGGTTGCTGGTCGGGCCCAAGGTGCTCGGGGAGGTCGACCTCGACGCCTCGAGCTCGACCGTCCGAACGCTGGCCGAGGCGACCCTGGCGCTGGTGCTCTTCTGCGACGCCTCGCGCATCGATCTCGGGCAGCTTCGGCGCGAGGTCGGTGTGCCGCTACGGCTGCTCGGCATCGGCCTGCCGCTGACGATTGCCCTCGGGGCTGCTGCGGCGACTGGCGTCTTCGGGCAGTTGACCATCGAGGAGGCCGTGATCCTCGCGATCGTGTTGGCGCCGACAGACGCTGCCCTTGGCCAGGCGGTGGTCACCGAGCCGCGCGTCCCGCAGCGCATTCGCCAGGGCTTGAACGTCGAGAGCGGGCTCAACGACGGAATCTGCGTGCCGCTGCTGTTCGCCGCCGTGGCCGTGGCCGATGTGGAATCCGAGATCTCGGACGGACGCAGCGCGGGGACGCTGCTGCTCGAGGAGATCGGCTACGGCCTGGTCGGAGGTATCGCGGCCGGTTTCCTGATCGCGGCGATCGTCAGCCAAGCCGGGCGTCGAGACCTGATCGCTCCCGAGTGGGGGCAGGTCATCCCCGCCGCCGGCGCTGCGCTCGCGTATGGAATCGCCGTCGCGCTCCATGGGTCGGGTTTCATCGCAGCGTTCGTGGGGGGCATGGTGTTCCGCCTGGCGCTCAAGCGTGATCCGCAGGACCTCAACGAGCTCAGCGAGGAGCTCGGAAGCGTGCTCAACGGCGTGACCTTCGTGCTTTTCGGGGCCGTTCTGCTCGGTCCCGCGCTCGGCGAGTTGAGCTGGGAACTCGTCCTCTACGCGATTCTCAGCCTTACGGTCGTTCGGATGATCCCGGTCGCGATCGCAATGTGGCGGTCGCAGGCTCGGGGGCCCACGGTGGGGTTCCTGGGCTGGTTCGGTCCCCGCGGGCTGGCATCGATCGTGTTCGCGGTGATCGTCGTCGAGGAGTCGAGCCTTCCCCACGAGCACCTGATCGCGCTTGCGATCTACGTGACGGTGGGGCTTTCGGTCTTGGCCCACGGCCTCAGCGCGGCTCCGCTCGCCGACCGCTACGCCCGCTGGTACGAGCGGCATCCGCGCGACACCGCCCCGCCGATGGAAAGCGCCCCAACCAAGACCACGCGAGTGCGCGGACCTCGGGCCCTGTGGCGAGCTAGGGGACGGCGGTTGTCTGGTGGCTAGCGGGGAGAGCCTTTACCGGCGGTTCTCCTCCAGTGTTTCGAGGGCCGCGTCCACGTCGTAGCCGAGCGCGAGCGCCAGCTCGGGAGCGGCGGAAACGACGCGGGTCAGTCCGACGGTGGGAGCGACCGCGATCAGGGTCCCGACGATTTCGTCGATGTCGGCGCCGCTGGCCAGGGCCATCTCGGCGTTCGCCTGGTACGAGCTCGCCGCGGCGTCGATTGCCAGCGACGCGCCCAGCCGGACGAGGGCGTGCGTCTTCGGATCCAGCCGCGAAACCTCGACTGTGTCGTGCCCCATGCCGAGCACCGATTCCACGAAGAGCTCGTCGTTCAGCGCGAGCCTGCGCAGCGTCTCTTTGTACTCGGCCATGTCCTCCTTCCTCAACCGAGCAGCTTTGCCTTCTCGCGCTCGAACTCATCGTCTGTCAGCACGTTCTGCTCGTGCAGCTCGCCCAGCTGCTTGAGCTGCTCCATCACGTCGGGGGTCATTCCCCCTGCCGCGGCGGGCTGTGTGGCCTGGCCGGGGTCAGCGGGCGCCGCTTGCTGGCCGGGTGCCGCCTCCTGCTGCGCTTGCTTGGCGTCGTGGTGCTTCTTGGCCGCCACGGCGGCCCCTCCAATGGCCACGGCGCGTCGTCTGCGTTGGCGTCTGTCTCGTCCCATCTCACATTCTCCTTGACTCGTTGCCTCCTGTCCGAGATTGACGCTCCCCCGGCGTTTGGTCATCGCCCAGATGGGACGATCTTTCGCCGTCCGCGCGGCAGGCGGCGAAGTGGCTCTCGAGGTCTCCGGGGGCGATGGTGCCGGCCGCTCCGATTGCGACGATCCGCGTTCGCGGCGCCTGTCCGCCCCAGTCGCCGTCGAAGGAGACGTCCACCCGTTTGCCCACCACCTGCAGCACCGCGCGGCGCTCAGGCGCCTCGGAGCCGGCCACGACCCCCTTGGCCCGGTGGATGTCCGCGGGCAACTTCGCCGCTACCGGCGGCATCACGCCGAGCAGCAACGCCGAGCCGATCCTGATCGGCGATAGCCCGACCTACGGCGGGATCGACGGCCGGCTCGACGAGCTCGCGGTCTCCGCCACGACAGTCTCGGCGACCGAGGTGCAGCAACGCTACGAGCTGGGCTCGGCCGGCTGACGGCGCGGGTAGCCGACCTGTTACGCGACCGTCGGGCGCTCGGCCCGCTCGGCGTTGCGAGTGATGGCGTCGGTGAGGATGGGCCACAGGTCACGGGGGAGGTCGTGACCCATCCCACCGAGGAGCATGAGATGCGCATCGCGGATGGCGCGGGCGGTCGCGCGACCGCCGGACGGCCCGACGGCGCGGTCGGCGAGGCCGTGGATGACGAGCGTCGGCGCCGTGATCCGTCGCAGCGCCCGCGTGCGCTTGCCTGACGCGAAGATCGCGCCGATCTGCCGGGCGAACCCGTCGGGCGACATGCCACGATCGAACGTGAGGCCAAGCATCTCGCGCAGTTCGTCTTGGTCGGTGTCGTAGCCGGGTGAGCCCGCGAGCGCAAGCAGGTTGCCACCGTGCTGGATGTAGCGCTCGCGATCGGTGGGCGGAGGCGTCAGAAAAAACGGCAGGAGCCGCGCGCTGGGCTGGCCGTGGAGGCGGCTGCCGGTGTTGGACATGATCGACACGAGCGAGTGGATGCGCTCGGGCGACTGCGCCGCCAGGGTCTGCGCGATCATGCCGCCCATCGAGCGGCCGACGACGTGGGCGCGCTCGATCTCGAGGTGGTCGAGCAGCCCGCTCGCGTCGCGCGCCATGTCCGCGAGCGTGTAAGCGGGGTGGCGGATCCGCCGGGTGACCAGCTCGAGTCGGGTCGGCGGCGACTCGGTGTGGTGCGTCGAGCGCCCACTGTCGCGGTTGTCGAAGCGGATCACGTGAAAGCCGCGCCCGGCAAGTCGCTCGCAGAGCTCCCGGTGCCATACGACCATCTGAAAGCCCAACCCGCCGATGAGCAGCAGGCTCGGGTCGCTGGGGTCGCCGATCGTCTCGTAGCAGAGCTCGATCTCGCCGGCGGTGCAGAACTGCTCGTTGATCTCGGTCATGGCGTGACTGTCGCTGACGGGCCGCGCGTCGTCGTTGGTTGGCGCGACCAACCGGGTTGACCGCATGGCGCGTGACGCGCCGCTACGCCGGATCTAGCGTCGCCGCCATGCTGATCACCACGCCCCAACCCAAGGACGGATCGGACGCGCTGCGGACCCCGCGCGTCGCGATCATCGGCGCCGGCCTGTCGGGGATCGGCATGGCGGCGAAGCTCAAGATGGCCGGCATCGAGTCGTTCCACCTCTACGAGCGGTGGGACGACCTCGGCGGCACCTGGCACGCCAACACCTACCCGGGGCTGCACTGCGACGTCGCGTCGCGCTACTACCAGTACACCTTTGCGCCCAACCCCGACTGGAGCCACGTCAACGCCTCGGGGCGCGAGATCTGGGCCTACCTCAACGAGGTCGCCGACCGCTTCGGGATCCGCGAGCACACGTCGTTTCGCACACGCGTGACGGAGGCCGAGTGGGTCGACGGGGTCTGGCGCCTGCGTTGCGATGACGGCCGCGAGGAGGAGTACGACTTCGTCGTCACCGCCGCCGGTGGGCTCGTGCACACGAAGAAGCCCGACCTGGAGGGGCTGGAGAACTTCGCCGGCGCCGTGTTCCACTCCGCCGAGTGGGACCACTCGGTCGCGCTGGAGGGCAAGCGGATCGGCGTGATCGGCACCGGCTCGACGGGGATGCAGATCACCCGCGCGGTCGCGCCGGCCGCGGGCCGGTTCAAGCTCTTCCAGCGCACGCCGCAGTGGATCTTCCCGCTGCCCAACCGCCGCTACACGCGCTTGGCCAAGTGGCTGTACCGCCGGTTCCCGGCGCTCAACCGGGTGGCGTACCGCGGCTGGCAGCGCATGTTCGAGGCGACGTTCGGGCGGGCGGTCATCGAGCCCGGGCTGAGGCGCAAGGTGGTCAGCGCCCTGTGCCGGCTGCACCTGCGAAGCGTGCGCGACCCCGACCTGCGACGCCGCTTCACCCCCGACTACCAGCCGATGTGCAAGCGCCTGGTGATGGGCACCGGCTTCTACAAGCTGTTCGAGCGGCCAAACGTCGAGCTCGTCGACGAGAACATCCACCTCGTCGAGCCGCGCGGGATCGTCACGCGCGACGGCGAGCTGCACGAGCTCGACGTGATCGTGCTTGCGACCGGTTTCGACGCGCACGCGTTCGTGCGCCCGATGGAGCTGATCGGCCCCGGCGGGGTGCGGCTGTCGGACGTGTGGGAGCAGGAGCCGCACGGCTACCGCTCGGTTGCGCTTCCCGGGTTCCCCAACGTGCTGATGCTGATCGGCCCGCACTCACCGTTCGGCAACCAGTCGCAGTTCAGGGTCTCCGAGACCCAGCAGGACTTCGCGATGCGCGTCATCGACCTGTGGCGGAGTGGCGAGGTCGACGCGATGGCGCCGACGCGCGAGGCGACCGACCGTTTCAACGAGAGCATCCGCGCCAACATGGCGCCGACGGTGTGGGTGACCGGCTGCGACAGCTGGTACATCGGCAAGGACGGCACTCCGAGCGTCTGGCCGTTCCCGGCCAAGCATCATCGCCACATCCTGCGGGAGCCTGAGCTCGCCGACTGGGACGTCCAGCCGGGCCCGGCGGCGCGCCCGCGACAGCCGATCGCGGTCGGGGCTGAGCCGTGCTAATCCGGGAGAACGGCTGTGCCCAGGGTGGTCGCCAGCTCGACCGCGAGCTCGAGCTGGAGGCGGCCCTCGGCCAGCGGATGGCCGAGCAGTTCCTCCGCCTGCCCGACGCGGTAGACGATCGTGTTGTGGTGGACGCCGAGGCGCCGCGCGGTGGCTCGGTAGTTGGACCCCTCGCGGAAGAACACCTGCAGCGTCGCGAGCAGGCGGCGGCTCTGGTCGTCCGCCACCGCCAGCGGCCCGAGGTTGGATCGCACGAAGCGTCGGCAGGCCTCGACGTCGCGTGCGCACAGCGAAGCCAGCTCGACGGCGCCGTACAGCGTCGCGCTGCCCTGCGGGCTCTCGGTGAGCTCGGCGATCCGGGAGGCCTCGAGCGCCTCGCCGTGGCTGGTGCGGAAGCCGCCCAGGCCGCGGCCGGGCCGACCGACGCCGGCGCGCACCGGTCCGCTCACGGTGCGGGGAATCTCGACGTCAGCGGCGATCGCGACCCAGACCCACGCGGTCTGGCTGTCAACGACCACCGCGAGCGGCCGGCCGCCGCCGCACGCGTCCGCCAGCGCGCGGGCCGCGCGCTCGAGCAGGGCGTCGGTCATCTCATCGCCCGATGGCGCTCTGAGCACGGCGGCGAGATGCCGGCCGCTGAGGTCGTAGCCGAGCCGTTGGCTCGCCCTTGCGAGGTCGTCGGGATCCGCACTCAGGACGCCGCGGACGAACGTGGCCTGCGCGACGGAGGCCTGCCGAGCGAGCCGGCGCGCCTCGTCGAGGTACTCGGTGGTCGCCTGGTCGGACAGGAGGTCGACCCACGCGAACAGGTACCTCGAACCCGCCGCGACAACCTCGGCGGCCTCGTCGGCCGGGACGCGGGCAGCGACCTGCTCGGCCCAGATCTCCCACCAGCGCGCGTGGCCGACGCGATAGGCCCGCAGCAGCGACGGCAGCGGGATCCGCTGCTGCGCGAGCGCCTGCGTCCCGCGCAGGAAGTCGGGGGCGGGCTCGACCGCTTCGAGCGGGACCTCACGCACCAGACCGTTGAGCACCATCGCCCCGTTGGCCTCGGACATCGTCCCGACGAGCTCGCGGACCTCCGGCGCGTCGACCCCAGGCACCTCGGCCAGGACCCGCGCCGTCACGTCGGCCGCCAGCGCCGGCAGGTCGCCGAGCATCGCCGCCGCGACGTCACGGACGTGTGCGCTGACCGCAGGTCGTGTGCTTCCGGCCACGGCCGACCGACGCTACCCGATCGTGAGAGGGGTGAGACCGAATGAACGGCAACAGCCCGGCGCCGCGGTTGACCCAGGTGGCGTTCTCGGTCGTCGATCTGGCGGCCACCGAGCGATGGTTCCGCGAGGGGCTGGGGTTCCTGTCGGCGGGTGGCTCGCGGCGGATGATGCGCGGTCCGCTCGCGGCATCTGTGCAGGGCCTTCCTCGTGTCGCCTCGACGTGCTGGTGGATGGTGGACCGCAACGAGTTCTTCCAGCTCGAGATGTTCCAGTTCGAGCGGCCGCGGGCGCGGCCGATGCCGCCCGATTTCCGGCCGTGTGACATCGGGTACACGCGGATCGGCGTCTGGGTGGCCGACTTCGACCAGACCCTGCTCGCGGCTGGAGCGCCTCGGCTCATCGCCACTCAGTGATCCGCTGGGCATCCCGGGGGCGCGTCGCGCATGCGTGCGCAATCCCGACGGGGTGTACGTCGAGATCATGGAGGACGACCCGCTCGCGGGCGCCGGACTCGCCCCGAGCAGATCGGCATGCCCGGTGGCCGTGCGCTCGGTCACGCTCTCGGTCCCCGACCTGGCCCAGTCCGAGGCCTTCTTCTCCGGTGGGCTCGGCCTCGAGCGTGCTCATGCGGCGCTGCGAGCGCCTGAGCACGAGTCGCTCTGGGGTCTGGACGGCGCGCGCACGCAAGGCAGCGTGTTCACCGCCGGCAGCGTGCTCGTGGAGATCGTCCGAGTATCTCGAGCCGGTGGGGCGCGCCCGCCCCGCGGGCTACCGGATCTCAGATCAAGGCATCCTCAACATCGCCTTCGGCGCGCGGAGCAGGCGTGATCACACGGAGCTCTACCGCCGCGCACGCGCGGCCGGCGCCCGAGAGAACCGCAGGCCGCTTTACCTGCCTGGCGCGGGCGTCGTCTACGTCAACGACCCGCAGCAGCTCTCCGTCGAGCTGCTCTGGATCTCCCCGGCCTTGGACAAGTGGTGGGGCTTCGCGCCGCGGCCGGCGGCCAAGCGCCCCAACGTCGAAAGTCAACAACAACAACAAGAACAGGACGGTGTGTGATGGCTTCGTTTGGTGTCAAAGACAAGGCGGTGGCGCTCTTCGGTGGGATCGCTGTCGTGATGTATCTCACGGCGATTGCGCTGACGCCCGCGCAGGCGCCCGACTCTGGATCACCTGGCGGTGAGATCGTCCACTGGGCAACCGACCACCGCGGTCAACTGCTCGCCAGCTACATGCTCTTCGCGCTGGGGCTGGCGGTGCTCATGGTCTTCGCCGCGGGGCTGTATCGCGTCATCAGGCGCGCCGAGGGCAAGGACGGCTGGCTCGCGATGGCCTCGCTCGCGAGCGCGGTTGCCGGCGCCGGCATCTTCGGTGCCGGAACGGCGCTGTTCATGGCCGTCGTCTACCGCCCGGACACGGATCCCGCTGTGGCGCGTGCGCTGTGGGATGCCGGCTGGCTGGCCTACAACACCGCGGGGTTCGGGTTCAGCGCCTGGATCGCGATCGTCGCCGCAGCAACGTTCAGGCACCGGGTACTGCCGGTATGGACGGCATGGATCGCGGATCCCGGTGGCGCTCATCGGCTTCGTCGGTCCGTTCGCCGTGAAGGCGGGAACCGGTCCGTTCTCCCCGCAAGGCTGGTTCGCCCTGGTCGTCGCCCTCACCTTCGGCGCGTGGCTCCTCGCCATCTCCGTGGCGGTCTGGCGATCGGCCCGCGTTCCAGCCATGACCGCCAGAGCGAGCGTCTGATGCGCCAGCTCACGAGCCTCGACGCCCAGTTCCTCGCGGCCGAGGACGGCAAGACGCACGGTCACGTCAGCTCGCTCGGGATCTATGACCCGAGCACCGCGCCGGCGGGAGCGCTGACGCTCGACGCGGTCCGCGACCTCGTGGCCGGCCGCATCCACCTGCTGCCGCCGTTTCGCTGGCGGCTCGCGGAGGTCCCCTTCGGGCTCGACCACCCCTACTGGTTCGACGACCCCGACTTCGACCTCGACTTCCACATCCGCGAGCTCGCCCTACCCGCTCCAGGCGACCAGCGGATGCTCGCCGAGCAGGTCGCGCGGATCGTCGCTCGTCCGCTCGATCGCGCGCGTCCGCTCTGGGAGTTCTACCTCATCCACGGTCTGGCGGACGGGCGCGTCGCGGTGCTCACCAAGCTGCATCACGCGGCCGTCGACGGCGTGTCCGGCGCCGAGATCCTCAGCGTTCTGCTCGACCCGGCGCCCGAAGGGCGCGCGGTCGATGCGCCCGAAACGCCGCGCACCCCGGCCCGGATGCCGGGACAGCTCCAGATGCTGGGGCGTGGGGTCGCCGCGCTGCCGCTGCAGCCGCTGCGCAGCCTGCGCTCGCTGCCCAAGGCGCTACCGCACCTCGACCAGGTACCCACCGTACGCAGCCTCCCTGGGGTCGCGACTCTCGCCGCGGTGAGCCGGCGAGCCGCCCGCACGATCCCCCGCACGAGCGACGGCGGGGTGCTTGAGGGCCCCCGACTCCGGGCGCCGATCACCCCGATGAACCGGCACGTCGGCCCGCACCGCCGCGTCGCGCTGTCCCGGCAGTCACTCGCCGACGTCAAACGAGTCAAGAATCACTTCGGCGTCACCGTCAACGACGTCGTCGTCGCGATCTGCGCGGGCGCCCTGCGCTCCTGGCTCGACGCCCGCGGCGAGCTGCCGGACGAGCCGCTCCTGGGGATGGTGCCCGTGTCGGTCCGCACCCCGGAGCAGCGCGGCACGTTCGGCAACCGCGTCGCCACGATGCTCGCGCCGATCCCCACCCACCTCAGCGACCCGCACGCGCGGCTGCGCGCCGCGCACGAGGCCATGCGCTCGGCCAAGGAGCGTCACAAGGCGGTGCCCGCGACCGTCCTGCAGGACGCCAACCAGGTGATCCCGGCCGCGCTGTTCGCGCGCGCCGCGCGCGTCACCACGAGCCTCGCCCTCCGCCACCCCAGCGAGGCGATGGTCAACACGGTCATCTCCAACGTGCCCGGTTCGCCGGAGCCGCTGTACCTCTCCGGCGCCCGGCTCGAGGCGCTCTACCCGATCTCCGGGGTCATTCACGGCATCGGGCTCAACATCACCGTGATGAGCTACTGCGGCGAGCTCTGCTTCGGCATCGTCGCCGACCGCGACCTCGTCGCCGACGCCTGGCCACTTGCGGACGAGCTGCGCCGCGCACAGGACGAGCTGATCGCACTCATCGACACTCCGGTGGCGGTCTCTTAGGACACGCTGGACATTCACCCCCATCGGATGATGCGCCCAGCCCGTGGGGGTGGTTCGATCGGCTCAGTTCGGTCACGAGCCAAAGGAGAGTTGCATGGATCCGATCGATCGCACCGTGCTGCCGATGCCCGACCCGGAGTTCAAGGGGAAGGCCGGTCGCACCCTGGACGCCTCGAAGGCCGACTGGTCGATGCAGGCTCCGGTGCGTCCGCCGCTGGGCGCGCCCAACGTCCTGTTCGTGCTGATCGACGACGCAGGCTTCGGCAACCCCGAGACCTTCGGCGGCCCGGTCGAGACACCGAACCTGACCCGGGTCGCCGACGCCGGCCTGCGCTACAACCGCTTCCACGTCACCGCCGTCTGCTCGCCCACCCGGGCGGCGGCCCTGACCGGCCGCAACCACCACTCGGTCGGGTTCGGCTCGCTCGGAGAGCTCCCGGGCCCGTTCCCCGGATACTCGGCCGCGCTGCCGAAGAGTTGCGCTCCGGTCGCGAAGACCCTGCAGATGAACGGCTACGTCACCTCCGCCTTCGGCAAGTGGCACCTGACGCCCGACCACGTGCAGGGTCCGGCGGGCCCCTTCGACCGCTGGCCGAACGCCTGGGGCTTCGACTACTTCTGGGGCTTCCTCGGCGGCGAGGCGGGCCAGTTCGATCCCATGCTCACGGAGAACAACACCACCATCGGCGTGCCCGAGGACGAGGACTACTACTTCCCGGACGCGATGGCCGACAAGGCGATCGGGTGGCTGCACGGGGTGCGGGCGCAGGACGAGCAGAAGCCGTTCTTCATGTACTTCTCGACCGGGTGCTCACATGCGCCACACCACGTCCCCAAGCACTGGGCCGACAAGTACGCGGGCCGCTTCGACGAGGGCTGGGACCGCTACCGCGAGGAGACGCTGGAGCGCCAGAAGAAGCTCGGCGTCGTTCCCGAGGACACGGAGCTCACGGCTCGGCCCGACGCGATGCCGGCCTGGGACTCGCTGACGGACCAGCAGAAGAAGCTCTACACCCGGCAGATGGAGGTGTACGCGGGCTACCAGGAGAACGCGGACTACAACGTCGGCCGGGTGCTGGACGCGGTCGAGGAGCTGGGCGAGCTCGACGACACGCTCGTGATCTACATCTGGGGCGACAACGGCGCCAGCATGGAGGGCACGCTCACCGGCGGATTCAACGAGCTCATCGTCCACAACGGGATCACGCTCACCGAGGAGGAGCAACTCGAGCAGATCGAGCAGTACGGCGGCATCAGTTCATGGGGCGGGCCGCTGACCTCGCCGCACTATTCCTCCTGCTGGGGCTGGGCCGGCAACGCCCCATTCCAGTGGGGAAAGCAACTGTGCCTGCTACCTCGGCGGCGCCCGCAATCCGATGGTGATCTCGTGGCCGAGGCGGATCAAGGACAGCGGCGGGCTGCGGGAGCAATTCACCCACTGCATCGACATCGCCCCGACGATCCTCGAAGTCGCGGGGATACCGGAGCCGGTGCGGGTGGACGGGATCGACCAGAAGCCGATCGAGGGCACCAGCTTCGCCCACACGTTCACCGACGCCGAGGCCGAGGAGCGCCACACGCGGCAGTACTTCGAGAGCTTCGGCTACCACGGGATGTACAAGGACGGCTGGTGGGCGAGCTGCAAGCCGTTCAAGCTCCCCTGGGACATCACGCACGAGACGCTGAGCAAGTTCGCCCCCGGCCGCTACGACCCGGACACGGAGGAGTGGGAGCTCTACTACCTGCCTGACGACTTCTCGCAGGCCCGCGACATCGCTGCCGAGAACCCGGAGAAGCTCGAGGAGCTGAAGGCCGCCTTCTGGGAGGACGCCGACAAGTACAACGTGCTGCCGATGATGGGCGGATACTCGGTGTTCTTCGGCATCCTGCCGCCGATGGTCGGCCGGACGAAGTTCAACTACCGCTCCGGCGTGCAGAACATCGCCTCGGGGATGATCCCGAGGGTCTACGGGCACTCGTACTCGATCAGCGCCGATCTCGTGGTGCCCGACGACGGCGTGGAGGGCGTGATAATCGCGGAGGCCGACCACCTCGGCGGGTTTGCGCTGTTCGTCGACGACGGGGTGCTCAAGCACACCTACTCGACGATGGGCGTCTACGTGTACACACAGGAGGGATCGGAGCCGCTCCCCGCCGGCGACGTGAACGTCCGCATGGAGTTCGCCGCCGATGAGCCGACGCCCGGGACCGGTGGTCAGGCGACGCTGTTCGTGAACGACTCAGAGGTGGGCAGCGGGCGAATGGACCGCACCGTTTCGCTCCGCTTCAACGCCTACGCGGGCATGGACATCGGCCGCGACAACGGCCTGCCCGTGGACCGAAGCTACGCGGATCGCTCGCCCTTCCCCTTCACCGGGGAGATCAAGAAGGTGACGTTCGACCTCAAGCCGCACCTCACCGCGACGGGCGAGGAGCACGAGGAGCTCGAGCTGCAGCTACACCAGGAGCATCATGAGATGGCCGCGGCGCACGGGGCAACCGCATGAGACGGGAACTGAGCGTTCTGGCCGCCGCTTACAGCGACGACGACGAGGCCGCGGGCGACTTCGAGGCGTTGAAGGAGGACCTCCCGAAGGTGGGGCGCCTGATGGACAGGTCGAAGGTGATCGTGCTCGCCACCAGCGACGCCCCCAACGAGGTCAACGTCGAGCACATTGGCGGCGGCCCGATCGGGAAGGTGGTCGAGGTCGGGGCCGGGCGCGGTCTCAAGGGCCGGCTCGCTCCGGGGAACGCGGTGATCGTCGGCGTGATCGATCCCGACATCGAGAGCGAGGCCTTCGAGGCACTTGCGCGCGCACGGGGTCGGGCAGTGGTCCCGGTGGAGGAGGGGGACGGGGACGACGAGCAGACGGACAGGGAGGCCGTCCAGGCGGCCGTGGGCATGGCGATGGCGCAGGTCATGGAGCAGTGGGCGCACCCCACCGCTTCCGCCGCGGCGATCCGGTCGCTGGCCGCGGCGAAGAGGCCGCCGCAGCTGATCCAGGCTGAGGCTAGCCGAGCAGCTTCGCCTTCTCGCGCTCGAACTCCTCATCCGTCACGACGCCCTGCTCGTGGAGCTCACCGAGCTGCTTGAGCTGCTCCATCGCCTCCGGCGTCAGGCGCCTGCGGCAGCGGGCTCGGCCGCGGCCCGGGGCTTGCGGCTGTGCCGCCGCCTCCTGCTGCTGGGCTTGCTTCGCGTCGTGGTGCTTCTTGGCCGCCACAGCCGCCCCGCCGACCACGGCTGCGCGCCGCCTGCGTTGGCGTCTCTCTCGTCCCGGTGGCATCTTGATCCTCCTTGCCTAGGCGTTTACCTACGGGCCTGTACCGCTCCCAGAGAGTCATCCATTGATCGACGGTGGCGTCCGGCACATCACCCGATTGAGGTGAGAGAGGCGGGCTCATTTGATGAGTAGCCCCACGCGACAGCGTAATTGACTAGACCGCCAGACGCGCTACTACACTCTGACTCGGGCGTGCAGCTGCCGATGCCGCCGGGTTCGGGCAACGCCTCGTCCTGCACTGAATCCAGCCTCCGCGACAGGTCGTCCAGCCTTGCGATCACGGGGTCTTCTCCGCGCCCCTGCCTGTCCGCCTGAGCCTGGGCGACGAAGGCGCTTGTCACCACTCCCGTGACCACGGCGAACAGCGACAGGCCGCCGAGCAGCAGGAAGGTAGGCGATGATCTTGCCCGCCGTCTCGCCGGGGACGACATCCCCGTAGCCGACGGTCGTCACGGTCTCGAGCGCCCACCGACATGCCGAGCCACACGTTCGGGAAGGTCTCCGGGTCCACCAGGTGCTCCACGATCCCGAAGATGACGACCGCCACCAACCAGACGATGGCGATCAGGAACGCCGCGTAGCGGGGACGGAGCCCCGTCGTCTGAACCCTGCGCTGGACCCACCTCGGGGGAATCCGGTGCTGGCGAAGTGCGATGCTCCATTCCGGGAGCCTTCGCCGGGGGGGCCACCAACCCTCTTAGTCAGAGCCGGTGCTTCGGCCGCGGCGATCCGGTCGCTGGCTGGGCAAGCGGGGCGTCTTAGGGGCGGTCCTGCGGTGCTCCACCAGTCGCCGCAGGCTTCGTCGACCCACGCGGTGTGGCGCCCTTGCTACGGCCGGCGAGGTCATCGCTCCTCGCCCTCAGACCCCTCGAACGCCGCATCGATGTCGTAGCCGAGCGCGAGTGCCAGCTCGGGCGCGGCCGAGACCACGCGCGCGAGGCCGACGGTAGGCGCCACGGCGATCAGGGTCCCAACGATCTCGTCGACGCTGGCGCCGGCCGCGACCGCGAGATCGATGGTCGCCTGGTAGGAACTCGGCGCCGCGTCCATGGCGAGGGCGGCCCCGAGGCAGACGAGGGCATGCGTCTTCTGATCGAGCCGGGAGACTTCGACCGTGTCCTGGCCCACGCCGAGCACCGAGGCCATGAAATCCTCGTCGCTCAGCGCCAGGCTCCGCAGCGTCTCTTTGTATGTGGTCATTTCTCGTCGGCGGCTCTAACTACACACCACCGGCGAGGGCGTTTACATCATCCCGATCGTACGAATTCGGCCGCGTGCCGGCGTCGCCTAGAGCAGTCCGAGCTCGCCGGCGCGTTCGACCGCTCCGGTGCGCGAATTGACGCTGAGCTTGCGGTAGACGGCCATCGCGTGTGACTTCACCGTATCGCGCGATACGTAGAGGCGCTCACCGATCTCGCGGAAGGACAGGTGCGTGGCGAGGTAGGGGAGCAGGCGCAGCTCCGCCTCGGTCAGGGTCGAGGCCCCCGGCGCGTTTGCGCGCATCGTCTCCAGGCTCGAACGTAGCTCCTCCACGTCGGCGGGGAGCGTGCCGAGGTCTGGTCGTCGGCGCAGCAGCGCCTCGATCTCGCTCAGCATCCTCTCGGCACCGCCTGCGTCGGCGATCGTCAGGTAGGCACGGGCGAGCTCCAGGCGTGTTTGTACGGATAGGTGCGGGAGCGCGTACGTGAGGAGCGGCCGAAGGCGTTGCGCGCGGGCGAGGAACTCGTCGGCGCGCTGGGCTTCCCCGCGGTGGAGCGCGATGCGGGCCGCCAGCGCACAGGCGAATGCGCTCGGCGGGTACTCCTCGAGTCGCGAGTGGTGGGCGATCCAAAGCGCGCGGTCGGTGAACTCCTCGGCCTCGACCCATCTTCCTCGCCCAATTGCGACCGCGGCGCGCTCGGCCAGCGCCGCCGCCGCCGACTCGGGGTTTCCCAGCTCGAGGCCCTCCTCCGCGACGTCGGCGAGCATGTCGTCGGCTTCCTCGATCTCGCCGGCCAGGAGGCGCGAGACCGCGAGGGCCGCAGCGGCGTGCGGCCTGAAGGCGCTCTTACGGGCGAGCGTCCGGACCGCGAACTCCGCATCTGCGCTCATCTTTGCCAGCCCTCTGTGACAACGCTGGGCACGCAGGAGTGCCAGCCAGGAGTCGATCGACGGGCTGCCGTCGGGCAGGGCGCCGTCGTACGTGGCGTTTTCGGCCGCCTCGGCCCAGCGCTCGGCCTGTGCAGGCCGGCCCCGCACCGTGGCGAGAAGCGCGCCGAGTACGGCGATCGCCGCGTTCCGGTCGATTGCCCCCTGCGCTTCCAGCCAATCGAGCCAGCGCTCGGCGGTCGCGACGCGGCCGCGTTCGGTAGGTAGCGGAGCCCGTAACGCTCGACCAGCCGTGCCACCCGGTCGGTGTCACCGGCCTCCTGTGCGTACCCGACGGCCGTCTCCGGCTGCCCGTTCGCCTCGCACCACGCGCTCGCACGAGCGAGCAGCGAGGGTGCGAGATCCGGCTCGGCTCGGGCCAGCTCCAAGCGGAGCAGCTCCTGGAAGAGATGGTGGTATCGGTACCACTCCCCGTTGGCGTCCAGGGGCACCAGAAAGAGGTTGGAGCGCGCGAGCGACTCGAGAATCGCCGCGGAGCCGCGCTCCTCGAGAACCGCGTCGCAGAGCGGCCCGGACATCCGCTCCAGAACAGAGGTACGCGTGAGGAAGCGGCGAAGGTCCGCGGACAGGTGTGCGAGCAGTTCCGACCGCAGGTAATCGGACACGAGCCGGTCGCTCCCCGAGAACGTCGTCACGCCCTTTGCCCCGTGCCCGCGGGCCCTGATCGACAGCGCGGCGAGGTAGAGGCCTGCGGGCCAGCCCTCTGTCTGTTCAGTGAGCTCTGCGACCCGGTCGTCCGGCAGGTTCAGCCCGGCGGCGCTCAGGAGCTGGCCCGCCTCCGTCTCGTCCATGCGGAGGTGGTCCGGCCCGATCTCGAGCACCAGGCCCCGCGCCCGCAGGGCTGCCATGGCAACGCGGGTCCGCCTCGCGCCGAGAGAGCCATTTGCGAGCCGTTCAAGACGTGTCGCGTGAGTGCTCCGATCGCGTCGAGGGAGGCCGGGTTATCGAGCACGTGAAGATCGTCCATAACCAGGACGACCGGCTCGCTCATTCCCGTCAGAGCCGCCCCCAAACGCGGCACGACCGTCGCCTCCACCGAAACGCCAGGTGACGCGAGCGCATCGAAGACGCCCGGGTCGAGCGGCGAGACGCGGTCGAGTGCGGCGGCGACGTACGTCAGGAGAACGATGGGGTCGTTGTCCTGTTCGTCGACGGACACCCATGCGAACGGGCGCTGCGCCCGCGAGTGCCACTGAGCGAGCAGCGTGGTCTTCCCCCAGCCGGGCCCGGCGGACAGGCAAACGACCGTGGTCCCGTGTGAGGCTTCCAGCGAGCTGATGACCTCTTCGCGGACTACGGCTCCGCCGCGACCCTGCGGCGGAAGCAGCTTCGACTCGAGCAACTCGAACGGCGGCGCCGGGAAAGCAAAGAAATCAAGAGATGGACAGCGCGGCGCTCCGCCGGCATGGCCCGATGGTCTGAGCTGGGTCGACATCCGTTCCGGCAAGCCCAAACTTGCCGGGGAGACCCTACCCCTCAGCGCAGCACAAGCGAATCGGGCCTCGGCTAGCCCCTTGGAGTGCGTCTCAGGCAGCCGATCAGGTGCAGGGCGCTCGTCCTCGCCGTAGACGAGGATGCCGTGAACGACGTACACGCACAGGGCGAAGATGGCGAGAGACCACCACGGGTATGCGCCGCAGATCGAGAGCAGGGCCCGATCGCGCCGAGGCTGCCGCCGATGATCCCGATCACCCGGCCATAGGTGCTGCGGCATCAGGGAGAACCCTCCGGTGAGCTGGATCAGCCCGAGGAGATCAGGACCCAGCCGAGCGTGCTGAGGTTCGTGAGGATGGCCGCGGTGGACGAAGATGTTCGCGTTGTCCAGGGCCGATGCCGTAGATGATGTTGAGCGTGCCCGCGATCAGCAGCAGCGTTGCCGCGTATACGACTCGACCTTCTCTCATTGCATGTTTTGTTGTGTTCTATTGTTTGGTTATAATTAGATAATCATCGCCGTGCCGTAACCACAACCGATGAGGTGAGCCCGTAACGCTCGACCAGCTGTGCCACCCGGTCGGTGTCTCCGGCCTCCTGTGCGTACCCGACGGCCGTCTCCGGCTGCCCGTTCGCCTCACACCACGCGCTCGCACGAGCTAGGAGCGAAGGTGCGAGATCCGGCTCGGCTCGGGCCAGCTCCAACTGGAGCAGCTCCTGGAAGAGGTGGTGGTATCGGTACCACTCCCCATTGGCGTCCAGCGGCACCAGAAAGAGGTTGGATCGCGCGATCGACTCGAGAATCGCCGCGGAGCCGCGCTCCTCGAGAACCTCGTCGCAGAGCGGCCCGGACATCCGCTCCAACACAGCGGTGCGCGTGAGGAAGTGGCGAAGGTCCGCGGACAGGTGTGCGAGCAGTTCCGACCGCAGGTAATCGGACACGAGCCGGTCGCTCCCCGAGAACGTCGTCACACTCTCGCCCCCGCGCCCGCGGGCCTTGATCGACAGCGCGGCGAGGTAGAGGCCGGCGGACCAGCCCTCTGCCTGTTCCGTGAGCTCGGCGACCCGGTTGTCCGGCAGGTTCAGCCCGGCGGCGCGCAGGAGCTGGCCTCCCTCCGTTTCGTCCATGCGGAGGTCGTCTGGCCCGATCTCGAGCACCAGGCCCCGCGCCCGCAGGGCTGCCAGGGGCAATGCTGGTCCGTCTCGCGCCGAGAGAGCCATTTGCGAGCCGTTCACGACGTGTCGCGTGAGTGCTTCTATGGCGTCGAGGGAGGCCGGGTTATCGAGCAGGTGGAGATCGTCCATGACCAGAACGACCGGCTCGCTCATTCTTCTCAGGGCCGCCCCCAAACGTGGCACGACCGTCCCCTCGACCGAAGCGCCGCGCGACGCCAGCGCATCGAAGACGCTCGGGTCGAGCCGCGAGACGCGATCGAGTGCGGCGGCGACATACGTCAGGAGAACGATGGGGTCGTTGTCCTGTTCGTCGATCGGATACCCATGCGAACGGTCGCTGCGAGCGCGAGTGCCACTGAGCGAGCAGCGTGGTCTTCCCCCAGCCAGGTCCTGCGGACAGGCAAACGACCGTAGCCCCGCGTGCGGCTTCCAGCGAGCCGATCAGCTCTTCGCGGAACACGGCTCCGCCGCGACCCTGCGGCGGAAGCAGCTTCGACTCGAGCAACTCGAACGGCGGCCCCGGGACTGCGCAAACGCCAACTTCCCGGGCGTCGGCGCCGGGCTTCCCGGCGGCGCTCCGCCGGCGTGAGCCCGATGGTCTGAGCTGGGTCGACATCCGTCCCCGGCAAGGCCGAGCTTACACGGGAGACCCTACCCCTCAGCGCAGCACCAAGCGAATCGGGCCCTCGGCTAGCCCGTTGGAGTCCGTTTCAGGCAGCCGGGCCCGGTGCGGGGCCCTCCTCCTCGCCGTAGACGATGATGCCGTGAACCACGTACACACACAGGGCGAAGATGGCGAGCGACCACCACGGGTAGGCACCGCCGATCGAGAACAGCGCCCCGATCGCGCCGAGGCTGCCGCCGATGATCCCGATCACCCGGCCATAGGTGCTGCCGGATATCAGGGAGAACCCTCCGGTGAGCTG
This sequence comes from uncultured Thermoleophilaceae bacterium, assembly GCA_963761505.1. Taxonomy (GTDB): domain Bacteria; phylum Actinomycetota; class Thermoleophilia; order Solirubrobacterales; family Thermoleophilaceae; genus JAAYBF01. The sequence goes on from CAVXGW010000012.1 coordinate 68,743, forward strand.
GATCACCCCGAGGACGATCAGGACCCAGCCGAGCGTGCTGAGGTTCGTGAAGATGTACCGCGTGTCCCCGACGAAGATGTTCGCCTTGTCCAGGGCACCGATGCCGTAGATGATGTTGAGCGTGCCCACGATCAGCAGCAGCGTTGCCGCGAATACGACTCGACCCGCACCTCTCATTGCATGCTCCTCTCTGTTGGGCTCGACCGGCCGGAAACGACCCTAATCTCACCGCCGGGCCGGATCCTCATCCGATGAGGGTGATCTTGGCCCGGCCCCAGCCCGCGACCGGGCATCCACCGCCGCGCGAACCGTCGGGTAGCGGCGCTCGGGCGGAAACTCATCGCCGGCCAGGTCGACGAGGCGTTCCTCCACCCGCGCCCTCATCCGAGCCGTCACCAAGGACACCCCATCACGCTCGAGCGCGCGGGAGAGGTCCCTGAGCGCCTTGAAGCCGGTCGCGTCGATGTGAGTCAATGCCTCGGCGTCCATCACGACCGCGTGTGACGGCGTCTTGGCGCCCCGAATGGCCTCCCCGATGCGGCCCTTCACGTAGTCGGCGTTGGCGAAGAACAGCCGGTCGTCCAGCCGGTACACGAGGACTCCGGGCACCGTTCTCGCGTTTCGATGGATCGACACATCCCCGTAGCGCCCGAGCTCGGGTACCCAGCCCAGCACGGCGTCATGGGGCCGCGAGCTGCGACGCACGACGTCCACGACCGAAAGCCCAACCGCGAATGCGATCGCCTCCAAGACGCCGGTGAGGAGGACCAGCGCTGTCGTTACCCCAGCCAGCGCGAACTCGACCTGGTCGGTCTCCTGCAGGGCGCGCCATGCAGGCAGATCGACCAGGCCGAGGACGGCGGACACGATCACCGCCCCGAGCACGGCCTTCGGCAGATCCGCGATCGGGGCGGTGAGAAACAGCAGGATCCCTGCGACCACCGCCGCCGCCATCAGGCCCGCCAGCTGGCTGCTGGCGCCCATGCTGTCGTTCACCGTGGTGCGTGACCCGCTCGCCCCACCGGCATCCCCTGGCTGATGCCGGACGCCGCATTGGCGGCGCCGAGCGCGAGCAGCTCCTGGCCGGCGTCGACATCTTCGCCCCTGCGGCCCGCGAACGCACGCGCCGTAAGGATGCCGTCGGCCAACGTCACCAGAAACAGGCCGATCGCCGCAGGCAGGAGCTCGGCCACATCGTCGAGCGACGTGGACGGCAGGGAGATCTCGGGGAGGCCGGCGGGAACGTCGCCTACGACCGCTACGCCGTCCGCCTGGAGATCGAAGAGCGCTGAGATGGCGATGGCGCCAACGACCACCGCCAGAGCGCCGGGAAAGCGCGGAGACCGTGCCCGTAGGACGAGCAGCACCGCGAGCGCGCATGCGGCGACTGCCACCGTCGTAAGGCTGGCCTCGCCGAGCTCGCGCAGCACCTCGACCACCTGCGGGATCGGTTCGGTCTCATCGATGTCGAGGCCCAGCATCTTGCCCAGCTGACCGATGATCAGGATCCCGACCACACCGTGGATGTAGCCGATCAGCACCGGCCGCGACAGGTAGTCGGCGATCCAGCTCAGGCGCGCGAGCCGTGCCAGCAGGAACAGCCCTGCGACCATCAGGCCAAGGGTCGCGGCCATGCTCGCCGCGGAGGGGCTCCCGGCGACGGCGAGGGGGAGGATGGCGGCGGCGACCAGAGCTGCGAGGGCCCCCTCGGGGCCGACGATCACCGTACGCGAGGAACCGAGGAGCGCGTAGGCGAGGCTCGGCAGCAGCAGGGCGTAGAGACCCTGCACGGGCGAAAGTCCCGCAACCTCGGCGTAGGCCATTCCCGACGGAAGGGCAAGCGCCGCGACGGTGAGGCCCGCAACCAAGTCACGACGACCCTCGGTCAGGCGATACCGCCTGAGCCGCCTCGACACCGGGATCGCGCGCGTCAGGATGGGCCCCTTTTTCGCGGGCCTGAAGGGCGATTCCCCGTCTAGGTCCGCCATCTACGGGGCCGCCTCAGAGCGAAATCAGGGCCGCGGCCTGCCGGGCCTGATCTCCTCGATCGCCTCCCGCAGGTCTTCAATGGCTGCTCTGAGCTGCTTCCTCAGGTCTCCAATGGTTGCGTTGAGCCGCCTCTGCACGTCTATCTGCTGACGCTCCAGGGAGATGGACCGGGACGGCGGCTCGATGGACAGGGACGGCGTCTCGAAACTCGGCCGGCCCGCCTGCGCTTGGGCCAGGATCGCCTCCGCATCCGCCTGCCGGCTGCGAGCCTGGGCCAGGGCGATGCCGGCCAGGGCCTGGCGGGCCGCCGCCTCCTCCTTGGCCTGACTCGCCCGGGCCGCCCCCGCTTGGGCCTGGAAGCTCCGTGTCCGCTGGCGCTCGGCTTCGACCGCTGCCCGCCTTTCCTCCTGGCTCTGCGGGATCCGGCCGAGGGCGCTCTCGCGCGTCTGCTGGCCCTTCTCGACCAGCGAGATCAACTCGGCCGTGCGGTCCCCGCTTCGGTTGATCAGGATGGTGGACAGGACCAGGGCCCAGGCAACGCCGGTGGTGGCGATGGCCAGCGCGACCCAAGCGAAGCGCCGCCATTCGTCCTGCTGGCTGCTCTCGTCTTCTTGGCCACTTCGGCCGCCGGATCCGGGTGCCACACTCGCTCCCGAGGCCTCGTCCGGATACGGCTCGTCCGGATACGGCTCATACGCCGAAGGCTCGACCCCCTCGTCCTCGGGCTCGCCTTCCGGCTCCCATTCACGATCGTCATTCATCGTGGCCTCTAGTCCACCAACGCGGTCTCCCCCGTGCATCCCCCGATGAGGGTGAAAATCGCCGACCGACCGGCGCCTCCCGTGGTCGATTAGCCCTGCTGCGCCCCCCAACTAGTGGTCCGGGCAACACGTCGCAGGCACACCGGAAGCCGGTGTTGCCGGTGGTCGAGTCGGGCTCCATCGCCATGCGAGCGGCGACCCTGTAGCGGCGGCAGTAGGACTCGTGGCACAGGTATGAGCCGCCGCGGGCGCACCTGTTCGGCAGGTCCGGCCTGAAGAGGTCAGAGCACCACTCCCAGACGTTGCCGGTTGCGTTGTGGAGGCCGAAGCCGTTCGGCTCGTAGGCGTCCACCGGGCACGTGCCGTACCAGCCGTCCGCACACGTGTTCTCGCTCGGGAAGACGCCCTGCCACACGTTCATCCGGTGCGCACCGCCGGGCTCGATCTCATCCCCCCACGGGAACACCTTGCCCTCCAACCCGCCGCGGGCCGCGTACTCCCACTCCGCCTCCATGGGCAGCCGCTTGCCCGCCCAGTCGCAGTACGCCTGGGCGTCGTTCCAGCTCACGTGGACGACCGGGTGGTCCCCACGGCCCTCGAGATCGGACTGAGGGCCCTCCGGGTGCAGCCAGTACGCACCCTCGACCTGGCGCCACCAGGGCGCCGCGGCGACACCCCGCGTGGGCGGGAAGTCGTCGGGCAGCAGCCCGCCGAAGACGAACGACCAGCCGAAGCGCTCGGCCTCGCTCTTGTGCCCGGTGTCCTCGACGAACACCGCGAACTCGGCGTTCGATACGGCGCAGCGGCCGATCTCGAACGGGGCCAGCGTCACGGTCCGGACGGGCCCCTCGCCGTCGTCGGGATAGGCGAAGCGGTCGGCGCTGCCCATGAGGAACTGGCCGCCCTCGAGCGTGATCGACTCGCCCTGGTGCAGGTCCATCGCTGGCGCGGACGATAGCCGGGGACCGCCAAGCACGAAACCCCCGCGTTCGTGATCATCCATCGAGTCCGCCCTATGCCGTCACCGGTTCGCTCTGGACCACGCAGGCGGCGAAGTGCTTCTCGAGATCTCTAGGGCCGATCGACCCGGCGGCGCCGATTGCGACGATGCGTGTCCGCGGGGCGTGTCCTCCCCAGTCGCCGTCGAAGGAGACGTCCACCCGTTTGCCCACCACCTGCAGCACCGCGCGGCGCTCGGGTGCCTCGGAGCCGGCTACCACGCCCTTGGCCCGGTAGATGCCCGCCGGGAGCTTCGCGGCCGTCTTGCGCAGGGTGTCCAGCGAGAGCGGCCGGTCGGTTTCGTAGCTCCATGACTCGAAGCGATGGTCATGCCCGGTGTGCGCTGCGTGGTCGCAGCCGGGATCGGTGCATCCCGGGGAAAGGGCGGCTCGATCGGACTCGAGGTAGCCGGGGTGGAACCTCCCGACGCCGAGCAGAACCTGGAGCGGGACGTCGCACCTGTTGGCCTCCAGCAGCCTGTAGCGGTGCAGGTGTTCATCGAGCCATCCCCTGATCCTTCCGATCTGCTCCCGCCCGACCAGGTCGGTCTTGTTGAGGATCACCACACTTCCTCCTCACCACTTGAGCTCGATTTCGAGCTCCCTCTCGTCGTCCTCGATCTCGATCTCGAGCTTGAAGTCGACTTCGTCGGGCACGTGCACCTTGAAGTGCATTCCGCCGCGGTCGAACTCCACGTCGTTGTGCCTGGCGAGCGCGTCGGCCAGGGCGTGCATGCGGGCGGCGGCGTCCTCGCGGCTCAGGCGCTCCTTCTCGGTGATCTCCATCAGGTCCATTCGGGTCTCCTTGGTGTCGGGGGGCCAGGTTCTTGCCTGCGGCCGCGAGCGATTCGCGCCAGTTCGAGCACGCCCGGCCACATGCCTTCGGGAGTCATGGCGGAGGGTGAGGCGCCGGGGTGGCTGCGCGCCACCCGCACGTGGAGGACTCCTGGCAGGATGCGAAACCGCAGCGGTGGGTCGAGCATCAGCGCCTCGCCGTCGATACCGGCGGAGACGGGATTGTCGGCGTCCACCTCGAAGTCGGGTGCCGACCATTCGCGCAATGGCCGCTGCAACGACCCGCGGTCCTCGCCGCGGCCCGAGGGTGCGCCGAGGACCGAGATGCCGAGCAGGGCATCGTCGATCCGCGGCCGAGTGCCCGAGCCGATGGCGCGGCCGAGCCGGTAACGGTTGTTGGAGACGAGCACCATGGCCCCCGAGTGATGCACTTGCCCTCCAGGGCCGCTCCAGCGCAGATCCAGGTCACCACCGCCCGGGCCGAGGACGTCCGGCGCGGTGTCGAGGATCGTGCGGATCTTCGCGTCGCGATAGCCCTCTCGCTGGACGGCCTCGGCGTAGAGCCCGAGCGAGACGTTGTTCACGAACACGCGCCCGTTGACCTCGGCCAGGTCCACGACTCGCTCGCCGCCGTCGACGAAAGCGTCGAGGGCACCGACGACGTCGTCGCGGTCGACGCCGAGGTCGAGCGCGAAGTGGTTGCGCGTGCCGGCGGGCACACACGCGTACGGCAGCCCGCGCTCGGCCGCGATCGCCGCGACGATCGCCTGCGAGCCGTCACCCCCGGCCATCGCCAGCGCGTCGGCGCCGCGCTCCACGGCCCCGCGGACGAGATCCTCGAGATCCTCGCCGGGCTTGAGCTCGATCGGCTCGATCCCGCGCGCCCGGGCCTCGTCTGCCAACTTGAAACGCTCCGCCTTCCCGCCGCCCGAGCGCGGGTTGAAGAAGAGCACCGGGTGGCGTGGTGCCGACGCGCCCGGCAGATCCACATGCACGGAGAGGGCGGCACGCGCCGCCGCCAGCGACACCAGCAGCCCGGCCACGACTAGCAGGTCGGCCAGCGGCGACCCCTCCACGACGAGCAGCACCAGCGCACCGGCGAGTGCCAGCCCGGCGACGGTCAGCCCCACCACGCGCGCAGCCCCCCGCCGCAGCACGCCGTACCAGGCCGACCCGCCGGCGACCACCACGCAGCCCAGCAGGACCAGCCCGCGTGGGAACTCGTTCACCGCCACGGCGAGCGCGAGCGCGATCGTGGCGGCACCGGCCACCAGCGCGACCGTCGCGGCAAGCCGCGGCCTCATAGGATCGGACCTCCTTGAGCAGCGATGGCAAAAATGCGAGTGAGACTGCGCGCCGGATGCGTTGGATCGAGGACGCTGCCCGTGTGGACCTCGCGGTCTACGCCGCCATCGCCCAGACCCCGACTCCGGCGCTCGACGCCGCGATGAGCCGCCTCGCCCGCGCCGCCGACTACTCGCGCCTCTCGCTGGCCTCCGCAGCGCTGCTTGCCCTCACCGGGGGAAGGACCGGCCGGCGCGCGGCCGCAACCGGGCTCGCCTCGCTCGGTGTTACAGCGGCCGTGGTGAACGTCGCCGTCAAGCCACTCGCCCGGCGGCGACGTCCCGACCGCCTCGCGGAAGACGTCCCGCTCGCACGCCACGTGCGGATGCCAAGCTCGCGCTCGTTCCCCTCCGGACACTCCGCCGCTGCCTTCGCCTTCGCGACCGGCGTCGGCCACGTCTCGCCGGCCGTCGCCGTCCCGCTGCACGGGCTCGCCGCACTGGTCGCCTACTCGCGTGTACACACCGGCGTGCATTACCCCGCCGACGTGCTGGCCGGGGCACTGATCGGCACCACGCTGGCGCAGCTCACGACACAAGTCCCCGACCGACTCCAACTGCGCCGACACGTTTGGACCAGGTCATGACCCGTAGAGTCTCGCTCAGGTCGGTCCGCCGCATCGTCCGAACGGGATGAATCGCCTCCTGGCGAGAGAGCTCGCCCGGATCTCATGCCATGTGGGCGATGACGCATCGGCTGAGGCGCGGTTGCATGAGCTGACCGGAACCCGGAGGCTTTAGAGATTCCACCCGGCGGCGAAAGGAGCTGCACCATGACCGACGTCGAGCACCCCACCGCGGGCCCAGGGACGGTCGAGGCATCCGACGGGGACGACCCGGAAGAGGTCGTGGATATGAGTGCGCGGCAGGGTCAAAGGCGGCAACCCAAGCCGAAGGTGGTACCTCACCTCACAGCTGCGGAGCGAGCCGCCAAGGGCAAGGCGGCGAGAGCGGAAACGCCGCGTTCCGGGCACGGCGATTGGGAGCCGACTTCGGATCGGCCTGACCCGGTCGAGCTGCTGCAGGAACAGGCTGTCTCCCGTGTGCCCGAGCTGGTCCCGCTTCGCTACGGGCGGATGCTGGTGTCGCCGTTCACGTATTTCCGTGGCGCGGCCTACCCCATGGCCGCCGATCTGGCCCCCGTGCCTCGGACCGGGCTGGAGGTGCAGCTCTGCGGCGACGCGCACCTGTCGAACTTCGGGGCCTTCGGCGCGCCCGATCGGCGGCTGGTGTTCAGCATCAACGACTTCGACGAGACGCTGCCGGGCCCGTTCGAGTGGGACGTCAAGCGTCTGGTGGCCAGCTTCGCCGTCGCCGGCCGCGATCGAGGCTTCGATCCGCCGGAGCGGCAGGCGATCAACCGGGCCGTGACGTGCTCATACCGGGAGGAGATGAGGGAGCTCGCCGAGATGCCCAACCTCGGCACCTGGTACTCCCGCATCCAGGTTGAGGAGATCGAAGCGCTTGTGGCCGAGCAGGGCACCAAGAAGCAGCGGAAGCGGTTCGAGCGAAACTTGGCGAAGGCGCGGTCGAAGGACAGCAGGAGGGCATTCGCGAAGCTCGCGACGAACGTCGACGGCGAGCCCAGGATCGCGAGCGACCCGCCGCTCATCGTTCCGGTCGAGGACCTGGTGTCTGGCGCCGAACGGGCTGAGATCGAGGAGTTCGCACGGGGAATCATCCGCTCATACCGGCGCACCCTGACCGCCGACCGTCGCCAGTTGCTCGAGCGGTATCGCTACGTCCATTCGGCGCGGAAGGTTGTCGGCGTCGGCAGTGTCGGCACGCGCGTTTGGATCATGCTCATGCTCGGCCGCGACGAAGGCGATCCGCTCTTCCTGCAGCTCAAGGAGGCGGAGACATCGGTGCTCGAGCCATTCCTGGGCAAGAGCGCGTTCGCCAAGCACGGCCAGCGGGTCGTCGAGGGCCAGCGATTGATGCAGGCCGCCAGCGACATCATGCTCGGCTGGATACGCGTCACGGACCCGGGAGGCGTGGACCGGGATTTCTACATCCGCCAGCTCTGGGACGGCAAGGGCTCCGCTCTGGTCGAGCTGATGGACCCACTGGCGATGACGGCATACGCGCGGGTCTGCGGTCGGGCGCTCGCGAAGGCCCACGCGCGCTCCGGGGACGCAATCGCGATCGCGAGCTATCTCGGCGGGGGCGACAGCTTCGATCGTGCGTTGGCTTCGTTCGCGGAGGCCTACGCCGACCAGAACGAGCGCGACTACCGCGCGCTGCAAGATGCCGTCGCGTCCGGACGCGTCGCGGCGACAACTCTCTGACCGCTACTCGCCAGGAGGTTCCGATGAGCACCACCCCGCAGGAAGAGATGCAGCAGGCCGAGGCGCTGCCGCAGCTCGACGCCAGCTCGCTCGTGGACGCCGAGCGGCTCGAGGCCGAGGTCAAGGACATGTACCGCCACGTGGCGCGGGAGGAGGAGCGCCGAGCTGCACTTCGAGGTCGGGCGCGGGCTGGCCGAGCACCTCGGATACCCCGCCGAGCTCCTGGATGCCGTCCCCGCCGAGGCGGTCGCGTCGTTCGCGGGCGTCGGCTACCACCTCGACCTGGCGGCGCTGAAGCCCGGCGAGCAGGTGCTCGACCTCGGATCGGGGTCCGGGATGGACGTGTTCTGCGCGGCCGTCCAGGTGGGCGACTCCGGGCGCGTCGTCGGCACCGACATCACCGATGAGCAGATCGCGAAGGCGTCGCGGCTTCGGGACCGCGAGGGGTTCGCTCAGGTCGAGTTCGTCGAAGCGCACATCGAGGATCTGCCCTTCGAGGACGCGAGCTTCGACACCGTGATCTCGAACGGGGTGATCAACCTGTCGCTGCTCAAGGGCCGGGTGTTCGCCGAGGCCGCGCGGGTGCTCAGGCCCGGCGGACGGCTGGCGCTCGCCGACATCGTGAGCGGCAAGGCGCTCAAGGAGCGCACGCGCCGCAACGTCGAGCTCTGGGCCGCCTGCATCGCGGGCGCGATCCCCCGCGATGACTACGTCGAGGCGATCGAGAAGGCCGGGCTGCAGGTGGGGGAGGTGCGCCCGAACGACTACCGCTTCACCTCGGACCGCGCCCTGGAGGCCTGCGGCACCTACGAGGTCGAGAGCGTTTCGCTGGTTGCCGTAAAGCAGTAGCGAGGGGGCGGCGGCACCACCCTCGAATACACAGGGGCGCAGCCTTGCCGGGCGGCCGGGAAGGGTGGACCCTCGTAAGGACCGGTGGGACCTCCACTGCTCAGCACTGCCGCTCGTGCCGCTCGGGCCGCCTCGGCGGCCGGCCTCGGCCTGGCCGGGCGGACCACGCTGGCCGGTATCGACGCGCTCCTCGCGTCGCGCTACACCGACGAGCTGGTCCGGCACGTGCTCGCCAGTCCCGCGGCGGAGCGTGTGACGCGCGAGACCCTGGAGGGACCGGAGCTGCAGCGCGTGGTGGATGCGGCGCTGGAGGGCCCGGGGGTGGAGCGTCTGGTGGCGCAGGTGATGGAAAGCCGCCTGCCGGACGCGGTGATCGAGCGGCTGCTCGAGGTCGAGAACCTGTGGCTGCTCGTGGACGAGATCGCGCAGAGCCCCGCGGTCACGGAGGCGATCGGGCAGCAGACCGTCGGCTTCGTCGACGAGGTGGCCGGCCAGGTTCGACTCGGCTCGCAGCGTGCGGACGCGCGCCTCGAGCGGGTGGCGCGCCGGCTGGCCCGTCGGAAGCCTCCGGCGGGTGGGCCCGAGGCCCCGCGATGAGTGCGACCGACGAGTTTCGCCCGTCCCACGCCGCGCTGGCTGCTCGCGCGCAGGCGGCGGCCGCCGCACGCACCCACGAGCCTGTGGCTCCGGCCGCGCCGGCGCCGATCTACGCGGGGCTCGTCACCCGCGCGATCGCCTTCTCGCTCGATGCCGCGATCATCAACCTGGTCGCGATCCTGAGTGGCGCGGTGGTGGGCCTGGCGCTCTCGGTGCTCGGGACGCCCGAGGAGATCGAGAAGCTGCTGCTCGCGATCGGCGGCGTGCTCTACGTGGCCTGGACGGTCGCCTACTTCGTCACGTTCTGGTCCACCGACGGGCAGACACCCGCGAACAGGCTGATGCAGATCCGGGTGCAGGACGCGGGGACGGGCGATCCCCTCCGGGTCCGCCGCGCATTCGTGCGGTTGGTGGGCATGGTCCTGGCGGCCATCCCGCTGCTCGCCGGCTTCGTGCCGATCCTGTTCACCGAGCGGCGCCGGGGATTGCAGGACCTCCTCGGCCGCAGCGTGGTGGTGTACGTGTAGCCCATGCGGGCTGGGCTCTCGATACTGGCGCGAGTCCTCGTCGTCTGGCTCATCACGGCCGGGACGCTGATGCTGCTCAGCGCGCTGCTCGCCGGCTTCGACGTCGACGACTTCGCGGTCGCGCTGGCCGCCGCGGCGGCGATCGGGCTGATCAACGCGCTGATCTGGCCGCTTGCGATCAGGATCGCGCTGCCATTCACGGTCCTCACGCTCGGGCTTGGCGTGCTGGTGCTGAACGGCGCCGTGGTGTGGGTGGTCTCGGAGATCGAGGCGGGGATGACGGTTGAGAGCCTGGGCGTGGGAACTGGTCGTGGCGTTCGGGCTCACGGTCGTGAACACGGCCGTGACGTCGCTGCTCGCCATCGACGACGACGACTTCTGGTACCGCAACGTGGTCAAGCGCCAGGCCAAGCGGCTGCAGGGCGGAGGACGACTTCACCGTTCCCGGCGTCTACTTCCTCGAGATCGACGGGCTGGCGCACGACGTGCTCAGGCGCGCCATCCGGGACGGCAACGCGCCGCACCTCGCCCGCTGGCTGCACGACGGCAGCCACCGCCTGCTGGGCTGGGAGACGGACTGGTCGTCCCAGACCGGCGCCTGCCAGGCGGGCCTGCTGCACGGCAACAACGACGACATGCCCGCGTTTCGCTGGTGGGAGAAGGACCGCGGGGCGGCGATCGTGACGAACCACCCGCGCGATGCCGCGGAGATCGAGCGCCGGCACTCCGACGGTCGCGGGCTTCTCCACGAGGACGGCGCCAGCCGGGCCAACATCGTGTCCGGGGACGCCGTCCACACCCTCCTCACCATGAGCACGGTGCTCAATCGCGACCGCGAGGGGAGGATCGGCCAGGACTACTTCGCCTACTTCGCCAATCCGTACAACATCAACCGCACGATCGCGCTGGTGATAGCCGACGTGGCGCAGGAGCGCCACTTCGCGGCACAGCAGCGGCGCCGCGACGTGCGGCCCAGGATCGAGCGAGACCGCAAGTACGCGCTTGTGCGGGCGTGGGGGACGATCATCCAGACCGACCTCCAGGTGCAGGCCGTGATCGCCGACCTGTACGCCGGCCGGCCCGTTGGCTATTCCACGTTCCTCGCCTACGACGAGGTGGCGCACCACTCCGGCGTGGAGAGGACCGACGCGCTCTCCATACTGCGCAGGGTGGACCGCCAGATCGGCCGGATCGCTGCAGCGGCGGCGGACGCGCCACGCCCTTACCGGTTCGTGGTCCTGTCCGACCACGGGCAGTCGCAGGGCGAGACGTTCCTGGACCGCTACGGGGTGTCGCTGGAGGACGTGGTGAAGGGCGCGTGCGAGACAGAGGACGTCGAGGCCGAGGACGCTCACTCGGCCGAGGCGCTCGGGTACCTCAGCGCAGGTCTCACCGAGGCGTCGGGAGCCGACTCCAGCGCCGGGCGGGCGGTGGGCGCCGCCACGCGCGGACGGACCGTCGACGGCGCCGTGCGGCTGGGCGAGGACAGGGACGCTGCGAAGGGCGATGACGAGCTACCCGAGCTGTCGGTGATGGCGTCGGGCTGCCTGGGCCTGATCACCTTCCCGCGCGAGCCGGGACGCGTGACGCTCGAGCGGATCGAGTCGCGCTGGCCCAAGCTGATCCCCGCGCTGCGCGAGCACCCCGGGATCGGCTTCCTGCTGGTGCGCTCCGAGAGCAGCGGCGCCATGGTGATCGGCCCCCGGGGCGTGAACCACCTCGACGAGGGGCGCATCGAGGGCGAGGACCCGCTCGCCCCGTTCGGCCCCAATGCCGCCCGGCACGTGCGGCGCACCGACGGCTTCCCCCACTGCCCGGACATCATGGTGAACAGCACCTACTGGGAGGAGACCGACGAGGTGGCCGCGTTCGAGGAGCTGGTGGGCTCGCACGGCGGGATGGGCGGCGGCCAGTCCCACCCATTCCTGATGGTGCCGGCCGACTGGCAGCCGCCGGACCAGCAGCTGGTGGGCGCCGAGTCGGTGCACGCCCACTTCCGCCGCTGGCTCGCCGACCTTGGCCACGACGCCTACAAGGAGAGGACGGTGGTGTGATGGCCGAGGACAGGAAGATCGAGATCGACGCCGCCCAGCTGCGGGGCGTCCTCGCGGTTCCGCGGTGGCTGCGCGACGTCGGGCTCGCCGCGTGGCTGCTCGTGGGAGTGACCCTGTTGATGGTGGGCGTCGTCTGGATCCTCTCGCTCACCCACACGATCGTGCTCCCCTTGATCGCGGCGGGCGTGATCGCCGCTGTGACCTCGCCGCTGGTGGGGTGGCTCGCGCGCCACCGGGTGCCGCGCGTCGTGGGGGCGCTCCTGTTGCTGCTGCTTCTCGTCGTCGTCGGCGCCGGGGTGGTGTACGTCGTGCTGAAGGGCGTCACGAGCGAGGCCGGCAGCATCAAGGGGCAGCTGGACGACGCGAAGAACACGATCGAGGGCTGGCTCAAGGACCTGGGCGTGAGCACGAGCGCGGCGAACGACGCCAAGGGCGACGCGAGCTCGTCCTCCAGCGACGCGGTCAGCGCGCTGCTCACCGGAGTGGGAGGCGCCCTCAAGGAGCTCTCCTCGCTCGTCTTCTTCCTGGCCATGACGCTCCTGAGCCTGATCTTCCTGCTCGCCGATGGGCCCAAGATCCGAGCCTGGGTGGAGCGCCACATGGGCGTTCCCGCGCCGGTCGGCCATCTGATCGGCGACCGGACGCTCGGGGCCCTGCGCGGTTACTTCCTCGGAGTGACCATCGTCGCGGCGTTCAACGCACTGGTGGTCGGGCTGGGCGCGGTGGTGCTCGGCGTGCCGCTGGCCGGCACGATTGCCGTGGTCACCCTGCTGGCCGCGTACATCCCCTACCTCGGTGCGTGGACCGCGGGTGCGTTCTCGGTGCTGCTGGCGCTGGGCGGCGCGGGCACCGATGCAGCGGTCGGCATGATCGTGGTGCAGCTGCTTGCGAACAGCGTGCTTCAGCAAATGGTCCAGCCGCTCGCCATGGGCGCCGCACTGGGCATCCATCCGCTCGCCGTCCTGATCGTCACGATCGGAGGAGGCGCGCTCTTCGGCGCCGTCGGGCTGATCCTGGCCGCTCCGATCACCTCGGCGGTGGTGAAGATCTCGGCCGACCTCGCGCGGGCACGGGCCGAGGAGCAGCCACCCGGGGAAGCGGCGCCGGCACCCGCGCCCGGGTGAGGGTGGTCCTCACCCCACTCTCGCCTTTGGTGCATGCACCCTCGCCCCGGCCTGGCGCGCGACCTATGGTCGGTTTTCGCCGAGAAGCCGACGATTGGAGATGCGGATGGAAGCGCACGACGCAGAGCTGGGCCCGGTCGACGTCGTGGTGATCGCGTACCCGCCGGACGCGCCGATGACCGGCGAGGCCGTGCCGCTGCTGGTGGATCTGGTCGAGCGCGGGGTGATCCGCGTGCTCGACGCGCTGTTCGTGCGGAAGAACGAGGACGGGAGCTTCTCCGGCTTCGACGCCACGAACCTGGACGCGAAGGGCGTCGGCGAGTTCACGGTCTTCGAGGGCGCCTCGTCCGGCCTGCTGGGCGATGAGGATGCCGCAGCCGCCGCGGAGGCGATCGAGCCGGGCAGCGCGGCCGTGATGATCATGTACGAGAACCGCTGGGCGGCGCCGTTCGTGGCCGCCGTGCGCCGCAACGGCGGCGTGCCGGTGGCGTTCGAGCGCATTCCGGCGCAGGCACTGCTCGACGCCCTGGACGCGCTCGAGGCCTCCGAAGCGCCGGCCAACTGACCGAAAGGACGAGCAATGCCAGGACTTCTCAGAGGGATGGCGCGCACGGCGGTCGTCGCCGGCACGGCGACGACGGTCTCGAACCGCGTGAGCCGCCGGCAGGCGAACCGCTGGGCCGAGCAGGATGAGCAGGCCTACCAGGAGCAGGCGCCCGCCGCGCCACCGCCCGCCGCCGCGCCGGACCCGATCGATCAGCTCAAGGAGCTGGCGGAGCTTCACAAGCAGGGCGTGCTCACCGACGACGAGTTCGCCCAGCAGAAGGCGAAGCTGCTCGCCTGACGGTCGGCGGAGGCCGATCTGCTCCACCGGTGGGGTAGTACCCTGGCACCGTCCTGGTGGGCGTAGCTCAGCTGGTAGAGCTCCTGGTTGTGGTCCAGGCGGTCGCGGGTTCGAGTCCCGTCGCTCACCCTCCCGCGGGGCATCAAGGCGAAAGGTTGCTCGGAGCTATAGCCCTCGGATAGGTTCGGCTTGCCAGCAAGCAGCCAAGGAGGCATCCGTGCACGCAGTCGTCACGACAGTCACCATCAATGACCGAGAGGCTGCCGAGAGCCACCTGAGCGAGCAGGTCGTACCCGGGGTGAAGCAGGCTCCTGGGCTAGTCAACGGGTACTGGACACGCAAGGAGAACTCGGGGATGGCGATGGTCGTCTTCGAGTCCGAGGAAGTCGCCAACGACATGGCCGAAAGGATTCCCTCGATGCTCATCGACGCGGTGACGCTTGAGAACGTCGAGGTCCGCGAGGTCGTGGCGCACACCTGAACGTTCCTCGGGGCGAGGTCTAGTCGCCCGTAGGTACGCGCCGCCATGTGGTCCAGGCGGTGCGGGTTCGAGTCCCGTCGCTCACCTTACGGTTGCTTGCTTACGGCCGTGCGGCCTTCAGCGCCCCCTCGCGGTCGTCGCAGGCCAGCAGGCGCACGACCAGCTCGTCCCTGACAGTCCAGAGATGGAAGACCGCGATCTCCGTTTCGACCCCGCTCGACCGTCCCACGACACGGAGCCGGCCGCACGCGAGGACGTGTTCGTCGACGCTCTCGACCTCGTCGATCTCCCAACGCGCGCCGGACCGCCACGCCGCCCAGAACCGCCGCCAGTAGGCGGCGAGCGCGTCGCGGCCGCGTGAGGGGCTGGTCTCGTCGAAGGCCTCGCCGCTAGCCGCCCACTCGACGTCAGGATGAAAATGCTCGAGTCCCCATTCGCCCGCATTCCACTGCGTGTACAGGGTCCGGACTACATCGTCTCCGATCGCGTGCATCCCGACGACGAGGCTACGACCTATCGCCGTTTCCGGCGGGGGCGGGCAACGCTTCCCCGAAACCCGCCGAATCCAGCCGCATCCACAGGAATCCAAGTTCTGGCACCGACGACTTCCGCGCCAGCCGTTTGCGCAGCCACCCTTCTCGGCGTTACGTTGGTGGTGCTGGCCAGCCCCGGCACCCGCCGGGGAAATGCGTCGTCGGCCTCGCGAAGGTGGCGTCGTCTAGCACGCGCAACTTCAAGGAGAAAGTCATGCCGAAGCGGAAGCCACGACGCCGGTGGCGCTCGATCTGGACGCTCGTTCTGTCCGCGGTCGCACTCGCGGTTGGTCTCGTTGTGGCACAGGTGAGCCCGGGCGCGCCGCCTCCCACCTGCCAGGGGCAGACCGCAACGATCGTCGGAACCTCAGGCGACGACACGCTCAGCGGCGGACCAGGGAACGACGTCGTCGTGCTGCTCGCGGGGGACGACTTCTTCGACGGCCAGGGCGGCAACGACGTGGTCTGCGGCGACAGCGGCGCGGACTTCCTCGTCGGGGGCGCGGGCGACGACACGCTCGACGGCGGCAGCGGCAACGACCAGGTCAGGGGCGACTTCTTCTCCCCGACCGGGGACGCCACCGGTGACGGCGGCAACGACACGCTGATCGGCGGCGCCGGCGGCGACGACCGGGCCGCGGGCGACAACTTCGCACCAAACGGGAACGCCTCCGGCAACGGCGGCGACGACCTCATCACCGGGGCCGAGCGCACGACTAGCGACAACCTGGCCGGCGGGCTGTCTTCGGGTGACGGCGGAGACGACACGATCCGAGGCTGCGTCGCCTGCGTCGGTGACAACCAGTCGTTCAACGGCCAGACCTCCGGTACAGGCGGGAATGACACGATCACCAGCAGCACGAGCCCGGACTTCGTCCACGGAGACCATGAGGCCGCGGGCGTGGGCGGAGCTGGCGGCGGCGGAAACGATGACATCTCCAGCCTGAGCGGTGCGGACTCCATCGACGGTGGCCTGGGCGCCGATCGCTGCGACGGCGGCAAGAGCAAGGACAGCGCCACGAGCTGCGAGACGCAGATCGACATCCCATAGTCAGCTAGAGCAGGGAGCTCAGCTCATTCGCGGGGGGCGCGTCTTGGCGCGCCCCCGCCGTGGGGCGATCGGAGTAGGCATCTCCTAGCCGGCTTCGGTCGCGGGTTCGAGTCCGTCTCTCACCCCTCGAGTCCCTACTAAGCCGGGGGATCTGACTCCGCCGGATCTACCGGAGGTCCCTCTCCAGTCGGCCGGTTGCGTCGCCGTCGACGTTCCCTCAGACGTGCTCTCGCGCCGCCGCCCTCGGCCTTCTGGCTGAGGTATTGCTGCGCGACCGAGGTCAGCAGGGCGACGAGCACGCCGAATCCCGTGAGGATGTAGACGATCGTGAAGATCCGCGTTGCGTCGGTCGTCGGAGCCAGGTCTCCGTAGCCGACGGTGGTGAGCGTCACGACGCAGAAGTAGAGGGCCTCGATGATGGTCCAGTCCTCGAAGCGCCAGTAGAAGAGCGTCCCGGTGAGGACCAAGGCGCCCGCCACGACGGGCAGCGCCTTGGTCTCCGGATCGCGCCAGACGGCGGCGATGGCCCGCGCGAGTTGCCGGGCCGCAAGGACGAGCGGGATCACTGCGCCCTAACCGGCGTCCTCTCGCGCCGCCGCCGCGATCTCGCGCTCGAGCTCGTCGGCGTCGGCATCCACCTCCTTCTGGATCAGCTTGTTCGCACGTGCCGTCGCCTTCTCGAGCTGCTCCTCGAGCTTCGACTCGCCGAGCACGATCACAGCCGCGCTCCCAGCGTCGAGCTCTTCGCCGAGCTCCTTGAGGTCGCCGCGCGGGATCCCGCGCGCCAGGTGCCCGGTCAGGCCGCCCGCGCCGGCGCCGACGATTGCCGCGCCGAGGACAGCGGGCGGGAAGACAAGCCCGACCAGCGCTCCGACCCCGGCCCCCGTCCAAGCGCCGTGCTGGGTCGGCTTCTCGGTCTTCGTCACCCGGACCTTGCCGTCCTCTTCCTTGCGGATCACCGCCGAGTCGAAGGTGCCGATCGCCCCCATCGCGTGGAGGTCGAATACGGCCTCGTAGTCGGCCTCGGCATCAGCGATCTCGTCATAGATGGCGGCGTAGAGAAATACGGGTCTGTCGGCCATGTGGCCTCCTTTGCATGCGCGGACGCTGGGCCGTCGGTCCGTCGCGTCGGGACATCAGCCACCGTAACCCGCGGCCCATCAGATCTCCAGCCGCGACTCCTCCAGGTCGAGCTCCACCTCGGGCATTCCGGGAACGAGGCCGACGACGGCGCCGCCGACGACGAGCACGATCGGGTGGGCGACGGCACTCTGTTAGAACCCCGGAACGTGAAGATCAACAGGGCGGTGCCAAACATCAGGTCGGATCGGCCCGCCGAGACGCGCGACTTCTTTGTGGAGCTGCTCGGCTTCGAGACCGTGATGGACCTCGGGTGGGTCGCAACGGTGGCATCGCCGACCGACCCCGTGGCCCAGGTGACCATCATCAGCAACGACGATCCCGCCGCGCCCGGTATCTCGGTGGAGGTGGACGACGTTGACGCCGTCCACGCGAGGGCTGTCGAGCGGGGACTCGAGATCGCCTATCCCCTGCGCGACGAGGAGTGGGGCGTACGGCGCTTCATGCTTCGCGAACCGAGCGGGACCGTTGTGAACGTCCTCTCCCACCGCTCCGTTTGACGACTGCTGGGTCGCCGGAGGCCGAGCACTCCGCGCCTCGCCGTCCTGCTGGCGATGGCGATGTTCGTGTTCGTCATCGACACGTCGCTGATGAACGTCTCGATCTCCGCGGTCGTGCGGGACCTCGACACGACCGTGAGCGGCGTCCAGTCGGCGGTCGCGCTCGAGGCGCTGGTGTCCGCCGCCTTCATCCTTATCGGCAGCAAGCTCGGCGACCTCTTCGGCCGCAAGCGGGCCTACGTGGTCGGCCTCGATCTTCTACGCCATCGGCGCCCTCGCGATGGTGTTCGCCCAGGATCTGGCGGCGATCATCGTCTTCTGGGCGGTGCTCGGCGGCCTCGGCGCGTCGCTCTATCTCCCCGCGATGCAGTCGCTGATCCACGGCAACTTCGAGGGGAAGGCCCAGGTCAAGGTCTACGCCCTGGTCGGCGCATCGGCGGCGATCGCCGCGGCCGATCGGGCCCCTGCTCGGCGGGTTTCTGACGACCCTCCTGTCGTGGCGTGTCGGCTTCCTGCTCGAGGCCGTGATCATCGCCATCGTGCTGTCCGGCGCCGGGCTGATCCGCGAGGTCCCGTTCACCGGAGATCGCAGCGTCGACTTCGTCGGCTCGGCACTGTCGGTCCTGGGAATGGGGTGCCTCGTGCTCGGGATCCTCGCGTGGCAGGAGGGCGGGGAGTCGGTGGCGCGCCCTGTTGGCGGCAGGGCTGGTCGCGATCGGAGCCCTGGTCTGGTGGCTCGCCCGTCGCAAGCGCGAGGGCCGGACCGCGCTGCTCGATCCCGAGCTGTTCAAGTCGAGGCTGTTCAGTTCCGGGATCGCCGGGGGAGTCGTTCAGCAGATCGCCCTGGGCGGGCTGCTGATCGCGCTGCCCATCTACCTCCAGCTCGACCTCGGATACAACGCCCTGCAGGCGGGGCTCTCCCTCGCGCCGCTCTCGCTCACCACTTTCGGGATCGCCGTGCTCGCCGGGAAGAGGGCGGGGAGCCGGCGTCCCAGCAGCCTGATACGAGCGGGCTTTGCGTTGCTCGCGGCCGGGGTCGCGCTCCTGATCCCGCTCGTGCCGCGGGTGGACAGCGGCTGGTACCTCGTCGTGCCGCTGATCCTTTGCGGTGCGGGCCTAGGCCTGCTCGTCTCCCAGATCAACAGCTACACGCTGTCCCCGATCTCGGAGGAACGCGTCGGCGAAGCCGCCGGAGCCAACTCGGCGGTCAGCTCGTTCGGCCTGTCGCTGGGGTTGGCGGCCGCGGGTGCGATCCTGCTCGCCGCCCTGTCGATCGCCTTCACGAACAAATCCGACGCGAGCGTGGTGCTGCCCGAGGCGGACAAGGAGCGTGTCGCCGACGTCCTCGAGGACGACGCGGAGGTGATGAGCGACGCGAAGCTGGAGGAGCAGCTCGCCGGCCAACCGCCGGAGATCCAGGCCGAGATCGTCCGGATCAATGATGACGCGAGGCCCCAGGCGCTTCAGGTCGCGCTGCTCCTGCCGCTCATCGCCGCACTGATCGGCCTGTTCGTCTCGTTCCGGATGATGCGACTGCCGGATCCGGCGCCATCGGGGGCCGCGGAGGGCGCAGCGCTCGGCTGATCAGGTCGCGGTCCCATCAGAGGTGCGACCAAGCCGGGCGCCGCGGCGATAGCCTGGCGAGTTCGCACGCGGAGACCTTGGGAGGGGCATCAGTGAGCGCAGAGCGCAGGGCCGTGGCCAAAGCCACCAAGCGGCTGATCCCGTTCCTGTTCGGGATCTACATCGTCGCCTACCTGGATCGCGTGAACGTGAGCTTCGCGCAGCTCCAGCTCGAGACCGACCTCGGCTTCAGCGACACGATCTTCGGCCTCGGCGCGGGCATTTTCTCGCTGGGCTACGTGATCTTCGGCATTCCGAGCAACATCCTGCTGGAGCGCTTCGGCGCCCGCCGCTGGCTCTCCGCGATCATGATCGCGTGGGGGCTGCTGTCCGCGTCGATGATGTTCATCGACGGGGCGTCGAGCTTCTACGTGATGCGCTTCCTGCTCGGTGTCGCCGAGGCGGGCTTCTTCCCGGGCATCGTGCTCTACCTCACCTGGTGGTTCCCCGAGGCGGACCGCGGCCGCACGCTCGCGCTGTTCATGACCGCGATCTCGGCGTCGTACGTCGCCGGCGGCCCGCTCTCGGGCGGCCTGCTCGAGCTCGACGGCGTCGCGGGGCTGGACGGCTGGCAGTGGCTGTTCCTGTGCGAGGGGCTGCCCGCCGTGGCGCTCGGCTTCGTGGCGCTGCGCTTCCTCGACGACCGCCCGGCGCAGGCCGACTGGCTGGAGCAGGACGAGCGCACGGCCCTTGCCGCCCGCATCGAGGAGGAGCAGCGGGCCAAGGCCGGTGAGGGTCCTGGCGGCCGGATCCGCGACGCGCTGCGCAGCGGACAGGTCTGGCTGTGCGCCACGATCTACTTCATCCTGCTCTCGGCCGCCTTCGGCCTGACGTTCTTCGTGCCCGACCTGGTGCAGGACCGCACCGGCCTGAGCGACTTCGAGGTGGGCGCGCTCGCCGCCGTGCCCTACGGCATCGCCACGGTCGCCATGGTCGTGCTGGCCCGCAAGGCCGACCGCAGCGGCCGGCGCCGGATGTACGTGGTCGTGCTGATGCTGGCCGGGGCGGCCGGCACCGTGCTCACCGCGTACGCGCAGTCGGTGCTGAGCCTGTCGGTCTCGCTCACGCTGTCGACGATCGGCCTCCTGGCGGTGATCCCGATCTTCTGGGCCCTGCCGACCGGGTTCCTCACCGGCAGCGCCGCGGCGGCCGGCATCGGGGCGATCGCCGCGATCGGCAACCTCGGCGGCTTCGGCGGCCCCGCCTTCACGGGTGTAATGGAGGACGCCACGGGCGACTTCGTGACGCCCTTCATCGTGCTCGCCGGGCTGCTGGTGGTGGGCGCCCTGCTCACGCTCCTCACGCGTGAGCCGGCAGCGACGGCGGCGCCGCCCAAGCAGCCGGTGGCGGCCAGGGAGCCGGTGGCGGCGAGCGCGGCCGAGACCGGGTAGACGACCTCTGAAGTGGCCGCGGCAATCGGCATCGGCGCAGCGATCGGCTTCGCCGCCGGCATCGTCGTGAGCGTGGCCACCGACATCCCGCTCGCTCCCGAGATCGGGCTGGCGCTGGGTGCGCTTCTCGGCTGGCTCGTGGGCCGGGATCGCGGCTAGCTCAGGCCACCCGCTCCACGATCGCCTCGCCGTCGCGGGCGGGCAGCAGGGTCACCCCCCGGAAGCGAGCGCGCTCGCTTCGCGCGCGAGGCGCTCGTAGCCGGGCTCGGGCGAGGATGGTGGAGATCACGACCTTCATCTCGAGCTGGGCGAAGGCCGCGCCCAGGCAGCGGCGCACGCCGCCGCCGAAGGGAACCCACGTGTAGGGCTCCGGCGCGCCGTCGAGGAAGCGCTCGGGCCGGAAGGCCTGCGGGTCCGGCGGGTACAGCCGGGGGTCGTACTGCACGAGCAGGATCGACGCCGCCAGCTGCGTGCCCGGGGCGAAGAGGTAGCCGCCTAGCTCCGTGGGCGCCGTCGGGGCGCGGAACACCTCGGTCACGACGGGCCGGACTCGAAGCGTCTCCTTCACCACGGCTTCCATGTACTCCTCGCCCTCGCCCGACTCCACCTCGGCGGTCAGTCGCTCGAGCGCGCGCGGCGTGCGCAGCAGGCGCTCGAACGCCCATCCGATCGACGTGGCGGTGGTCTCGTGCCCCGCGAGCAGGATCGTGACCAGCTCGTCGCGCAGCTCGCGGTCGGTCAGCGGCTCGCCCTCCTCGTCGCGGGCGGACAGCAGCAGCGTGAGTATGTCCTTGCGCGCTTCACGGTCGGGATCGCGCCGGCGCCGGTCGATCTCCTCGTAGAGAAGCCGATCCACGTGATCGCGCAGACGGAGGAAGCGGCCCCAGGGGCTGCGCGGTCCGAGGTCCTTCTGGACGAGCAGCAGCAGCGGGTTGGGTGACGACAGCCGCGGCAGCACGCGCTGAAGCTCGGCGATCCGCTCCGCATCGGTGATCCCGAAGACCGCTCGGATGATCACCTCCATCGTCACCTTCTGCGCGACGGCGCGCGTGCGGATGGTGTCGCCCGGGCGCCAGCTGTCGATCTGGCGCTGGGTGATCTGCTCGATCAGCTCGGCGTAGTGCCCGATGGCCTCGCCATGGAAGGGCGGGAGCATCAGCTTGCGCATCCGCAGGTGCCGCCCGGCGTCGAGGAGCAGGATCGACGATGGCCCGGTGACGGGCTCCATCACCTGCCGCGGCTCGCCGACGTTGTACTGCGCCGGCTTCCACTTGAAGATCTGCTCGATCAGCTCCCGCTCGGCGACGTGGAACGTCTCGCCGGCGATCGCGTCGTTGGACCGGAAGATGCCGCCGTAGCGTTCGCGCATGGCGAGCCTGGCATCGACAGGGCGCGCTACGGCGAGCACGGACTGAAGCGCGCGCGGGAGCCGTGGCCCCGGGATCTCGGAGGCGGCCTTGGGGGGCGCAGACGACAAATCGTGCGACACGTTAGACGGGCTCGGTCGGGGACGTGGGGCCTCCACGTGGAAAGCCTGCGCAGGACTTGTCCGCAAAGTGCGGAAACTGATGCAAAGTCTTCCCGCTCGGCTGCGGACTCCCTCGCGTCGCCGACCTTTAGTCCAAGTGGTCCGCTCCAGGCAAGTGTTCGATCCGTCACCTCAAGTCAGTGGCGCGAGCGTGCCGCTTCCGAGCCTGCGCGTGCTCGTGGTCGAGAACAGCGTCGACTTCGCGTTCCTGGTCACCGAGATGCTGTGTGACGGCAGCGACGGCCGCCTCGAGGTGCGGTCGCACCGGACGCTTCCCGCGGCGTGCGACCACCTCTCCGAGGAGCAGGTCGACTGCGTGCTGCTGGACCTCTCGCTGCCCGGCTCGTCGCCGCTGGAAGGACTCCGGGAGCTCCTGGCGGCCGCGCCGCGGGTTCCCATCGTGGTGCTCAGCGGGGAGGAGGACGAGGGCCTGGCGATCCGGGCGGTGCACGAGGGGGCCCAGGACTTCCTGGTCAAGCGCACCGCCGACGCCCACCTCCTTCAGCGCTCGATCCGCTACGCCGTCGAGCGCAAGCAGAGCCAGCTCGAGCTGGCCCACCGGGCGCTGCACGACCCGCTCACCGGACTGGCGAATCGCACGCTTTTCGCGGACCGGCTCAACATGGCGCTCGCGAGGGCCGGCCGGCACCACCACTCCGTCGCCGTGATGTTCCTCGACCTCGATCGCTTCAAGGCGATCAACGACGGTCTCGGGCACGACACCGGGGATCGCCTCCTCGAGCAGGTCGCGTCCCGCATCGCCAAGCTGGTGCGGCCGAGCGACACCGTCGGGCGCTTCGGCGGCGACGAGTTCCTGATCCTCTGCGACGAAATCGAGGACCGCCACCACGCCACCCTCGTGGCGGACCGGATCAGCGACGGCCTGACGGAGTCGTTCCAGGTCGACGGCAGCGAGCTGTACATCGGCGCGAGCATCGGCATCGCGCTCTCGGGTGGCCCCGGCACATCTGCGCAGACGCTGATCCGCAACGCGGACCATGCGATGTACCAGGCCAAGCGCTCCCGCAGCCCGCACGCGGTGGCGGAGGCCTCGGCCGTGGCCGAAGGCGCTCGCCGGCTGGTGGTGGAGAGCGACCTGCGCAAGGCCCTCGACCGCGACCAGCTGCGCCTCTGCTACCAGACCGAGGTCGACCTGAGCACGAAGTCGCCGTTCGGCGTCGAGGCGCTCCTGCGCTGGCAGCACCCCGACCGCGGCCTGATCCTGCCCGGTGACTTCCTTCAGGCGGCGGAGGACACCGGCCTGATCGTGCCGATCGGCGAGTGGGTGCTCGCGCACGCCTGCGAGCAGCTGGCCCAGTGGCAGCGCGATGGCCTCTGCGGCTCGGAGCTGTGGATGAGCGTGAACCTGTCGCTGCGCCAGCTCTGCGACGACCGCCTGCTCGAAAGCGTCTCGGAGGCGATCTCCGCGGCGGGCATCCCGCCGGAGTCCCTGTGCCTGGAGATCACCGAGACCACCGTCGTCGCCGACACCGACCGCGTCGTCGAGCAGCTGAACGAGCTGAAGCGGCTGGGCGTGTCGCTCAGCCTGGACGACTTCGGCATCGGCGTCTCGTCACTCGGGGCGCTGGAGCGCTACCCCGTGGACATGCTGAAGATCGACCGCTCGTTCGTGCAGCGGCTCACGCACGGGTTGCGCTCCCAGCGCCTCTTCGCCGCCGTGGTGGGGCTGGCTCACTCGCTCGACCTGCGGGCGGTCGCGGAGGGCGTGGAGACCATCGACCAGCTCGAGGAGATCGCCAGGGTCGGGTGCGACGCGGCGCAGGGCTTCTACCTGTCCGAGCCCGAGGGGGGGGCGCGGGTCGGCCCCGGCCTGTTGCCGCCGCCGGCGGCCGTGAAGCTCAGCGCACGCGGCTCCAGCTCGCCCGTCAGCTCCGCGATCATCGCCACATAAGGCCTGGCCCAGGGCGCGTCCGAGAGATCGATTCGCCCGTAGCGGCGGCGGTAACGCGCGAGCTTTCGGCGCATCTCTGCCGGTGTGCTCGGGTGGCTGCGATCGCCCGCGCTGAGCTGTGTCCGCGACGCGATCGTGCGGTTCACCATGCTGAGCCGGTCCGGCAGGTAGAGCACCTCGCCGGGCGCCGCGCCGTCGACCCAGGCGCTCGCCGCGTGTGATCGCCGAGCAGGTCGAAGGTGCTCTCGCTCTTCACCATCGCGTAGCTGTTGGTGGAGCAACTCCATGCCGGCGGCATCCAGGGCAACAGCACGCGGCGGGTGAGGTAGAGGCGGTGGCCGAACCACATCGGGCGTCTCGGCGAAGCTCGCCTCCCAGACGTACGCCGTGATATCGGGCGGCCGCATCCGCTCGAGCGCCTCCGCTGCGTGCGGCGCGAACCAGTCGTCGTCGTCGGTGGGCATCACCAGCGCGCCCTCCGGGATGTCGTCCCATCGCCACCGTCGCACCGCGGACCTCTGCGAGATTGGCCTGCGCGATCTCGTACAGCCGCGCCCGGAAGCGTGGTAGGGCGTGCGAAGGTCTCGTTCCACGACGGCGAGTCGGCCTCGAAGTCGGAGTCCATCTGGTCGAGGAACGCCTGCTCGTCGTCCCAGTCCACGTCGAGCCGGATCCAGATGTAGACCATCGAGCGGGGGAGTCTCGCCGGTTTTGCAGCGGGGACGCCGGGTACTTGCCGCGCATGCCACCACGCGGAGTAAAAAAGGGCACCAAGCGCGCCCGCCAGTACGAGCACGTGAAGAAGAGCGAGAAGCGGCAGGGCCGCTCTACCGCGCGCGCCGAGGAGATCGCGGCGCGGACCGTGAACAAGGAGCGCGCCCGGGCCGGCGAGTCGCGCCAGGCCTCGCGCAGCTCCACACAGGACAAGTCATCGGGACAGCGCGGGGGGCAGCGCTCCGGCACGAACCGCCCGAAGGGACGGACGCGCGAGCAGCTCTACAATGAGGCGAAGAACCTCGGCATCGACGGGCGTTCGTCGATGAACAAGTCGCCAGCTTCAGCGCGCGGTCGCCGGCAAGAAGAGCTAGAAGCGCTTCCGCCAGTCCGACCGGCGCATCGAGCCGACCACCGGGCGGGGCTTCACACGCAGGTCCTTGAAGCCCGGGCGGTCCTCAGCGCCGTACTTCGGCCCCAGGAGGATCGCGATCAGCAGGAGCCCGGCTATGAAGAGTGCGACGGGGTCCATGAGGACCTCCACGTTTGGGTACCTAATTGTACTCGCCGCCTCTGAGCCGTCTGAGTAGTGTTTCCGCCGTGGACGAGCGCTTCTGTGACCTGGGGCACGTGACGCTGTGCTACGAGACGTTCGGCGACCCGGCGCAGCCCACCGTGCTGCTGATCATGGGGCTGGGCACGCAGATGGTCGCCTGGCACGAGGACTTCTGCGGCCGGCTGGCCGACCGCGGCTTCCACGTGATCCGGTTCGACAATCGCGACGTGGGCCGCTCCACCTCGTTCGACCACGCCAAGCCTCCGACCCGGGGCGAGATCATCCGCCGCCGGCCGCGCGTGCCGGCCTACACCCTCTCCGACATGGCGGGCGACGCCGCCGGCCTGCTCGACCACCTGGACGTGGACGCCGCTCACGTGGTGGGCGCCTCGATGGGCGGGATGATCGCCCAGACGCTCGCCGCCGAGCACCCCGACCGGGTGCTCTCGCTGGTGTCGATCATGTCGAACACGGGCAGCCTCTGGAACGGCCAGCCGGCGCTGCGGCTGTACCCGTTCCTGCTGCGCCAGCCGCCGCGCGAGAAGGAGGCCTACCTCGACGCGATGGTGCTGCTGTTCGGCGCGATCGGCTCCTCCGGCTTCGAGCGTGACGAGGCGGAGCTGCGCCGCCTCGCCGAGCTGAGCTTCGAACGGGGGATCAACCACCACGGCACCGAGCGCCAGCTCGCGGCCATCCTCGCGACCGGCGATCGCACCCGGGCGTTGCGCCGGATCAAGGCACCCACGCTGGTGATCCACGGCAAGGCCGACCGGCTGGTGCGTCCTTCGGGAGGAAAGGCCACGGCCAAGGCGATCGAGCGGCGCCCGCCTCGACCTGGTGGAGGGCATGGGCCACGACCTGCCGCGGCAGGTGTGGGACAGGATCATCGACGGGATCGCCGAGAACGCGGCGCGGGCGCAGGAGCGTCCGGCCGCGAGCGCCGCCGCCTAGGTGGAGGTTCGCCCGCGCTCGGTCCGGGCGCTGCAGCGCCAGTTGCTCCGGACTGCCCGGCCGCCGCTGCTCGGCGCCTGGGCGAGGGCCTACCGGCTGCTGGGCCGGCTCGCTGCGCGATATCTCACGCGGGGGGAGCCCGGCGCCACGACGTACCTGCATGGACGCAGCGGTGGCGAGGATCTGCTCCCGGGGCTCTCCGACGTGGACCTCACGATCGTCGTCGCGGAGGATCCCGGCGCCGCCACGGAGCGGGTGCGGCGGCGATGGCGGCGCGCCCGCTCCTTGATGGGCCCCGCGGCTCCGCTGCTGGACCGCCCGTGGGTCTTCGACGACGCCGAGCTGCGTGACCTGAACGGGCGCTCCGCGCTCACGCTGCCCGCGGGCCGGTCCGGCTACCTGGGCGGCCGCGCGAGCCTGGATCGCGTCCGCCGGCTGGAGCGCCCGGGCCTGTACGCCGCGACCACGAGCTGGCGCCGGCTCAGCGGCCCCGAGCGCCGGCCCCGCGAGCCGGTCAGGGACGAACGCGACATCCGCGCGGCGGCGTGGCTCGAGCTCGTCTACTGGTGGCGATGGCTGTTCTCGGCCTGCGTGCGGCCCACCGAGCCGCGGGCCACAGACATGTGCATGAAGTTCGTCGTCGAGCCGGCGCGCATCTGGCTCTGGCTGGCCCACGGTGAGCGCGCGGCCACGAGCGCCGAGGTGGTGAGCCGGGCCCTGCGGCTGATGCCGGAGGAGGAGCACGCCCTGCGCTGGGTGCTGCGCGCGCGCCGCGCACTTCCGCGCACGGCCGGCGATCCGTTCGCGATCGCGCTGCCGGCACTGGCCCGGATATCGGCGCGGATCGCCGCGGAGGTGGAAACCGCGGCGACCGGACCGCCCACGAAGGTGCGGCTCGAGCACCCGCCGGCTTCGGCTCCATGGCCGCTCGTGGACTGGCGCGCGCTCGCGTGCCCGCTGGCGGCGGAGGAATCGGTTCGAGCCGGTGCCGGGCGACCCCGCGGACGTCGCTCTGCTCGGCCGGCTCGCGCAATCGAGGGGCGGTGGGGACTACCCGGCGCTGACGGCCGGCGATCTGATGATCCTCCCCGGCGTCCCGTTCCTGCGTTCGCGGATGCGCGCCCTGCAGAGCCAGGTCACCGACCCCGTTTCCTTCGCGCTTCGCCGGGGCGAGGCGGTCGCCACGTTCTCGGGCGTTCCCGGCTTCACCGCGGCGGAGGTCGCCGGGCGCGCCGTGGCGGAGCAGGCGGCGTGGCTCACGGTGCCCGCGACCGACGCGAACGCGCTGGGTGCGCTGTTCTGCGCCGCGCGGGCGGCGCTGTTCGCCGACAGCCTCGAGGCGGGGGAGCCGGTGCTCACCCTGACCGTGGCGGACACGGCCCGCCGGCTCGCCGATTGCTCAGACGGAGCTCAGGCGATCGCCGAGGAAGCGGCCGGTGCGTTCGCGGAGCGGGCGGGAGTGCGGGCCCCCGCCACGGTCGAGGCGCTGCGTGGCGTGGTGGCCGGCCTGCCCGCGTTCACGGGCTCGCGGTCGCTCACGTGCTCGCCAGCGCGGTGACGCGATCGAGCACCTCGCGGCGGCCGGCGATCACCTCGCGCTCCCACTCGCGCGCCTCGGTCAACCGCGCCTCCAGCTCCCCGCGGGACTCCAGCAGCTCGACCAGCGCGGCGTCGACGGCGGGCGCTTCGAGTGGTGCGCGCGGCAGGTGGGCCAGCGGGACCGCGAGCCCCAGTGACCGGCACCGCTCGGCCAGGGCCGGCTGGTCCGAGAAGAACGGGTAGGAGAGCATCGGCACGAGGTTGTAGATGGCCTCGTGGGTGGAGTTCAGCCCCTGGTGGGTCACGAACACGTCGGCGTGCGCCAGCACCTGCCATTGATCGACCCACGCCTCGACCCGGACGTTGGGCCTGACGATCGACTCCACCGCGCGGTGGTCGACGTCCGTGCCGCCCAGCCCCACGATTGCGCGCACGTCGTCCCTCGCGCCGAGCGCCTCCGAGATCGCCGCCAGCGCCGCGAGCGCCTCCTCCGCCCAGTAGCGCCAGACCACGGTGCCGAACGAGACGTACACGTCGATCGTGCCCGCCTCGGGCCGAACGGCGATGGGCCGCCGTCGCGGGCCGCCGCCTCGGCGTGCGCCGGGAGCGAGCCGTGGAAGGCGACCGGCTCGAACGCCTCCGCCTCGCCGGGCGTGAGGAATCCCGGCGGCTCGCAGTAGACGTTGAGGTCGGGGCTCAGGCCGTTCACGTACGAGAACGGCGAGGCGTCCTCCAGCCCGTGGCGCTGGCGGAGCACATCGACCGCGTCGAGGCACTCGGGGGCGAGCCGCACACGCGGGTCCTCGTGCAGGGCGGGGACGAGGCGGGCCGGGTCCATGTTGTGCCCGGCGCACACGTTCACGTGGGGAAGCCCCAGCGCCCGCGCGGCCACGCGGCCGATCACCGCGAAGGTGTCGTAGATCACCAGCGACGGCCCGAGGTCCCGCAGGTCCGCGATCACCTGGTCGGCGTAGACGCCGGCGAATGTGACGAAGCGGCAGGGGAAGGGGGTCGAGGTGTCGTCGGCCCGCTCGAGGGGGTAGCGGTCGAACAGGTCCACGAACACCGCGCCGGCGGCCTCGGCCTCGCCGCGAAAGCGGCCGTCGGAGAAGACATGCACCGGCACCGAGCGCTCCACGAGCCCCGCGATCAGCGGCAGCAGGCGCTGGAAGTGCCCGCGCTCGGTCATCGCGAACACGGCCACCGGGCGCTCGCTCATCGCTCCAGCTTCTCGGCGATCGCTTCCTCCGACATCCCGTTCAGCCAGGGATAAGTGGCGATCGCCACCGGCTCACCGGCGGTCGCCACGAACGTGACGCGGTCCGCGGCCTTGCCCGGCTCCGCCGGCACGTGGCACTCGAGCACCGAGCTGAAGCCGGCGTCGTGCAGCGCTCTCGCCAGAGCTTCCCGGGTGGGGCGAAACGCGAACGTGCTGTCCACCGACCTGAGCAGCCGCGCGCGGCGAACCTCGGCGGGATCGTCGTCGGCGTGCTCGCGCACGCGCTCGCCCCCGTAGATGCGGCCGCGGTGCACGACCTCGTCGGACGCGCTGGCGGCCACCAGCGTGTCGATCACCAGCGCGCCGGTGCACATCGCCCGCACCCGCTCGAGCAGGGGCAGCAGCTCCGGGCCGTCGAGGTGGTAGAGCAGGCCGAGGCAGTAGACGATGTCGAAGGTCCCGTGGCCGGCGGCCTCGACCAGCCGCACGTCCTCCTGGCGGAAGCTGACGTTGGCGAGGCCGTGCCGCCGCGCGCACGCCCTGCCGTGATCCATGCGCTCGGCGCGCGCGTCGATCGCGAGCACGTCGGCCCCGCGCAACCCCGCCTCGATCGCGTAGGCGCCCTCGCCGCAGCCCAGGTCGAGCACCCGCAGCTCCTCGAACGGGCGCCGTGCGAGGTCGGCTGTGAGCTGCATCACGCGGCGCACCTTCACCGCGTTCGCCTCGCCCACCTGAGGGGCATCGGCCCCGGCCTCCAGGCCCTTGCGGGCGAACAGCTCCAGGGCCTCTGCGTCCAGCTCTCGCGGCGGCTCGGGCATCGATCCGGGCCAGACTAGGGTTAGGCGGCTCCGATGTCGATCCAGAACGGTCACCTACGCCTCGACGGCCGCCGCGCGGTGGTGACCGGCGGGGCGCGCGGAATCGGTCTGGCCATCTGCGCGCGCCTGGCGGGGGCCGGCGCGGCGATCGAGATCTGGGACCGTGACGCCGAGGCCGCCGCCGAGGCCGCGCGCGGGCTCCGTGACCACGGCGCGGAGGTGCACGCCACACGAGTGGACGTGACCGAGCCGGAGTCGATCGCCGTCGGACTGGGGGAGACGCTCGAGCGCGGACCGGCTATCGACGTGCTGGTGAACAACGCCGGCATCGCCGGCCAGGTCGCCAACCTCGACGACCTCGGTGACGACGCCTGGGAAGAGACCGTCCGGGCCAACCTCACCAGCGTCTTCTACTGCTGCCGGGCGGTGCTGCCCGTGATGCGAGGGCAGGACGCCGGGGCGGTGGTGAACGTGGCCTCGGTGACGGGGAAGGAGGGCAACCCCAGCCAGGTGCCGTACTCGGTGGCCAAGGCCGGGGTGATCGCGCTGACCAAGGCGCTGTCGCGCGAGGTGGCCCCGGCGATCCGCGTGAACTGCGTGGCGCCGGCCCTGATCCAGACGAGGATGCTCGACGACCTGCCGAGCGAGGTGGTGGACTACGCGCTGCAGCGGATCCCGATCGGGCGTGTGGGGCAGCCGGAGGAGGTCGCCTCGGTCGTTCACTTCCTGGCCTCGGATGACGCCAGCTTCGTCACGGGGCAGTGCTACGACGTGAGCGGCGGCCGCAGCGCCTACTAGCCGAGCTCCCTGAGGCTCCTGACCTGGAACGCCTGAACGAGGTCGGTGATGCCGTGCATGAGCGCCCAGATGCCCGTGAATATGAGGAGCGTGTACTCCTTGTCGGTTAAGAACTGCCCGCTCGCCCAGAAGGCGAGGATCAGCATCAGGATTCCGCTGAGCAGATCGAGGCCCCAGAGGCTGTTCGCGGCCCGCCTGGCGAATGCTCGGATCACCCAGAAGGTGCCGACGATGAAGAACAGGAACCCGAGGATGTCGGCGATCCCGGCGAAGGTGTCCTCGGGGTTGGCGAGCGCCGCGATGCCGGCGATCACGAACAGCACCCCGAAGATCACGAACAGCCACCGGCCTTCCTCCACCAGCATGGCGATCCCGAGGTGCTGGGCGCCGGACACCAGGAACATGATCCCGACGAGCAGTCCCACCGTCTTGGCGGACGCGTCGTCGAACTGGAGCACAACGTAGGCGATCGCCAGCCAGGCGAATGCCCGCCACCAGCCAGATCCACCACAGGCGGGAGACCTCGACCGCCGCGACGCGCTCAACCCGCCCTGAGCGACTCCACCGGGCCAGCCTACTGCCCTACGTCAAGCACAACCTTCCCGAGCGCCCCGCGCGAGTCGATCAGGTTCATCGCCTCGGCGGCCTCGGCCAGCGGGAAGCGGGCGCCCACGATCGGCTTCACCGCGCCGGAGCCGATCATGCCGTCGAGCTCGGCCTGGATCTCTGCGGAGAGCTCCGGCTTGCTCATCACGTACGCGCCCCAGCCGGCGCCGACCACCGAGGTGTTTTTCAGCAGCAGGCGGTTCACCTTCACCTCCGGGATCGAGCCGCCGCGTGAAGCCGACCACGATCAGCCGGCCGTCCTCGCGCAGCGAGCGCAGGCTGTCGGTGAAGCGATCGCCGCCCACAGGATCCAGCACCACGTCCACGCCGCCGCCCGAGATCTCCTTCACCTGGTCCTTCCACTCGGCGTCGGAGCGCACGACCTCGTCGGCGCCGGCGCGCCGCGCCACCTCCTCCTTCTCGTCGCTCGACACCACCGCGATCGCGCGCGACGCGCCGAGCGCCTTGGCCACCTGCAGCGCCGCCGTGCCCACGCCGCCGGCGGCGCCGTGGACGAGCACCTGCTCGCCCTCCTTCAGCCGGCCGCGCAGCTTCAGGCTGAACAGCACCGTGTGGTAGTTGAGGATGAGGGCGGCGCCCTCGGCGAAGTCCAGCTCGTCGTGGAGCTTGTAGGTCATCTGCGCAGGCGCGGCCACCTTCTCGGCCAAGCCGCCGAGCATCGTCATGGCCGCCACGCGGTCGCCGGCGGAGACGTTGCTGCCCTCGGACGCCTCGATCACCACGCCCGCCACCTCGGCTCCCGGCACGAAGGGCGTCTCGGGCTTGAACTGGTACAGCCCACGCGTCTGCAGCACGTCGGGGAACGAGACGGCCGCGGCCTTCACGTCGATCACCACGCCCTCGCCGGGCGACATGAAGTGCGACGGCTCCGGGTCGGGCTTGTCGACGAGGGCGAGGCCCTCGGGTCCGGTGGTCTCTGCCAGCTCTAGTGCTTTCACGGCTCGGACCCTATGGAAACGCGGATCGCCGTGGCCTGGATCTCGTCCATCCAGATCTCCGGGCGCCCCGACGCCGATCCGCGCGGCTCGAGGAAGCGATAGGGGCGGCGGCCGCCGAACTCGGCGTGGCGCATGTGGGAGACCCCGCCGAGCACCGCGGCGATGCGGCGCGGTGGCCAGCCGAGCGCGTCCTCGACGTCGGGAAATGCCCGGGGTGCTCCGGGCGAGCGCGCCAGCTCGTCCAGCAGCGCCCCCATCAGGTCACTGCACTGATCGCGGAAGCGCTCGACCTCACCGGAGTCGGTCATGGCGTTGTCCGGCGCATGCTCCATGGGCGCCATAGTGTTCAACACCCAGGTGTATGACCCGATCTGGTCAGTGTCGTGGCCGGTACGGGGGTGCCTGCCAGCCCCCGGATCGAGGTGTGCGCCTTCTTGCTCGCCTTCGCGCGGGGGTGGGAGCCTCGTGGTATCCCGACCGAAGGAGAATCACAGTGAGAGGTGGAGGTCGCGTCATATTCGCGGCGTTCCTGCTGCTGTTCGCGGGAACGATCAACGTCATCTACGGCATCGGTGCCCTCGACAATGCCAACATCTACACCGACGACACGAGGTACGTCCTCGACAACCTCAACACCCTGGGTTGGGTGCTGATCATCCTCGGAGCGATTCAGCTCACAGGCGGGTTCTCGCTCATGGCCGGCAGCACGTTCGGCCGAGTCATCGGGATCATCGGCGGCAGCCTCGGCGCGATCGGCGCGCTGCTGTCGATCGGCGCGGGCAACCCGTGGTGGTCCCTCTGCGTCTTCGCCCTGTGCGTCTACGTCGTCTACGGGATCCTGATCTTCGGCGACGACGAGGAGACCGTGGCCCGTTAGGCCGTACGGGGAAGGTCCTTAACAACACACGGTCCTCAACAACAGAACGATCGGGGTGCCGGGCAACGCAGCACGCCCGCGCACCCCGAGCCCCGGGCGCGCCATAGGATCGCGCGCATGACCACCGTCCGCGACGCCTCCTTCGACCTCTTCCGCTCCCACGGGCTCACCACGATGTTCGGCAACCCGGGCTCCACCGAGCTGCCGATGCTGCACGAGCTGCCGTCGGACTTCACCTACGTGCTCGGGCTGCAGGAGGCGGTGGTGGTGGGGATGGCCGACGGCTACGCGCAGGCCGCGCGCACGCCCGTCCACGTGAACCTGCACACCGCGCCCGGCCTGGGCAACGCGGTCGGGGCGATCTTCAACGCGCGCGCGAACAAGACGCCGATGCTGGTGACCGCCGGCCAGCAGGTGCGCGCGCACATGACGATGCAGGCCAACCTCACGAATCCGGACGCCATCCGCGTGACCGACCCGTTCGTGAAGTGGGCGTACGAGCCGCCGCGCGCCGAGGACGTGCCCGCGGCGCTGGCGCGCGGCATCCACCTGGCCACGCTGCCGCCGCACGGGCCGGTGCTGCTGTCGCTGCCGATGGACGATTGGGCCGTGGAGGTGGACGACTCCTACGTGGCGCCGTCGATCGGGCGCGACGTGACCGGCAGGGCCGTGGCGGACCCGGCGAAGGTGAGCGAGCTGGCGGAGCGGCTGGCGGCCGCGAAGAACCCGGTGATGGTGACCGGCCAGGACGTCGACTCCAGCGGCGCCTGGGAGGCCGCGGTGGCGCTGGCCGAGAAGCAGAAACTGGGCGTGTGGGCCACGCCGGCGCCCGGCGGCGGACGCCTGGGGTTCCCGGAGGGCCACCCGCTGTTCCGCGGCGTGCTGCCGCCCGCGATCGGCCCCGTCGGCCAGACGCTCGAGGGCCACGACCTGGTGATCGTGGCCGGCTCGTCGGTGTTCCCCTACTACCCCTACATCCCCGGCCCGCCGCTGCCCGAGGGCGCCGAGCTCGTGGCGATCACCAACGATCCCGAGGAGGCCGCCCGCGCACCGATGGGCGACGCGATCGTGGCCGACGTGAAGCTCACGCTGGAGGCGCTGGTGGACGCGGTCGGCGAGAGCGACCGGCCCGCGCCCGAGCCGCTCGGCGATCCGCCCCCGGTCGAGGACTCCGATCCACTCAGCTCCGCCGCGGTGCACGCGACGCTGCGTGAGGCGCTTCCGGAGGAGGGCATCGTGGTGCTGGAGTCGCCCACCAGCACGCTGGCGCTGCGCAACCGGATGCGGATCTCGCGGCCGGGCAGCTACTACTTCTGCGCCGGCGGCGGCCTGGGCTACGGCCTGTCCGCGGGCGTGGGCGTGCAGCTCGCCCAGCCCGATCGCCCGGTGGTGTGCGTGCTCGGCGAGGGCTCGGCGCAGTACGCGATCAGCGGCTTCTGGACGGCGGTGGCGTACAAGGTGCCGGTCACGTTCCTGATCCTGCGCAACGACGAGTACGGGATCCTCAAGTGGTTCGCGCAGGCCGAGCAGGTCACGGGCGCGCCGGGCCTGGACCTGCCCGCGCTCGAGACGGCCAGGATCGCCGAGGGCTACGGGGTGAAGTCGTCCTCGGTGCGCTCGCGGGACGACCTGCGCACGGCGCTCGACGAGTCGATCGGCGCGAGCGAGCCGCGGCTGGTCGAGGTGGCGGTCGAGCCGGGCATGTCGCTGTTCTGATGGCCGTCGCGGCGGCACCGGCGCCGGACCGGCTGCCCGACGAGCTGGCCACGGGCACGCCCGAGCCGCTGCGCTCGCAGCTCGTGGCCGAGCTGGGGGAGGAGCGGGTGCTCACGCGGGCGCTCGACCTGGTCCGCTACGCGTCGGACGCCAGCCCCTACCGGCTCATCCCGCAGGCGGTGGTGATGGCGAGGGACGCCGGGGACGTGGCGGCCGCATTCGCGCTCGGCCGCCGCCTGGGCGTGCCGGTCACGCTCCGCTCCGGCGGCACCAGCCTCAACGGGCAGGCCCAGGGCGCGGGCATCCTCGTGGACGTGCGCCGCAACTTCGCCGGCATCCGCGTCGAGGACGGCGGCGAGCGGGTGAGGGTGGGGCCCGGCACCGTGCTCGGGCGTGTGAACCGGGCGCTGGTCAGGCACGACCGCCGCGTGGGGCCCGACCCGGCGTCCACCGACCTCGCGACCGTCGGCGGAGTGATCGCCAACAACGCGGGCGGCATGCGCTGCGGCGTGCGCCACGACTCCTACTCCACACTCGAATCGCTCGAGTTCGTCACGGCCAGGGGCACCCGCATCGATACCGCCGCGCCCGACGCGGCCGAGCGCTTCGCCCGGGAGGAGCCCGAGCTGGCGGAGGGGCTCGCGCAGATCCGCGACGAGATCCGCGCCGACGAGGATCTCGTCGCGCGCATCCGGGCGAAGTTCGAGATCAAGAACACCACCGGCTACCGCCTGTGCGCGTTCCTCGACGCCGACGAGCCGGTGGAGATCTTCCGTCGCCTGCTGGTGGGCTCCGAGGGCACCCTCGGCTTCATCTCGGAGGCCGTGTTCGAAACCGTCCCGCACGGCCGTCACGTGCGCACCGGCCTGCTCTTCTTCGCAAGCATCGACGCCGCCTCGGCGCCCGTGCCCGCGCTGGTGGAGGCGGGCGCGACTGCGGTGGAGCTGATGGTGAACCCCACGCTGATCGCCGCGTCCTACTCGCTGCCCGGGATCCCCGAGGAGTGGCGCGAGATACCGCCTGACGGCGCGGTGCTGCTGGTGGAGCTGCGCACCGACGACCCCTCGCAGCTGGACGGGCTGGAGGAGCGGGCGCTGAAGGCGGTGGAGGGCCACGAGCTGCTCGAGACCGCCGCGTTCACCGGCGTGCCGGAGGAGATCGAGGTGTTCTGGCTGGTGCGCGAGGGGATGCAGGGCATCGTGGGGGCGATGCGCCCGCAGGGCACGTCGCTGATCATCGAGGACGTGTGCGTGCGCCCCGAGCGGATCGCCGAGTGCGCGCGCGACGTCCAGGCGCTGCTGGGCAAGTACGAGTTCCTCACCGGGGTGGCGGGGCACGCCTCCGCGGGCAACCTGCACTTCCTGCTCACCCCGGCGCTGGGCGAGCCCGCCGATCGCGACCGCTACGAGGGCTTCATGGGCGAGCTGGTGGAGCTGATCGTGGGCAAGTACGACGGCTCGCTGAAGGCCGAGCACGGCACCGGCCGCAACATGGCGCCATACGTGGAGCGCGAATGGGGGGAGCGGGCGACCGCGCTGATGTGGCGCGTGAAGCGCCTGGCGGACCCGGACGGCGTGCTCAACCCCGGCGCCGTGCTGAGCGAGGACCCGGAGATCCACCTCACCGCCCTGAAGTCCACCCCCGCGATCGAGGACGTGTCGAACGCCAACGCGTGCATCGAGTGCGGTTTCTGCGAGCCGGTGTGCCCCTCGCGCGACCTGACCACCACGCCGCGCCAGCGGATCGTGCTGCGGCGCGAGATGGCGCGCCAGCCCGAGGGCTCGCCGGTGCGGGCGGCGCTGGAGCGCGACTACGCCTACGACGGCCTCGACACGTGCGCCGCCGACGGCTCGTGCAAGCAGGTGTGCCCGGTGGGGATCGACACCGGGGAGCTGGTGAAGTCGCTGCGGGCGGAGTCGCATTCGCCGAAGGCCGAGGCGGGCGCGCTGAAGGCGGCGCAGCGGTGGTCCGATGTCGAGCGCGCCGGCCGCGTCGGCCTGCGTGCGGGCGGGCTGGCGGCCCGGGCGGGCCTCGAGAGCCTCATCCCGCGCTGGCTGGACTCGATGCCGCGTGCCGCCCCGGGCCGTCTGCCCGAGACGCGCCGCGACGGCGCCGCCGCGGTCTACATGCCGGCCTGCATCAACCGGATGTTCGGCGTCTCGCCGAACGACCCCTCGCGGCGCTGGCTGGTGGACTCGCTGGTGCAGGTCTCGGCCCGCGCCGGCAAGCCGGTGTGGATCCCGCCGGACGCGCCGGGGGTGTGCTGCGGCACGCCGTGGGCGTCGAAGGGCTACACGCGCGGGGCCGAGCACATGAAGTCGGCGCTCGGCTCGGCCGTCGAGCGGTGGACGGACGGCGGGGCGCTCCCGCTGGTCGTGGACGCCAACTCGTGCACCCACGGAATCGGCGAGGGGGATGTCGACGGTGATCGACTCCGTCGCCTGGGCGCACGATCACCTGCTGCCCACGCTGGAGGTCCGGCGGCGCGTGTCGTCGGTGGCGGTGCACCCGACCTGCTCGGCGCGCCATCTCGGCCTGGTCGCGACCATGGAGTCGCTGGCGCGCGCGCTGGCGGACGACGTGACGGTTCCCCTCGTCGCGACATGCTGCGGCATGGCCGGCGATCGCGGCCTGGCGCATCCGGAGCTGATCGAGGCCGCCACCGCCGCCGAGGCGAAGGAGGTCGGCGACGGCTCCTTCGACGCCTGTGTCTCGGCGAACCGCACCTGCGAGATCGCTCTCGAGCACACCACCGGGCGCCCGTACGCCTCCCTGATCCAGCTGCTCGAGGAGTGCACCCGGCCGTAGCGGGGCTGCGGTAGATTGCCGCCGATGGGAGGCAGGTGGATCGCGCTGGGGGCGGCGATTGCGTGCGCGCTGCTGGGCGCGGCGCCGGCGGGGGCTGCCGGGCGCTGCGGCGACCATCCGTGGTGCGACACGAGCCTGAGCCCCGAGCGGCGTGCCGCGCTCCTGCTCGCCGAGCTGACCACCGACGAGAAGTACTCGCTGATGAACGGCGACGACCTGGCGGGGGTGGCTACCGGCACCCCGGCCACCGGCACCAGCGACGGCGTGCCCCGCCTAGACGTGCCGACCATCTACTACTCCGACGGGCCGGTCGGGACGCGCGAGGGCAGCGCCACCGCCATGCCCGCGCCGATCGGCCTGGCAGCGGGCTTCGACTCGGCACTCGCCCGCCGGGCGGGGATCACGATCGCCGACGAGGTGCGCAAGAAGGGCAACGACGTGGTCCACGCGCCGACCGTGGACATCATGCGCACGCCGTTTGCCGGGCGCACGTTCGAGGGCTACGGCGAGGATCCGTGGCTGAGCTCGCGGCTCGCGGTGCGCTGGATCCAGGGCGCGCAGTCGCAGGGCGTGATCGGCAACGTGAAGCACTTCGCGCCCAACAGCCAGGAGGGCGCCCCTCCGGGCGCCCCGCCGCTGGCGTCGGCGGTCGGCGGTCGCTTCATCGTCGACGCCCGCGTGGACCCGCGCGCCCTGCGCGAGATCTACCTACCGCCGTTCGAGGCCGCCGTGAAGGACGCCGACGTCGGCACGATCATGTGCGCGTACAACCGTCTCAACGGCTCGCCGGCCT
Source organism: uncultured Thermoleophilaceae bacterium (assembly GCA_963761505.1). Classification (GTDB taxonomy): domain Bacteria; phylum Actinomycetota; class Thermoleophilia; order Solirubrobacterales; family Thermoleophilaceae; genus JAAYBF01. The sequence continues at coordinate 107,425 of CAVXGW010000012.1, forward strand.
GCGAGAACCGGGAACTGCTCCAGCGGATCCTCCGCGACGACTGGGGCTTCGACGGCTACGTGCTCGCCGACTACGGGTTCGCGACCAAGAGCACCGCGAACTCGGTCAACAACGGCCTCGAGCTGGACATGCCTCAGGGGTTCTTCTACTCACGCGAGAACCTGGCGGCGGCGGTCGCCACCGGCCAGGTGAGCTCCGCGACGATCGACCTGCGTGTGGGAAACATCCTGCGAACGCTGTTCCGCTTCGGGGCCTTCGACCGCGCCGCCTTCCCGTCGAACGACGCCCTGATCGACAAGGCGGGCCACGACGCTGTCGCGCGCGAGATCTCCGAGCAGGGGACCGTGCTGCTGCGCAACCGCGGGATGCTGCCGCTCGACGCCGGGAAGCTGAAATCGATCGCGGTCATCGGCGCCGACGCCGACGCCTACAAAGGCGGCGGCGGCTCGAGTGCGGTGCGGCCGTACTCCGTGAGCACAGCTCGCGCCGAGATCGCGCGCCGGGCCGGTCCCGGCGTGCACGTGCGCTACGACGCGGGCGACGACCGCGAGCGCGCGGCCGCGGTGGCGCGGGGCGCCGACGTCGCGCTGGTGTTCGCCTCCGACACCGCCACCGAGGGCGTGGACAAGTCGACGCTCGCAACCGACGACGACGCGCTGGTCGACGCCGTCGCGGCGGCCAACCCGCGCACGACGGTGGTGCTCCAGACCGCCGGGCCGGTGCTCACGCCCTGGCGCGAGCGGGTGAACGCGATCGTCGAGGCGTGGTACCCCGGCCAGGCGGGCGGCAAGGCGATCGCACGGGTGCTGTTCGGCGACACGGATCCCGGCGGCAGGCTGCCGGTCACGTTCCCCCGGCGCGAGGCCGACGTCCCGGCCGCGGGCGATCGCGAGGCCTACCCCGGCGTGATCGAGGCGAAGCACAAGGAGGGCGTGTTCGTGGGCTACCGCAACTACGACCAGCGCTCGATCGAGCCCGCGTTCCCGTTCGGGCACGGCCTCTCCTATGCCAGCTTCTCCTACCGGGGGCTGCGGATACGCAGGGGGAGGGGCAACACCGCGGCGGTGAGCGTGGAGGTGCGCAACACGGGCCGGCGAACCGGCACCGAGGTGGCCCAGCTCTACCTCGGCCTGCCCGAGCCGCGCCCCGGGGTCAAGCAGCCGCCGCGCGCCCTCAAGGGCGCGCGCAAGGTCAGGCTGCGGCCCGGAGGCCGCCGGCGCGTGGGCTTCCGCCTCGACGCGCGGGCGCTCAGCTGGTGGGACGAGAGCGCACGGCGCTGGCGCGTGGCCGCCGGGTGCTACGGCGTGGAGGTCGGGCGCTCGTCGCGCGATATCCGCCGGCGCGGGGTGCTGGCCGTGAACGCGAGCAACTGCCCGGCGCCGCGCGCGTGCCTGGCCCGGCGGTCGCCGATCGGCCCGCGCAACATCGGCCGCATCAGGCTCGGGCTGACCCGCACCCGGCTCGCCGCCCGGATCGGCCCGTCACGCCGGAGGCGAACCGTCACCCGCTGGTGCGTGAAGCGCTCCCGCGGTCGGGTGAGCGCCGTCTACTCCAGCCGCTCGCGGCGCGCCCGGGCACGGCTGGTGGTGACCACCGCCCGGGGCCACGGCAACCGCCGCATCAGGCCGGGCTCGAGCGCCCGCGCACTGCGGCGCGCCTATCCGCGCCTGCGACGAATCCGCCGCGGCCTGTTCCGGGCGAACCCCTCGAGCCCGCGGATATTCGGCGTGCGGCGCGGACGGGTGCGCTTCATCGGCGTGGCCGACCGGAGGCTGCTGCGTTCCCCGCGCGCCCTGAAGCGCAGCCTCCGCCAAATATAACCGTCTGGTAATATGTACGTGCGTGAGCACCGCGTACACCGCGCTCGCGGAACCGCACAGGCGCCAGATCCTCGACCTGCTGCGCGAGGGGGAGCGCCCCGTGGGGGATCTGGTGGACCGCGTGGGCCTGAGCCAGCCCGGCGTCTCCAAGCACCTGCGCGTGCTGCGCGAGGCCGGCCTCGTCCGCTCGCGCGCGCTCGGCAAGCAGCGGCTATACGGGCTCGACACGCGGCCGCTCACGGAGGTCGACGCATGGCTCGAGCCCTACCGCGAGCTCTGGACCGGGCGCCTCGACGCGCTGGAGCGACACCTGGAGGAGAACCCATGATGGACGGCACCCTGGAGACGATCGACGGGCGCGCAGGCCCTGCGCTTCGAGCGCCGCCTGGCGTACCCGGCGGAACGCGTGTGGCGGGCGGTGACCGAGCCCGCCGAGCTCGAGCGCTGGTTCGTGGCCACCGCGCCGTGGACCCCGCGGGAAGGTGAGACGTTCGAGGCGGAGGGCGAGCAGGGACGGATCACCGCGCTCGACCCGCCGCGCCTGATCGCCTGGGACTGGGGTGTGGAGCGCTACAGCTTCGAGGTGAGCCCCCAGGAGGACGGATGCGTGCTCGTCTTCCTGCATTTCTTCGACCCGCGCCTCGGCCCCGGCGCGCAGCACGCCTCCGGCTGGGAGTCGTACCTCAGCCGCCTCGACGCCCTGCTGGCCGGCGGCGAGCTGAGCGAGGCGGAGGCCCACGCGATCGTGCCGGAGCTCAACGAGCGCTACGCGATCGCGATGAACGCGGATCCCCAGCCCGCGCGCGAGTCGTTCGCGCGGTACGGGCCGCTGCCGATCACGCTGGAGGACGGCCCGAGGCTCCGTTTCGAGCGGCGCTATGGCTACCCGGTCGAGCGGGTCTGGCGCGCGATCAGCGATCCCGGCGAGCGCGAGAGCTGGTTCCCGTCCGACGCCTCGATCGAGGTGCTCGAGAGCGACCCGCCGACGAAGCTCGTCATGTCGTTCTGGGGCGAGACGCTGCGGTTCGAGCTGCGGCCCGACGGCGACGCTTGCGTGCTGGTCTTCACGCACGAGTTCGACGACCGCGACGGGGCCGCGAGGACGGCAGCGGGCTGGGACCGGTGCTTCACCCGCATGGACGCGCTGCTGGCGGGCGCGTCATTGGGAGAGGCGGAGTCGCTGGAGCTGTGGCCCGTCGTGCACGAGCGCTACGCGGAGAGCTTCGGCCTCGATCCCGAGATCGGCCGCCAGGCCTTCCGTGAGCACCCGCTGACCGAGAGCTAATAGGCGCGAGCGAGAGCGAAGCGCCGTTCGGGGGGTTGCAAAGGGGGGAGTGTTCTCCCCCCTTTGAGGTTCTCCCTAGAGCGGCAGGGGCGGCCAGTTGGGCTGCTGGAAGCTCCCCTGCTTGGCCTCCCACAGCGCCTTCTTGATCCAGAAGACGTTGCCGGCCGGGCCGTTCTCCTTGCCGCACTGCAGGTTGCCGCGCTTGCCGTTGGAGGAAAGGCCCGGGCGGCTGATCCACAGGTAGGCGTCGGCCAGCGGGGAGGCGGTGTTCGTGGTGGGCTGGTTGCCCAGGCCCGCGTTGCGCGGATTGCACGCCGTGGCACGCGAGCCGTACTTGCCCCACTTGTGCTTGGGCAGCGAGCCGTTGGCGTTCTCCGCGGTGTTCACCACGAAGTGCTTGCCGCCCAGCGCGTTGCCCACGCGGTTGCCGAAGGCGATCTCCTTGTGCGTGCGGTTGAAGTGGGTGGCGCCCAGGGCGAAGCCGCGGGTGTAGGCCACGTTGGCGCGCTTGAGATAGGCGATCACCTTGCCCGGCTTGAGCCACGACGAGGAGCCGGCGTCGATGTAGACGTTGAAGCCGGGGGTCTCACCCAGGCGCTTGGCGGCGTATCCGAGCAGAGCCAGCCGGCCCGGCACCTCGGAGCGCTTCAGGCAGCTGCGCCGGGCGCCCATCAGGCCGATCGCGTCGGGCTCGAGGATGATCGTCATCTGGCGCTGGTACGGGACCCATGCGCCGTGCGGGTAGCGCTTGCCCATCCAGTACTCGTAGCGCTTGCCGGGGTGCGCCACGAAGCGCAGCCGCGACATCCGGATGAACTCCTCGATCCAGGCCTTGTACCCGCCGGCCGACTGGCGGCGCATGCCGGCGCAGTTTCCGTTCACCAGCCGGCGGATGGCGACTACGGGGTAGTCGCCCACGAAGCCGTCGCGCTGACCCTTGGGCAGCCGCGTGCGGCAGGAATCGCCACCCCACTGCGGGTCGTCGACGTTGGCCATGTAGCGCTCGACATGGCGGGTGGGCCGCTCGCGGATGCCGGCGAACCACTTGGCGGTGGGCACCCGGGCGACCTTTCGCAGCGTGTCGGCGTGCTGGGGGTTGCGCCAGACCGCGTGCCAGGCGTTGTAGAGCCTTGCCGAGGACTGATGCGCGGCGTCGCAGTCCATGAAGATGCGCTTGCCGAGGAGCGGGTTCGTGGGGTCCGCGCTGCCCGCGAATGCGGTCGGGGCGCATGCCAGCGTGACCGCGGCCACGGCCATGAAGATTCTGGAAACGGTGCGGACAGGGGCCATCCCGGCATCTTTCGGCAGGTGACGCCCGAGCTTGAACCGCCGTGAGCGCCAACTCCGACGAGTGGCCAGGTTTCAGCCGGGCTACAGGTCGAGCGAGCCCCCGGGCTCCACCACCCGCACCTCCACCTCGGGCGCCAGTCTGGCCACCCGATCCGCGAACTCCACCGGGGGGTCGCGCAGCAGCTCCGGATGGCGCCAGGCCAGGCCGAAGGGGAAATAGGTGCCCCAGTGGACGGGCACCGCCAGCCGTGGGGCGAGCGTGGCGGCCACGGTGGCGGCCTCGCCGGGATCGAGGTGCCCCGGGCCGAGCCTGGGCCCCCAGCCCGACACCGGCAGCAGAGCCAGGTCCAGGCCGCCGGACAACTCGGCCATCCCGTCGAACGGGGCGGTGTCGCCGGCGAAGTACGCCCGCCGCTCGTCCCAAGAGATCTCGAACCCGATGGGATCCGCCACCGGGCCTCCCAGCGGGCGGCGGCGGTCGTCGTGCGAGGCGTGCGTGGCGCGCACGGTCACCGAGCCGATCTCGGTGCGCTCGCCCGCGGCCAGCTCGGTCACATCGCGCCGGCCCTGGCTGCGCAGGAACTCGCCGGCCCCGAGCGGCGCCACCACCCGGACGCCGGGGTCCAGATAGGCGCAGCGAGGGCGGGTCGAGGTGATCCATGTGCAGGTGGGAGATCAGCACGGCGTCGACGTCCCGCGGCGGCGAGGGTGCCGGCACCTGGCGGCGCAGGTGCGCGACCCGCGCGCGCAGCACGGGATCGGTGAGCAGCCGCGCACCGGCCACTTCGAGGAGCACGGTGGCGTGCCCGACGTAGGTGAGGCGGCCTGATCGCCCGCGTTTCACAAATGCATGGCCGCCATCAGATCCGCCATCGAAGGTCCCCGATTAGGGTACAGTCGGATCGCCAAGCGGGAGGCACCCCCAAGAGAAGGGTCGCCTTGTCAGGGCCGAAGTTTGCACTGGTAGCACTCGCCGGGATCGCAGCCGCCGCGTCAGCTGCGGTACTGGCAGCCGCAAACTACCCGCCCGAGACGGCGGGCCTGGCAGCGCTCGGCCGGGCGCTCACGGTGGCGATCCCGATCGCCGTCGGGCTGTACGCATGGCGGCGTGAGCTGGGCGGGCGATTCGGGCCGCTGCTCACCCTGGTCGGTTTCCTCGGGGCGCTCACCGTGCTCGCCGAGTCCGGTGACGCGCTCGCCTACAGCACCGGGCGGGTGACGGGCTGGGCCTTCGAGGTCGCGCTGATCTATCTGATGCTGGCCTTCCCCAGTGGGCGGCTGTCCTCCGGGGTCGACAGGTGGCTGGTCGGCGTGACGGCGGCGGTGGTGGGACTGCTGTTCCTGCCCACCGCGCTCCTGGTGGACAGCTACCCGGTGCCGTCGCCCTACGGCGGATGCGACACGGTCTGCCCGGCGAACGCATTCCAGGTTCTGAGCTCCGAGCCCGCGTTCGTGGACTCGGTGCTGCAGCCCCTGCGCGAGGTCTTGTCCGCTCTGCTGCTGCTGGCGGTGGCCCTGCGCCTCGCGCAGCGTGTGCGCCGGGCGTCCCCGTCCATGCGGCGAACCCTCGCTCCGGTGCTGGTGGTGGCCGCGATCCGGTGCGTCGTGATAAGCGCGGCGTTTGCGGTCCGTGCGCTCACAGGCCCGCACTCCCCGGTGCTCGACGCGGTCTTCTGGGTGTTTGCCTTCGCCCTGCCGCTGATGGCCATCGCGTTCCTGGTCGGCGATCTGCACTCGCGCCTGTTCGTGGCGGATGCGCTCCGGCGCCTGGGGACGCAGATCGGCGCCGCGCCCAGCTCGGGCACCCTGCGCTCGGCGGTGGCCGAGACGCTCGATGACCCGTCGCTGGAGGTCGTCTACTGGGCGGACCGGCAGGGGCGATGGGTCGATGCCCGTGGATCGGCGGTGAACCTGCCGGGCGTGAACTCCGGCAGGTGGGTCACCGAGATCCACCACGACGGGCACCCCGTGGCGGCGCTGATCCACGATCCGGCACTCGCCGAGGAGGCGGACCTGGTCGAAGCCGTGGGTGTGTATGCGCTGGTGGCGTTCGAGAATCAGCACTTGATTGCGAGGGTCGAGGCCTCCACCCGTGAGGTCCGTGAGTCCCGCGCCCGCATCATCGCCTCCGCGGACCGCGAACGGCGGCGCATCGAGCGCGACCTCCACGATGGCGCCCAGCAACGGCTGGTGGCGCTGCGGATACAGCTCGAGCTGATGGGCGAGACGCTGGAGGACGACCCCGGTCGCGCCCGCCGGCGCCTGCGCACGCTCGGCGGCGAGGTCGAGGACACGCTCGACTCGATTCGCTCCCTGGCACACGGGGTCTATCCGCCGCTGCTCGAGGACCGGGGACTGGCGGGCGCCCTGCGGGCAGCCACGCGCAGCGTGCCGATCCCGGCGGCCGTGAACCCGGACGGCGCCGGGCGTTATCCGCCGGAGATCGAGAGTGCCGTGTACTTCTGCTGCCTGGAGGCGATGCAGAACGCGTCAAAGCACGCGACGGGTGCGCACAGCATCACGATCTCGCTGATGGGGGGTGGGCGGCTGCGCTTCGAGGTGCGAGACGACGGCTGCGGCTTCGACGCCGGCGCGTCCCCAGAGGGTGCCGGGCTGACCAACATGCGCGACCGGCTCGCCGCGCTGGGCGGCGAGCTCGAGGTGAGCTCCTCGCCCGGCGGCGGCACGATCGTGGCGGGGAGCGTGCCGACGCCCGTGCTCGGGTGACCACCGCGAGGGAGCTGGCGGAGGCGTCGTGGCGCGCGATCCGGCGCATGGTGCGCGAGTACTTCACGGGTTCCGCAGCAGAGCTCTCCTACTACGGGCTGCTCGCAGCCGTCCCGTGCCTTGCGATCTTCGTGGGCCTCATCGGCCTGCTGGGCTCGGACCCCGAGACCACGAACGCGATCGAGCGGGTCGCCCGCGAGGGCGCCTCGGGCGAGGCGGGCCAGGTCGCACGCGACGCCGCCCAGGGCGTGGTGGACCGTGAGACCGGCGCGGGCCTGACTCTTGGCGCGGGCGTGCTGACCATGCTGTGGGTGGCGTCCGTGTACATCTCGGCGTTCCGCCGCGCGGCGTTTCGGGTCCACGGCGCGGACCCGGGCCCGTCGTGGCGCGCCCGGCCGCTGCAGCTGGCGCTCACGTTCGCCGGTCTCTTGGCTCTGGCGATCGCCGCGCTGGCCCTGGCGGTGACCGAGCGGATCATGCGCGAGGTGGGGGAGGTCGTCGGTGCCGAGGACGCCACGGTCACGATCTGGTCGATCGCGCGCTTCCCACTCACGCTCACGGTGCTGGTGTTCCTGATCGCCGCGCTCTACGGCCTCGGACCGGACCGGCGCCGGGGCTTGCGGGGGATCCTCACCCCGGGCGCGATCGCCGCGATGGTGGTCTGGTTGATCGCATCGACCGGCTTCGAGGTCTGGGTCAGCACGTTTGCCAGGTACGAGGCCACCTACGGCGCGCTCGCGGGCGTGGCCGCGTTCGCGATCTGGCTCTGGATCTCGAACCTGGCGCTGCTGTTCGGCCTGGTGCTCGACAGGGAGCTGCAGGCGCCCTCGGCGCCCCGGCTGGACGACTAGTAGCGGTCGCGGTTGGTGTGGCGGGTGCCGGCGTAGCCAAAGACCTCGACCACGAACGCGAGGGCGACCCACAGCCAGCGACCGTTGCCCAGGTGCACCCCCGGCACCCATGCCAGCGCGTAGACGAGGGTGGTGAACGGCAGGATGAACAGGCCGAGCAGGGGGAGGATGAAGCTGTCGAAGGCCTGGTCCACCTCGTCGGTCGCGATCCAGACCACGACCAGCGCGAGCCGGGGGAAGAAGCCGGCGACGATGGCGAAGAGGCATCCCATCCGTCACTCCGCCCTGTCGTGGGTCATCTCGGAACTCACGGCCGCCATGTTCCCATCCGGCCGGCCAAAGGAGAACTCATGACGGACGATTTCCGTGGAACGGTTCCGCGCGCTGGCGGATGTTGGCCACGATCAGCCCGACAACCGTGACCAGGTAGATCTGCCCGAGCAACGACTCGGACACCGCGAGCATCCTTCCGACTTCGGTGAAGGGCGCGAGGTCGCCGTAGCCGACGGTCGACAGCGTGACGTAGCTGAAGTAGAGGAAGCGGAGCGCGTCGGGTCTGGATCGCCGGCGAAGTAGGGCCCGCTCTCGAGCGCGGCGACAGCCCCGTGTCGAGGAAGGAGAAGAACATGCCGAGCAGGAGGTAGATGGCCAGGACGCCCGAGAGGGTGCGCATGGTCACCTCGTGCTCCCGGCGGATGTCCCGCAGCACGCCCGCGGCGATCACCACCGGCGCCACGGCCACCAGGAGCCCGTTCACCAGCGCGGCCGGCGCCTTGGGCACGTCGCCCCTCACCAGCACCACCACGATCGACACCAGCGTGAGGAGGATCGCGGCCGCGACGATCGCGCGCACCAGGGTGTGCTCGGCTCGCGCCGCCCACGCGGACGCCGACAGGATTGCCGCGCCCAGCGCGATGGTGACCAGCTGCGCCCAGTCGGCGTCGGGCGCAGCCACCTGAAAGGACGCGGAGGCGAGCACGAGCAGCAGGACCAGCGCGAAGCCGCGCTGACGGGATATGCCCTTCACCCCGCGTCTTTCGACGACCCGGGCGTCCAACCCTGCGATGACGCCCGTGTGCCGGGATAGAGTCGGCCCCCGTGCGCAAGTGGCTCCCGATGCTGATCCTGGCCTCGGCCCAGTTCATCATGGTGCTCGACTCGAGCGTGATGAACGTGGCGATCTCGCAGATCGTCGAGGACCTCGACACGTCGATCCAGGGCGTGCAGACGGCGATCACGCTGTACACGCTCGTGATGGCGGCTTTCATGCTGCTCGGCGCGAAGCTCGGTGACATCCTGGGCCGAAACCGCGCGTTCGCGATCGGGCTGGCGATCTACGGGGTCGGGTCGCTGACAACGTCGCTGAGCCCGAACCTCACCGTTCTCCTGATCGGCTGGTCGGGGATCGAGGGGTTCGGTGCCGTGCTCGTGGTGCCGGCCATCGCGGCGCTCACGGCCGCCACGTACGAGGGGAAGGACCGCGCGCTGGCCTACGCGCTGCTGGGGGGCACCGCCGCGATCGCGGTCGCCGCCGGGCCGCTGATCGGCGGCTGGGTGACGACGGAGTTCACGTGGCGGTACGTGTTTGCCGCCGAGACTGTGATCGTGATCGTCATCCTGTTCCTGCGCGGCCAGATCGCGCGGGCGCCCGCGGCCGAGCGGCGCCCGCAGCTCGACATCGTGGGCGTGGCGCTCTCCGCGAGCGGCCTGGGCCTGATCGTGTTCGCCATCCTGCGCAGCAGCGTGTGGGGCTTCGTGCAGCCGCGCACGCCGCCGGAGATCAACGGCACGGAGATCACGCCGCTGGGATTCTCCCCGGTGCCGTTCGTGGTGCTGGCGGGCCTCGCGGTGCTATGGGGGTTCGTCGCGTGGGAGCAGCGCCGAGCGCGCCTGGGCCGCGACCAGCTGCTCGACACGCGACTCCTAGGCATCTCGCAGCTCAGGGCGGGGCTATCGTCGTTGGTCGGCCAGCAGCTCGTCCTGATGGGCAGCTTCTTCGTTATCCCGGTGTACCTGCAGGTCGTGGTGGGGCTCGACGCGTTCGAGACCGGGAAGCGCCTGCTTCCGCTATCCGTCGCGATGCTGGTCTTCGCGCTGCTGGGCCCGCGGATTGCGGGCAGGCGGTCTCCGCGCACCGTCGCGCAGATGGGGCTCGTTGGTGTGAGCATCGGCGCCCTGGTGATGCTCGGGACGCTCGACGTGACCCTGAACGACACCGGGTTCAAGGTGGCGCTCGCCTTCATCGGCGCGGGCGCCGGGCTGCTCGCTTCGCAGTTGGGGAACGTGATCATGTCCTCCGTCGGGCCCACGCAGACCAGCGAGGCGGGCGGGCTTCAGGGCACGGCTCAGAACCTGGGGGCCTCACTCGGCACAGCGATCATCGGCGCGGTGCTGCTCGGGCAGCTCGCCACGGGTTTCAGCGAGCGCATCGCCGACAACCCCGACGTGCCGCCGGCCGCGCAGGAGACGATCGTCGCGAAGGCCGAGGACGGGATCGACATCGTTCCCGTGGCGGACGTCGAGGACGCGGCGGAGGAGGGAGGACTCACGCCCGAGCAGGCAAGTGCGGTCGCCGACGACTACGGCGACGCGCAGCTCGACGCGCTGCGGCTGGCGCTCGGCGCGGTCGCGCTCGCCGCGCTGCTGTCGCTGTGGCTCACGCGGGAACTGCCGACCAAGGCACTCGCGGGGAGTGAGATCGGTGGCACGGAGGCAGCGGCAAGCGCGTAGCGCGGCTCAAGCGGGCGACGCGTCCGGATACTCGCGCGCGGTCTGGCGGCGCAGCGCCTCCACGCCGATCGCCAGGACCCCGATCAGGATCAGGGCGGGGATCACCTTCCGGGTCGCGGGCGTCGGGCCCCAGGCCAGCACCAGCAGCACGATCGCCGCCATGCCGCCGTACGCGAGACGCGGCTCGCGCAGGTAGGGCGCGAGCCAGCGGCGCACGCTGACGGCCCACTTCGACGGCCCGGCGACCCAGGCGGCCAGCAGCAGCACGATGCCGTAGCCCAGCATCGCCGAGGCGGCCTCGTCGAGCAGCGACGTGGAGATCGTCCAGGTGGCCGCGACTGCCTCATGAGCAGCCTCGGTCGTCGCCAGCTCGTCGACCACGACGTCGCCGGCCAGCGAGCGTGCGATCAGCACGCCGGCCCCGGCCACCACGAACCCCACGCCGACAGGCGCGCAGCGCCTCGCGGCGCCAGCCCCGGGCCAGGTAGACGGCGAGCGCGTACAGGCCGAACGTGAGCAGCACGATCACGACCACGAACCTCTCGAAGAAGTCGACCAGGTCCTGGGCGAGCCCGAGGTCGTCCGACTTCAGCACGGTGAGCTGGGCCGCGTCCGCGGGCAGCTTTTCGGCCAGGCGACCGCCCACGCCCGCACGCTCCTGCGTCTGGGCGAGCAGCTGCTTGAGGTCGAGCGTCACGTTCCCGCCAGAGGTGCTCAGCGCGCCGATGTCCTCGCCCTGGACGACGGCGATCAGTCGCCGATGTGCGCCGCGGTTCGCCTGCTCCCAGCGCTCCTGGGCACGTGGCCTGCCCAGCAGCTGGGTGGTGCCGCGCTCGAACACCTCCCTCAGCCCGCCCGCTGCCGGCCCGGCGAGCGGCGCGGCGCGCGGCGGCAGGGCCTCTTGTATCTCGGCCTCCACGTCCACGTTGGCATACAGCTCGTCGACCAGGAAGCCTGCGATCTGCGTCCGGATCGCCTCGTTCTCGAGCAGCTGGCTGCTGGTCTCCGTCCAGTTGTCGGTGTTCAGCAGCTGGCGGTTCGCCCAGACCGCGAAGATCCCGAAGAAGGCGAGTAGCGTCGCCAGGGAGACGAGGATCAGCGGCAGGGTGCGCCGTCGCCCGGATTCCGCGCTCATGGGTCAACCCAAGCCGTCAGAACCGGCGGGCGCAATGGCGCAGGCCGGTGTCGCGCACACAGGCGTGCCTCCCCGGGAGGCGCTAGTTGCCGGTCGTCCTGTATCGGTCCGGCTCTGCGAGGAACATCAGCGTCGCCTTCACCCGCTTGCTCACGTCGTTGGACGACGCCAGCCCCAGCTTCAGGAAGATCGAGTTGATGTGCTTCTCGACGGCGCGCTTGGTGAGCACGAGCGAGTCGGCGATGGCGGTGTTGCTCTTGCCCTGGGCGATCTCGGCCAGCACCTCGCGCTCGCGCGGAGTGAGCTCCGAGAGGGGCGTGCGCTCCGCGCGCGCCTTCGCGCTCACCAGCACCTCCACGATCTTGGGGTCGATCACCGAGCCGCCGGAGGCGACCGTGTCGATCGCGGAGACCAGCTGGCCGCGGTCGTGCACGCGCTCCTTGAGCAGGTAGCCGCGCCGGTCCGACCCGGCGGCGAGCAGCGCCAGCACGTAGTCGGGGTCCGCGTACTGGCTCAGCACGATCACGCCGATCTCCGGCCGGCTCTCCCGCAGCCGGGCGGCGATCTGCACGCCCTCGTCGGTCTTGGAGGGCGGCATCCGGATGTCGGTGAGCACCACGTCCGGGCTCTGCTCGTCCACGAGCCCCAGCAGGGAGTCGAGGTCACCGCAGGCGCCGATCACCTCGACCGTCGGGGATTCCGCCAGCAACTGCTGCAGACCTTCGCGGACGATCAGGCTGTCCTCTGCCAGAACCACGCGAACGGCCATGGGCAGACACTAGTACGCATCCCCCGGGCTACACCGGCGCGCCCCATTGCCGGGCGCTCATCCGGGTGCGTTTATCCCATGCACCCGAAAAGGAGTGGAAATGGACGACATCAGGGGAGCCGGCTGGCTCACCTTCGCCGGGATCATGATCTTCATCGCCGGCGTGCTGAACGCCATCTGGGGCATCGCGGCGATCGATCAGGCGCAGTTCTTCATCGAGGACGACAAGTTCATCATCTCGGACCTGAAGACCTGGGGCTGGATCATCCTGATCGTGGGAATCATCCAGCTGTTTGCCGCGTTCTCGATCTGGTCGGGCGGTGAGTTCGGGCGCTGGATCGGGATCATCGGCGCGAGCCTGAGCGCGATCGGCGCCCTGCTCTCGATCCCGGGCTTCCCGTTCTGGTCGCTGGCGGTCTTCGGCGTCGACCTGCTGATCATCTACGGGCTGAGCGCGTACGGCGGCCACCAGGACCGCGGTCCCGACTCACGCGCCGTCTGAGGCCCGCCTGATCGTCACTCACGTCACCTAGATCTCCCGTTCCAGCGCCCGATTGGCGCTGTAACGGGCATAAAGGGGGCAGAGGGCCCTGCCGATATCGCGTAGGTGGCCCGGATTCCCCCGAGTCGGTTCCGCGATCTTCCACGGCGCTTGAACGCCGAGGGCGGCTTCACGCTGACGGAGTTGCTCGTGAGCATGGTGCTCTTCAGCCTCCTGCTGCTCGCAGTGGCGGGCGTCCTCGACCTCGCCGTGCGCCAGGCCCCTCGCGATCAGGAGCGGGCACACGTCGTTCGCACGACCCAGGTCGGGGTTCAAGCGATGACGCGGGAGCTTCGTCAGGCATACCAGCTGAACGCGCTCAGCGGGTCGCAGATGGACGTGCTGGTCAGAAGCCAGGGAACCGACAAGCGCGTCGTCTACAGATGTGACGACAACCCCGCCGACCCGGACTTCCCGAGCTACCGGCGCTGCATACGCCAGGAAGCCTCGGCGGCTCCCGGAGCCCCGCTGGGAGCGGCGCAGATCAAGATCGAGCGGGTGCTCAACGGCTCCACGGTCTTCTCACCGGCCTGGGGCGGGCCTCCCGCCACGCCGCCGGCTTTCGTGCGCGTCCAGGTCCGGACCGCCGCCCGGGGGGAACGCAAGAACGGCTTCCAGCATGCGGTGGTGCTCGACGACGGCGTCTTTCTCCGGAACCTCAAGGTCGGCTCCTGATGGCCCGTCTTCGTTCGCTGATCACGGGCCGGTTGACGGGGGAGAGCGGGTTTTCGCTCATCGAGCTCCTGGTCGCCATGTTCGTGTTGGCCGTCGGGGTGCTCGGCACGGTCGCCAGCATGGACCGCCAGCGGGAGTTCGTCAGCTTCTCCGAGCGCAAGGGAGCGGCCGTGCACGTCGGCGAGAAGGAGGTCGAGCAGACGCTGGCAACGAGCTGGGCCACCCTCGGGATGAGCTCCCTGCCGGCGCACTCGACCGACCCCCTCCATCCGTTCTACTACGTCACCGGGAGCGGCCCGGGCGCCCTCTTCCAGTGGGATCGCGGCGACGCGACGAAGCAGGAGTCGTTCGTCCAGAGCGGCACGATCGATCCGGGGCCCACCGCCTGGAGCGACGGCCGCCTCTCGGGCAACGTCTACCGCTTCGTCACCTGGTCCGACGACGCGTCGACCCCCACGAGCCAGGACTCAAGCGCGTGACCATCGCCGTCACCGTGAACGGCGAGGGCGGCCCCTCCAGGCCGACCCTCCTCTCCTCGATCGCGACCCCCTGATGATCCGCCGCGCTCTCTACAAGCTGCGTGAGGAGTCGGGCATGGGGCTTCCCGCAACCATGGGCGCACTGGTGGTGGTGCTGATGCTGGCCGGGTACACCGCCTCCGGCGCGCTGCACCTCAACACCACCTCCACGGAGGACCGCGACAGCAAGCGCGCGCTGGCGGCCGCGGACGCCGGGAGGAACCTTGCGCTCTTCCGCCTCAACAAGATCAAGCCGGCGGACGACCAGTGCCTTGCCGACGCGGCGGTGGCGCCGACGGGCGGAGAGTGCCCGTCCTCGTCCACCATCGACCTGGGCAACGGCGCGACCGCCTCGTATCGCGTGACGCCCAAGCTGGCCCTCTCCGACAGCTGCAGGTCCGTCAGCGGTGCCGCGCTCGAGACGTCCGACGCGGTGCGCTGCATCACCGCGATCGGCACGGTCAACGGTGTCCGGCGCAGGGTCGCCTGGAGGGTCGTGGCGCACCCGCTGTTCCCGGTCGCGGGCCTCATCGGCACGGACTACATACACCAGGAAAACAGCTCCCGGGTCTGGGCCGACCGCGCGGGGACCGTGCTCGGCGACCTCGGCACCAACACCCACGCGGAGCGCTTTCACACGTCCCAGCAGCGCAACGTGATCCTCGGGCCGGGCGCCACTTCGCAGGGCTTCCAGCCCTCCCAGATCGTGAACCGCCCGGCCCCGTTCGACGTCCCGATGGGCGACTTCGAACCGGTGGAGAACACCAACGACAACGCCAACCTGTCCTCGCTGCCGGCCACCGTGTGGAACGCGACGACGCGCGAGTTCACCCTGGGGGGCTCGAGCACGATCGTCCTCACCGGCGGCGACTATCACGTCTGCCGTCTCTCGACGGCCCAGTCGTCCAAGCTCTTTGTGACTCCCGGCCAGCGGGTCCGCTTCTTCGTGGACTCACCCGAACGCGATGGCGGATCGTCCGAGCCGCAGACCTCCTGCGCCAACACCTCCGGCGGCGTGGGCGTCGCCACCGGCACGGTCGACATCGGCCAGAGCTCGACCTTCGCCGCCTGCGACGCCGTCTCGGGCAGCACATGCACGGCACTAGGCAATCCGGCGAACCTGCAGCTCTTCACCTACGGACGGCGCAGCGTCACGCCCTACGACATCTCCGTGGCCAACTCGGGGGACCGGGTCATGACGATCTACGCGCCGCGATCGAGGGTGCATTTCGGCAACAGCACCCAGGTCATCGGGACCGCGGTGGCGGCGGAGGTGACCATCACCAACTCGATGCAGTTCTTCTTCGACCCCCGCCTGTTCGACGTGCACGACGCTCAGTACAAGGGCCGGCAGTGGAACGAGTGCACCGCCCAGAACGGATCGGCCGACCCGGAGGCGGGCTGCTAGGCCGCCAGTTCGGCCGAGAAGCCGAGCAGACGTAGCCGCCGGGCATGGCGTCGACCTCCACCCCGAACCCCTTGAGCGCGCGCAGCTCCGGAGACAGATCGCCCGGCTCGACCGGGCGCAGCTTCACCACGGAGTCGTCGCCCTTGCCCTGTACCCGGCGGACCCGCGCCACCACACCCGCCGAGTTAAGGGCCAGGTCGGGGGTATCGAGGAAAAGAAGCTTCAACTCGACGCTGTCCGCCTGTTCGGTCAGCGCGACCAGGCCGACCAGATCCGACTCCGACAGGGTCAGGTGAGCGCCTTCTGCTTGATCGCGGCGAACTCGGCCTCGGTGATCGTGCCCTCGTCGAGCAGCTTCTTCGCCTGGGCGATCTCGCCAGACGCCCCGCCAGCCGTTTCGCGAACGTAGCTGTCGAACTGGTCCTTTTGGGCCTGCGCATGCTCGACGTTTCGCTGGGTCATGTTCGACCCCTGAGCGATCAGGTAGACGAACACGCCAAGGAATGGGACGACGACCACGAACAGCATCCAGGCTCCTTTGCCCCAGCCGGAGATGTCGTGCCGGCGGAACAGGTCGGAGATCACGGAGATCAGGACCCAGAACCACGCCACCCAGGCGAAGAACAGGATCATCGTCCAGAGGACGTCGAGGAACGGATAGTCGGCTGCGATGACCAAAAGAAGTCTCCTTTAGAAGTGTGCCGGTCAGGCTCCCACCGGGCCGCGGGCATCGGCAAGGGTGCGCGCACCCTAGCGCGGCGGGTGCCCTCTAGAGGATGGGACCTAAGCCGCGTGGCCGTGCAACTCCCACAGAGCGCGGAGCTTCGACGGGCAGAAGTCCTGCTTTCGCACGAGCTCGGAGGCCAGCGATTCCTCGATCTCGGCCGGCAGGTTCGCCGTGTCCTCGAGCGAGATCAGCACCACCACGGTGGACGGATGCTTGGTCTTGATGCGACGGGAGGCCTCGATCCCGTCCATGCCGGGCATGCGGACGTCCATCAGCACCAACTGAGGGCCGACCTCGTCCACCAGCGCGACCCCTGCCTCACCCGAGGCGGCCTCGCCCACCGACTCGAAGCCCGCCGTGGCCTCGATCAACTCGCGCGCAACTGCCCGGAAGACGGCCTGGTCGTCGACGGTGACGACGGAGATGGGCACGCAACCGAGGCTGCCAGCCGCCTTCACGCGCGGCAAGGAGGCATGCCGGTGTGAGGCGGGGGCGCGCGCACCCCCGCCACAGGTAGGCGTTCACCTTTGTGGGCTGATCTTGCGCTGGAGCCCCAGGCCCACGAGCCCGAGCGGCAGGGCCAGCCAGTAGGTGAACAGGCGGTAGGCCAGCGTGGCCAGCACGGCGTCGCCGGCGGACACTCCGGCGAGCGCCAGCGTGGCCGTCAGGCCCGCCTCCACGAACCCCAGGCCGCCCGGGGTGGCGGGCACCTGGGAGAGGAGCTGCGCGGCGCAGAACGCCAGCAGCACCAGCGCGGGGCGGGGGGTCGATCCCACGGCCGCCAGCGCCGCCAGCAGGATCCCGTAGTCGAACGCCCAGCGGGCGACGCCGGCCGCAAGCGCACGCTTCCAGCGCGGGCCGAGCGTGGCCAGGATGCGGTCGCGCTCGCGCAGGAGGCGGTCCGGCAGGCTGCGCAGCGCCGGCGAGCGCCGGCGCAGGCGGTTTCTCAGCCGCTGTAGCGCGTGCCCGGCGTACAGCAGCGGACCGTCGAGCGCGAACGCGAGCACGCCCAGCCCGAGGAGCACGGCGAACACGGCCAGGCCCACCAGCGTCGCGTCCACCAGGTCGGTGCTCACCCCGCCGCGCACGATCGCGGGCAGCGCCAGCACCGGCAGCACCAGCACCACCGCGAAGATGAGCAGGTTCACCGCGGTGAGCGCGGCCGCCGAACGGCCGCGTTCGAAGCCCGCCTCCACCAGCATCCGGTACTGAAGCGCCGCGCCCACCGCGCCGCCGGCGGGGGCGACCTTCGCCAGCGCTCCGCCCGCCAGCTGTGAGGCGATCACCGGGCGCCAGCGCCGGGTGTGCAGCGCCGTGCGCTGCAGCGCCCAGAGCGAGGCCAGCGCGGCTGTCTCCAGCCCCGCCATCGCCACGAGCCACAGCGGATCGATTTGCGCGAGGTCGTCGGCGGAGCTGAACACCTGCATCAGGCTGGGCGCGACGAGGTAGAGCGAGATGCCCGTGATGGTCAGCCAGATCAGCGACCGGCGAAGGCTGGCGCGCTGCGGCGCGCCCGCTTCGCCGCGCTCGAGCTCCGCCTCCACGTCCGTGCGCGCCTCGATCGCGCGCTCGAGGCGGTCGCCGATGAGCTCGTGCTCGGGCACGGGCCGACGGTAGCGTGGCGCCCGTGGACCTGGTGCCCACCCTCATCAGCGCGGGCTGGGCATCGGGGGTGAACGCCTACCTCACCGTCGCCCTGCTCTCGCTCGCCGGCCGCGCCGGCGTGGGCGAGGTCCCCGACGACCTTCAGCGCGACGGCGTGCTGGTGGCCTCGCTGGTTCTGTTCGCGATCGAGTTCGTGACCGACAAGGTCCCCTGGGTCGACAGCGCCTGGGACACCGTGCACACGGTCGTCAGGCCCGCGATCGGCGGCGCGCTGGGCGTGGACTTCGCGGCGGCGGCCGACGTGTCGGGCTTCGAGGAGGTGCTGGCGGGTGGCACGTCGGGAGCGCTGGCGCTAGCGAGCCATGTGGTGAAGGCGTCGCTGCGGCTGGGCATCAACGCGTCGCCGGAGCCGGTCACGAACGTGGTGATGAGCCTGCTGGAGGACCTTGCGGTGGCCGGCGTGACGTTGCTGGCGCTCGAGTACCCCGTGCCGGCCGCGGTGATAGCGGCCACCCTGCTCGCCACGGGCGCGGCCGTCGCGTTCCTCCTGCTCAGCACGGTGAAGCGGGGTCTCCGCGGCCTGCGGGAACGTAGGATGCAGCGGGGAGCGGGGAACGGTGGATAGCCACACGATCAGCCTGATCACGATCCCGTTCTTCAGCGGGGCGATCGGCTACGTGACCAACTGGAGCGGCGTGTGGATGCTCTTCTACCCGGTCCGCTTCAAGGGCTTCCGGCTGGCCGGCCTGGCCGCGCTGGCGCGCCTGCTCCCGCGCAAGCTCCAGCAGATCCCGGGCGTGATGCAGGGTGGCGTGGGCTGGCAGGGGATCATCCCCTCGCGCGCGGCGAAGATGGGCTCGATCGCCGTGGACAAGGGGATCGCGAAGCTCGGCAGCCCGGCCGACTTCTACGCCCAGCTCGAGCCCGACAAGATCGCCGAGCACATCCTCGCGACCTCCGAGCGCGACATCCACGACCTGGTGGAGCGCACGATGGAGCGCGAGCACCCACAGCTATGGCACGACGTGCCGCCGCAGGTCCGGGAGATGGTCCACGAGCGGGTGCGCGGCCAGCTTCCCGGGATCGTGCACGAGGTCACGGACCAGATCGGCGCGAACGTGGATCAGCTGCTCGACATCAAGCTGATGGTGATCCGCCACCTGGAGGAGCACCCCGAGCTGGCCAACAGGATCTTCCTCGAGACCGGCAGGAGGGAGCTGCGCTTCATCATCAACTTCGGCTTCTTCTTCGGCTTCGTGCTCGGCATCCCCACGATCGTGCTGGTGGAGCTGGCGCCGCACTGGTGGGTGCTGCCGATCGCCGGCACGCTGATCGGATACGCCACCAACTGGCTGGCGATCTGGATGATCTTCGAGCCGGTGGAGGCTCGGCAGATCGGCCGCTTCAAGATCCAGGGGCTGTTCCTGAGGCGCCAGAGCGAGGCGGCCGACGCCTACGCGAACGTGATCGCCGACGACATCGTGACGCTCTCGAACATCGGCGAGGAGCTGCTGCACGGCCCCCGCTCGGACCGCACGCGCCAGATGATCGAGACCGCCATCCGCCCCGCGCTGGACCGTGCCACCGGCACCGCCCGCTCCGCCGTGCGGGTGGCGGTGGGCACACGCGAGTACGACGCGATCCGCGAGTCGGTGGCGGTCGAGGCGGTCGACTACACGATGACGCCGCTCACAGACCCCGAGTTCAACAGGCGCCAGAGCGCGGCCGTGCGCAGGCTGATCGCCACCCGCATGCGCGAGATGTCCTCGTCGGACTTCTCGGAGATGCTGCGCTCCGCGATGCGCGAGGACGAGTGGCTGCTTGTGCTCCACGGGGCCGTGCTCGGCTTCGGCGCCGGCCTGGTACATCTGGCGATCTTCGGGGTGTGAGGTGACCGAGCCCGATCGAGACCAGGGAGTGGGCGACATGGCCCCGTCGCTCGCGCGGCTGGCCTTCGGAGCCTGGTGGCGTACGGCCACCTGGACCGTGGACACCTCCTACAAGGTCGCCCGCAACGCGCTCGGTCTGCAGGAGGACGAGCAGGGGCCCGCCTCGGCGGGGCCCCGTCCGGAGGAGGCCGAGGACGAGGAGGAGCCGGCCCGGCACGAGTCGCTGCGCAGCAGGGGCGCGGAGCTGTTGCGCCAGTCGGCGGACGTGGAGTACGAGGAGGACGCCCATCCGGCCTACGAGCGCATCCTCGAGTCCCTGGCGCCCGACGACGCGCGCATCCTGCGCTTCCTCGCCGCCGAGGGGCCCCAGCCCGCCGTGGACGTGCGCGCGGCCAAGGCGCTGAACGTGGGCTCGGAGCTGGTGGCGCCGGGGCTGTCGATGATCGGCGCCCAGGCCGGCGTCCGCTACCTCGATCGCGTGCCCGCCTACCTCAACAACCTCTACCGGCTCGGGCTGATCTGGTTCTCGCGCGAGCCGCTGGAGGACCCGCTCGAGTACCAGGTGCTCGAGGCGCAGCCGGACGTGATCGAGGCGATGCGCGGCGCCGGCCGGGGAAGGACCGTGCGCCGCAGCATCCACCTCACGCCGTTCGGCGAGGACTTCTGCCGGGTGTGCCTGCCTACTTCAGCCTGAGCGACACCACCGCGCCGCCGTGGTCCGACGGCCACAGCTTCCCGGCGCGGTTGTTGGGGTCGTTCCCGACCACCCGGTACTTGCTCGCCCGCAGCCTCGGCTTCACCAGGATGTGGTCGATCCGGTGATCGAACGGCGCCGGCGGCGCCTCCATGATCAGCGGGTCGTTGAAGCAGCAGGAGAACGCCCTTGCCTTCGCCTTGGCGAGGTCGAACGTGTCCTTGTACCCGGCCCCGGCGATCGTCTTGTAGGGGATCGGGTCGCCGTTGTCCAGGCCGTCGCGGTCGGAGTTCAGGTCACCCACGACGACGACCGTGCCGCGCTTGCGCGCCGCGCCGCCCGAGGCCACCAGCTCCTTCGCCTGGCCCTGGCGGGTGGCCGCCAGCGCCGCCTCGAGGTGGGTGTTCAGGAACCGGAAGCGGCGCTTGTCCAGTGACATGTCCACGGCGGTCCATCCGCGCGTGCTCGTGAACGTGCCGCCGGGAGTCGGGACGCTCACCTTCGTTGTGAAGTTGGCCGAGCTGCGCTTGCGGATCTTCAGGCCTTTCTTGCGCTTTACCAGGATCACGTCGGAGATCGTGAGCCGCACGTCGTAGCCGCGGTCGATCGACGCCTCGATGTCGGCCTCGCGCTGGGTGTCGCCCACGCGGTACTTCAGGCCCGCCCGCTTGAGCTCGCGCAGGAGGGTGGCCTTGAAGTCGTAGACCACCTGCGTGGCCGGGGTGGCCGAGCCGTCCTTGACGCCCTGCGGCCCGCGGCGCCAGAGGGCAACCTCCTGGAGGCCGATCAGGTCGGGCTTGTGCCGCTTGATCTCGCGGGCGAGCAGCTTGGCGCGCCGCGGGAAGTTCGTGGTCTCCACCTGGGTCCACAGCTGGCCGGCCTTCTGCTCGAACTCGGCGCGCGACCTGCTGGCTATGGGGAGAAAGATGTTGCCGCCGAGGTAGATGTTGCGGGTCATCACCTTGACCGTGGGGCTGCTCGCCTTCTGCTTCGGCGCCGCTTCTGCAACGGGTACGGCGGCCAGGGAAAGCGCAGCGGCCATCGCGGCGGCGGTTCGTGTCTTGTGCAAGGGAGTCCTTTCCGGGGGATCTGCGACTGAGGGTTGGGCGGCAGGGTAGTGACCCTCGCTCGTCGCGTGGGGTCGATTTCGATGCCCGACCCGCTTGCCCTCCGGGCGGTCAGGCCGGAAGGGGCGTCACGAGCAGCGTGCCGTCCTCGCCCACCGACACCTGCCGCCGGCCCTCCACCAGCTCGCGCAGCTCGCCACCGACCAGCTCATGGCGCCAGCCCGTGAGCGCCCTGACCTCCGACCCGTCCTGCCCGCGGCGAACCGCGGCCACCAGGGCCGTCAGCTCCGACTGCGTGGCGATCAGCTCGGTGGCGATCCCGCTCTCGCGGGAGCGATGGCGCACCACGGCCTGGGCGAGGGACACCAGCGGCGCCTCGGAGGGGTCGCGCTTCGGCGCCTTCGGCGGCGGTGGAGGCGGGTCGTCGCCGGCGCCCTGGCGGATCTCCTCGACCAGCTCCGCGCCACGCTTGTGCAGCGTCTGCTGGGGCAGCCCGCGGATGTGCTCGAGCCCGGCCCGGTCCTTCGGCCTGCGCCGCGCCAGCTCCATCAGCGCCTGGTCGGGAATCACGTAGGCGGGCGGGCGGTCCATCGCGCGCGCGATGTTCTCCCGCCAGGCGCACACGCGGCGGGCCACCGCACGGCCCTCGTCGTCCAGCCGTCCGAGCTTGGGCAGCCGCTCGTACGCCCGTTCCGGCGAGCGGACGTCGTCGGAGCGCTCCACCACCCCGCACTCCTCGCGCGCCCACTCCAGCCGCCCCCGCTCGCTCAGCTCACGCTCGATCGCGGAGCCCAGCGCGAGCAGGCAGCGGGCGTCGTCGGCCGCGTAGGAGATCTGCTTGTCGGTGAGCGGGCGCTTGTCCCACTTGGTGAAGCCCTCGCCGCCGCGCAGCCTCACTCCCAGCACCCGCCGCACCAGCGCCTCGTAGCCCTCCTGATAGCCGAAGCCCAGGAAGCCGGCGCCCACCTGGGTGTCGAACACGTTCGTCACGTCGGTGTCCCAGGTGCGGCGCATGATGGCCACGTCCTGGCGCCCGGCGTGCACGATCACGTCGACCTCGGGATCCGCCAGCGCCGCGGCCAGCGGCGCGGGGTCGGGCGGGTCGTCGCCCAGCGGGTCGAGCACCTCGGTGCGCACCCCGCCGTCCACGCCGGGGTCCGGCACCGCCACCTGGACCAGGCACAGCTGAGCCTGGTACCGGCGTTCGGATACGAACTCGGTGTCCACGGCCAGCCGGCCGTGCGCGGTCGCCAACTCGGCCAGGGCAGCACTCACGGTCCCGCGACCCTACTGGGACGAACCCGGGCGGCGAACCCAAATCACCCGGTGGGGCCGCGCTAGCTTTTGGCCGGTGACGGTGGCGCTGACAGCGATCGCCCTCGCGCTGTCGGCGCCGGCCACAACCGGAGCGGCCGCGAGCGAGCCGGTGGGACGGTCGGCCGAGGGCCGGCCCATCACCGCGCTTCGGGTGGGATCCCCCACGGCCAAGCGCGTGGTCCTCGTGGTGGGAGCCATCCACGGCAACGAGCGCGCCGGGCAGGCCGTGATCAGCCGCCTGCGCCGCGCGCGGGCGCCGCGCGGCACCGCGCTGCTGCTGATCGGCGACCTCAACCCCGACGGCTCGGCCGCCGGCACCCGCCACAACCGGCGCGGGGTGGACCTCAACCGCAACTTCCCGTTCGCCTGGCGCGCGATGGGACGCCCGTTCGACACCTACCACTCGGGCTCCGGCCCGCTGTCGGAGCCCGAGTCGCGGGCGGCGGCCGCATTCATCGCCCGCGTGCGCCCGCGAGTAACCGTCTACTACCACCAGCACATGCGGCTGGTGGACCGCGCGGGCGGGGACCGCTTCCTCGAGCGCCTGTACGCCCGCCGCTCGCGGCTGCCCTACCGCGCCATCCCACCGCCCGCCGGCGCCGCCACGCGGTGGCAGAACGCCACCTTCAAGCGGGACACCGCGTTCGTGGTGGAGCTGCCGGCCGGGCGGCTCTCGCGCCGCTCGTCGGCCCGCCACGCGGGTGCGGTGCTGGCACTGGCCCGGGCGGTCGCGCCGCCCCGGGAGGTCCGTCGCCCGATCCCCTTCGGAGATGACCGCAAGGCCCAGACGCGCGCCTATGCCCGCCGCCACTACGGCATCGACTCCTTCAGCCTGCGCCCGCGCGTGATCGTCCAGCACTTCACCGCGTCGAATAGCTTCGCGTCGGCGTTCAACACGTTCGCCTCGAACGCGCCCGACGTGGAGTTCGGCGAGCGCCCGGGCGTGTGCGCCCACTACCTGATCGGCCGCGACGGCACGATCGCCAGGCTCGTGCCCACCTCGATCATGTGCCGCCACACCGTGGGGCTCAACCATGTGGCGATCGGCATCGAGCACGTGGGGACCAGCGACGGCCAGGTGCTGGGCAACCGCCGCCAGATCGCGGCCTCGCTGCGCCTGACCCGATCGCTCCAGGGCCGCCACGGCATCGCCACCCGCGACGTGATCGGCCACAACGAGAACCGCTCCCACCGGCTGCACCGCGAGCGTGTGGGCCGGTTCCGCAACCAGACCCACGGCGACTTCACCAGGCGATCGATGAACCGCTACCGCCGCGCGCTGGGGCGGCTGGCGGCGCCGGACAGCCTGCGCTGACCCACGCGCCGCCTGGCCCGGCCGGCGACCGACTTCACGAAGAACACCGCCAGGTCCACCACCACGCTGTAGAGGTGGCCGAGCGGACCGGTCCAGAGCCAGGCCAGAAGGCGTTCGGATGGGCTGCGTCGCACCGGGCCACGCTATCGTCACCCGCCGCTGATGAGTGCGGTCAAGACCCAGATGGAAGAGCTCCCCGAGTCGCGCGTGCGCGTGAAGGTGGAGGTCGGCCCGGACGCCATCGAGAGCGAGGTGGCCAGCGCCGCCGGCGAGATCGGGCGCGACATGAAGGTGGCGGGATTCCGCAAGGGCAAGGTCCCCCCGCAGGTCGTGCTCCAGCAGGTGGGGCGCCAGGCCGTGCTCGACGAGGCCGTGCGCCGCGCGCTCCCCGGCTGGTACGAGGACGCGGTCCAGAACGCGGGGATAGCCACCGTCGGCAGCCCGGACCTCGACATGTCGGACCTGCCGGAGAAGGGCTCGCCGCTGGCCTTCACGTTCGAGGTGGGCGTGCGCCCGGCGGCCGAGCTGGGCGACTACGCCGGCCTGGAGGTCGGCCGCCGCGAGGCGGAGGTGCCCGAGGAGGACGTCCAGGCCGAGCTCGACCGCCTGCGGGAGTCGCTGGCGTCGCTCGAGACCGTGGAGCGCGAGGCCGCCGAGGGCGACTACGTGGTGATCGACTTCGAGGGCTTCGTCGACGACGAGCCGTTCGAGGGCGGCGACGCCCGCGGCTTCCTCCTCGAGCTGGGCTCGAACCGGCTCATCCCCGGCTTCGAGGAGCAGCTGACCGGCGTGAAGGCGGGCGACGACCGTGAGGTGAAGGTGACCTTCCCGGACGACTACCAGGCGGAGCACATGGCCGGCAAGGAGGCCACCTTCAAGGTCGCGGTCAAGGAGGTCAAGGAGAAGCGGCTGCCCGAGCTGGACGACGAGCTGGCGGTCGAGGCCGGCGGCTTCGACTCGCTCGACGAGCTCAAGGACGACCTGCGCACGCGACTGCGCGAGGCCCACGAGGAGGCGATCGAGCGCGAGTACCGCGAGGCCGCCGTGGACGCCGTGGCCTCCCAGGCGAAGATCGACGTCCCCCACGAGCTCGTGCACGCCAAGGCGCACGAGATGTGGCACGTGACCGCGCGCCGGCTCCAGGCCCAGGGCCTCAACCCCGAGCAGTACCTCCAGATCACCAACAAGACCGAGGAGGAGCTGGTCACCGAGTCCGAGCCCGACGCCGAGCGCGCCCTGCGCCGCGAGGCGGCGCTCGCCGCCGTCGTGGAGGCCGAGGGCATCGATGTCTCCGACGACGAGATGCTCGAAGCCCTGCGCGCCGCCTCCACCCAGCCCGGGCAGAAGGAACCGAGCGAGAAGGCGCTGCGACGGTCGCTGGAGAAGGCGAAGAAGCGCGGCAGCGACGACGCCCTGCGCGAGGACATCGCGATGCGCAAGGCGGTCGACCTGATCGTGGAGCGCGCGAAGCCGATCCCGGCCGAGCAGGCCCAGGCGCGCGAGGAGATGTGGACGCCGGAAAAGGAAGAGAAGGCCGAGGGCTCGGGCAAGCTGTGGACCCCCGGCTCGTAGGCCCGACCTCGACCATCACTAGACTCACCGCGCAATGAGCCCACTGGTACCCATGGTCGTCGAGCAGACCTCTCGCGGAGAGCGCGCGTTCGACATTTACTCCCGTCTGCTGAACGAGCGCATCGTCTTCCTCGGCACCCCGGTCACCGACGAGATCGCCAACCTGATCGTCGCCCAACTGCTCCACCTGGAGTCCGAGGATCCCGACAAGGACATCTCGATCTACATCAACTCGCCGGGCGGATCCGTGTACGCCGGCCTCGCGATCTACGACACGATGCAGTTCATCAAGCCCGACGTGCAGACCATCTGCGTCGGCATCGCGATGTCCATGGGCGCGCTCCTGCTGGCCGGCGGAGCGGAGGGCAAGCGCATGGCGCTGCCCAACGCCAAGATCCTGATCCACCAGGTCTCATCCAGCTTCCAGGGGCAGGCCACGG
Organism: uncultured Thermoleophilaceae bacterium; assembly: GCA_963761505.1. Lineage (GTDB taxonomy): Bacteria > Actinomycetota > Thermoleophilia > Solirubrobacterales > Thermoleophilaceae > JAAYBF01. The sequence goes on from CAVXGW010000012.1 coordinate 133,800, forward strand.
ACATCGAGATCCACGCCAAGGAGATCATCGACGTGCGCCAGCGCCTCGACGAGATCCTCGCCAAGCACACCGGGCAGGATCTGGAGAAGGTCGCGAAGGACACAGAGCGCGACTACTTCATGAGCGCGGAAGAGGCGAAGGAGTACAAGCTCATCGACAGGGTGATCACCGAGCACTAGCCGGCTGCAAAGCTTCGCCTGACCTCATCGGTCGCTCGCGTCTGCCATGCTCGCTTTTCGCTCGGCTACTCCTGAGCGGCTGCGTGATCCGCGTGACCAACCGACATCACGCCTAGCCGCGCCAGCCGCCCGACGCGTAGTCCTCCAGCCCGCCGAACAGCTCGCCCGTCTGCAGGGTCGCCATGCCGTGCTCGTACTCGCGCGTCAGCGCGTCGTCCAGCGGCATCGACCACTGCTCGTAGGAGGAGAGGCGGTCGCTGCGCAGCGCCGCCTGGGGGCGGGAGGCCATGTCCTTCGCCAGCTCGAGCGCGGCCGGCAGGGCCTCGCCCGATGGCACGAGCCGGTTCGCCAGGCCCATCCGCAGCGCCTCCTCGCCGGACACGCCGCGGCCCGTGAGGATCAGGTCGAGCGCGTGGCTGTGGCCCAGCAGCCGGGCCAGGCGGATCGTGCCGCCGTCCATCAGCGGGATCCCCCAGCGCCGGCAGAAGACGCCGAAGACCGCGTCCTCGGCCGCCACGCGCAGGTCGCACCAGGCGGCCAGCTCGAGGCCGCCGGCGACCGCGTGCCCCTCCACCGCGGCGATCACCGGCTTGCCGAGCAGCATCCGGGTCGGCCCCACCGGCCCGTCGCCGTCGGGCGCCACGCGGCTCGCTCGCGGCGCGCCCTCCTCCTGCATCGCCTTCAGGTCGGCCCCGGCGCAGAACTTGCCGCCCGCCCCGGTGAGCACGGCCACGGCCAGCGAGTCGTCGGCGTCGAACCGCCTCAGGGCGGCCACCAGCTCGTCCGCGGTCGGCCGGTCGATCGCGTTCGCCACGTCGGCCCGGTCGAGGGTCACGATCGCCACCGGGCCGTCGGTCTCGTAGTGCACAGCCATCGCGTCTCCTTGGTCGGGTGCTGGGAGTATCCGGCGGGCGGAATCCGAGCTGACTTTCGTCGCTATCCGGGGTCAATCCAGGCACGGATGCCGCTGACCGTCGACGCGCGTCGGCCCGAGCGCGTCCGAGGCAACCCGGGTCTCACTTGAAGGGACGGCCCGACTTGCCGAGTATTAGATCGGCGGGCATCCTGCCCGCCCTCTGAGAACCGGCCGCATCCATGCGGCTGTGAACTAGGGGGGCAAGCAGCCGAACGCTGTTACCCTCGCTCCCAGGAGAGATACGCGAACGTGGCCCGTCCGACCGACTCGAACGAACAGCTCCTCTGCAGCTTCTGCGGCAAGTCCCAGCGACAGGTCAAGAAGCTGATCGCCGGACCCGGCGTCTACATCTGCGACGAGTGCATCGATCTCTGCAACGAGATCATCGACGAGGAGCTCACCGGCACCTCCACCTTCGACCTCGAGAACCTGCCGAAGCCGAAGGAGATCTACTCGGTGCTGCAGGAGTACGTCGTCGGTCAGGAGCCCGCCAAGCGGGCTCTTTCCGTTGCGGTGTACAACCACTACAAGCGCGTCCAGATGATGCAGTCCGAGGGCGAGCAGGAGCTCGAGCTGCAGAAGTCCAACATCCTGCTGCTCGGGCCCACCGGCTGCGGCAAGACGCTGCTGGCCCAGACGCTGGCGAAGATCCTCAACGTGCCGTTCGCGATCGCGGACGCCACCGCGCTCACCGAGGCCGGCTACGTCGGCGAGGACGTCGAGAACATCCTTCTCAAGCTGATCCAGGCCGCCGACTTCGATGTGAAGAAGGCCGAGACCGGGATCATCTACATCGACGAGGTCGACAAGATCGCGCGCAAGGCGGACAACCCGTCGATCACGCGCGACGTGTCGGGCGAGGGAGTCCAGCAGGCGCTGCTGAAGATCCTCGAGGGCACGGTGGCGTCGGTGCCGCCCCAGGGCGGGCGCAAGCACCCCCACCAGGAGTTCCTCACGATCGACACCACCAACGTCCTGTTCATCTGCGGCGGCGCGTTCGCGGACCTGGACAAGGTGATCGAGCGGCGCATCGGGCACAAGGGCGTCGGCTTCGGCTCGACCGTCTCGTCCAAGCACGACAAGGACGCCGGCGAGCTGTTCGAGAAGGTCCTGCCCGAGGATCTCGTGGAGTACGGCCTGATCCCCGAGTTCATCGGCCGCCTGCCCGTGCTGTCGGTGATCCACCAGCTCGCGGAGGAGGATCTGGTCACGATCCTCACGGAGCCGCGCAACGCGCTCGTCAAGCAGTTCGAGCGCTTCTTCTCCTTCGACGGCATCGAGCTGGTGTTCGCGGACGAGTCGCTCGGCGCGATCGCCGACAAGGCGCTCGAGCGTGAGACCGGCGCCCGCGGCCTGCGCTCGATCCTGGAGGAGACCCTGCTCGACGTGCAGTTCGAGCTCCCGTCCCGCCGCGACGTGAAGAAGTGCGTGGTCACCAAGGAGACGATCTCCAAGGGCCAGCACCCAACGTTGGTGACCGAGGCGGCGAAGGACGAGCCGGACGAGAAGGCCGCCGAGTCTGCGTAGCTTCTTCGGCGGCATTTGAGTCCGCGGGTCCGCCCTCCCGTCGGCGATAGGGTCGCGTCATGACGGAGTCGCCCCGCGCATTCATGACTCAGGCCGACGGAGGCGAGCGGCTGAAGTTCGGCGACGGCACGGTGATTGTGCGCGCCTCCGCCGAGCGCACGGGCGGCGCGTTCACCGTGCTCGAGGAGGTCCCGCCGCTGCTCGACACTCCGAAGCACGTGCACGCCGAAGAGGACGAAATGTTCTACGTCCTGGAGGGCGAGCACATCGTCGAGTGCGGGGAGGAGGAGTTCCGCTTGGGTCCGGGGGACCTTGTGTTCCTCCCGCGTGGCGTGCCGCACTCGCAGCGCCGGGTGGTGCCGGGCGAGGGCCGTTTCCTGGTCCTCGCTTCGCCTGCGGGCCTCGAAGGGTTCTTTCGGGAGCTGGCGGAGGCCGAAAGCGCCGGGACACTGGGGCCGGAGGCGTACGCGAGCGCCTCCGAGCGCTACGGCATCACCTGGGTCGACTGAAGCGCGGCTCCCGTGGGCAGTTCCACGGTCCCACTGTCGCGGCGGCGCATTGTGCCCACCCGATCTGGGAACATCCGCGTCGATGAAGGCAGGGGTGCTCTTCTCGATCCTCCTGGTCGCGGCGATGCTCACCGTGGCCACGGTTCCCGCGTCCGCGGACCATCCGCGCGAGGAGGCCGCCTCCTCCTCGGCGCTGTCGATCTTCGGCGGCACCACGCGCTCGGCCATCGGCAAGGCGATCGCCGCGGCGCCGCCGGTCACCGGCGCCGGCCAGAACATGCAGATCGTGGCCAACGTGCCGCTCGGCGTGGGCGAGGTGCCCAAGGGCGCCAACGACGACGACTTCGCCCTCAACGCCGCCGACATCGAGCTGGCCGGCGACTACGCGTTCGTCGGCTCCTACGTGCAGGGGCTGGTGATCGTGAACATCTCCTCCTGCCGGAACCCGAGCCGGCCCCAGCTGTGCAAGCCGTTCGTGCAGAGCGTGCTCAAGTGCTCGGGCGGGCAGTTCGACATCCAGCTCTCGCCCGACGCCCGCTACGTGGTGATGGCGCACGAGAGCGCCTCGGCCAACAAGGCCTGCCACCCCGGCGAGGAGGGCGCCCAGATCATCGACGTGGGCAACAAGAACGCCCCGCGCGAGGTGGCGTTCATCAGCGACAAGACTGCCGGCCAGGTGGTCGACGGCGCGCACAACAGCACGCTCGACTGGCCGCACCTCTACATCGACAACTACACGCAGACCTATCCGCGGACGGATGTCTTCAGCCTCGCCAATCCCAGTCGCCCGCGCAGGGTCGGCCAGATCGACTTCATCTCGAACCCCGCCAACGGCGGCTCCGGACCGCACGACTCGATCCCCGACCACCGCCCCGACGGCAAGGACCTGCTGTACGCGGCGTCGATCCAGAAGAGCGACATCGTGGACATCGGCAACCCGGCGAGGCCGCGGATCCTGCAGACGATCAACGACCCCGAGGTGGGCATCTCCCACGGGGCCGAGCCGAACTTCAACCGCAGGACGCTGATCGTGACCGACGAGTACGGCGGCGGCTCGGGCGTGGGCGCCTGCGGCGGCAGCCCCGACGACCCGTCGCTGCCCCTGCCTGGGCCGCTCGCCGGCTCCAAGGGCGTGGGCGCGGTGCACTTCTACGGCCTCGACCGCGGTGGCCTCGTGCCCGGTGGACCGGCCGCCAAGCAGGGCACGTTCAACATCACCCTTCAGCCCAACGAGCCGGCCCAGGTGGCCTCCGAGGCGGGCTGCACCAGCCACGTGTTCTGGCAGGCGCCCGACCAGAACCGCTTCGTGATCGCGTGGTACGGGCGCGGAACGCGGATCGTCGACTTCGGCGACCCCGCCAACCCGAAGCAGATCGGCTCGTTCGTGGCCACCGGCGCCGACACCTGGTCGGCCAAGCCCCACCGCGGGTTCATCTTCACCGGGGACATCCTGCGCGGCATGGACGTGCTGGTCTACAAGGGCGAGAACGGCCGCGCATGGCCCACCACCTCCGGCCCGGCGGACATCCAGCGCGCGCTGGTGCAGGGCTGCCCGGACAAGGGCGCCGCCGGCCGCTGCCCGGCCGGGCTGCTCAGCCGCACGGCCGGTGGGCGGCTGGTGATCTCGCGCCGCGCACGCCGCGCGAACCGCCGAGGCGCCTTCCGGATCCGGGTCGCCTGCAAGCAGGCCACCACCTGCCGCGGCAGGCTCCGTTTGAGCGTGCGGTCCCGCCGCGGCGGCCGGGCCAGGCGCACCACGATCGCCCGCAGGCGCTTCGCCATCCGCTCGGGCCGCACCGCCAGCCTCAGGGTCCGGCTCAACCGCCGCGGCCGCGCGCTGCTGCGCCGCAAGCGCAAGCTGCGCGTGGAGGCGTTCGCCAAGCTCCGCCCGGTGGCCGGGGCGAACACCCGCGGCCTGACCGCGCGGACGTTCTTCCGCCTCAGGGCTCCGCGGCAGCGTTAGGAGGTCCGCGAAGCGGACCGTTCAACGGGCCTGGAGGGCCCGGTGATTCTCAGGGCGCGGGCAGGATGCCCGCAAGAAGCTAATCTCCCGCGCAATGCTCGAGTTCCGCGCCGCGGTAGAGAGCCGCGACCTGGCCCGGATGGAGGCCGCGCTGGCGCCGGACGTGGTGTTCCGCTCGCCGGTGGTGTTCAAGCCCTATGAGGGGCGCGAGACGGTGATGCACCTGCTCACCGCCGTCATACAGGTGTTCGAGGACTTCCAATACGTCGACGAGCTCGAGGGCGAGCGCACCCACGCGCTGATCTTCAAGGCGCGAGTGGGCGACCGCGAGGTCGAGGGGATCGACCACCTCACGATCGGCGACGACGGCCTGGTCACCCAGCTCGTGGTGATGGTGCGCCCGCTGTCGGGCCTCACGGCGCTGGCGCAGGCGATGGCCGAGCAGCTGGGGGTGGCGCCGTGAAGGAGCTCGCCCCCGGCGTCCTCCAGCTCAAGGGCGCCATGCCGCTGCCCAACTCGATCAACACCTACCTGGTGGGCGACGTGCTCGTGGACGCCGGCGCGCGCTTCGACGGCAAGAAGATCCTCAAGCAGCTCGAGGGCCGCGACCTGTCGGCGCACGCGCTCACCCACGCCCACCCCGACCACCAGGGCGCGAGCAAGCTGGTCTGCGAGACCCGCGGCGTGCCGTTCTGGGTTCCCGCCAACGACGTGGAGAAGGCCGAGGACCCGCAGGCGATCCTCGCCGAGCAGCCGGACTCGGCGATCGGGCGGTTCTTCTTCAAGACCATGCACGGGCCGGGGCACAAGGTCGACCGCGCTCTGGTCGAGGGCGACGAGGTAGCCGGATTTCGCGTGCTCGACACGCCCGGACACTCCAAGGGGCACGTGTCCTACTGGCGCGAATCCGACCGCGTGCTGATCCTCGGCGACGTGCTGAACAACATGGACATCTACACCGGCGTTCCGGGCCTGCGCCAGCCCAAGAAGACGGTGACGCCCGACCCCGAGCGCAACCGGCAGTCGATCCGCCGCCTGGGCGAGCTCGAGCCGTCCCTGGTGTGCTTCGGCCACGGCGCGCCGCTGCGCGACACCGCCAAGTTCACGGCCTTCTGCCGGGGCGTCTGATGAGCCGGCTCAGGTCACGGCCACCGAGCCGGTCGCCGCTCCGGCGGCCGAGGTGTGGGACCTGCTGTGCGACACCAGCCGCTACGCCGAGTACGTGGTCGCGACCGACGAGGTCACGCGCACCGACGGCCCCGCCCGCCAGGGCTCGACCTACGACGAGATCAATCCCATCGCGGGCCCCTGGAGGGGCCGGTCGCGCTGGACGGTCACCAGCTTCGACCCTCCGCACCGCCAGGTGCACCGGGGCGAGGGCATCGCGCCGACGGTGAAGTGGATGGAGGTGCAGATGGAGCTCACGCCGGCCGGCGACGACGCCTGCGAGGTCACCTTCACGCTCGTCGGCGAGTCCGCGCTCGGCCCGCTCGGCGCGCTGATGCTTGCGGCGCTGAAGCGCCAGGTGGAGCGCGACAACCGGACCACCGTGCAGAACTTCGCGGCGCTGGCGGCGTCGCCCGCGGCCGTCTAGCGCCTCTCTCGAGTAGCACGGGCTCGACCCGTACCTAGACTCCACGCCCGTGCCCGACCACGACCGCCTGAAGGCCCTCCAGGACCGAACTCGCTACGAGCCCGCGGAGGTCGAGTCCAGGGTGTTCGCCCGCTGGGAGCAGGCGGGCGTGTTCAGCCCCGAGCCCGAGGGCACGGCGCAGGAGAACTTCTCGATCGCCGTGCCGCCGCCGAACGTGACCGGCGCGCTGCACATGGGCCACGCGCTGAACGCCTCGATCCAGGACGTGCTGATACGCCACGCGCGGATGCAGGGCCGCCGCGCCAAGTGGATCTTCGGCACCGACCACGCGGGGATCGGCACCCAGGTGAAGGTCGAGCAGGCGCTGGTGGAGGAGGGGACGTCGCGCGAGGAGATCGGCCGCAAGGCGTTCAACACCCGGGTGTGGGAGTGGCGCCGCGAGCACGGCTCCACGATCGTCGAGCAGTTCCGCCGCATCGGCGCGTCGCTGGACTACGCCGATGAGCGCTTCACGATGGACGAGGCCTACGCGATGGCCGTCCAGCTCGTGTTCGTGCGGCTGTACGAGAAGGAGCTGATCTACCGCGACAACTACATGGTCAACTGGGACCCGGGCACGCGCTCGGCGATCTCGGACCTCGAGGTCGAGCAGCGCAGCGTGCAGGACACGCTCTACGAGGTCGACTACCCGCTCGCCTCGGGGTCGGGCGCGGTCACCGTGGCCACGGTGCGCCCCGAGACGATGCTCGCCGACACCGCGATCGCGGTCCACCCCGACGACGAGCGCTACACCCGGCTGATCGGGGAGACGGCGATTCTCCCGCTGGTGGGCCGCCGCCTGCCGATCATCGCCGACGAGTACGTGAAGACCGACTTCGGCACCGGCGCGCTGAAGATCACTCCCGGCCACGACCCGAACGACTTCGAGATCGGCCGCAAGCACGGCCTGGAGGAGGTCTCGGTGATCGGAGAGGACGGGCTGATGACCGCCGAGGGCTACGAGGGCCTGACCGCGGAGCAGGGGCGCGAGAAGGTGGTGGCCGAGCTGCGGTCCGTGGGCCTGATCTCGGGCACCAAGCCCTACGTCCACGACGTGCCGCACTCGCACCGCTCGGGCGCGCGGATCGAGCCGCTGATCTCGCTCCAGTGGTTCTGCGACATGAAGCAGCTGGCCGGCCCGGCGATCGCCGCCGCGAAGGACGGCTCGCTGCGCTTCCACCCCGAGCACCCGTGGACGGGCGTCTACCTGAACTGGCTCGAGAACATCCGGCCCTGGTGCGTGTCGCGCCAGCTGTGGTGGGGCCACCAGATCCCGGTCTGGTACCGGGGCGATACCCAGGGGGGCACAGGTGAGGTCCACTGCGGCATGGAGCCGCCCGAGGGCGAGGGGTGGGAGCGCGACCCCGACGTGCTCGACACCTGGTTCTCCTCGGCGCTGTGGCCCTTCGCCACATTGCGCTGGCCCGACGACACGCCCGAGCTGCGCGCGTTCTACCCGACCGACGTGCTCTCCACGGCGCGGGACATCATCTTCCTCTGGGTCGCGCGGATGGTGATGTTCGGCGTGGAGTTCACCGGCGAGCTGCCGTTCACCGACGTGCCGATCCACTCCGTGATCCAGGCGCCCGACGGGCGCCGGATGTCGAAGTCGCTGGGCACCGGGATCGACCCGCTCGACGAGATCGACGCGCACGGCGCCGACGCCGTGCGCTTCGGCCTGCTGGCGATGTCGTCGACCCAGGACGTGCGCTTCTCCGCCGACCGCGTGCGCCAGGGGCGTGACCTGGCGAACAAGCTGTGGAACGCGTCGCGCCTGATCCTGCTCGGGGTCCAGGAGGGGGCGCAGGCCACGCCCGATCAGGCCGAGACCGTGGAGGACCGGTGGATCCTCAGCCGGCTGGAGCACATCACCGCTCGCGCCGAGGAGCTGATCGAGCGCTTCGAGCTGTCGGCCGCCGCGCTGGAGCTCTACGACTTCTTCTGGTCCGAGCTCTGCGACTGGTATCTCGAGCTGGCCAAGCCGCGCCTCTACGAGGGGTCGGCGTCCGCCTCGGCGACGCTGCTGTTCGCGCTCGACCGCACGCTGCGCCTGCTGCACCCGGTGATGCCTCACGTGACCGAGGAGGTGTGGTCGTTCATGCCCGGCGAGCGCGGCCTGCTGGCCGAGGCCGCGTGGCCGGCCACCGGCGAGCTGGAGAGCGATCCGCAGGCGGAGGCGGAGGTGGGGCGCGCGATCGCGGCCGTCACCGAGCTGCGCCGCTACCGCGAGCAGGCCGGCGTCAAACCCTCCGCGATGCTGCCGGCGCGGCTGAACGCCGAGGGCTACGAGTCGCTCGCCCGGCAGGTGGCGCGCCTCGCCCGGCTCGAGCTTTCTGAGGACGGCGACGCCGCCGCGGCCGAGGTGCCGGTGCCCGGGGGCACCGTCGCGCTGCTCCCCAGCGATGAATTCGACCCGGACGAGGCAGGCCGCCGGATCGCCGCGCGGCGAACCGAGCTGCACGCCGAGATCGCGCGGCTGGAGAAGAAGCTGGCGAACGACCGCTTCGTGGAGAAGGCGCCGGCGGACGTCGTGGCAGGCGAGCGGGACAAGCTCGACGGCTACCGGCGCGCGCTCGAGAGCCTGGAATGACCTACCGCGAGGCCGAGGCGCATCTGCTGGGCCTCGAGCTGTTCGGGATGAAGTTCGGGCTGGAGCGAATGCACCGGCTGATGGACCTGCTGGGCATGCCTCAGCGCCGCTTCGCCTCGATCCACGTGGTGGGCTCCAACGGCAAGTCCTCCACCGTGCGCTTCCTGGCCGCGTTGCTGCAGCGCAGCGGGCTGCGCACCGGCAGCTACACCTCGCCGCACCTGGCGTCGTTTCGCGAGCGGATCGAGGTGGGGGAGCAGCCGGTTGCGGAGGAGCGCTTCGCGGAGGCCGTGGAGCGCACCCTCCTGGGAGGCGACGAGGTGACGCAGTTCGAGGCGATCACCGCCGCGGCGTACCACGAGCTCGCCGCGAGCGAGGTCGAGGTGGCGGTGATCGAGGCGGGGCTGGGCGGTCGCTACGACGCCACGAACGTGATCCCATCGCGCATGACGGTGCTCACCGGCGTGGGGCTGGAGCACACCCGCTGGCTGGGCCCCGAGATCGCAGACATCGCCGGCGAGAAGCTGGCCGTGCTGCGCGATCACACGACCCTGGTGGTGCCGTCGGACCTGGATCCCGAGGCCCGTGAGGTCGCCGAGCGGGTGGCGGCCGAGCGCCATGCCCGCCTCGTCACGGCACCCATGCCCGAGGGCCCGTTCCAGCGGCGCAACTTCACGCTCGCCTACGTGGCGGCGGCCGAGTTCCTCGACCACGCGCCGGACGAGGCGGCGGTGGAGTCGGCGATCCGGGAGACCCGGATCCCGGGCCGGCTGGACGTGGTGGCCCAGGGCCCGCTCACCGTGTACGACGGCGCCCACAACCCGGCCGGGGCGCAGGCGCTGGCCGACGCGCTGCCCGAGGTGCTGGGCGATCGCGGACCGCGCGTGCTGGTGGCCAGCGTGCTCGACGACAAGGACGCCGCCGGCATGCTGAAGGCCCTCCTGCCGCTGTTCGATCACGCCGTGTTCACCCGCTGCGCGAACCCGCGCGCGCTGTCCCCGGCGACGCTCGAGTCGTTCACCGCAAAGCTCGGCGGCCCGCCGGTCAGCACCGTCGCCGACCCGCACGGCGCCGTGCGCAAGGCGCGTGCAGATCGCCCGGGAGGAAGGCGCCGTGGTGGCCACCGGCTCGATCTACCTGATCGCCGACCTGGTCAGGGAAGGGAGCACCGCGCGCGCGTCGAGCTTGTGAAAGCAGGCGGCGGCGTGCCAGGATTCCCCTCCCATGGACCGCGGTGACGGACCCAGCTTCGGCGCGATGATCGGCCTGGTCGCCTTCGTGGTGGCCGCGGTGATCCTTATCTTCTTCGGGATCGGGTACGGCTTAGGCAGGGTCTTCCTCTAGCGTGTAGAAGCCCACTCGGGTACTACACTCAGCGCGCTCATGGGCCTCTCGGCCGTATTCGGAATCACTAACGACGGGTTGAACCTCGCGGTCAACCTCCTGCTCCTGTTCCTCGTGGTCTTCTGGATCGCGCTGGTCTACTGGACCTACGCCGACGCCCGGAGGCGGATCGAGGACCCGATGCTGGTGGGCTGCGCGGCCGCCGCCTCGATGTTCCCGTTCCTGGGCACGATCGTCTACCTGGTCGTGCGGCCGCCCGAGTACCTGGAGGACGTCCGCGAGCGCGAGCTCGAGATCGCCGCCGCCGAGGCGCGTCTGGCCACGCTCGAGCAGCACACCTGCCCGTACTGCAGCTATGACATCGAGCGCGGCTTCTTGAGGTGTCCGAGCTGCCTGCGCCGGCTCAAGGAGCCGTGCGCCACCTGCGGCAAGCCGCTGGATCCGCGCTGGCAGATCTGCCCGTACTGCGAGGCTGAGGTGGGCGCACAGCCCGCTCAGCGCGCGAGGCGCGAAGGTCGGGAACGCCCCCGGCGGGAGCGGCCGCCCACCGCGGCGAGCCCGCCCCCGGTGACGAGCCCGCCCCCCGCGGCGAGCCCGGCCCCCGTAAGGGCGGCGGACGGCAAGCCCCGGACCGAGCGCCCGGTAGCACCCCGAGAGCGGCCTACCCGCTCCCAGTAACGAACCTGAACGAGAGGAGCAACGTGGACAGGACCCTGATCCTGGTCAAGCCGGACGCCTTCGAGCGCAGCCTCACCGGCGAGGTGATCGCCCGCTTCGAGCGCAAGGGGCTGAGGATCGCCGCGCTCAAGCACATGACCGTCGACCGCCCCACCGCCGAGGAGCACTACGCCGAGCACGCGGAGAAGCCCTTCTTCGGAGAGCTCGTGGACTTCATCACCGGCGGGCCGCTGGTGGCGATGGTGCTCGAGGGCCACGAGGCGGTCACCGCCGCCCGCCAGGTGATCGGGGCGACAAACCCGGTCGAGGCCGCCCCCGGCTCCATTCGCGGCGACTTCGGCCTGGAGGTCCAGACGAACCTGGTGCACGGCTCCGACTCGCCCGAGTCGGCCGCCCGCGAGACGGGGATCTTCTTCCCGGAGCTCTGACGGGAAGCTGAAACTGATCCTCGCGTCCGCCTCGCCCCGGCGGCGGGCGATCCTCGAGCAGCTGGGGATCGCGTTCGAGGTGGTCGGTCCCGGACGTCGAGGAGCTCAGCGAGGGCGATCCGCGCGAGCTGGTGATCGAGAACGCGCGCCGCAAGGCCGCGGCCGTCGAGGGGGACCTCGTGCTGGGCGCGGACACCACCGTGGCGCTGGACGGCGCCATCCTCGGCAAGCCGGCAACGGAGGCGGAGGCGCGGGCCTTCCTCACCAGCCTCTCCGGCGAGACGCATGAGGTGTGGTCGGCGATCGCGCTGAACGAACGAACGGCCGCGGCGGTGACGCAAGGTCACCTTCCGCGACATCACCCCGCTGATCGACTGGTACCTCAGCAACAGGCGAATGGCAGGGAAAAGCGGGCGCCTACGCGAATCCAGGGCAAGGGAGCGGCCCTGATCGAGCGCATCGAGGGGGACTACAGCACGGTGGTGGGCCTCCCGATCTCGGAGCTGGTGCGAATAGCGCCCTCACTCCTGAGGCCTGAGGCCTGAGGCCTGAGGCCCGAGGCCCGAATTTTGCAGGCGTTTCGCGCCCTCATGCCCTGAGCTACACTCAGGGCGCTCGGTCTCCCGTGACCGGCGCGACTTTTCGATGGGCTTTTTCTCCTACCTAACCGGCATGGGCGGCCGCGACATGGCGGTCGACCTCGGCACCGCGAACACGCTCGTATACGTGCGTGGGCGCGGCATCGTGCTGTCCGAGCCGTCGGTGGTGGCGATCGACTCCCGCACGTCCGAGGTGCACGCCGTCGGGATCGAGGCGAAGCGCATGCTCGGCCGCACGCCGGGCACGATCCAGGCGATCCGGCCGCTGAAGGACGGCGTGATCGCCGACTTCGACGTGACCGAGCAGATGCTCCGCCACTTCATCCAGAAGGTGCACCAGAACCGCTGGGCGCACCCCCGCGTCGTGGTGTGCGTGCCGTCCGGGGTGACCGGCGTGGAGAAGCGCGCGGTCGAGGAGGCCTGCCTCTCGGCGGGCGCCCGCCAGGCCTACCTGATCGAGGAGCCGATGGCGGCCGCCATCGGCGCGGGCCTGCCGGTGGGGGAGCCGACGGGCAACATGGTCGTGGACATCGGTGGCGGCACGAGCGAGGTCGCCGTGATCTCGCTCGGCGGGATCGTGGTGTCCCAGTCGATCCGCATCGGCGGCGACGAGCTGGACGAGGCGATCATCAACTACGTCAAGCGCGAGTACAAGCTGATGATCGGCCAGCAGACGTCCGAGGAGGTCAAGCTGGAGATCGGCTCCGCCTTCCCGCTGGGGGAGGAGATGCAGGCCGAGATCCGCGGGCGCGACCTGGTGTCGGGGCTGCCCAAGACGATCGTGCTCACCAGCGAGGAGGTCCGCCTCGCTCTCGAGGAGCCGCTTCAGGCGATCATCGACGCGGTCAAGGAGACGCTCGACCGCACCCCTCCCGAGCTGGCTTCCGACATCATGGACCGTGGCATCATGCTCGCGGGGGGCGGAGCACTGCTCCAGGGCCTGGACGAGCGCCTGCGTGATGAGACGCAGATGCCGGCGCACCTTGCGGAGTCCCCGCTCACGTGCGTCGCGGTCGGTTCCGGCCGCAGCCTCGAGGAGTTCGAGGCCATCCACCGCAGCAACAAGAATTCCCGAACGGGCCGCCGGCGCTAACCGCGCCGCGGCTCCAGCAGGAGTCCGTAAGTGTTCGACAGCAGAGTGGTCCGCCGCAGACGGGCGGCGCTGGCGGTATTCGTCGCGCTGTCCATCGTCATGCTCACCGCCTATTTCGGTGAGTCGGGCGGCGGCTTCTTCCACACACTTCAGAAGGGCGCCCAGGAGGCGTTCGCCCCGATCGAGACCGGCGCCGGCCGCGCGCTGAAGCCCCTGCGCGACCTGACCGGCTGGTTCGGCGACACGCTGGACGCCAAGGGGGAGAACGAGGACCTGCGCGCGGAGATCGAGGATCTGCGCAAGCGCCTGGGCGAGAACGAAACCGCCCGCCGCGACAACGAGCAGCTGCGCGGGCTGGTCCGGCTCGGGCGCGCCGACGGCTTCCCGCAGGGCACCGCCCCCGTGTCGGCGCGGGTGATCGCCCGCTCGCCGACGGTCTGGTACTCGAGCGTGAAGATCGACAAGGGGTCGGGCGACGGCCTCCGCGTCGATCAGCCCGTGATCGCCGCGGGCGGCCTGGCCGGGAAGGTCACCAGGGTCACCGGCGGCACCGCCGAGGTGTCGCTGATCACCGACGCCTCGAGCGCCGTCTCCGCGCAGGTGATGCCGCGTGGCGCGGCGGGCATCGTCAAGCCGCAGGTGGGCGAGCCCGACGACCTGCTGCTGGACTTCATCGAGCGCGGCCGGCGCGTGACCGAGGGCACCACGGTCGTGACCTCCGGCTTCACCTCCTCGCGCGAGGGCGTCGACTCGCTGTTCCCGCGGGGCATCCCGATCGGCCGGGTGACCGAGGTCGACCTCGACGAGGTGGACCTCTACCAGCGGGTGCACCTCAAGCCGTTCGCCGACCTGCGCAGGATCGACTTCGTGCAGGTGCTCACCCGGCGCGGCCGCGCGCAGGCACAGGCGGGGGTGCCCGTCGAGTGACCGCCACCCCTGGCGCCTTTCTGCGGGCCGGCGGCATCGTGGTGCTCGCCGTGGTGCTCCAGCTCTCGGGGTTCGGGCCGATGCGCTTCTTCGGCGGCCACCCCGACCTGGTTGTGCTCGCGGTGGCGGGCATCGCGATCTACGCCGGCAGCGTGTCCGGGGCGGCCGTGGGCTTCGCCGCCGGGTTCCTGCTCGACCTGCTGGTGGGCGGCACGATGGGCGTGTCGTCGCTGGTGCTCACGGCGGTGGGCTACGGCGTGGGGCGCTACCGCGAGGTGCGCGACCCCGCCCACGGGCTGATGGCGATCCCGGTGGGTGCGGCCGCCACGGCGGGCTGGGTGGTGGCGTTCGCCGCCGTGTCGTTCATGCTGGACGTGGGCGCGTCGGTCAGCGCGCTGGTGTTCCGGGACATGCTCGTGACCGTGGCGCTCAACACCCTCATCGCCATCCCCGTCTTCGCCCTCTGCAGGCGCGTGCTGCGTCCGGTGCTCGTGGTCGACCCGCTCGAGCGCCGCCGCCGCCGCCAGGCGCCGCGCGAGACCGGGCCGCTCGGGCTGCGGGGCCTGGAGGTCTAGGCGGATGTACCTCGACAAGGACCCCCGCCGCCCCTCCCTCACACCCCAGCTGGCGGTGCGCGTGGCGCTCATCGGCGGCGTCGCCCTGGTGGCGTTCGCCCTGGTGTTCTTCCGGCTCTGGTACCTGCAGGTGCTCTCGGGCGACAAGTACGAGACCGAGGCCCAGGGCAACGTGGTCCGCAACATCAAGGTGCAGGCGCCGCGCGGCGAGATCGTGGACCGCGAGGGCCGTGTGCTGGTGGCCAACCGCACCGGCCTGGCCGTGCGCGTGACCCCGACCAAGCTGCCCGAGGACAAGGGCGAGCGGCGTGAGGTCTACGAGCGCCTGGGCCGCGTGCTCGGGCTGAAGGCGGACCGGATCGAGCGGTCCGTGGATCGCCAGCTCAAGGCGCTGCCCTACTCGCCGGCGACGGTGAAGCAGGACGTCTCCCAGAAGCTGGTCTTCTACCTCTTCGAGAACCAGGAGCGCTTCCCCGGCGTGACCGTGGAGCAGGTCTTCCTGCGCGAGTACCCCCAGCACGAGGTGGGTGCGCACCTGTTCGGCACGGTGGGCGAGATCACCAAGGAGCAGCGCGACGACATCCGCTACCGCGGCGTGGCGCTGGGGGATCGCATCGGCCAGTCGGGCATCGAGGCCCAGTACGACCGCTACCTGCGCGGGCGCAACGGCGCGAGCAAGGTCCAGGTGGACGCCATGGGCAACCTGCGCCGCCAGCTGCGCGCCCAGGAGCCCGAGCAGGGCCGCCAGCTGCGGCTGTCGGTGGACCTGGACGTCCAGCGCGTGGGCCAGCGGGCGCTCGGCGGCGCCAAGGGCGCCTTCGCGGTGATGAACGTGAACAACGGCGAGGTGCTGGCGCTCGGCAGCTCGCCGTCGTATGACCCGAACATCTTCGCCAAGGTGATCCGCCCACGCGACTTCAAGCGCCTGTCCTCGAAGGAGAACGGCGAGCCGCTGCTCAACCGCGCCACCCAGGCGGGCTATCCCACGGGCTCGACGTTCAAGCTGATCACCGCCACCGCGGCGCTGGAGGGTGGCCTGATCACCCCCGACACCGTGCAGGTCGACGGCGGTTCGCTCCGCGTGGGCGGCGTGACGTTCAAGAACGCCGGCAACGCCGTGAACGGCGCGCTGGCCCTGCGGCGCGCCCTCTCGGTCTCCAGCGACGTGTTCTTCTACCGCCTCGGCCAGGAGGCCAACGGCTCGGGCGACGGCGTGCTGATCCAGAAGTGGGCGAAGCGGCTCGGTCTCGGACGCCGTACCGGCATCGACCTGCCGGGAGAGGCGCCGGGGCTGATCCCCAGCCCGAGGTACCGCAACAAGGGGTTCGCGGAGTACCGCCGCTGCCGCGCGAAGCGCAAGCCCACTCCCGAGGAGGTCGCGCTCGGCGAGTGCGGCTTCATCGACCGGCCGTGGTCGGTGGGCGACAACATCAACCTGTCCGTGGGGCAGGGCGACCTCCAGGCCGACCCGCTCCAGATGGCGGTGGCCTACGCGACGGTGGCCAACGGCGGCAAGGTGCTGCGCCCGCGCCTCGGCCAGCGGATCGAGGACTCCACCGGGCGCCCGCGCCAGGTGCTGGAGGCCCCCACGCCGCGGAGGGTGAAGATCCGGGAGGAGAACCGCAACGCGATCCTGGAGGGGCTGCGCAGCGCGGCGAGCGATCCGGGCGGCACCTCGGCCCCCGTGTTCCAGGGCTTCCAGGTGCCCGTCGCGGGCAAGACCGGAACGGCCGAGAAGGGCGCCGGCCGCGCCGACCAGTCGTGGTACGTGGCGCTGGCGCCGTTCCCCAGCCCGAAGTACGTGGTGGCCGTGACGTTCGAGGCCGGCGGCTTCGGCGCGGAGACGGCCGCCCCCGCGGCGCGTCAGATCCTGTCCGAGCTGATGGGCGTCAAGGCCGGCGAGATCCAGGCAGGGACGGCACCCGACTGAGCCCATAGGCTCCAAGACGATGCAGGCATCCCCCTACGGAACATCGGTCAAGGGCTTCAGCGACGCGCGCATGCCGCGCCTCGTGCGCATCGACGTGCTGCTGCTCGTGGCCGCGATCGGCCTGATGGCGTGCAGCCTGTACACGATCGCCTCCGCCACCAAGGACGACATTCCCGGCGACCCGAACTACTACCTGACCCGGCAGGCCGCCTACATGGCGGTCGGGCTCCTCTTCATGGTCCTGCTGTCGAGGATCGACTACTCGCGGCTGCGCGAGTGGCGCATCGGCCTGTACGGGTTCCTGATCGTCTCGATCGTCGCGGTCTACGGGGCCGGTTCGGTCACGCGCGGTTCCAAGCGTGCGATCGAGCTGGGCTTCTTCCAGCTGCAGACCTCCGAGCTCGGCAAGGTGCTGTTGATCATCTGCCTGTCCGCCTTCGTGGTGGACCGGATGCGGCGGCTCGGCGAGCGGGAGACGACCAGCCGGATCATCCTGCTCGCGCTGATCCCCGCGATGCTCGTGATCGCCCAGCCGGACCTCGGATCGGGGCTCGTCTACATCACGATCGCGCTCGCGGTGCTGTTCGTTGCCGGTACGCCGTGGACGCACTTCGCAACCCTCGGGGCCCTGGCCGCCACCGCGATCGTGGTGGTGCTGGTGGCCGCCCCGGCGCTGGGCGTCGAGGTGCTCAAGCCCTACCAGATGGACCGCCTCACGGCGTTCGTGAACCCGGCGGAGAACCCCGCCGAGGAGGGCTACCAGCAGACCCAATCGCAGATCGCCATCGGCTCAGGCGGGAAGACCGGCCGGGGCGAGGAGGCGACTCAGACGCAGCTGAACTTCCTGCCCGAGCACCACACGGATTTCGTGTTCTCGGTGGTGGGCGAGGAGTTCGGATTCATGGGGGCGGCCATCGTGTTGTCCCTGCTGGCATTGCTGATCTGGCGCAGCCTGCGGATCCTCACGATGTCGAAGAACCTCTATGGGACTTTGATAGCGGGGGGCATCACTGCAATGCTTATGCATCAGATCTTCGTAAACGTGGGTATGACGATAGGAATCATGCCCATCACCGGAGTGACCCTGCCGTTGATGAGTTACGGCGGATCCTCGGTGATAGTGACCTTCGTGGCCATCGGCCTCTTGCAGTCGATCCACGCGCAAGCGCGCGAGACGGCTTTCGCCAAGGGGCGGGACCTGGCCATCTAAGCCAAAGACTCTTATGAGAGGAACTTTTGAGAAAGCAAGTACTCGTCACGGCCGACCGTGGCGAAACCCGTGTCGCCATCCTGGAAGCGGAGGGCACGCCCTCCGCTGAGGGGGGAGGACAGAAGAAGGACCCGAAGTGGAAGGTCGGCGAGCTCTACATAGAGCGCCGCGGATCCCGCTCCATCGTGGGAAACATCTACAAGGGGAAGGTCGACAACGTCCTTCCCGGTCTCGAGGCCGCCTTCGTGGACATCGGCTTCGAGAAGAACGGCTTCCTGCACGCCGACGACGTGGTGATACCCGGCGTCGAGGTCGCGCGGCGAGGCCGCACCAACAGCAAGGGCAAGCGCATCACGGAGCTGCTCAAGCCGGGGCAGGAGATCCTGGTGCAGGCGGTCAAGGACCCCCTGAAGACCAAGGGCCCGCGCCTGTCGATGCAGCTGTCGATCGCCGGCCGCTACCTGGTGTACGTGCCCCAGGGCGAGGGCATCGGCGTGTCGCGCCGGCTCGACGACAAGGAGCGTGAGCGCCTGCGCAAGCAGGCCAAGGGCCTGCAGATCGGCGAGGGCGGCGCGATCATCCGCACCGCCGCGCAGGGGGCCAAGAAGGCCGACTTCCAGCGCGAGATCACCTACCTGCACAAGCTCCACGAGGTGCTCCAGAAGCGCGCGAAGGAGTCGAGCGCGCCCTCGATGGTGTTCCAGGAGGCCGACCTGGCCGTGCGCGTGGTGCGCGACATCTTCAGCAAGCAGTTCGAGCGGGCGATCGTGGACGACCCCAAGCAGCACCATCGCCTGGAGTCGTTCTTCACCAGGACCGCGCCGGAACTGCTCGAGCGGCTCGAGCTGTACAAGGACGACAAGAACCCGCTGTTCGAGAAGTTCGGCATCGAGGAGGCGATCCAGTCGACGCTGCGGCGCCGCGTGGACCTGCCCTCCGGCGGCTACCTGCTGATCGAGTACACCGAGGCGATGACGGTGATCGACATCAACTCGGGCTCCTTCACGGGCCGTGGCAAGGGCGCCCGGCTGGAGGACACGATCACCAAGACCAACCTCGAGGCCGCCGACGAGGTGGTGCGTCAGCTCCGGCTGCGCGACATCGGCGGGATCATCGTCATCGACTTCATCGACATGAGCCGCGCCCGCAACCGCGACGCCGTGCTCAAGACGCTGCGCAAGGCGCTCGACGAGGACCGCACCAAGACCTACGTGGTCGAGATCTCGCCGCTGGGGCTGGTGGAGATGACCCGCCAGAACGTGACCGATGGCGTGCGCGAGATCCTCACCAAGACCTGCCCCACCTGCGACGGCGAGGGCGTGGTGCTGTCCGAGGAGACCGTGGCGATCGACGCCGAGCGCAAGCTGCGCGAGCTGGCCGCCGAGCGTCCTCAGACGGAGGCGTTCCTGATCCAGCTCCATCCGCGCGTGGCGGGGCTGCTGGCCGGCGGGCCGGGACGCCCGCTCCTGGAGATCGAGGACGAGACGGGCAAGCACTTCCACTTCGAGGGCTCGGAGGCGCTGCGGATCGATCACTTCGCCGTGGCGATGGAGGGCTCCCAGGAGGAGGTCGAGCAGCGCGCCCTGCCCTTCCAGGAGGGCGAGGAGGTGCTCGTGACCATCGAGGAGCCGCACATGTACACCGAGGACGACGCCGTGGCCAAGCTGGACGGCTACGTGATCTCGGTGGCCGGCGCCGGGCGGCTGCTGGGCAAGAAGACGCTCGTGAGGATCGACAAGGTGGGCCGCTCCGCGGCCTCGGCCACGCTGGTCGAGGGCGCCGAGGTGGTCGACGCTCCCCCGCGCCCCGCCAACGGCGGGCCCGGCGATGAGCCGAAGAAGCCGCGGCGGCGCGGCCGCCGGGGCGGCCGCGGCAGGCGCAATAAGGACACGGAGGGCGCGAAGTCGGATTGACCGGGGGGCGCTAACATCAGCGCCCCGGCGCCCTGCCTCGCGGCAGCGCGCCGTTCTTCTGTCATGTACGCAATCGTGAAAGTCGGCGGCAAGCAGTACCGCGTGGAGAAGGGCGACACCCTTCTCGTGGACCGCATGCCCGAGGACGAGGGCGCCAAGGTCGCGCTCGAGCCGCTGATGTTCCGGGGCGACAAGGACGAGGCCGTCTTCTCGGGGGACGACCTGGGCAAGGTGAAGGTCGAGGCCACCGTGGCCGGGCACCTCCGCGGCAAGAAGATCCACGTCCTGAAGTTCAAGCCCAAGCGCGGGTACAAGCGCCGGCAGGGGCACCGCTCCGAGCTGACCAGGCTCGAGATCGGCGACATCAAGATGCTCAGCCGCAAGCCGGCGGCCGAGGCCAAGCCCGCGGCGGAGACCAAGCCCGCGGCGGAGACCAAGCCCGCGGCGGCCAAGAAGCCCGCCGCGAAGAAGCCCGCAGCCAAGAAGCCGGCCGCGAAGAAGCCCGCCGCGAAGAAGCCGGCGGCGAAGAAGCCCGCCGCGAAGAAGCCGGCCGCGAAGAAGGAGGACAGCGATGGCTCATAAGAAGGGACTCGGCTCGTCACGCAACGGCCGCGACTCCAATGCCCAGCGCCGCGGCGTGAAGATCTTCGCCGGCCAGGTGGTCTCCGGAGGCGAGATCATCGTGCGCCAGAGCGGCACCCGCTTCAAGCCCGGCGAGGGCGCCGGGCTCGGCAAGGACGACACGATCTTCGCCAAGCGCGCCGGCACCGTGCAGTTCCACACCGGTCACCGCGGGCGCTTCGTCTCGGTCGAGCCGGCCGCCGACTAGCTAGCGCGCGATGTAGATCGACCGCTTGCCGGCCCGCAGCCGGATCGTCTTCTTGCGCCGGAAGTCCCGCACGTCCACGCTGCCCCTGCGCACGGCGTTGTAGGTGGACGAGTCGCACTGGTCGTAGACCAGCCAGAGCGTTCCCCGCACCAGCGCCGAGCTGCGCCTGCCCCTGGTGCGGAAGCGGCCCTTGCCGCTGCCCCACAGCCGCCGGCCCTTGCGCCTGCGGGCGGCCGACCGCGCGGAGCGCTTCCCGCAGTTCTCGAGCCGTCCGTTCAGGGTCAGGTTCACGATCGCGTTGGTCCTGCGTCGCTGGGTCACCTTGAACACCCCGGCGAAGAAGTCGCTCGTGTAGGTCTTGCCCGTGGTGTTCACGGCCGCGATCAGCCGCACCCGGCCCTTGCGCGTGTCGATGGCCGAGCCGGTGGGGATCGTCTGCGACCCGAGGAGCGGGCTGAACCGCTTCGCGCCCCTGGGGCGGATCCGCACGCTGCCGCTCACGACCGCCACGTTCACCGTACGGCCGAGCACGGGCGGGGGCGGCCCCTCCTGCGCGGACGCCGGGAGCGCGAGGGCGAGCATGAGGGCGGCGGCGGTCACGCGGTAGCCACCCTACGCGACCGTGGGCGCGTCGCCGGTGGCGGGGTCCGCCGGGCCGGCGGGGCCGCGCCATGCGGGCGGATCCCCCGACGCGGCCGCCGCGGCCATCGCGGCCGCGCCCAGCTCGCCGGCGGAGGGGTAGCGATCGCCCGGCTGCCTTGGCCATCGCCCGGGCGATCACGTCGTCGAGCGCGGGTGGGCAGTCCACCTGCTCGGAGGGGCGCGGCGGCGGCTCGGTGATGTGGGCCATCGCCACGTCCACCTGGCGGTCGCGGGGGAAGGGCACCTCGCCGGTCAGCACCTTGTAGAGGACGGCGCCCAGCGCGTAGACGTCGACCCTGGGGTCCACCTCCTCCGCCTGGATCTGCTCGGGCGCGGCGTACTGGATCGTCCCGAGGAACATCCCGGTGCCGGTCAGGCCACTCTGCGAGTCCGTCGCCCTGCTCAGCCCGAAGTCCCCGAGCCACGCGTGCGGCCGCGTCTCCGCGGCTTCGACGAACACGTTGCCCGGCTTCACGTCGCGGTGCACCAGGCCCTCGGCGGCCGCGGCGTCCAGCCCGCCGCCCACCTGGGAGGCGATCAGCGCGGCATCCGCGGGATGCAGCCGGCCGCGCTCCGCGAGCACCGACGCCAGGTCCGGGCCGTCGATGAAGCGCAGCGACATCCACAGCAGGTCGTGCTCCTCCCCGGTTCCCACGACCGGCACCACATGCGGATGAGAGAGCGAGGCGGCCAGCCGGGATTCGCGCTCGAAGCGGGCGCGGAAGCGCTCCTCGCCGGCCAGCTCGGCGGGTAGCACCTTCAGCGCCACGGGCCGGCCCGAGACCGGCGCCGCGGCCAGGTAGACCTGCCCCATGCCGCCCCTGCCGATCAGCCGCTCGATGCGATGCCCCGCGAACGAGGCGCCCGGCTCGAGGGTCTGGTCCATGTCCCCCTTATAGCGCCGATCCACTTGCCCGGTCGGGGGACCAGGGCTAGTTTGGACGCGTGCTTTCAACCACGGAGGCTCCCGCCGCGCTGCTGTACGGCGGACGGCGGACCGAGATCGGCGCCGAGCCCCTGAGCCTGGGCCGCTCCGATGACAACGACGTGGTCGTGGCCGGCGAGAAGGTGTCGCGCAGGCACGCGAGGGTGGAGCAGCGCGACGACGGCGTGTACGTCCGCGACCTCGGCTCGCGGCATGGCACGGCGGTGAACGGGGAGCCGGTCGGGGACGAGCCGCGGCTGCTCCAGAGCGGCGACGCGATCGAGGTCGGCGGGGAGCTCGTCCGCTTCCTCGCGGGCGAGGGCACCAGGATGGCCTCCCGCGTCGCGCCGGCCACCGAGGTGCTGTCCGTCCGCTTCGAGAGCGAGCGGCTCACGATCGGCCGGGACGAGGCCAACGACCTCGTGCTGTCCGATCCCAACGTCTCGCGCTTCCACGCCGAGATCGTGATCTCCGGCGGGCAGGCCGAGGTCGTCGACCTGGGCTCGCGCAACGGCACGCGGGTGGACGGCCGGCTGATCGACCGGGTCCGGCTGGAGCGCGGCTCGGCCGTGGGAATCGGCCCGTACAAGCTCGTCTCCGACGAAGACGGCGTGGTGGCCACCAGCGAGGCGGGGGCGCTGCGGATGGAGGCGCAAGCGATCTCGGTGGACATCGGCGAGAAGACGATCCTCCAGCCCGCCTCGCTCACGCTGAAGCCCGGCGAGCTGGTGGCCATCATCGGCGAGAGCGGCGCCGGCAAGAGCACCATGCTCAAGGTGCTCGCCGGCGTCGACCATCCCAGCAGCGGGGCCGTGACGGTGAACGGCGAGCCGCTCGCCACGAGGCTCACCGACGTCGGCTACGTGCCTCAGGACGACATCGTGCACCACCTGCTGGGCGTCCGCGAGGCGCTGGGCTACGCCGCCGGCCTGCGCCTGCCAAGGGACGCCAGGCGCGCCGAGATCGACGAGGCGATAGCGGGCGTGCTCGAGGAGCTCTCCCTCGACGAGCATGCGGCGACGCGCGTGGGGATGCTGTCCGGCGGGCAGCGCCGCCGCACGAGCGTGGCCGTGGAGCTGCTGGGCAAGCCGGGGCTGCTGTTCCTCGACGAGCCCACCACCGGGATGGACCCGGGCCTGGAGACGAAGATGATGGAGCTGTTCCGCAAGCTGGCGGACGGCTCCCGCGGCGTGGCGCTGGTGACACACGCGACGAAGAACCTGGCGCTGTGCGACCGGGTGATCGTGATGGGGCGGGGAGGGCGGCTCGTGTTCGACGGCCCGCCGGCCGACGCCCTGGCGTTCTTCGCGGTCGACTCCTACGACGCGATCTACACGATCCTCGACGAGTCGCCGGAGGAGCGCTGGCCCGCCCAGGACGCCTCCGCCGCGGGGGCGGCGGCGGACGTGGAGGGCGAGGCCACCGGGCTGGGGAGGGGCAGCACCGTCGCGCAGACGCGCGTGCTGGTGGGCCGCTACATCAAGCTGCTCGTCCGGGACCGCAAGAACATGGTGCTGCTGATCGGCCAGGCCCCGATCCTGGCGCTCGCCGGGGTCGCCCTGTTCAACTCGGGCATCCTCGACCGGCCCGGGGGCAGCCCCTTCCTGTCGATCCAGTTCCTCTTCCTCGCCAGCCTGACCGTGCTGTGGCTGGGGGCGATCGACGCGGCCCAGGAGATCGTGAAGGAGCGAGCGGTGCTGGAGCGCGAGCGCGCCATCGGCGTGAAGCTGCGCGCGTACGTGGCCTCGAAGGTGATCGTGCTGTTCGGGCTGGCGACCCTCCAGACGCTGCTCTACACCGGTCTGCTGCTGGCCTTCCGCCCGCTGGACGCCGACCTCGGGACGTATCTGTCCGTGTTCGCCCTGTTCATCGCGACCGGCTGCGTGGCCGTGTGCATGGGGCTGGCGATCTCCGCCTTCTCGGGCACCCCCGACCAGGCCATGAGCTTCGTGCCGCTGGCGGTGATCCCGCAGCTGCTGTTCGCGGGCGCGATCGTGCCGGTGGCGAGCATGGCCGAGCCCGCCCAGACGATCTCCTACGCGATCTTCTCGCAGTGGTCGCTGGCGGGCGCGGGCACCGCGGTGGACATGAACGCACGGATAGCGGAATCGCAGGACCCCGCCGGCGCGGTGGCGTTCGGCACCGGCTTCTTCGACGTCAGCCTGGCACCCGCCCTGCTGGTGCTCCTCGGCTTCGGGGTGCTTCTTCCTCGCCCTGCTCACCTTCGCGCTCAGAGAGCGGCGAGGGTGAGGTCGGCGAACAGCTCGGCCCGCTGAACGTCCGCCTGGTCGAACGCCCGCCCGTCGCGGCGATCCAGGATCGACAGCGCGCCGAGGGCCTTGCCGCCATGGTGCAGCGGCACCACGAGCATCGTGTGCGGCACGTAGCCGATGCCCGCGGCCACGCGCGCGGCGAAGCGCTCGTCGTTTCGGCAGTCCGCCACGGCGATCGGCTCGCGCCCCGCGATGGCCGCGCCGGCCAGCCCCTGTCCGGGCGACAGGCGGATGCCGACCGTCTCCTCGGCGAGCACGCCCCATGAGGACCGGTAGACCAGCTCGCCGGTGGCCTCCTCGATCAGCGCGATCGACGCCGCGGCGGCGTCGAACACGCCCGCCGCGGTGCGCACCACCGCCTCGAGCAGGCCGGTGCGGTCGGTGCCCGGGAGGCTGGCGGCCAGCGACTCGCCGCGCGCGGCCTCGACCGGCGAGCCCAGCGCCGTGGCAAGTGCGCCGGCCGAGGCGAAGCGGCGGTCCGGCCTGGGGTCCAGCGCGCGCCGCAGGGCCTGCTCGAGCTCGGGCGACACCTCGGGCGCCGACTCCGCCAGCGGCGCGGGGTCTCCGTAGGCGGGCGGCGTGCCCGCGAGCAGGGCCCAGACGGTCGCGGCCAGCCCGAACACGTCCGAGCGGGGAGACACCCCCTCGCCCACCAGCACCTCCGGCGCCATGTACTTCGGAGTGCCGATCCCACGGGTTCCCTCGCCGTCGTCGGCCTGCTCTCGCGCCACCCCGAAGTCCACCAGCACCACCCCGTCTTCTCCAGCGATGAGGTTGTGCGGCTTCACGTCCCGGTGCACCACGTGCTGCTCGTGGACGTACTCGAGCGCCTCGGCGGCACCGCGCGAGATGTCGAGCACCTGCGCCAGTGGCAGCCCGGGCGAGCCCCGCTGCTCCAGCAGCCGCGCCAGGTCCGTGCCCGCCACGAGCTCCATCACCAGCCAGCTGCGCCCGCCGTCCTCGAGGTGATCGATCACCTTCACCACGCGTGGGTGCGTCAGGCGCCCGAGCAGCCGTGCCTCGATGTCGAAGCGCGCCGCCTGCCCGGGGTTGGTGAGCAGCTTGATCGCTACCTCCCGGCCCTCGGCCTCGTCGGTGGCGCGGTAGACGGCGCCCATCGCCCCGGCGGAGATGCGGTCTGCGATCCGGTAGCGGCCCCCGACCACATCCCCGGCGGCGGGTGCGGTCAAGCGGCGAGCTCCGGGTGTTGCGCCAGCGTCTCGCGGGCGGCCTCCCGTCCCGAGGCGATCAGCGTGTCGAGCTGGTCGAACGCGGTCAGGGCGACCCGGCTCACCTCGGGGCGGATCGTCACACCGGCGTAGGCCTCGCTCGCCGCGGCGGTATCGATGCTCCCCAGCGTGATCGTGCGGACGATCACCTCGGGGATCCGCAGGGGCACCTCGCTACCGCGCCCCAGCACCGCGGTGCGCAACCGCTCGATGGTGCCGCTTGCGCGCCGGGCGCGTCGGGGGAGGTCGAACTTGGCGGTCACGTCCGACGCGATCACCGTCCCTTCGCCGGACGCCGCCAGCGGCTCCACCGGCAGGTTGTTCATCACCCCGCCGTCCACGAGCAGCCTGCCCTCCAGCGCCACCGGCGGCCCGATGCCGGGCAGGCAGAAGCTCGAGCCCACGGCCTCGATCAGAAGGCCGCGGCGGTGGAGCACCAGCTCGGACTTCACGAGGTCGCAGCAGTAGCTCATGAACTCGATCGGCAGCTCCTCGATCAGCGTGTCGTTGCCGTACATCCGCCGCACCATCGCCTCGGCGCGCTTGCCCCGGACGAGCGCGACCACGGGCAAGGTGTAGTCGCCCATCGGGTTGTTCCTGACCAGCTCTTGGTGACAGATGTCCCGGATGGCGCGGGGATCGCGGCCGAGGGCATGGTGGGCCCCGATCAGCGCGCCCATGCTCACGCCGGCGATGCGGTCGATCGTGACGCCGGCCTCGCCGAGCGCCTCCAGGACCCCTATGTGGGCGAGGCCACGCGCACCGCCCCCGGAGAGCGCGAGCCCGATCGAGCGGCCCTGCAGCGACCGCGCGAGCGGCGCGAGCGACCGGTCCCAGGCGCCCGCCGGGCCGATCAGCCTCCCGGAGTGCGCGCCCAGCAACTCGATCCAGTCCGCCAGCACCCCCGTGGACGGGCTGCCCGCAAGCAGCACATCGCGACGGCCCTCGCTCTTGGCCACGCGTGCCGCATCGGACGGCCTGCCCTCCGCCAGGAGCAGCGTGCGGTCGGCCTGGCGCAGGCAGAACTCCCGCCACGGGCCGTCGTCGTCGGCCTCCGCGGCCAGCAGCACCTGGTCGCTGTCGCGTTCGGCGGTATCGAGCACGCGCGGGTGCTCCTCCGCGGGCCCGGCGTCGGCCTGGGTGATCACCGCCGTGCGGCCGGCGGCCATCAGCCCGGCCAGCTTGGTCGTCACCGCCCCGGCGGGCGGTCCGCCCGGCAGCGCGATCACGCCGATCGTCTCCGGCAGTGGCGAGGGGGACAGGTCGAGGCCCTGGCTCGCCTGCAACTGTGTCGCCAGGTACCTGGCGACGCCCGCCGTGAACGCGGGCTCGTGCTTGATCAGCTCGTCCACGTCGGCCGCCGACAGGCGCAGGAGCTCGCTGTCGCGCCGCGCGCGCACCGAGGCCGACCGCGTGGCCCCGGTGAGCAGCGCCAGCTCACCCACCGCATCGCCCCTGCCGAGCACGCGCAGGACCCGCCCCGGTGACTCCACCCGGGCCTCGAGCCGCCCGGAGAGCACCACGTACATGGCGTCGCCCTTGTCTCCCTGGCGGAACACCCAGTCGCCCGCGCGCACCCGGAGGCTGGTGGCGCGCGACGCGACCGCCTCACGCTGAGCGGGCTCGAGGCCGGCGAAGATCGGAACGCCGGCGAGAGCGTCACCGCTGGGGGCCAGGTCCGCCATCCGCCGATCTTACGCCCGGCGCTCAGGCTTCCGCCAGGCCTGCCACGAGCCTAGTTCAGCCATCAGGCGGCCATTTTCTACGATCACCGGCGTGTTTCACGACCGCGCCAAGATCTTCGTCCGCGGCGGCGCCGGCGGCGACGGCGCGGTGTCCTTCCGCCGCGAGGCGCATGTGCCCAAGGGCGGGCCCGACGGCGGCGACGGCGGACGCGGCGGCAACGTCGAGCTGGTGTGCGACGACTCCCGCCGCGATCTGTCCGAGTTCCATCGCGGCGCCCACTTCAAGGCCCGCCGCGGCGGCCACGGGGAGGGCAACCAGCGCCACGGCGCCTCGGCGGACACCCTCGAGGTCAGGGTCCCGCCCGGCACCGTGGCCGAGGACGAGCACGGCTCGCGCTGGGACCTCGTGCGCCCGGGCCAGCGCGCCACGGTCGCGCAGGGCGGGTCGGGCGGGCGCGGCAACAAGTCGTTCGCGCACTCCACCCGCCAGACGCCGCGGATGGCCGAGCGCGGGCTGCACGGCGACGAGGGCTGGATCGAGCTGCGCCTCAAGCTGCTCGCCGACGCCGGGCTGGTGGGGCTCCCCAACGCCGGCAAGAGCTCGCTCCTGGCCCGGTTGACCGCCGCTCGCCCCAAGGTCGCCGATTACCCCTTCACGACGATCGACCCGGTGCTGGGGACGATCGAGGCCGACGACCGCCAGCTGGTGATCGCGGACATACCCGGCCTGATCGAGGGCGCCAGC
Source organism: uncultured Thermoleophilaceae bacterium (assembly GCA_963761505.1). Taxonomy (GTDB): domain Bacteria; phylum Actinomycetota; class Thermoleophilia; order Solirubrobacterales; family Thermoleophilaceae; genus JAAYBF01. The sequence continues at coordinate 162,142 of CAVXGW010000012.1, forward strand.
GAGGGCGCCGGCCTCGGGCACGAGTTCCTTGCCCACGTGGAGCGCTGCCGCCTGCTCGTGCACGTGCTGGACCTGGCGCCGCTCGACGGCAGCGACCCCGTCGAGAACCACGCCACGGTGGAGGCGGAGCTGCGCGAGCACGGCGGCGGCCTGGCGGAGCTTCCGCGGATCCTCTGTCTGTCCAAGGCGGACCTGGTGGAGCCCGAACGCGTAGCCGAGGTGGCGCACGAGTTCGGCGATGCCCTGGTCACCTCGGCGGCCACCGGGCAGGGGCTCGACGAACTCCGCCGGGCGATCGTCCAGGCCGTGCCGGCCGCGGACGAGGAGCCCGAGGCCGGGGAGGTGGCGGCCACCCACCGGGTCTACCGCCCCGGGGTCGACGAGGCGTTCACGGTCGAGCGCACCGACGCGGGCGGCTTCCGGGTCCAGGGAGTGCGGCTGGAGCGCCTGTTCGCGCGCCACGACCTCGGCAACGAGGAGGCGCTGCGCTACCTGGAGGACAGGCTGCGCTCCATGGGCGTGATCAAGGCACTCGAGAGCGCGGGCTTCGAGCCCGGCGACGACGTGGAGATCGCCGGCACGGTGTTCGAGCTCGACCCCGGCTAGACCCGTCGAGAAGACCCACTAGATTGCGGCCGATGCCCCGGTCCGTGCTCCTTCTGCCGCTGGTCCTCCTCGCAGCCTGCGGCGGCGGAGCCGACGAGGGCGATGCCGAGGACGTGGTGCGGCAGTTCGCGAAGGCCGTGAACGACTCCGACGGCGAGAAGCTCTGCAACGACCTGGTGACCAGCCAGTACCTGGAGGAGACCACGTTCGCCAAGGGCGACGCCGCGATCAAGCAGTGCAAGCGGCAGATCGACGGCCTCAAGCGCGAGACGTTCAGGCTCGTGAAGATCGAGAAGACCGAGCTCGACGGCGACTCGGCAACGGTCACGGCTCAGATCGAGACCCAGGGGCAGCGGGTGCCGCAGTCGTTCCGGCTCGAGAAGCAGGACGGCGAGTTCCGGCTGACGTCGAACCAGCCGTAGGCTGCGTTGGTGAGCAGGCGGTGCCTGCGAACTGCGATCCCAATGGCCGTCGTGGTGGTCAAGCTCGGCTCGAGCATCGTCGCCGACCCCAGCGGGGAGGTGCGCCTGGACGTGCTCGGGCCGATCTGCGACGCCGTCGCCGGCCGCCACCGCGCGGGCGACTCCGTGGTGCTCGTGACCTCCGGCGCGATCGCGCGCGGCATCAGGCTGATGGAGCTGGGCGGGCGGCCGGCGGCGATGGACGAGCTGCAGGCGGCGTCCGCCGTGGGGCAGGGGCCGCTCTACCGCAACTACGACGAGCTGCTGTCCGAGCGCGACGTGCCCAGCGCCCAGGTGCTGCTCACGTTCTTCGACATGTCCGCCCGCACCCACTACGTGAACGCGCGGCACACGCTGGAGAAGCTGCTCGACTGGCGCGTGGTTCCCGTGATCAACGAGAACGACACCACCACGACCGACGACATCTCCTTCGGCGACAACGACTTCCTCGCCGCGCAGGTGGCGATCCTGCTCGGCGCCCAGCGACTGGTGCTGCTCACGGACACCGGCGGCCTCTACACGGCCGACCCGTCGCGCGACCCGGCCGCCGAGCCGATCGCGGAGGTCACCAGCTTCGAGCAGCTCGAGGGGATGGACATCGGCTTCTCGGCGTCGCCGCTGGGGTCGGGCGGGATGCGCTCGAAGGTGGTGGCGGCCGAGATGGCCACGGCCGCCGGGATCCCCGCGGTGATCGCGTCCGGGATCGAGCCCGCGTCGGTGGAGGCCGCGCTCGCAGGCGAGGACACGGGAACCCGGTTCCACCCGCAGGAGGGCCGCGTGTCCTCGTTCAAGCTGTGGCTGAAGTACGCCAAGCCGACGCAGGGGACCCTGACCGTGGACGAGGGCGCCGAGCGCGCGCTGCGCGAGCGCGGCACGAGCCTGCTGCCGGTGGGCATCGTGGAGGTGGCGGGAGGCTTCAGCGCGGGCGACGCCGTGGAGGTGCGCGCCGCGGGCGGCAACGCGCGGCCGATCGGCAAGGGCATCGTGAACTACTCGGCCGAGGAGCTGGCGCGGATCCGGGGGATGAAGTCCGACGCCGTGCTCGAGCTGTTCCCGCGGGCGGCGGAGGAGGCCGTGCACAGGGACTACTTCGTTTTGGAGTAAAGCTCCGAAGCGATGGTCCTTCGCGACGCAGCCGAGCAGGATGCCCGCCCGATGGCCGAGGTGCAGGTCCAGGCCTGGCGGGCCGCGTACGGGGGGATCCTGCCCCCGCAGTTCCTCGAGGAGCTGTCGGTCGCCGCACGCGAGCAGAGCTGGCGGGAGCTGATCGCCGGCGGCGCGCCGGCCCTCGTGGCGGAGGACGACGGCGCGATCGCCGGCTTCTGCGCGCTCGCGCTGCCGAGCCGCGACGACGACGCGGGCGAGCGCACCGCTGAGATCTCCGCGACCTATGTGGAGCCGGGACGGTGGGGGCAGGGCATCGGTGGCGCGCTGCTGCGCGAGGCGCTCGCCCGGCTCGGCGACGGCGCCTGGGACGACGTGACCCTCTGGATCTTCCGCCGCAACGCCCACGGCCGCGCCTTCTACGCGCGCAGCGGCTTCCGGCTGGACGACACCCTCTCCGAGCACGAGCCGACCGGCGTCGCGACCGCCCGGATGCGGCTGCCCCTGGGGACGGCGGGTACCCTCTGAGCATGGCCGCGACCGCCACTTCGGTAGCCGATATCTGCCGCGCCGCCAAGGCCGCATCCCGCGAGCTCGCGCGGCTCGACGGCGCCACTCGCGACGCCGCGCTGACCGCGATGGCGGACGCCCTCGACGCCCGCGCCGCGGAGATCCTCGAGGCCAACGCGCGCGACCTCGAGCAGGGCGAGGCCGACGGGCTCAGCTCCGCGCTGATGGACCGCCTGCGCCTCGACGAGGCCCGCTTGAGCGGGATCGCCTCGGACGTGCGCACGATCGCGTCGCTGCCGGACCCGGTGGGCGAGGTGATCGACGGGCACCGCCTGCCCAACGGCCTCGACATCCGGCGTGTGCGTGTTCCGCTCGGGGTGGTCGCGGTGGTCTACGAGGCGCGCCCGAACGTGACGATCGACTGCTCGGCGCTGTGCATCAAGTCGGGGAACGCCATCGTGCTGCGCGGCTCGTCGATGGCGGCCAACTCGAACGCGGCGCTGGCCGCGGTGGCGCGTGAGGCGATCGCGCTCGCGGGGCTGCCCGGCGAGGCCATCTCGATCGTCGGCGGCGGCGAGCGCTCGGAGCTGGAGCAACTGGCGACCCAGGAGGGCGTGGTCGACCTGATCATCCCGCGCGGGGGAGAGGGCCTGAAGGCGGCGCTGAAGCAGCACGCCACCGTCCCGGTGATGTACGCGGCCTCGGGCAACTGTCACGTGTTCGTGGACGCCACCGCCGACCTCGACGACGCCGTGGCCATCACGGTGAACGCGAAGGTCCAGCGGCCGGGCGTGTGCAACGCGGCGGAGACGCTGCTCGTGCACGCCGACGCGGCCGCGGAGTTCGTGCCCCGCGTGCTCGGCGAGCTCGCCGCCCACGGCGTGGAGCTGCGCGGCGACGGCCGCACGCAGTCGCTCGCCGCGGGCACCGAGGTCGCCGACGCGACCGACGAGGACTGGGCGACCGAGTACCACGATCTGATCCTCGCGGTGAGGGTGGTCGACTCGGCCGAGGAGGCGATCGAACACGTGAACGAGTGGGGCTCGGGCCACTCGGAGGCGATCGTGACCGGTTCGCAGGAGTCCGCACGAGCCTTCACCACCGGCGTCGACGCCGCCTGCGTCTACGTGAACGCGTCCACCCGCTTCACCGACGGTGGCGTCTTCGGCATGGGCGCGGAGATCGGCAACTCCACCCAGAAGCTGCACGCGCGCGGCCCGATCGGCGTGCGCGAGCTGTGCAGCTACAAGTTCGTGGCCGAGGGCTCGGGCCAGGTAAGGGAGTAGGTCGGCCTGAGAGTCGGGATCTTCGGAGGCGCCTTCAACCCGCCGCACCTGGGGCATCTGGTGTGCGCGCAGGAGGCGCATAGGCAGCTGGAGCTGGAGCTGGTGCTGTTCGTGCCGGTGGGCCGGCCGCCGCACCGTGAGCTCGAGCAGGATCCGGGCGCCGAGGTGCGGCTGGCGCTGTGCGACCGGGCCGTGGCCGCCGACGAGCGCTTCGCGCTGTCGCGCGTCGAGGTCGACCGCGAGGGGCCGTCCTACATGGCGGACACGCTGCGCGCGCTCGGTGAGGGCTCCCCGGGCGATGAGCTGGTGCTGATCCTCGGCGCGGACCAGGCCTCGGCGCTCGTGGGCTGGCACGAGCCCGAAGCGGTCCTGGAACTGGCGACCGTCGCCGTCGCCGCGCGGGAGGGAATGGAGCGCGAGTCCGTGCTGCGGCGGGTCGAGCCACTGGCCGGCCACGAGCGGATCGAGTTCTTCGAGATGCCGCGACTGGACATCTCCTCCACGCTCATCCGCGAGCGCGCCGCCGCCGGCGAGCCGATCCGCTATCTCGTCCCCGACGGCGTGGCCGACTACATCGAAGCCCAGTCGCTGTACGGAGCGTCCGCCCGGGCGGCGGTCGAGTGAGCCCCGAGCAGCTCGCCGACCGGATCGCCCAGATCGCCTCCGACCGCAAGGCGATCGACATCCGGGTGCTCGACCTGCGCGGAGTCGTGGGGTACACCGACTACTTCGTGGTCTGCTCGGGCAACACCGAGCGCCAGACCAAGGCGATCCACGACGCCGTCTACCAGGAGCTCAAGGACGAGGAGGGCCTGCTGCCGCGCCGCGCCGAGGGCGCCGGCGAGGCACGCTGGATCCTGCTCGACTACCTCGACGCCGTGCTGCACGTCTTCACGCCCGAGGCGCGCGAGTTCTACCGCCTGGAGAACCTCTGGGGAGACGCGCCGCAGCGGTCTGTGGTCTGACTACACTCACCCGCCACGGGGCTGTAGCTCAGTTGGCTAGAGCGTCGGCTGGCAGCCGAAAGGTCGGGGGTTCGAATCCCCCCAGCTCCACTCTCCTACACGTACGCTAGTGGCCGTGGCGCAGGCCGGAGAGCAGCTGCACAACACGGTGACCGGCGAGCAGCTGGTCTTCCGCCGGCTCGCCGGGGACACCGGCGGCGAGCTACTCGAGTTCGACTGGTGCTTTCCGGCCGGCGGATCGGTGCCGCCCCACGTGCATGGGCATCAGGAGGAGCGCTTCCAGATCCTCTCCGGGCGGGCGCGGTTTCGAGTAGCGGGGCGCCGCCTGAGGGCGGAGGCCGGCGAGCAGGTTGCGGTGCCCCCAGGCGCCGTCCACGGATGGGGCAACGCCGGCGAGGATGAGCTCTGGGCTCGGATCCAGTTTCGACCCGCGCTGCGAACCGAACAGCTCTTCGACGCCCTGTTCGCGCTGGAGCGCGACGGAGGGCTGGACCGGAAGGGCCACCCCCGCCCGCTGCGACTCGCGATGCTTCTGGACGAGTTCCGCGACGAGATGCAGGTGCCCTGGGTGCCGGCCCCGGTGCAGAGGGGGCTCCTCACGCCGCTGGCCGCGCTTGGGCGCCGGCGAAACTAGATCGCATCGGGGAAACCCCGGTCGCCAACCCTCGGGACACCACAAATATCGGCCGTGCTAGCCCACCCGCTCGAAAGCGCGAGCCTATCGGGGTACGCTTGAGGCGGTGAGCAATCGCCGCTTCGGGCTGACCGTTGCACTCGCGATTCTCGCGCCGCTGGGCGCGGCGCCAACTGCTCTCGCGGCGACCATCCCCGTTGACGAGCCGGCGGACGTGATCGCGGCCGACGGCGACTGCACCCTGCGTGAGGCAACCATCGCCGCGAACACGGACTCCGCCGCCCCCGGCGTCGGCGAGTGCCCCGCCGGCGACGACAACGACGACACGATCACCGTGCCGCCGGCCGGCTACCTGCTCGACGAGAACGGCACGCCCGAGGACCTGAGCGCGCGCGGCGACCTCGACCTGACCGAGAGCGTCACGATCGACGGCGCGGGATCCTCGGTCACCACCGTCGACGGAAACGGGATCGACCGGGTGTTCCACGTGCTCGCGGGGACGGTGACCATCGAGGGGCTCAGGATCAGCGGCGGTGCGGCGCCGGACGGCGCCAGCGGCGCCAACGGCACTCCGGGCGCCGCCGGCACGAACGGCGGGGCGGGCGCCGCCGGCGGTAATGGCGGCGACAGCTTCGGCTTGGGCGGGGACGCGGGGGCGAACGGAGGTGGCGTGCTCAACCTCGCCACGCTGACGATCTCGAACAGCCTGATCGAGCTCAATGCGGCGGGCGACGGCGGCACCGGGGGCGACGGCGGCGCCGGGGGCGACGGCGGCGAGGGGGGAGACAACGCGACTGGCAACGGGGGCGTCGGCGGCGTCGGCGGGAGCTCCAGCGGCAGCAGCGGCGGAGACGGCGGTGGGGGCGGCGGCGTGTTCAACTCGGGCACCCTGAGCGTGACCGGCACGACGATCAGGCAGAACGCCGGAGGCGTCGGAGGCGTGGGAGGAGACGGAGGGGCGGGCGGCGACGCGGGGCCCGGCGGCGACGCCAACGGCTCGGGCGCCATCGGCGGGCTGGGCGGAGCCGGCGGTTTCAGCGGCGCAGGCGGCGGCGGCTTCGGCGGCGGCGGTGGCGGGATTCGCAGCACGGGCTCGCTCACCCTCACCGCCAGCACGATCGAGGACAACGTCGCCGGCGCCGGCGGTGATGGCGGCACGGGCGGCACGGGCGGCGACGGCAACCTCGGCGGCGCGGGCGCGAGCTCCGACGCGGCCGGGGGCGAAGGCGGCACCGCCGCCTTTTCGGGCGGCGGCCAGGGCGGCGTCGGCGGCGTCGGCGGGGGCGTCTTCCAGTCCGGCGCCGGCCCCCTGACCGTCACCGCCTCCACGATCGACGACAACACCGCCGGCGCCGGCGCCTTTGGCGGCTCGAGCCAGGGCGGTGGGGATGGGGGCCCCGGCGGCCAGAGCGCCACCGGTGCGGGCGGCGATGGCGGCGTCGGCGCCGACGGCGACGCGGCAGGGGGCGGTGCAGGTGGCACGGGAGGCGGCCTTCACACGACGGCACCCACGACGATCGCCCGCAGCACGATCAGCGACAACACCGCAGGCGCGGGCGGCGCGGGGGCGGTAGGCCCCGCCACCGGCGGCCAGGGCGGGACCGGCGGCAGCGGCACTCCCGCTGGATCGGACGGGCCCGATGGCAACAGCTTCGGCGGGTCCGGCGGCGCCGGCGGTCCGGGCGGAGGCTTCTTCGCCGGCGCCTCCCTCACAGCGACGAACACCACGATCGCGACGAACACCGCGGGCGCGGCCGCCGACGGCGGCGCCGGCGGCATCGGCCCCGACGCGAGCACAGGAGGGAACGGCGGCGTCGGCGGCGGGGGCGGGGGCGGCGCCCAGAACACGGCCGGCACCATCGTTCACGGCACCGTGAGCGGGAACGCGGCAGCCCTCGGCGGCCAGGGCGGCGGCGCGGGCACGGGGGGTGACGCCACGGCCGGCACCGTCGGGGCGAATGGCTCCACGGGCGGACTGATCGCCCCTCTTACGCTTCGGAACACGATCGTCGCCGGCAACACGCCGGCCAACTGCGGAGCGGGCATCACCGACGCCGGGCGCAATCTCCGCTTCGGCGATGCCGCGTGCCCTGGCAGCACAGGCAACCCCGTGCTCGGCCCGCTCCAGGACAACGGCGGCTCGACCGAGACGATGGGGCTCGGCTCTGGAAGCGCGGCCCTGAACCAAGTGCCGGCGAGCGGTGCCGGCTGCACGACCACCGACCAGCGCGGCATCGCGCGCCCGCAGGGGGGAGCCTGCGAGATCGGTGCCTTCGAGGTGCCTCAGGCCGCGACGCCGGGTACGGGCGGCGGCGGGACCGGGAGCGGCGGCACCCAGACGCTGGGGCTGGACACCGTCCCCCCGGACGCAAAGCTGTCTGGCAAGCGATCCCAGGTATTGGGCACCTTCGTGACCGTCCTCGTGAGCTGCCCGAACGAGCCCTGCACCGCAACCGGCACCGGATCGATCAACGTTCCGGCCGCTCCCCGCGGCGTCCAGGCTTCCAGGCGCTTCAAGCTCGGGCGGGCTCGGAGGCGGATCCCGGCGGGCGGCAAGCGCACGCTGAAACTGAGGGTCTCGAGGAAGGCCCGCCGGGCGGCCAGGCGCGCGTTCCGTCGGAGCGGCTCACGAAAGCGGGTCAGGGCCAAGCTCAGGGTCGTCGCGGTAGACGCGTCCGGCAACCGGCGGACGCTCAGGCGCACGATCAGGTTGAAGCCCAGGCGCGCTGCCACGGGCTGAGCCTAGCCGCGAGATAACCTCGTCGGGCGATGACCGGCTCGTCGCTCCAACCCGTGGCGAAGGCGGGCCTGATCGCCCTGATGGCCTTCTTCAGCATCGCCCTCTGGCTGGGCATCCCGATCGGCTGGCTGTGGATCGGGTCGCAGGTCCAGTCCGGGAGCCAGGCCGGCTTCGGCCCGTACTTCCTCGTGCTGGCCGGCATCGGCGTGTCCGTCGTCGTCGTCACCAAGCTGCTCTCGGCGCTCAATCGCAGCTACGCGCGCGTGTCGGGCCAGGAGGAGATCGTGCGGGTGCGCGCGCCGTGGCACCGCTCGATGCGGGGCGACGAGGACTCCCGCCCGCCGCGATCGGTGCTCGACGTGGTGATGGTGATCAGCGTCTCGATCGCGGTCACGGCGATGGCTATCTGGTTCTTCTTCTTCGCGGGCTCCTCGCTCCCCTCCTGACCCTGTTCCGGCGCTCCAGCATCTTCGGCATCGTCGGTGTGCTCGTGACGATGGTGGCCGTCGCGATCGTCGGGCTCCAGACCGACCCGCGGGACCCCGATCCGAAGGGGACGTACGCGCTGGTCTTCGGGATCGTCGGCGCCTACGTCGTCCTGCTGTTCCTGTTCCAGAACCTCGACCTTCGCCGTGCGACCGCCGCGGATGTGGCCATCGAGGCGGACCCCGCGGAGATCGAGAATCCCGCGACCCTGGACGAGCCGCACCTGTTCGCGGCAATGGCGGTGAAGCCGATCGACGCGGATGCCGTCAAGGCACGGCGGGAGATGTGGGGCACGGCGCGGTCGAGCATCCGCCTGGCGATGCTCATCACCGGCCTGATCTTCCTCAGCGTGCCGCCGATCTACCTGCTCGACACCTTCGTCCCGCTGCTGGTGGGCGGCTCGCTGATCGGGCTGATCGCGCTGTTCAAGTCGGCCAGCCTGCTCCGCTCGGGCGGGGACTTCGACAAGGCCTACGACATCGCCGGCAGAGCGATGCGGCCGCTGGGTCTGGAGATCGTCGAGCACCCCACGCTCCACATCCAGCCGAAGAGCGTCGCGCCGTTCCGCATGGGCCCCGCGCTCCACGGCGCCCTGGTGCTCGAGGGCGAGCGCCACGGACGCAAGGTGAGCGTGCGGATGCCCACGGGCGGCGTGCGCTCGGCCAGCGAGGTCGAGCTGGAGGTACCCGTGCCCGAGTTCGAGTTCAAGGCCCGCGACGGGCGGCTGAAGGCGGGCAAGGGCGCGCCGGAGGCGGTGGCCGCGGCGCTGAAGGCGGTCCCGAACTCCCCTCGCTGGAACGGGGTGAAGGGCGGTGGCGACGGCGACGGGATCGCGGTCAACCGCAAGGGGTCGGCGAGCGGCGACATGCTGCTCGACCTGTGGCTGGCCGAGCGCCTGGCCGAGGCGCTCGGCCGTAGCCGTCAATCGAACAGCTCGTAGTGCTCGACGTCGAAAGCTGAACGCCGGGCTCTAGCTCGTTGCCTATGCAATGCTTAGGCAATGGCGGCCGAAGGATCTCTCACTGGGCGAGGCGGCCAAGGCCATCGGCGTCAGCGCGGACACGCTGCGCCGCTGGGATAGCGCCGGAAAGCTGCGCACCACCCGCGACGCCGCCAACCGCCGCCGCGTCCCGCGCAAGGAGGTCGAGCGGCTGGCGGGACGGCCGCGGCGCCACGAAGCGGGCGCCTCGCTCTCGGCGCGCAACCGCTTCTCCGGGGTCGTGCGCTCGGTGGAAGTGGACGGCGTGATGGCGCTGGTTGAGATCGAGGCCGGTCCGCACCTGATCACCGCGGCGGTCACGCGCGACTCCGTGGAGGAGCTAGGGCTGGCCGCGGGGGTGCCGGCCACGGCGACCGTGAAGGCGACGTCGGTGATGGTGCAGCGAACGTGAGGCGCAGGGCGCCGGCGCTCGCGCTCGCCGCCCTGCTTGCGCTGGCCGCGTTCGGGTGTGGAGACGATTACGGCGGCGGCGAGGCGAGCACACCGCGACTGACCGTGTCGGCCGCCGCCTCGCTGAAGAGCGCCTTCGAGGACTACGCCAAGCAGTTCGACGCCGCCACGGTCCGATACAGCTTCGCCGGCTCCGACGAGCTGGCCGCCCAGATCCGCCAGGGCGTGAAGCCGGACGTCTACGCGGCGGCGAACACGAAGCTGCCCGCCCAGCTGTTCAAGGACGGGCTGGTGGAGAAGCCCACGGTCTTCGCGGGCAACCGGCTGGTGATCGCCGTGCCCTCGGATAGCGACATCGATTCGATCGATGACCTCTCGGCAGACGGCGTCGACGTGGTGGTGGGCGCCAAGTCGGTTCCGGTCGGGTCCTACACGCGCGAGGTGCTGGGCCGCCTGCCGCCCGCCGAGAGCAGGGCGATCGCCGCCAACTTCCGCTCCGAGGAGCCCGACGTGTCGGGCGTCGTCGCGAAGCTGAACCAGGGGGCGGCCGACGCCGGCTTCGTCTACTACACGGACGTGGTGGCCGCCGGGGACAGGCTGAAGGCGATCGAGCTGCCGAAGGACCTGCAGCCCACGGTCGAGTACGGCGCGGCCGTGGTGAAGGGCGCGAAGGAGCCCGAGGCGGCGAAGGAGTTCATCGACGGGCTGCTGGCGGGCGACGGCCTCGACGCGATGGAGCAGGCGGGATTCCTGCCCCCGCGATGAGGTCGCCGTTCACGTTCGTGCTGGTGGGGGCCCTCGCGATCGTCCTGGCGTTCCTCACGCTGCCGCTGGTCGCGATCTTCGTGGACGCCGGGACCGGGTGAGCTGCTGTCCAGCCTCGACGACCCGGCGGCGGTGGACGCGCTCGTGCTGAGCCTCAAGGCCACCGGCATCGCGCTCGCGCTCATCGTGGTCGTGGGCACGCCCGCGGCGTGGCTGCTGGCCACCCGCCGCTTCCGCGGCCGTGCGCTGGCCATCACGCTCGTGGAGCTGCCCCTGGTGGTGCCGCCCGCGGTGGCCGGCATCGGGCTGCTCGCGGCGGTGGGCCCGAACGGGCTGCTCGGCGACGTGGTGAGCGACGCCGGCGTGGAGCTCGTGTTCGAGACCGCGGGCGTGGTCGTGGCGCTGGTGTTCGTGGCAAGCCCGTTCTACATCCGGCAGGCGCTGGCGGCGTTCGCGGCGCTCGAGCCCTCGCTGATGGAGGCGTCGCGAACGCTGGGAGCGAGCGAGGCGCGCACGTTCGCCCGCGTGGCGGTGCCCAACGCGATGCCCGGCCTGGTGGCCGGCGGGGCGCTGGCGTGGGGGCGGGCGCTGGGCGAGTTCGGCGCGACGCTCGTGTTCGCGGGGAGCCTCGCCGGCGTCACCCAGACCGCGCCGCTCGCGATCTACGAGCGCTTCAGCGACGACTTCACCGGGGCGCTGGCGCTGTCGGCGGTGATGATCGCGCTGAGCGCGGCCATCCTCCTGGGCGTGAAGCTCGGCGCCGGCGGCCGGGCGCTCGGCGATGCTCGCGCTTGAGGCGACGGCTCGCCTGGGCGCCTTCGAGCTCGACCTGCAGATCGAGGTCGAGGCCGGCAGCTGCACGGCCCTGGCGGGGCCGTCGGGCGCCGGCAAGACGAGCGCGCTTCGGGTGGCGGCGGGGCTGCTGCGGCCCGACCGCGGCAGGGTGCGCTGCGGGGGCGAGCTGTGGCTCGACACGGCCGCGGGCGTCGACCTCCCGCCCGAGCGCCGCGGCGTGGGCTATCGTGTTCCAGGACTACGCGCTGTTTCCCAACCTCAGCGCGTGGCGCAACGTGGCGTACGGGATCGAGGGGGCGCGTGCCGAGCGCGAGCGCAGGGCCCGGGAGCTGCTCGATCGCTTCGGCATGACTGCTCTCGCCGACGCCCGGCCCGCCACCCTCTCGGGCGGCGAGCGCCAGCGGGTGGCGCTCGCGCGTGCGCTGGGCCGCGAGCCGAGCGCCCTCCTGCTGGACGAGCCGCTGGCGGCGCTCGACGCCCGCACGCGCGCCGCGGCCAGGCGCGAGCTCGGTGCTGTCCTGCGGGCGGCCGAGGTGCCCGCCGTGCTGGTCACCCACGACTTCGAGGAGGCGGCCCTGCTCGCGGACCGGGTCGCGATCGTGGACGGCGGCCGCGTGCTCCAGGCCGGCACCGCGGCGGCGCTGTCGGCGTCGCCGAGCTCGGCCTTCGTCGCGGAGCTGACCGGTGCGGTGGTGCTGAGCGGTACCGCCACGCGGACCGGCGAGCTCACCGAGGTCAGGCTCGACGGCGGAGGTGTGGTCACGAGCACCGACGACGCCGAGGGGCCGGTGGCCGTGACGGTGCATCCGTGGGAGGTGAGCCTGGAGCCGCGATCGTCCGCGTCGGATGCCTCCGCCAGCAATCGCCTGCCGGTGGCCGTGGCGTCGCTGACCCGGCTGGGCAATCGCGTGCGGGTCGCGCTGGACGGCCCCCAGCCGCTGGTGGCGGACGTCACCGAGCCCGCCGTCGCCGGCCTGGCGCTCGAGCCCGGCATGCAGCTCACCGCGACCTGGAAGGCCACCGCCACCCGGATCGTCTCTCGCTAGCGGCCCCTCGGCCCGGTGTTACTGGTCGCGGCCGACCCAGTTGGGAACTTCGAGTTCCTCGAACGGGTTGGGGCGCCGGCGCGGTGGTGGGACGGAGGTGGCGGGCTCCCGGGCCGGCGGTCCGTCGGAGGACGGCCGGCGCTCGCGCCGGCCCCTCGGCCTCGCGGGCTCGGGCGCCTCGGACTCGGGGGCAGCAGCGGCTGGAGCCTCGAACGGGTCGATCCTCAGGTCGGCCTGCATCCGCTTGTGGGCGGCGGCCACGTCGCGCAGGATCCGCTCCGCGTGCTCCTCGAGCGAGCGCCCGAGCTGGACCAGCCCCCCGGAGAGGGCGCGCGCCTCCTCGAGCACCTCGGCCGAGGCCTTCTCGGCGGCGGCCACGCGGCCCTCGACCGCGCGCTGGGTCTGCTCGCGCAGCTCCTCTGCCTCGCGGCGGGTGTCCTCGCCGTACTTGATCGCGTTCTTGCGCGCCTCGTTCAACTCGGCCTCGCCCTCGCGCGTGGCCTCGGCGCGGATCCGCTCGATCTGCTTCTCCGCATCCGCCCGCATCTGCGCGGCCTCCTGCTCGGCGCTCGCACGGATCTGCGCGGCGGCCTCGCCGGCCGCCGTGACGATCTCTTCGACCTTCGATGCGGCCAATTCGGCCGCGCGCAGAGGCCTGCCTTCCTCACTCATTGCAGGGACAATTGTGGCAGTAGATCCCGGCAGAACGCCACTACCGCACGATTCAGCACGCGGGCGCGCTCCCACATCAGGAAGTGCCCCGCGCCCGCGACCAGGAACGGTCCCACGATCTCAGGGAAGGCCAGCTCCATCCGCTCGGGGAAGTCGCGCGGGATCACGTGGTCCTCGGGCCCGTAGAGCACCAGCGCCGGCAGCGGGTTGGGCTCGAGCATCCGCGCGGGCTCCGGCGCGGTGCGCGGGCCGCCCACGTACTCGTAGTTGGCGATCGAGGCGCGGAACCGCTGGGCATCGCCGAACGGCTCGGTCATGAGCTCCACGTCCTCGCGCGTGAACGCGCCCGGCGCCGCCCAGAAGCGCGGCCCGTACATCTGCGCGACGTACGCGCGCCGCTTCTCCGGGGTGTCCAGCTCGGCCGCCAGCCCGTCCGCGTCGCGGGATTGGCGGATGAAGTAGTCCGCGGCCATCCGCGTCTCACGCGGGATCTCGCGCGGGGAGCCCTCCACGATCGGCGGGATCGTGTTGAACAGGATCAGCCGGTCGACCAGGCCCTCGAACCGCAGCGACAGGTCCTGCGCCACCACCCCGCCGAGGTCTCCGGCGCAGGCCACGCAGCGTTCATGCCCCAGCTCGCCCAGCAACGCCTCCATGTCGCGCGCGTGCGCGGCGGCGTCGTAGCGGTCGTCCGGCGCCAGGCCGGAGTCGCCGAACCCGCGCAGGTCCGGGACGATCACCTCGAATCCCGCCTCGGCGAGCGGCCCGGCGTTGCGCGCCCAGATCCGGCGGGTCTCGGGCCAGCCGTGGATCAGCAGAAGCGGATAGCCGCCCTCGCCCTCGCGCTGGAACGCGAGATCCACGCCGTTTACCTTCGCCCTGAGCTCCGCCATAGGGCGAAGGTAACCTGCCCTGCCACCGATGGACCGCTACGACCCCAAGAAGATCGAGCCCAAATGGCAGGCCGTCTGGGCCGACGAGCACACCTGGGAGGTCTCCAACGAGCCGGATGGAGAGCCCAAGTACTACGTGCTCGAGATGCTCCCGTACCCGTCGGGCGAGCCGCACATCGGGCACCTGAAGAACTACTCGGTGGGCGACGCGGTGGCCCATTTCCGCCGCCGCACCGGCCACCGCGTGCTCCACCCGATGGGCTACGACGCCTTCGGGCTGAACGCCGAGAACCACGCGATCAAGACCGGCCAGCACCCGCGCGAGTCCACCGAGGCGTCGATCGCGGAGTTCCGGCGCCAGTTCCGCGACTGGGGGATCTCGATCGACTGGACGCGCGAGTTCGGCACCCACGAGCCGCGCTACTACCGCTGGACCCAGTGGATCTTCCTGCGCCTTCACGAGCGGGGCCTCGCCTACCGCAAGGAGGCCGCCGTCAAGTGGTGCCCCAAGGACGCCACCGTGCTCGCGAACGAGCAGGTGATCGACGGCCGCTGCGAGCGCTGCGGCACCGAGGTGGAGGCCAGGCAGCTCGAGCAGTGGTTCTTCCGCATCACCGAGTACGCCGACCGCCTGCTCGAGGACATGCGCGAGATCGAGTGGCCCCCGAACGTGCTCACGATGCAGGACAACTGGATCGGCCGCTCCGAGGGCGCCGAGGTCGTCTTCCGCTGCGAGGAGCTGGGCACCGACTACCCGGTGTTCACCACCCGCCCGGACACGCTGTTCGGCGCCACCTTCTTCGTCATGGCCCCCGAGCACCCCGATGTGTTCCGCATGAGCGACTCGCCCGAGGTGCACGACTACGTGAACCACGCGCTCACCGAGTCCGCGCACGAGCGGGGCGACGAGCACCGGGAGAAGACCGGCGTGCCGCTCGGCCGCACGGTGACCAACCCGGTGAACGGCGAGCAGATCCCGGTCTACGTGGCCGACTACGTGCTGATGGAGTACGGCACCGGCGCGATCATGGCCGTGCCCGCCCACGACGAGCGCGACCACGAGTTCGCCGTCAGCCACGGCCTCGAGGTGCGGCGGGTGATCGAGGGCGACGACCTGCCCTATCCGGGCGACGGGCCGATGGTGAACAGCGGCCGCTTCGACGGCACCCACAACCGCGAGGCATTCGGCGCGATCGTCGACTGGCTTCAGTCCGAGGGCAAGGGCAAGCCGACCGTGGGGTACCGCCTGCGCGACTGGCTGTTCTCGCGCCAGCGCTACTGGGGCTGCCCGATCCCTGTCGTGTACTGCGAGCAGTGCGGCATCGTCCCGGTGCCCGACGACCAGCTCCCGGTCGAGCTGCCGGACATCGAGGACTACGCCCCGAAGGGCAAGTCGCCACTCGCCGCGGCCGAGGACTGGGTGCGAACCGACTGCCCCGGCTGCGGCGGCGAGGCCCGCCGCGAGACGGACACGATGGACACCTTCGTCGACTCCTCGTGGTACTTCCTGCGCTACTGCGACGCGCTGAACGACGAGGCGCCCTGGGACCGCGAGGTGCTCGCCCGGTGGATGCCCGTCGACCAGTACATCGGCGGCGTCGAGCACGCCATCCTGCACCTGCTCTACGCGCGCTTCTTCGTGAAGGCGCTGTCCGACATGGACCTCCTTGACGTGAACGAGCCGTTCGCGCGGCTGTTCACCCAGGGGATGGTCACCCGCGATGGCGCGAAGATGTCCAAGACCAAGGGCAACACCGTGAGCCCGGGCGACTACGTCGAGCGCTACGGGGCGGACACGCTGCGCTGCTACATCCTCTACGTGGGCCACCCGGCCGAGGGCGGCGACTGGTCCGACGAGGGCATCGACGGGCTGTTCCGGTTCCTCTCGCGCCTGTGGCGCGCCGCCCACGAGGCGCCTCCGGGAGCCGCGGAGCCCGAGGGCGAGCCCGGGGCGCTGGTGCGAAAGGCGCACTGGGCGATCGACAAGGTCACGCGCGACCTGGGCGACCGCTTCGCCACCCACACCTCGATCGCCGCCGTGATCGAGCTGGTGAACGAGATCTACCGGGAGGGCGACTCGGCCGACCCGTCCCACCTGCGCTTCGCGATCGCGACGGCGGCTTCGCTCATCTTCCCGTTCGCCCCGCACCTGGGGACGGAGGTCTACGAGCGGATCACCGGCCGGCGCGTGTGGGAGGAGCCGTGGCCGCAGGCCGACCCGGAGCTGCTCACCGCCGACGTGCTGCAGCTGATCGTCCAGCTCAACGGGAAGCTGATCGACCGCCTGGAGATGCCGGCGGACGCCTCCGAGGAGGTGCAGGAGCAGATCGCGCGCTCCTCGGAGAAGCTGGCGGGCCGCCTGAACGGCAAGGAGATCGTCAAGGCGATCGTGGTGCCGCGCAAGCTCGTGAACTTCGTCGCGCGATAACGCCCGACGCCTCGACCTCCGCCGAGTCCAACGCCGGACATCACGGCAAAGCCCACCAGGAACACTTCCATCAGCTCTTCGAGCAGCGGCTCATCGACCGCGTCGGGCTCCAGCAGCAGCCACAGCTCCCAGCCATCGCACATCGCGAGCACCATGCGCACCACCCGGTCGATCGGAATGGCGGGAGTCAGGCCGTACTGCTCGGCTCGCCGCCCGTAGATCTGCTCGAGGCGTTCGCGCAGAACGGCGAACCGAGCCACCACCTCCTCGCGAAAGCGCTCGTCACGCAGGGCGTGCATCTTGAACTCGAGCAGCAGCCGCGCGGCAGCGGGCTCTGAGCGGATGCGCGCGCGCGAAGTCGGCCGTGGAGTCGCGGGTCTGCTCGCGCGGCGATTCGTCGTCGGACCACACCCGCTCGGTCTCGGCGATGCGGTGGGCAAAACGCTCCTCGAGCATCGCGAGGAACAGGTCCTGCTTGCTCGCGAAGTTGGCGTAGAAGGCGCCCTTGGTGTAGCCGGCGGCGGTCGACGACGTCCTCGATCGAGCCGCGCTCGAGGCCCTTCGTGGAGAACACCCGAGTCGCGGCGTCCATGATCCGCGCCCGTGTCTGGGCCTGGCGCTCGCCTCGGGTCAGCCGTCGGGCGCTCACGCGGCGACGGTGGTGCGCGTGCGTCGTCGCGCGGCTCGACGACCACTGGGCGCCGCGTGATAGGGCGCGAGGGTGATCGGCGTGCGCCGGACGGGGCGCTCGGCGCGCAGCGTCCGCGGGCCGCAGGTGCAGCCGGGCTGCGAGCGTGGAGAGCACGACGCGCATCTCGAACAGCGCGAAGCTCGCGCCGAGGCAACGCCGGACCCCGCCGCCGAAGGGGATCCAGGTGTAGGTGCCGGCGGGTTGCTCCAGGAAGCGCTCGGGGCGGAAGCGAGCGGGCTCGGGATAGATGTCCGGGCGGCGGTGCATGAGATGTATGCGAGGGAGCCGCCGTGACGCCTGCGGGCAGCAGGTAGCCCGCCGATCTCGATCGGCTCCTTGAGCTGGCGCACGACCATCGGGATCACGGGCCGTAGCCGCAGCGTCTCCTTGGCGACGGCGTCCGCGTAGGAGCCCTCGCCGGCGTCGGACTCCTCGGCGCAGCCGAGTCAGCATCGTCCGGGTTGCGAACGAGGCGCTCGAACGCCCAGGCCAGCGCGGTCGCCGTGGTCTCGTGGCCGGCGACGAGCAGAGTCATCAGCTCGTCGCGCAGCTCGCGCGTCGGACATCGGCTCGCCGTCCTCGTGACGGGCGCCTGAGCAGCATCGACAGGATGTCGTCGCGCTCGATCGAGGTCGGGCTCGGTGCGACGGCGTCGGATCTCGTCGTAGAACCAGCTCGTTCGACCGGGGTCGAGCGCGCGCTGGAACGTAGCGCCAAGCGGTACATCCGGCTCCGGGCCGATGGTCAGGAGCGCGAGCACCGCGCGCGGGTCGCTGGCCATCATCGAGCGTCTGCACGCAGCTGATCGCGCATCTGGGCCTCGCGCTCTCGCCGCGCACGCCGAAGCACGGCGCTCGGACGATCACCTCGAGCGTGATCGCCTGCATGCGGCGCGATCAGCGAGACGGGCTGCCGCGCGGCCAGCGTGTCGAGCTCGCGTCGGTGGCGGAGCGTGATCAGCTCCTCGTAGCGGGCCATGCGCTCACCGTGGAACGGCGGGCAGCATCAGCTTGCGCTGGCGCCAGGTGCGGCGTCCTCGTCGAGCAGCAGGACCGAGTGCGGTCGCCGAGCAGCGGGCAGCAGCACGGATGTTCGCCTCGCCGGCGTGGAGCAAGCGCGGTCGCCGGTGAAGACCTGCTTGACCGCGTCGGGGTCGCGAGAGCACGACCGCGGTTTCGCGCGGGATCGGGCGCAGGGTGAAGGCATCGCCGTAGCGGTCCCGGCACCGCTCCAGGAACGGCCCCGGTCGCAGTCGCCATCCGAGCATCTGCAGCGCGCGCGGCATGCGGGGGCCCGGTAGGCAAAGTGGGTGTGCCGTCTGCCATTCGGATACCGAACGGTACTCAAATACCGTCTGGTATGCAAGTGGGTGAGGGGATCGCGTCCGAGACTCGCCGATGGTGAGCCCGTACGTAGCCGTCGTCGGTCCCTCGGAGGGCGAGCCGGATGAGCTGGCGGCGGCGGAGGCGGTGGGTCGCGCGCTCGCCGAGGCCGGGGCGGTGCTCGTCTGCGGCGGCCTCGGCGGCGCGATGGAGGCGGCCTGCCGCGGGGCCAAGGCGGCCGGCGGGCTCACGGTGGGCGTCCTGCCCGGATCCGATCGATCCGCCGCCAACCCTCATGTGGACGTGGCGATCGCGTCGGGCATAGGAGAGGCGCGCAACGCCATCGTGGCCGGCACCGCCGACGCCGTCATCGCCGTGGGCGGCGCCTACGGCACGCTGTCGGAGATCGCGCTCGCGCTCCGGGCCGGCAAGCGCGTGGTGGGGCTGCGCACCTGGGAGCTCTCCCGGGGCGGGGAGCCCGCCAAGGACATCGTCGAGGCCGGCGACCCGCAGCAGGCCGTGGCGCTCGCGCTCGCCTGACCCCGCTTCGTAGACTCGCCACGGATGGCCGACCAGCGCCAGACGCCCTACCTCGACGCCCTCCGGGTCTACGCGGAGGGCGATCCCGAGCGGCTCCACGTACCGGGTCACAAGGGCGGCGCCGCCGCCGACCCCGAGTTGCGCGACCTCATCGGCCCGGGCGCGCTCACGCTGGACATCCCGGCGCTCACCTGGGGCATCGACACCGGGCCCGAGCCGATCCCCTTCCAGCTCGCGCAGGAGCTGGCGGCCGAGGCGTGGGGCGCGCGGCGCACCTGGTTCCTGGTGAACGGGGCGTCGCAGGCCAACCACGTGGCGCTGCTCGCGCTCGCGCACGCGGGCGAGCGGATCATCGCCCAGCGCAACGCCCACTCGAGCACCATCGACGGCTGCATCCTCGCCGGCCTGACGCCCACATTCGTCGCGCCCGAGGTCGATCCCGAGCTGGGGATCGCCCACACGCTCTCGCCCGGCACGCTGGACCGGGCCCTTGCCGACACCACCGGCGTGGTGGGCGCCACCGTCGTCTCGCCGACCTACTTCGGCGCCGTTGCCGACATCGCCGCGCTCGCCGGGGTGGCGCACTCCCACGGCGTGCCGCTCGTCGTGGACGAGGCCTGGGGCGCGCACCTCCCGTTCCACGAGGACCTGCCCGCGGACGCGCTCTCGCTCGGCGCCGACCTGGTGGTTTCGAGCACCCACAAGATCGTCGGCTCGCTCACCCAGTCGGCGATGATCCACCTGGGCGAGACCGAGGGCCGGATCGACGAGGCGGTGGTGGACCGCTGCGTCACCCTGCTGGAGTCGACCAGCCCCAGCTCGCTGCTGGGCGGCTCGCTCGACGCGGCCCGCCGCCAGGCCGCCACCAGGGCCGCGAGCTGCTCGGCGAGACGATGGAGGCGCTGGCCCGGGTGCGGGCGGCGGTGCGGGAGATCGACGGGCTCGACGTGCTCGACGAACGAATGGTGGGCACGCCGGGCGTGTATGCGTACGACCCGCTGCGACTGGCGATCGACGTGCGCGGAACCGGCGCGGGAGGCTACGAGCTGGCCGCGCTGCTGCGCGACCGCAGCCGGGTGATGATGGAGCTGGCCGGCGAGAACGTGATCGTGGGCGTGTTCGGGATGGCCGAGGAGGCGGTGCCCCAGGGCGAGCGCCTGATCGCCGCCCTGCGCGACGCGGTGGCAGCGCTCGGCGAACGCGACGACCGCACGAGGGACGAGTTCGCGCCCCCGCCGCCGTGGGGAGAGATGGCGCTGTCGCCCCGCCAGGCATTCCTCGGGCCGCAGGAGGCGGTGCCGGTCGAGCAGGCCGTCGGGCGGATCGCCGCCGAGTCGCTGGCCGCCTATCCACCCGGCATCCCCAACGTGCTCCCGGGCGAGCGCCTCACCGCCGGCACGCTCGACTACATCCACACCACCCTCGAGCACGGCGGCGTCCTGCGCGGGGCGAGCGACCGGAAGCTGGAGACGATCAGAGTGGTGATCGAGTGACCTGGGGGGTCGAGGACGAGACCTCGCCGCTGCGCGACGTGCTGCTCGGGCCCGCTGAGCACTTCGAGTGGCTGCCCACCAGCGCGATCTCCAAGGCCGCGCTCGCCAGCGGGCGCAAGCTCACGCAGGCCGACTGCCTCGCGGCCCACGGCGAGATGGAGGCGGCCTACGAGGACGCGGGCGTCACGATCCACCGCCTGCCCGCCGATCCGGCGCTGCGCTACCAGGTGTTCTCCCGCGACTCGAGCATCTGGGGCTCGGAGGGGCCGGTCGTCACCCAGCTCAACCAGTGGTGGCGGCGGGGCGAGTACGCGCCCGTGCTCGAGTTCTACGAGGGGGCCGGGATCCCGGTGGCGCACATGGTCACCGCCGGCTCGTTCGAGGGCGGCGACGTGGTGATGCCGGCGGCGCGCACGGCGCTGATCGGCCACTGCGAGGAGCGCACCCAGAAGCCGGCCGCGGAGCAGGTCCGGGGCTGGCTCGAGGAGCTCGGGTGGGAGGTGCGCCTGCAGCCCTTCGACCCGCACTTCGTCCACATCGACGTGATCGTGAACGTGGTCGCGCCCGGCCTGTGCGTGTTCGGAGCCGAGTGCGCACCGCCCGGCCTCGGCGACTGGCTGGGATCGCTCGGCCTCGAGCTGCTCGACGGTGTCCTACCGCGACGTGATGGAGCTGGGGGCGAACGTGATGTCGCTCGGAAACGACAGGGTGCTCTCGACCGCCGCGGCCACGGACCTCAACGACCGCCTGCGGGCGCGGGCCTCACCGTCTACGACCCCGACCTGTGGCCGTTCACGATGGGCGGCGGCGGGCCCCACTGCCTCGCCCAGCCGCTGCGGCGGGAGTAGCCGTGGACCCGCCCGAGTCATCGCCGACCTGCGCGAGCTGGACCGCCTGACCGGCGGCGCCGAGGGCGCGCGAAGGGTGTGCTGGACCGAGGAGTGGGAGGCGGCCCGGGCGTTCCTGAGATCGCGGCTGGTGAGCTGCCGGTGGAGGTGTCGGTGGACGCCGCGGGCAACCTGTGGGCGGTGCTCCCCGGCGAGTCGGACGAGGTCGTCGCCGTCGGCTCCCATGTCGACTCCGTGCCGCGGGCGGCTGGCTCGACGGCGCGCTGGGCGTGATGGCCGCCGTCGAGGTGCTGCGGTCGGGCGCGGGCGCCCGGCCAGGACCGTCGCGCTCGTCGACTGGGCCGACGAGGAGGGGGCCCGGTTCGGGCGCAGCCTGCTCGGCAGCTCGGCGTTCGCCGGAACGCTCGACATCGAAGCCGTGCGCGGCCTCACCGACGCCGACGGCCTCGCGCTGCCGGACGTGCTGGCCGAGCACGGGGTGTCGCTGGAGGAGATGCCCTCGCGCCGGCGCGGATCTCCGTGAGCGCCTCGTCGCCTACCTGGAGCTGCACATCGAGCAGGGCCCGGTGCTCGAGGCCGAGGGCCTGGCCTGCGGCGCCGTGCTGGGCACGGTGGGGGTCGAGCGCCACCGCGTGGTCTTCGAGGGCCGCGCCGCCCATGCGGGCTCCACGCCGATGGATCGCCGCGCCGACGCCGGCGTCGCGGCCGCGCGGGTGGTCACCGGCCTGAAGGGCGTCGGCGTCCGCCACGGCGGCGTGTGCACGGCGGGGCGGCTGGACCTGTCGCCGGGGATCGTGACCGCCGTGCCGGGCCGCGCCGAGCTGCTGGTCGATCAGCGCCACCTCGATCCCGGCGCGCTCGCGGCGATGCTCTCGGAGGCGTCGGAGCTGTGGACCTCCAGCGCCGAGGCCGAGGGATGCGCCGTGTCGGCGGAGCGCATCTGGTCGATCGAGCCGGTCCCGTTCCACGACGGGCTGATCGCGGCCGCGCGCGAGGCCTGCTACGCGGCCGCGGGCTCGGACCGCCAGCTGCCCTCCGGCGCGCTGCACGACGCGTCGGAGCTGGCGCGGGTGGTGCCACGGCGATGGTCTTCAGCTCCTCCACGCGGCGGGGTCAGCCACGCACCGGGGGAGGACACGCCGGAGGCCGACCTGGCGCTCGCGGTAGAGGCTTTCGGGGCAGCTCGCGCAGCGGGTGATCGCCGAGGGCGTGCCGGAGTGAAGCGGGTCCGGGTCATCGCCGCCGGGCGCGTGCAGGGTGTGTTCTTCCGCCGCTCGGTGGCCGACCGGGCGGAGAGCCGCGGGGTCGCGGGCTGGGTGAGGAACTGCCCGGACGGCAGCGTCGAAGCCGTATTCGAGGGCGAGCCCGAAGCGGTCGACGCGCTGGTGGCCTTCTGCCGCGAGGGGCCGCGCGGGGCATACGTCGATCGCGTGGATGTCTCCGACGAGCAGCCCGAGGGCCGGTGCTCGTTCGAGGTGCGCTGACCGGGCCGGGCGGGACGAGGGCCCCGAATGCGTCGCTGCCATGGAAGCTCGAGGGCGTTATCGGGACGTGCACCCGAGTGTCCCGAGGGAAGCGTGCTTCGACGTCGAGGCGATCAGCATAGAGCGGAGACCCTCCTCACGCCGGAAGGAGCGTCGGGCTCGACCACGGGATCAACTACGCCGGGCGAGCGCTGTCGTCGGGCGCGCCGACGCGGCGGCCCGGAGCTAGCGCCGCGACCGTCCGGAGTTCAGGTCCGCGGCCAGAACCCTCAGCTCCGCGCTCGCATGCCCGGCGGGGTCGGCGTCCCAGCGCACGAGAGCTCCCGGCCGGCCATCGTCCGTGACCTGACCCGCCGGCCGTGTGACGCGATCGTCACCGGCCCGTCGACGAAGAGTCACCCGCGTCGCACCGATGTCACGCGCCCGGACCTAGCTTCGGCCGCGTGCCCGAGCGCTCGAAGTGGACCGCGGTTGCCTGGGCGGCCGTGGCCGCCGCGCTGGTGTTCGCGGCCACGCGGGCGCTTCGGCGGCGGCGGCGGCGCGGCGGCGCCGCCGGTGCGGATCGACCGCGAGCCGCGGGCGTCGGCTTCGCGCGGGGCCGGCGCCGAGGGGGGCTCTGTACGTGCACGTCGCCGGGGCGGTGAAGCGCCCCGGGCTCTACACGCTGCCGGAGGGCTCGCGCGTGGCGGCCGCGATCGAGCGCGCCGGCGGCCCCACGCGCAAGGCGCGCGGCCGCGCGCGGTCAACCTCGCCGCGCCGGTCGAGGACGGCCAGCAGGTCGTGGTGCCGAGACGCCGGCCCGGGGGGCGCCGGCCCGGGCGCGGCCGCAGGGCAGGGCCCGCCCAGCCTCTCCACCGCGACGACGGAGCAGCTCGACGAGCTCGACGGGATCGGCCCGACGCTGGCCGAGCGGATCGTCGAGTTCCGCGAGAAGAACGGCGGCTTCCGCTCGGTCGAGCAGCTGCGTGAGGTGGAGGGGATCGGGGAGAAGCGGTTCGAGGCGCTCAAGGAGGCGCTCACGCCGTGAAGCGGCGCGCTCGAAGCCGCGGGCGCCGCGGAGCGGCGGCTGAGGCACGCGGCGCTCGCGGGACTCGCCGGCGGACTGGCGCTCGCCGGCCGCTCCACCTGAGCTGGCCGCGCTCGTCGCGGCTGCGCGCCGCGGCGGTCCTGGCCGCCGCCGGAGCACCGCGCGCCGCGGTGGCGGTGGCGTGTGCGACCGCGGCCGGGGTGGGACTCGGTCACGTCCGGCTCGAGGCCATCGACGCCGCCGGCGAGCGGCTGCGGCCCGGCGACCCGGGTGGCGGGCAGGGCGCACCTGCTCACGCACGTCCGCGAGGGGCGGTTCGGAGCGAGCGCGGAGATCCGGATCGCCTCCGAGGGTCGCGCTCGCGGCGCGCGGCTGCTGGCCCGGCTGCCGCCGCGGGCGCGGCTGCCGCCCACGGCGGGCCCGGGGTCCGAGCTCCGGGTCGTCCGGCCGCATCCGCCGCCCGCCGCCGCGCGGCCGGGTGCGCTTCGACCTGCCCGCGTACCTGCGCCGGCGCGGCCTGGCCGGAGAGCTGTCGGTCACCGAGGCGCGAGCGACCGGCCGGCGCCGCGGGGGCCTCGCCGGGGCGATCGACGGCGTGCGTCGCCGCGCCGAGTCCGCGATCGCGGCGGGCCTGCCCGAGCGCGAGGCCGCGCTGGTCGCGCGGGATGGTGCTCGGTCAGGACGAGCGCATCGACCCCGCGGTGGTCGAGGACTTCCGCGACTCCGGCCTCGCCCACCTGCTCGCGGTCAGCGGCCAGAACGTGATGCTGCTCGCGGCGCTGGCGCTCCCGCTGCTGGCGGCGGCGGGTCTGCCGCGGGGTGCGCGGCTCGCGGCGACGATCGCGTTGATCGCCCTCTACGTGCCGCTCGCGGGTGCCGGGCCGTCGCTGCAGCGGGCCGGTGTGATGGGCACGGCCGGGCTGGTGGCGCTGCTCGCGTCCCGGCCGGCCTCGCGCTGGTACGCGCTGATGCTCGCCGCCTGCGTGACCCTCGCGCTGAACCCGCGCGCGATCGAGGACCCCGGATGGCAGCTCTCGTTCGCGGCGGTGGCCGGGATCCTCGTGCTCGCGCCACCGATCCGCAGCGCCCTGGGGGCGCTGCCCCGCCTGCTCGCCGAGGGGATCGCGGCCACCGCCGCCGCCACCGTGGCCACGGCGCCGCTGCTCGCCCACCACTTCGGCTCGGTGCCGGCGGCGGGGGTGGGCGCCAACGTGGTCGCGCTCCCGCTGGTGGCGCCGATCATGTGGCTGGGCACGGTGCGCGCGCGGGCTCGGCCAGGCCCCGGATGCGGTCGGCCCGGCGGCCGGTCTCCTGAACGGCCTCGCGGGCATCGCCCTGGAGCCCCCGGCCAAGGCGCTGGGGGCCATCGCCACCACGTTCGCGGAGATGCCCGGCGCCGGCATCGCGCTGCCGCTCGGCTCGCGTGCGGGCGTGATCGGCGCGTACGCTGCTCCTGGCGGGCGCCGTGCTGATCGCGCCGCCGCGCCGCCGGGCGCGCGGACGTCGAGCCCGCCCGCGCCGCATGGCGCCGCCTCCCGGCCGGCCGCCGCCGCGCCGCGGTCGCCATGGCCGGCGCGGCGCTCGCGCTGGCGTTCGCCGGCCCTGACCGCCGGGCCGGGCCGCCCGGCGGTGCCCACGGTCTCGTTCCTCGACGTGGGCCAGGGCGACGCCACGCTGATCCAGCACCCCGACGGCAGCGCCGTGCTGTTCGACACCGGGCCGCCCGAGGGCCGGGTCGCCCGGCTGCTGCGCCGCGCCGGGGTGCGCAGGCTGTCGGCGCTCGTGCTCACCCACGCGTCGCGCGACCACCACGGCGGCGCGGCGGAGGTCATCCGCCGCTACCCCGTCGGGCTGATCGTGGACGGCGGCGACGGCACCGGCGACCGCGCGTTCCGAGCCGCTGTGGCCGCGGCGGTCGGCGCGCGGCGCGCGGCGCGTGATCCCCGAGCCGGGCTCCGTCCTGCGCGCCGGCGCCATCGCCATCCGCGTGCTCGGGCCGCCACCCCGCGGCCCGGGCCCGCCGCCGGAGGACCCCAACCCGCGCGGGCTGGTGGCCGTCGCCCGCGCCGGCGGCCTCCACGTGCTGCTCTCGGCCGACGCCGAGAGCCCCTCGCTGCTCCCGCTGGCGCTGCCGCGGGTCGACGCGCTCAAGCTGCCCCACCACGGCAGCGCGGACCCGGGGCTGCCCGAGCTGCTCGACCGCCTGCGCCCGCGCATGGCCGCGATCGAGGTGGGGCAGAACACCTACGGCCACCCGGCCCCGCCCACGCTCGCGGCGCTGCGCGCGGCGGGGATCGCCACCTTCCGCACCGACCGCCACGGCACCGTCCGGCTCGCTCCCCGCGGCGCCGGCATGTCGATCGAGGCCGAGCGGTGAGGGCGGACCCGGGCCGGGCCCTGTCGCGCGCGGCAATCTGTTGGGGACTTATCGTCGTTATAACGACGTTGAGCCCCCAACGGATCCGTGAGGCCCGCCCCGGCGCCCCGTTCCTATCGGACCGCGGACGTACACTCGGAGCGTGGCCGACCTGAAGCCGATCTACCTGATCTCGGGCGAGGACAACGCCCGGATCGACGACTGGCGGACCAGGCTGCGCCAGCGCGCCGAGCGCGAGCTCGGCCCCGGCGGGCTCGAGCTGTTCGACCCCAAGTCGTGCGCGCCCGAGGACGTGGCCGCCGCGCTGGCCATGCTCACGTTCGGGGACGCAAGCCGCTACCTGCTGGTCGACGACGCCGCCGCCTGGAAGGCCGGCGTGCTCGACCCGCTGCTGGAGGCCCTCGGCGAGATGCCGCCCGACACGATCCTGGTGCTGATCGTGCGCGGGAAGCCGCTGAAGGGGCTCGTCAAGGCGGTCGAGGAGGCCGGCGGCGAGACGCGTGATTACGAGGCGCCCAAGCCGTGGAAGATGGCGCCGTGGGCGATCAAGCACGCTGCGTCGCTCGGGCTGAAGCTCGACTCGGCCGCCGCGAAGGCGCTCACGGACATGGTCGGGGCGGGGGAGAAGCGGCTCGCGCGCGAGATCGAGAAGCTCGCGATCGCGGTCCATCCCGAGACCCGCGCCACCGTCGAGGACGTCGAGGCGATCGCCGCGCGGGACTCCCCGCCGAAGGTCTACGACCTCGCCGACGCCGTGGTGGCGGGCGATCTGCAGACGGCGGTCGCCCTGGCCGAGGAGCTGCGGGCGGCCGACGAGAGCTCGGGCGGGCTCGCGTACCGGATCGTGGACCGCCTTCGCGAGGTCCACGCCGTGGTGTCCCTGCTGGAGTCCGGTGTGGCCGAGAAGGACCTCGGCAAGCACATCAAGGGCCCGCCGTGGAAGCTCAAGAAGGCGCTGGCGCTCGCTCGCAAGGCCGACCGCGAGACCCTCGAGCGCGCCCTCTGCCTGTTCGCCGACCTGGAGGTGGAGGTGCGCGGCGGCGGCGGGCCGGGCGAGGACACGGCGTTCACGCTGGCGCTGGCGCGCGCGGCGGCCTAGCCCTACGCCCCGCGCCGTCGTGCGGCCCGGCGGCCGCCGCCCCGTAGGGGTACCACCACTCCTTCGGCCCGATGTGCGTCTCGATGTGCACGTGCTTGGTCTCCTGGAATGCCTCCAGGCCCTCCACGCCCAGCTCGCGCCCGAGGCCCGACTGCTTGAAGCCGCCGAACGGGCCGGCGTCGTTGTCGGTCAGCGGGTCGTTGATCCACACCGTGCCGGCCTTTAGCTCGCGCATGCAGCGCACGGCGGTCTCCAGGTCGCGCGTGTAGACGTTCGCGCCCAGGCCGAAGCGCGTGCCGTTCGCCAGCGCGATCGCCTCGTCCAGCGACCCCACCGGCACGATCGGCGCCACCGGGCCGAAGGTCTCCTCCCGCAGCAGGTCGGTCTCGGGCGGGGCGCCGGTGACCACGGCGGGGGAGAAGAAGTGCCCGGTGGACTGGCCGGCGTCGCCGCCGCCGGCCACCACCTCGGCGCCGGCGGCCACGGCCGCCTCCACCTGCGCGGCCGCCTTGGCGCGCTGGTCGAGCCGACGCCATCGGCCCGACGTCGGTCGACGGGTCGAGCGGGTCGCCCACGCGCAGGGACCGGGTGTGGTCCACGAACTCGGCCAGGAAGTCGTCGTACACCTCGCGCTGCACGTAGAAGCGCTCCGCGGACGTGCACACCTGGCCGGCGTTGAGGAACGCCGCCCACGCACCTCCGCGGGCGGCCACCGCAACGTCGCCCGCCACGTCCGCGCACACGATGAACGGGTCCTTGCCGCCCATCTCGAGGTTGATTCGCGCCACCCGCTCCGCGCAGCGCGCGGCGATCTTCTTGCCGGTCTCCACCGACCCGGTGAAGGCCACGCAGTCCACGCGCTCGTCGGACACGATCGCCTCGCCCACGTCGCCGGCGCCGGCCAGCAGCGCCACCGTCCCGGCGGGCAGCGGCTCCAGGCACTCGGCCAGCATCAGGGTGGAGAGCGGTGTGAGCTCGGACGGCTTGGCCACCACCGGGTTGCCGGCCGCCAGCGCGGGCGCCAGCTTCCACGAGAGCAGCAGGAGCGGGTAGTTCCAGGGGACGATCGCGCCCACCACGCCCACCGGCTCCTTCACCACCAGGGCGAGCTGTGAGGACTCCACCGGCGGGATCACGCGGCCGGCGGTGGACCGGCCCAGCTCGGCGTAGAAGTCGAAGCAGGCGGCCGTCCAGCCGACCTCGTCGGAGTTCTCCACCAGCGGCTTGCCGCCCTCCAGCGTCATCACCCGGGCCAGCTCGTCGGTGCGGTCGCGCAGGCGGGTGGCCACCTCGTGCAGCAGCTCGCCGCGCTCGGCCGCGGGCATTCCGGCCCATGCGGGAGCCGCCTCGCGGGCGCGGGCCACGGCGGCGTCCACCTGCTCGGGCGAGGCGGTGCCGACCGAGGCGAGCGTCTCCTCAGTCGCCGGGTTCTCCACCTCCAGCGTGCGGCCGTCGCCGGGAACCTGCTCTCCGCCGATGAGCAGCCGCGTCTCCATCCGCGGCGAGCCTAACGGCTAGACGCTGGAGCGAAGGCGCGCCGCGCGCGCCTTCTTGCGGGCGCCGGTGTTGCGGTGATACGCGCCGCTGCTGACCGCCTTGTCGATGCGCGAGCACGTGTTGCGATACTCGGCCTCGGCCGTCTCGGCGTCCTTGGCCTTGACCGCCGCCTCGAGCCTGCGCAGCGAGGTCTTCACCGAGGAGGTGTAGCGCCGGTTCTCCTCGCGCTCGCGCTCCGCCCGATGAATCCGCTTTTCTTGTGAGGCGATGTTGGCCATAAAGATGCCGCCCAGGCAGGGCGGCGGTCGCGAAGCATAGCGCGCCCGATGCCACCCGAGCCCACCGCGGAGACCCCGCGCGACCGCGGCGGACGCCTCGCGCGCAGCACCGCCTTCTTCAGCTTCGCCACGGGCCTCTCCCGGGTCCTCGGCCTGGTGCGAGAGGTCGTCGCGGCCAGCTACTACGGCGTCTCGGGCGCGATGTCCGCGTTCACGATCGCGTTCCAGGTGCCGAACCTGGTGCGCGCGCTGTTCGCCGACTCGGCGCTCCAGGGGGCGTTCGTGCCGGTGTTCACCGAGCTGCTCGAGAAGGGCGAGCGCCGCGAGGCGTTCCGCGTGGCGTCCAGCCTGTTCTTCCTGATCGCGCTGGTGCTGGGCTTCGTCACGGCCGCGTTCATCCTGCTGGCGGAGCCGATCATGTCGGTGTTCGCGCCGGGCTTCGACGACGACCCGGCGCTCCAGGACCTCACCGTCACCCTCGCCCAGCTGATGTTCCCGATCGTCGTGCTGCTGGCGCTGTCGGGCCTGACCGTCGGGATGCTCAACTCCTTCGAGCACTTCAGCGTGCCCGCGCTCGCCCCGGTGGCGTGGAACCTCGTGATCATCGGCGCGCTGGTGGGCCTCACCCCGGCGTTCCCGGAGGAGGACCAGATCTACGCCTACGCGATCGGGGTGCTCGCGGGGACCGTGGTCCAGTTCCTGCTCCCCCTGCCGTGGCTGCGCGGGAGGGGGGGACACCTCACGTTCCGGCTCGACTGGCGCGACGAGCGCGTCCGCCGGGTGCTGAAGCTGATGCTGCCGGTCACGATCGCCCTGGGGCTGATCAACCTGAGCCTGCTGATCAACTCCCTGTTCGGCACGCTCGTGTCCCAGGAGGCGCCGGCGGCGATCGACAAGGCGTTCCGGATCTACCAGCTCCCCCAGGGGCTGTTCTCGATCTCGATCGCCACGATCCTGTTCCCGACGCTGGCCAGGTTCGCGGCCCGCGGCGCCACCGACGACCTGCGCTCCACCATGGCCAACGGCGTGCGCCAGATCCTGCTGCTGCTGATCCCGAGCGCCGTGCTGATGGCCGTGCTGGCCGAGCCGATCACGCGGCTGGTGTTCCAGCGCGGCGAGTTCGGCGCCGGCGCCACCGACCTCGTGACCGAGGCGCTGGTGTGGTGGTCGATCTCGCTCCCGTTCCAGGGGGTGAGCCTGCTCTTCTCGCGGACCTTCTTCAGCCTCCAGCGCCCGTGGGCCACCACCGCGCTCGCGGGCGTGAACCTCGTGGTCAACGCGCTCGTCGCGCTCGCGCTGTACAAGCCGTTCGGGATCGCCGGGATCGTGATCGGCACCGTGGCCGGCACCGTGGTGATGGCGGTCGCCCAGGGCTGGATCCTGCGCGACCGGCTCGGCGGCATCGAGGGCACGCGAATGCTCGCCGCCGCGCTGAGGATGCTCGTCGCGTCGGCACTGCTCGGGCTCGCCGCCTACGGCGCCTGGTACGGGCTCGACGAGGTGCTGGGCCGATCATTCGCGGCCCAGGTCGCGGCCGTGTCCGTGGCGATCGGCGCCGGGGTGGCGGTGTACGTCGCCGCGGTCTGGGTGTCGGGGGTCGAGGAGGCGCGCCAGATCCGCCGCCTCCTGCCGGGCCGGAGAAGGGCTAGTTAGGCGGCGAAGCCGCCGCCTCGGCCTCCATTTGCCCCATCACCACGCCGACCAGCTCCACGATCTCCTGCGGCGCCTTCT
Organism: uncultured Thermoleophilaceae bacterium; assembly: GCA_963761505.1. Taxonomy (GTDB): domain Bacteria; phylum Actinomycetota; class Thermoleophilia; order Solirubrobacterales; family Thermoleophilaceae; genus JAAYBF01. The sequence goes on from CAVXGW010000012.1 coordinate 193,310, forward strand.
CGGGCGATCCGGCGTCGTGGGGCGGCTCGGGGTCGTACTCGATCGCCAGCTGGATCGCCTGGGACACCTCCGGCCCGGCGATCCGGTCGGCCAGCACCAGCGCCATGTCGATCCCGGACGACACGCCGGCCGCGGTCACCACCTTGCCGCGCTCGACCACGCGGTCCGGGACGGGGTTGGCGCCCAGCTCGCCGAGCAGGTCGCGCACCATCCAGTGGGTGGTGGCGTCCATGCCGTCGAGCACGCCGGCGGCCGCCAGCAGCAGCGAACCGGTGCAGACGGAGGTGGTGTAGCGCGAGCTCTCGTGCGCCGTCCGCACCCAGCCCAGCCACCGCTCGTCCTCGAGCAGTGCGCGGGTGCCGATCCCGCCGGGCACCACCAGGATGTCCGGCTCCGGCACGTCGTCGAGCGAGGCCTCGGCCAGCACCGTGAGCATCCGGTTGTCGGCGCGCACCGGCCCGGCCTCGGCCGCGATGAAGCGCACGCGGGCCTCGGGCAGCGCCGACAGCACCTGGTAGGGCCCCACGGCGTCCAGGGCGGTGAAGCGGTCGTAGAGCGGGAATTGCGATCTCCATCTTCGGCTCCTTTCAGGCGGCGGCCGCTCTGCGGAACCGCTCGCGGTATTGGCCCGGGCTCACTCCCACGCGGCGGCGGAAGGCACGGCGCATCGTCTCGATCGTTCCGAAGCCGGATTCGGCGGCCACGGCCTCGGTGGAGGCGAAGGTGGTCTCGAGCAGGCCCTTCGCCAGGTCCACGCGGGAGGCCTCGACCCAGGCCGCCGGCGTCATGCCCACCTCCCTGGAGAAGGCGCGCGAGAAGTTGCGCGGGCTCATGCACGCGCGCTCGGCCAGTGCCTCCACCGAGCAGTCGCCGCCGGGGTTTGCCCGCACCCACTCCTGGACCTCGCGCAGCGGCCGGCGGTCGGCGGTCTGCGCGGCCAGCGCGGCGCTGAACTGCGACTGGCCGCCCGGGCGCTTGGCGAACAGCACCAGCCAGCGCGCCACCTCCAGCGACGCCTCGGCTCCCAGGTCCTCCTCGGCCAGGGCCAGCGCCAGGTCCATTCCGGCCGTCACGCCCGCGGAGGTCCACACGTTGCCGTCGCGCACGAAGATGCTGTCGGAGTCGACCTCGAGCGCGGGGTAGCGCTTCGCCAGGCGGTCGGCCGACCCCCAGTGCGTCGCCACCCTGCGCCCGTCGAGCAGGCCGGCCTCCGCCAGCAGGAACGCACCCGTGCAGACCGAGGTCACGCGGCGCGAGCGGCCGGCCGCCTCGCGCACCCAGCGCACCAGCGCCTCGTCTCGCAGGGCCTCGCGCACGCCCAGCCCGCCGGCCACGACCAGGGTGTCGATGGCGCCGCGGCAGGCGTGCGTCGAGCGGTCCGGGGTCACCCTCAATCCGCCGTTGGTCGCGAACGGCTCGGCGCTCGGCGCGACGATCTCGGTGGCGTAGCGGCCCGAGGCCCAGGCGCTCCGCGATGCCGAACACCTCCAGCGGCCCGACGAAGTCGAGCGACTGGGCGTCGGGGAAGGCGAGGAGCACGATGCGGCGGGGGCTCGTCATGGGTCCGATGATGACCCCTGGCCGCGCCTGTCCGCAATGACATTCACCGGACAGATCCGGCCACCGTGCCGGACTGCTCATTCAGAAACGTGACAGATGGTCACGAAAGTGAATGACGAGCTCGGTCAGCCCGCGCCCGTGTACCTCGTGCGCATAATCAGCCAGAGGTAGGCGAGCGCGGCCAGACCCAGCAGCAGGGCCGCCTCGGGCTCGCTCTGCACCAGGAACACCAGCGCGGCCACGGCCAGCCCAACCGAGAGCGCGCGGTCGAAGCTCGAATGGCTCCTCCCCGAGGGGTCGGCGCCGGCGCGGGTGCCCGAGAAGCCGAGCGTCGCGGCGGCCAGGCCGAACAGCGCGCACACGATGATCGCCGCTCCGGAGAACTCGTCGAAGCCGAAGCGCAGCAGGAACGGGAGCAGGAGCAGGGTGACCCCGATGGCGGCTTCGATCGCGCGATGCGAGTCGAGCGACACCCGAGTAGCGCCCCCTGCCATACGCGACCGCTACCCCGCCAGCCCCCGGCCCTAACCTTCCGCAGGTCTGCGGCTGGCGCCCGTCGAGCGGTCCGGCATCACCGACAGCGGACGATGTGTGCCATCCGTTCCGCGAAGTGGCGCGGCAGCTCGTGCGGCCCGGCGACCCGGCAGCGCTTGGCCACATGTCCCGCATAGCCCGCGAGCGTGGGCCGTTCCCCGCGCGCGCGGGCGCCGCGCCAGTTGGCCACCCACATCTGCGCGTAGGCGCCGAGCAGGCTTGAACGCTCGCCCACGGTGAGGTGGTGCAGCACCCGCGCGCCGACCGGCGCGGCGCGCAGCTCGGCGAGGACCGGGGCCGGCACGGGCGCGCCCGTCCAGTCCCGTGCCACCTCCAGCCCGGCCGCCACGGGTGGGCCGACCCGGGCGTCGCGGGCGCGTCGAAGCAACAGTTCCCAGTCGAAGCCCTCCGGCCGGTCGACCAGCAGCTTCACGTCGGCGAGCCAGCGCACGTTCGGCTTGGCGGCATTGTCCGCCGTCATCGCGTGCGTGCAGGCGATCAGCACCGCGTCCTCCGCGCGAGGTATCAGCACGCCTGCGCCTGCCACGTCCGCGCGGGCGGCGTCCGCGAGCATCGGGCCGGGGTCGCTCGGGAGGTGCAGCGCCTGCCAGTGCAGGTCGATCGTCGCGAGCGCGCCGTGGCGGAAATGCGCGGCATGGCCGTAGCGGAAGAGCTGTTCGAGCCGGGGCGCGTCTGGACCGCTGAATCCCGCCCGCTCGAGCGCCGCCAGAGCCGCGGGGACGCGCTCGCGCCGCACCAGCACGTCGACGTCGCCCATCGGACGGCTGCGCAGGGAGCCGGGCACCAGGTGCAGCAGCGCCGCGCCCTTCATCAGCAGGCCGGGCTCGTCGTCGGCGGCGAGCGCCTCCAGGAACGGCCGAGCCGCGTGCAACCGCAGGTGGTTGGCCGACCAGTTGTGCCGGTGGATTCCCGCGAGCCGGCCGTCGAGCTCCCCGCCGTGGCGCAGGTTTGCGTACACGAGCCCGAGCAGCTGGGCGCCAGCGCCTTCCAGCGCCTCGATGTCTCCGTCGCGTGCGAGCCAGTCGCTCCAAGCTGCCCGGGCGCCGTCGGGCTCGTCCAGCGCGGCCTTCAGGAGCAGCCCCTCGGCGGAGGTCGGCGCTCGGGCCATCAGCCGCCCCGCCGCCGGTGAAGCGCCGCCCGGGCTGCGCGCACGTACTCGACCCGGCGGCCCCGGTCGGTCCGGCCCAGGTTGGAGTCGTGCAGGCGCCGATGCAGCAGGACGTCGTCGAGGGTGACGCTGCGCACCCCGGCATCGTCGGCGCGCGCCCCCCAGTCGATGAAGTCGGCCTGACGCAAGTGCGGATCGAAGGGCCCCACCCGGTCGAAGCTCTCGCGCCGGGTCAGTAGCGTGCTGCGGGCGCGGAAGGGCGCGGGACCGGGGTGCACGCTTGGGGCCGGTTCGCTCACGTCGGGGCTGAGGAACTCCTGCGCATGCCCGTAGACCGCTTCGACCCGCGGCTCGCGCGCGAGCCGGCGCAGTTGCAGCGCGAGCTTCTCCTTCACCCACAGATCATCGGCGTCGAGAAAGGCGATCAGGTCGCCGCGGGCGGCGGCGAGCCCGCGATTGCACGCGCCGGCGGGGCCGGCGTTCTCCTGGCTGAGGCACGCCACCCGCGGTGCAAACGCCGCCGCTACCTCCGCCGTGCCGTCCGTGGAGCCGTCGTCGACCACGATCACCTCCGTCGCGGGGACGGTCTGGGCGAGCACGCTCTCGATCGCCGCGGCCAGGTAGCGCTCGCTGTCGTGCGCCGGGATGATCACGCTGACCGATGTCACCAGTAGTCCTCGTCGGTCAGTGAGGAGTCGGGGCGGTAGCGGGCCGGCATGTCGATCCAGGCGTCGTTGATGTAGCTCCGCTGCCACTCCTCGCGCTTGCGCCAGCGCTCGCCGAGCACCCCGAACAGCGCCTGCAGGTGTCCGCCGAGCGAGATACCGACGCGGCCGCGGGCCTTCACATGCGCGGCGATGAGTGCACCCAGGCCCCCGACCGCGATCAGCGCGACGTCGTAGTCGGTGGCGTCGATGCGCGCGCAGACGTCGTCCAGCAGGTCTAAGCAGGTGTCGAAGCGCCGCTGGGTCGCCGGCTCGAATCCGTACGGGAGCTCGATCCCGCTGACTGACGCCGGCTCGAACCAGCGCTTGCCCGTCTTCGCCCATACCGCCTCGAACGTCTCGCGCGTCGCCCGCTCGGCGAGCAGGTCGGCGAAGGGACACACGATCAGCACGCGCCGTCCACGCAGATGATGCAGCCAGCACGACGCGTCGTCTGCCGGGGACGACCGGTCCGGCTCGTGGGCTGAGAAGTGGACCGGGTGGTCGAGGCCATGGTGCACCACGATCCGGTCGATGCTCGGCACGTCGTCGGTCACACCGAGCGAATCGAACCGCCGTACAGCGTCCGCGAACCGGGCCGCGAAATCGTGCGCGAACGCCGCGTCGGCCGGGAACACGCCCGCGTGGCGCAGGCCGCGGTGAGCCGTAGCGACGGCGAAGGCATGAGCGCGGCGCGAATCACCTTCGCGCGCCACGACGGGCAACATCATCCAGTTCTGCTCGGTCCCGCCGAGCTTTCCCGCGGCGAACCCGGCCCGCTCGTCCACGGCGCGGCCCACCGCATCGGCGAAGGCGTCGCGCTCGGTGGCGGTAGCGGTCACCGGTCCTGGCGCTGCCGCGCCACCGACTCGCGCAGCAGCGAGATGACCTCGCGGTTTGCGTTTCGGGCGGCGAAGTAGGACAGGTTGCTGTCGTGGAGGCGCTTGAGCAGGAGGGCGTCCGGCGCGACCTCGCCGCGCCGGCCGAGGTCTTTGAGCCGCGCGAACCACTCGATGTCGTTCGCGATCTCGTACTCGGTCCGGAACGGGCCGACCGCGTCGAATGCCTCCCGGCGGATGAGCATGGTGCCGGTCATGTGGCCGGGGTGGTCGGTCTCCATCAGCTCGGGCCTGAACCCCGGGGGCAACGGCAGCCCCGCCTCTGGCACGAACCGGATCATGCCGAGGGCGTAGTCGAGCTCTGGGCGGCGCTCGAGCAGCTCGACCTGGACCTCCAGCTTGCGCGCGTTCCAGCGGTCATCGCTGTCGAGGAAGGCGAGCAGCCGCCCGCCGGCGGCCTCGATGCCCTCGTTCCACGCGCCCGCATAGCCGCTGCCCCGCTGCTGCACCACGCGTGCGCCGTGATCCTGCGCGATCGCGACGGTGCGGTCCTCGGAGCGCTTGTCGACCACGATCGTCTCGTGGTCGTTGAAGGTCTGCGCCGCGATGCTCCGCAGCGCCTGATCGAGGAAGCGCTCCGCGTTGCGCGTAGCGACGACCACACTCACCAGCGGCGAGTGATTCACACCGTCACCTCCACGGGCTGCCCGAGCGCTTCCGACGCCTCGTCCAGCCACGGCTGAACGCGCTCGCGCGGGCAGCCGAGCCGTAGCGCGGCTGCCAGCTCGCCCGCGGCCAGCGCGGGCCTCTCGCGCGCCAGCAGACCGATGCCCGACCACAGCCGCAGCCGCGGGTCGTCGCGGTAGGCGCGGCGGTAGTCGAGCACGCCGCCATCGCTCTCGACCACGGCCGGTATCGCCGTCGGCAACGCGCGGTCGAGGTCGGTGTCGCCGTCGCCGGCGAGCTCGCCCACCCCCGCGGCGAAGCGCTGCGCGCCACTCGCCCGCGCCCCGGCGGATCGAGGACGCTTGGGATTGCCCATCAGCTCCTCGTAGACGCGGCGCCACCGCGCGCCCGTCGCCTCCGGCGAGTGGGCCGCGCGCGCGTGCCGCATCGCCCCCTCGGCCAGCCTGGCCCGTAGCTCGGGATCGGCCGCCAGCCGCTCGAGCGCCCGCACGTACGCGCGCCCGTCGGCCGCGACGATCCCGCTCACGCCGTCCTCCACGGCCGCGGCGGTGCCGCCGTGGGGCAGCACGACCGGGCGGCACGCCGGCGTGCATCGCCTCCGACAGCGCAACGTCCATCCCGGAGTAGTTGCCCTCGGCCAGCGGGTAGCCGAACACGTCGAGCCCGGCGAGCACCGCGCCCACGTCCTCCACGAAGCCGCGCAGGTCGAACCGCTCGCGGGTACCGAGCCGCTCCGCCTCGCGCGCGAGCGCGCCGAAGCCGCTGCCGGTGCCGCAAACGACGAAGCGGGCGCCGGGCACGTCGACCTCCGAGCTCCACGCCACGAAGTCCGGGTGCATCTTGATCGGGGACACCGTGCCGATGTAGCCGGAGGTGAAGCGCTCGGATCGCTCCGCGGCGCCCCGCTCCAGCCTCGCGAGGTCGAGGGTCGGGTGGATCACAGTCCTCGGCGCCGAGTTGCCCAGGTGCTCGAGGCCGGTCGTGAGCGGCGTCAGCGCCACGGTGCGGTCGGCGCGCGCGACGGTGCTCGCCCCGAGCACCTGGGGCGGCGTGCCTCCGCCCACCACGCACCACAGCAGGAGCCGCAGCGGCGGCAGCGGCCCGTGCAGCAGCTCGATCAGCTCGGGCGAGTTCCAGAAGGAGACATGCACGACGTCGGCGGCCTCGATCTCGGCGCGCAGAAGCGCCGGCGCCGGGACCTCGGTCACCGTCACCTCCGCCGCGCGCGCCTGGTCGACGATCGCCGGCGTCGCCTCCCGCAGGGACACCGTCCGGTGCTCGAACTCCGGCAGCGCTCGCGCCAGCGCGACCAGGGCACGGCCCGGACCACCGGGGCCGAGCGTCGGGATCACGTGCAAGATCCTCACGGGGCGGCGCCCTGCCGCACCCGCCGGGCGGCTCTGATGGTGTCGAACATGCGCGTCACGTTCCCGCTGTAGGCCACGTCCTCGAGAAAGGCGTCGAGCTCCGCGTCGCGCTGCACCGCGGGGGGATGCGAAAGCGGGAGCTCCACCGGGGCCGTGGCCATCGCTGCGAACGGGCTGGCGTCGCCGTCGGCGACGCGGGTGTGGGTGGCGTCCTCGCGGAAGCCGAGGTTCGACACGAGGTTCGTCGCGGGTAGCGCGGCCAGGCCCTCGCGCCGCCAGCACGAGAACATCCACCCGTAGTCCCAGGTGTCCATCCCATCGTGGGCGCGGTCGAACAGGTGCGCCCAGTAGGCGGCGGCGTGCGGAGAGCCGAGCAGGTCCGTCAGCCAACCCGCCTCCCGCAGCGCGGGCCACTCGCTCAGCTCGGCGTCGTTGTGCGCCCAGGCGCGCCGCCACGTCGCCCAGCCCCAGATCAGCTGGTAGCGGGAGAAGCGGTAGCTCGGCGGCGCCGGCGCAACACCGCCGCGGAAGTCGTTGCCCGGAGATGCCCATCACCCGCGTGGCTCGTCGCGGTAGCGGGCGAGCAGCTCCTCGCAGAAGTGAAAGAACGACGGCTCGGGCAGCGTAGTCGTCCTCCAGCACGATCGCCTCCTCGGCCCGCTCGAACACCCAGTCGAGCCCGGACACCATCCGCTCGCCGCAACCCGAGGTTCTCGTCGGAGAACGTCGGTCTCCACCTCGCAGTCCCAGTCGACGCGTGTCGATCACCGCTCGCGCGGCGGCGCACCCGTCCGCGTCGTCCGGACATCTCCGGGCGCGGGCCGTCGGCGAACACGAGCAGCCGCTGGGGCCGCACCGCGCGCACCGCGTCCAGCACGCGGGCGGTCGTATCGGGGCGCGCGGAAGATCGCCATCGCGACCGGCGTGCGCAGCGGATGCCCCGGCTCGCGTGCGCGCGCACGGGGGCACCCGCCTCGCGGGCCGGCGCCGATCCGACGGCTCGATGCTCGGGGCTGTTGCCCGCGAAGTGGAGGCAGAAACACCTCGGCGAGGGCGCGCCTCACCGCGGCCGCCGCGCTTCGGGGTGGCCGGGATGGTTGAGCAGGAACGGGTAGTGCAGCGCCGCGTAGCTACCCCAGATGTAGTTGAAGCGCGGATCGAGCCAGTGCACGGCGCCGGCCTCTAGCAGCTCCCACGACAGCGGCCGCATCTCGTAGTTCAGCCCCGGCCTGCTCCTCGTAGCCGTGGTACACCCGCTCCAGCAGCTCGGAGTGATGGTCCGGGGAGAGCACCATCACGCCGGTCTGCACGACCCCGTCGAACCCCGGCTCGAAGCCCGCCCTGTGCGTACCATTCGGCGGGGAGACAGGTTGTGCACGTAGGGCTGCTTGCGGCGCCTCCCACTGGCGGAACAGCTTGGCGAGCGTGCGCGCGTGCTGCTCACGCGTGGGGGTGGCGAACTCGTCCACAGCGCCGACCGCCTCGATCGGCACGCCGGCCGTGATGGAGGGGGCGGAGGGGTTCACCACCACGTCCGCGTCCATCCAGATCAGGCGGTCGTAGACCGCGCAGCTCCGGCTGGCGCGCGACGAGGCAGCTTCTGCCAGGCCGGTGAGCGCGACCGCGGGCGCGATCGGAGTCGTCGAGCGGCGCGCTTCGAGGCACACCACGTCGTAGCCGTGGCGCTCCGCCCAGGCGCGCCAGCCTGGTTCGCAGCGGGCGTGCCAGCGCGTGACGATACGCGGCGCCCAGCGGCCAGGGTCACCAGTGGCGGTGCGCTCGCTCATGCTGCCAGCGAGCTCAGCTCGACCGCGGCGGGCTACCTGGGCCGGGTCGGTGCCCACCTCGAGGCGAAAGCACGGGACGGCGCGTGACCAACTCGGCGAGCACCGCTCAGCGTCGGCCGCCCCGGTGCCCGGGAAGCTGAAGCAGCGAGCTCGGGGCCAGGGCTCTCAGCGCCGCGCCGGGCGATGCTCCGCGCAGCGCGGGTGTCGCGCGTGCCGGTCACCACCGGCACCGCCACGGCGCGGACGCGGCGCGTGCGCGACCAGCTTGTCGGGCGCCAGCTCGGCCAGTGCTGGAACACGATCGCCTTGTCGTCGGGCTCGCCGGCCGTGATTGCCACACCAGGCCGCCTCGTCCAGCCCGAGCCGCGCCGAGCGACTCGGCGTGGAGCTTGGCGGTGCTGTAGAGCGAGTGGATCACGATCGGCGGCCGGCTCGAGCACGCAGAAGTCGTCGGCCGAGGTGGCCGACGCGGAGCGGCAGGCACGCCAGCGCGGTGCTCGACTTGCCGGCGCCCGCGCGGCCCGGCGAGCAGCACGCAGCCCCCGGGTCGAGCCGAGTGCGGCCGCGTGAACGAGCGTGCAGCCCGCGAGCCTGGAGCCACAGGTGCAGCAGCGTCCGCAGCGGCGCGGCGCGCTCGAACCATTGCGCTTGGGCGGCGCTGGGACGCCAGTAGAAGGCCCTCCGCCGGCCGGGCTCCAACACCGACAGCGCGCCCCACTGCAGCGTCGACCTGCACCCTCCTGGTCGAAGAGGCCGCGGATCGCGCCGTGCTCGCGTACGTCGTGACCCGTCCAGGGGGCCGACGGCATCTCGCTGCCGGTCGACTCGCTGTCCCAGAGGTCCACGACGAGGTCGGGGTTGCCCGCCGGCGCGCCCACCCGGGCATGGGCGAGCGCCGCGCGCCACCGGATCCACCAGAGCGGGTCCCGCGAACCGCAGGCACAGCCGCAGCCCGGCGACCGTGTAGTGCCGCTCCTCCCAGCCACAGGCGGCGTCGGCCGCCGCCTCACCTGTCTCGCTGCAGCCGCGCGAGGAAGGCGGCGCGACCGGTCGCCGGAGAGGCGCGCGTCAGGCTGGGTTGGGCCAACCGGTCTCGCCGACCTCGTGCACCGGGTCCAGCAGCAGCAGCTCCTGCATGTCGGTGTGCTTGCCGAGCTTGGGCTCCTCGTAATCGCGAGTCGCTGGCTCGGGGTCGGCGAGGGGCTGTGCCATTCGAGCTCGGCCGGCGACGAGGAACGCCCTCACTTAAGAGTTCCTCGATCAAGCGACCGCACCGCCGCGGCCACGGCGTCCTCCTCGGTCCCGTAGCGCAGGGCGATCCGGGCGACCACGCGCGTCGACGTCGGCGCCCGCCTCGAGGTCCACGAGCACGTGGCTGCCCACGTGGCCGAGGTCGTAGTAGCTGCCGCTCTCGAGGTTCACGATGATGGTTTCCTCGTCTACGGTCTCGAGCACGACCGGCGGGCTGTTCACGCGAAAATTCGCCATGGCCACACCGAGGATCAAACCACGCCGCGGGGCGGGCGCTTCAAGCGCCGCGTCAGGGCGCTCGTGGCCCTGCACCGATCAAGGCGATGGCGCGGCCACACGTACGCGCGCACGCTGCGGTTCGTGCCCGCGCGCGCCTGCCTTCCCGGAGGTCCTGAACGCGGCTCGGGCTGCTCGGCACCGGGGTCGAGGTCGGGGTGATGAAGGGCGACGTTCTCCGCCGAGATCCTGGCCGACATGGCACGGGCCGCAAGCTGATCTCGGTCGACGCGTGGAGCACCGTCGATCGATACCCATCCGGTCCCGCGAGTGGCCCACGAGGCCGGAGCATCGACCGCATCTACGACGAGGCGTGCTGCGCGCCGATCGGCGGGTTCGGCGACCGCAGCGAGGTCTGGCGGCTCGATGAGCACCGAACGCGGCGGCGCGGGTCGCGCCCGCCGGCCTCGACTTCGTCTACATCGACGCGAACCACGATCGTCGACTCGGTGGAGGCTCGGACCTAGCCGCATGGGCGGCCCGCCGTCCGCCCGGGTGGGCCTGCTCGCCGGGCACGACTACTGGGACGGGCTACGCGCGACGACGACACCTACGGGGTGAAGAGCGCCGTCGACACGATGTGCGCCGAGCTGGGCCTGCGCGCTGCGGCTGACGCTGGTTCGACGCCCCCGAGACGACCGTGGATGTGTCCGCGATGCCGTGCGCCTGAGGGTCTAGAGGGACAGACCCTAAGCTCCGTGCCCGTGCCCGGCCCCGCCGAGAACATCCGCAACTTCTCGATCATCGCCCACATCGACCACGGGAAGTCCACGCTGGCCGACCGCATCCTCGAGACCACCGGCGCCGTGGACCCGCGCGACCACCGCCCGCAGCTGCTCGACTCGATGGACCTCGAGCGCGAGCGCGGGATCACGATCAAGGCCCAGGCGGTGCGGGTGGAGTACACGGCCCGCGACGGCCAGACCTACCGGCTGCACCTGATCGACACCCCGGGCCATGTGGACTTCACCTACGAGGTGTCGCGCTCGCTGGCGGCGTGCGACGGGGCGCTGCTGGTGGTCGACGCCGCCCAGGGCGTGGAGGCGCAGACCGTCGCGAACACCTACCTGGCGGTCGACGCCGGGCTGGAGCTGATCCCGGCCATGAACAAGATCGACCTGCCGGGCGCCGAGCCCGAGCGGGTGGCGGGCGAGATCTCGGAGCTGCTGGGCGAGCCGGCCGACGGCGTGATCCGGATGTCCGCGAAGACGGGGGAGGGGGTCGCGGAGATCCTGGAGGCGATCGTCGAGCGCGTGGCCGCCCCCGAGGGCGACACGTCGGCGCCGCCGCGCGCGCTGATCTTCGACTCGGAGTTCGACCAGTACCGCGGCGTCGTGGCCTACGTGCGCGTGGTGGACGGCGCGCTGAAGAAGGGCGACGCCCTGGTGGCCATGCAGACGGGGACCGAGGCGGAGGTCGACGAGATCGGGTTCTTCGGCCCGGGCATGACGCCGGTCGAGACCCTCAGGGCGGGCGAGGTGGGCTACCTGATCACGGGCATCAAGGACGTGTCGCTGCTGCGGGTGGGAGACACGCTCACCACCCAGGGCAGCGGCGCGACCGAGCCGCTGCCCGGCTACCGCGAGGTCAAGCCGATGGTGTTCTGCGGCCTGTTCCCGGTGGACACCGACCGCTTCACCGACCTGCGCGACGCGCTGGAGAAGCTGGCGCTCAACGACGCCGCGCTGGACTACGAGCCCGAGACCAGCCAGGCGCTGGGCTTCGGCTTTCGCTGCGGCTTCCTCGGCCTGCTGCACATGGACATCGTGCGCGAGCGGCTCGAGCGCGAGTACGACCTGGAGCTGCTGGCCACCACGCCCACGGTGGAGTACGAGGTCACGCTCACCGATCAGACGGTCGTGCCGGTGCACTCGCCCTCGGACATGCCCGATCGCGGGCGCATCGAGGAGATCCGCGAGCCCTACATCCGCGCCACGATCCTCTGCCCCAAGGACGCGGTGGGCGCGGTGATGGAGCTGTGCCAGGAGCGCCGCGGCACCCACGTGGACATGAGCTTTCTCTCCGAGCAGCGCGTGCAGCTGCACTACGACCTGCCGCTGGCGGAGATCGTGCTCGACTTCTTCGACCAGCTGAAGTCGCGCACGAAGGGCTATGCCTCGCTGGACTACGAGCTCACCGGCATGCGCCCCTCCGACCTGGTGAAGCTCGACATCATGCTGTCCGGGGATCAGGTGGACGCGCTCTCCCTGGTGGTCCACAAGGACAAGGCCTACGCCGCCGGTCGCGGGCTCACCGAGCGCCTGCGCAAGCAGATCCCCCGCCAGCAGTTCGAGGTGGCGATCCAGGCGGCGATCGGGTCGAAGATCATCGCCCGCGAGTCGGTCAAGCCGATCCGCAAGGACGTGATCGCCAAGTGCTACGGCGGCGACGTGACCCGCAAGCGCAAGCTGCTGGAGAAGCAGAAGGAAGGCAAGAAGCGGATGAAGCAGGTCGGCCGGGTCGAGGTGCCCCAGGAGGCGTTCCTGTCGGTGCTCGAGATCGGCGAAGACTGACCGATTAGGTCACGGGGGGATACTGGTTCGTGAACTGCGCTTCACGACGACGATCCTGGCTCTCCTTCTCGGCTCTCTTGTACTGCCAGGTGTCGCGACGGCCGTTCCGTGTACGGCGGCGGCCGGGGCGGGTCTGAATATCACGGACCCCGCCGGCGGCGGCGCCACCTACGCGACACACGAGCTCACCGTGACCCCGCGCGGGACGGGCCAGGACGCCACTTACCTCGACGGGCGGACCGCGTCCGCGCCGGGCGCGCGGCGAGTCAGCGACCCAGAGAGCGGCAGCGATCCCCCGGTCTTCGTCCGCGACACCCCGGGGCCTCTCACTGTGACCGGGACCGTCGAGACCAACGATCCGTCGCGCCCGGCCGGCGACCAGGGCTGCACCGCGAACGTTTCGGCGACCGTCCAGCTGCGCCCCGCCCTGCCGCTGCTCGTCTCGCTCAAGCGCCCCCGGAAGGGCAGGGACGGCAGGGGCCGCCGGATCTACCAGCCCAACCCTCCGTTCACGCTCACTCTCAAGCACCGGATCGGCAGCAACCGCAGCCCGATCACGGTGCGTGCGCGCTTGAGCCGGCGGCTGCGGCTTCCGAAGAAGGGCGCGAAAGCGGCCACCGAAGTCGTTGCCCAGCGCGCCTCCGACTCCGTCGAGGAGGAGGACTCGGGGGGACCGGGCAAATGCCGCCAGCTCATCTGTGGCCGGAGGACCAAGCAGGGCAGTCACCTCAAGAGCCCCGAGGTCTTCGTCTTCCCGATCGAGAGTCGCAGGGGGGGCCTGAGGGTGCGGCTCGTGTCTCCGAACGGGTACCCGCCGCCCTACCGGCGTGGCCCGCAGCAGCGCAATGTCCAGACTCCGTTTGGCGCCGACATCGAGGTGCTCCAGTCCGGCCGGCGGATCGCCCGGTTGCGAGTCGTCGCCCGCTGCGACGGGGGCGGCCAGTCGGCGTACTGCCGCTTCCGCAAGATCAGCACGAAGCGCTGAACCGCCCCGCGAGGTGGGATAGTGGCCGGGTGATCCGGAAGCGGTTCCTGCTGACGGGCTTCCTCGTGATCGCCGTGGCCACGCCTGGAAGCGCCTTCGCCCAGTCGGGACCGCCGTGCTCGCCGGCGGCGAAGGCGGGCCTCAAGGTGAGCGATCCGGCCGGAGGCGGTGCTCACTACGCCACCCACGAGCTCGAGATCTCCGCGGTCGGGTCCGACAGCGAGCGGACCTCGCTCAACACACAGACGGTGTCCGCTCCCAGCGCTCGGCGCATCACCCTCGCTCAATCGGACGCCGGCCCGGGGTTCGTCCGCGACACGCCCGGACCGCTGACCGTGTCGGGCGAGGTCGAGACGATCGACCCGTCGCGGCCGTCGTCCGATCAGTACTGCACCTCCCGGGTCGCGACGACCGTGCAGCTGCGGCCCGCCCTCACGCCGCTCGTGTCGCTGAAGCGACCGCGAAAGGGCAGGGACGGCAGGGGCCGCCGGATCTATCAGGCCGCGCCGCCGTTCACGCTCGTCCTCAAGCACCGGACGGGCACCGATCGCAGCCCGATCACCGTGCGTGCGCGGGTCGACGCGGCGGCTGAGGCTCCCCGGCAAGCGCGCGAAGGCCGCTACCCAGATCGTCGCCCAGCGTTTCTCCGACGTCCCGGAGACCCCGGACGAGCGGCGGTGCCTGATCTGCCCCAGGAGGACGTCGCGCGGCTTCGCCAAGGGCCCGGAGGTGCGGACGTTCGAGATCGGGAGCTTCAGGCTGCACTCGAACGGCCTCCGCGTGAGGCTGATCTCCCCCTACGACTACCCGGTGTTACGGGGCCGCCGCGAGGTGATACGCAAGGCGCCGTTCGGCGCCGACGTCGAGCTGTTGCAGTCCGGCCGGCGCATCGCCCGCCTGCGGATCGTCGCCCGCTGCTTCACGGGCGGCCAGTCCTCCCGGTGCCGCTTCCGCAAGATCAGCACCAAGCGCTGACCCGGGGTAGGGTGCGCCACATCAGACTCGCGCTCCTCGTATGCCTGCTCTGCCTGGCGGTGGCGGTGCCCGCCCAGGCCCAGTCGCTGCCGCCGTGCACGCCGTCCCAGGGCGGCCGGCTGCAGTCGGTCGATATCGAGGACACGGCCGCCCACTCGACCACGCGGTTCTACGCGACACACCGGCTGCGCCTGAAGCTCTTCGCCAGCAACGAGAGCCCGGACGAGCCGGACGGCACCCGGTACCAGGTGGAGGGCGGGACCGAGCGCCTCGCTTCCGCGCCGGGGGTGGCCGGCCCCACGACGTATGTCCCGCCGGCAGCCGGGGCGCGGACCCTGCTGGTGAACTGGACCGTCACGAAGTCGAAGCCCTTCGAGGGCGAGCAGCGGTTCTGCACCGGCACCGGCTCGTTCCCGCTCACCGTCCGGGGGGCGAGCCGCACCCGCTTCAAGGTCACGCGCCACCTCACCGATTACCAGTCCTCAGCCCAGCGCATCACGGTGAGCATCGCCCGCGGAACGGGGGACAACCTGAACCCGCTGGACGTGCGCATGCGGCGCGGGAGGGGCGGCAGGAGGAGAAAGCTGTTCACCCTGCCGCTGGCGGACGCCGCCGACGAGACGATCAAGCGCTTCTCCTACCGCAGGCGGTTCGCCGGCGTGGGTGTGATCGCCCAGCGGCGCAACGCTCTGTTCGAGGCGCGCGGGCTGGTCACGCTCGGCGTGAAGATGCCGAGGGTCCGCGCAGGGCGGCGCGTGCGTCGCAGCTTCACACTCGAGCTCGCCCGGGACGGGAGGAGGCTGCTGGCGATACGGGCGGTGATCTCATGCCGCGGCCTGGGCAGGGCGCCGGCCCTTCAGGTCTGCAGCACACCCGTCTTCAAGGTGAGGCGCCGGTAGGACGGGAGGCCGTCGCCGCTTCAGTTTCGCGCTGAGCGGCCGAAAACCCCTCTATGAGGGCAGGGTTTCGTGCGCGGCTCTTCGCCGGCCTGCTGGTCACGCTAGTGGCCGTCGGCGCCGTGCAGTACTTCTTCCTGGCGGACGACCAGGAGAACCAGGTCGCGCTCGACGAGCGGATGGTGGTGCGAGCCGACGCCATGGCTCTCGCCCGCTTCTACACCGCCACCACGCCCGGTGAGGTCCCGCTCAACGCGGTGAACCGCTACCTGCGCTCGATCGCCGCTCGCCCGGGCAACGACAGCGCCAAGCTGGTCGATGGCAACGGCACGACGATCGCGTCGGGCAAGGCCCTGGGCGTGGGCGCGCTGGAGAAGGACCCACACGTGCGCGCGACGCTCCGCAGGGGGTCCACCTACTCCGGGCGGGCGCGGGACTACGCCCGCGGCAGCGACGGGCATCTGCTCTACAGCGCGCCCGTGAACCTTCCGCGTGGTCGCCATGCGCTGGTGGTCACCCAGCGGCGCCAGATCGTGGACGACCGGGTGGCCGACCTGCAGCGCACACTGATGCTGATCCTGCTCGGCGGGGTCGCCCTTGCGGTGCCGACGTTCTACCTCGTGGGCGGTCGCTCGCTCGTCCGCCTCCATCGCGCCGCCCTCGAGCGAGCCACGCGCGACGGGCTCACCGACCTCGGCAACCACCGGGCGTTCCAGGAGGAGCTGGAGCGCGCGGTGGCGCTGGCCCAGCGCCACGGCGATGAGCTTGCGCTCGCCGTCTTCGACCTCGACGACTTCAAGTTCGAGAACGATCGCTACGGCCACTCGCACGGAGACCGCCTGCTGGGAAACGCGGCCGCGGTGCTGGGCCAAGGCCGCACCGAGGACCGCGCGTTCCGGATCGGCGGCGACGAGTTCGCCCTGCTCCTTCCCCGCACGAGCAAGCACGCCGCTCGGCTCGTGGTGAACCGCAGGATGGCCGCTCTCGAGGAGGCGGCGTCCATCACCGTGAGCTGCGGCGTCGCCGTCCTCGGGCCCGAGACCGACGACGCCGAAAGCCTGCGCGAGCAGGCCGACGCCGCCGTGTACGAGGCCAAGCGCCGCGGCGGCGGGTGCAATGTGAGCTTCGCGGAGATCGAGGGCGAGTCGCAGGTGGTCACGATCGCCAAGGTGCGCGAGCTGCGGCGCCTGCTGGAGGAGGGACGGCTCGGCGCCGTCTACCAGCCGATCTGGGACCTCGCGCGTGGGGCGCCGTTCGCATACGAGGCCCTCGCGCGGCCAAACGACGCCTACGGCCTCAACGGGCCGGGGGAGGCGTTCGAGGTGGCGGGAGCGATCGGCCGGTCCCCGGACCTCGACGAGCTCTGCTACCAGGCGATCCTCAAGGGGGCGAAGGACCTGCCGAAGGACACGCTCCTGTTCATGAACGTCGCGCCTCAGACGCTCGACCACGGGCGGCTTGCCGGGGACACGCTCGTGCGGATCGTGCGCGCGGCCGGCCTCGAGCCGGAGCGGATCGTGATCGAGATCACCGAGCAGTACGGCGGTCGCACGGACCGGATTGTGCGCGAGGCCAGGCGGCTGCGCGGCCTGGGATTCAAGCTCGCGCTCGA
Organism: uncultured Thermoleophilaceae bacterium; assembly: GCA_963761505.1. Classification (GTDB taxonomy): domain Bacteria; phylum Actinomycetota; class Thermoleophilia; order Solirubrobacterales; family Thermoleophilaceae; genus JAAYBF01. The sequence goes on from CAVXGW010000012.1 coordinate 210,425, forward strand.
CGACGTGGGCGCCGGCAACTCGGGCCTGGAGATGCTGCGCCAGCTCGAGGTGGACTTCGTGAAGGTGGATCGGGCCGTGATCGTGGGGGCGCTGGAGGACGCCGGCTCCCGCGCGGTGCTGGTGGCGATCATGGCGTTCGCCCACCAGACCGGCAGCTACGTGATCGCCGAGGGAATCGAGGACGTGGAGATGCTCGAGCTGGTCCGCGATCCCAGCGTGGGCGGCGTGGTGCGGCCGGCAGCGCAGGGCGTCCAGGGCTACTACCTCGGGCGGCCCGCCGCCCTTAACGAAACGCTTGAGGCGCCTTTAGAGAAGGCTTAGATCGCGGCCGTAGTTTCTCCGCCGTGGCTGCCGCTACCGCCCCGGATCCCACCCTCGACTCACTCCAGCTCTTCCTCGACGGCATCGCCAAGACGAAGCTGCTCACGGCTTCCGAGGAGCTCGAGCTGGCCAGGCGCATCGAGCGCGGCGACATCGAGGCGAAGGACCGGATGGTGAACGCCAACCTTCGCCTGGTGGTCTCGATCGCCAAGCGCTACCGCAACCAGGGCCTGCCGTTCATGGACCTGATCCAGGAGGGCTCCATCGGGCTGGTGCGCGCGGTCGAGAAGTTCGACTTCCGCAAGGGGTTCAAGTTCTCGACCTACGCCACCTGGTGGATCCGCCAGGCCATCTCCCGCGCGATCGCCGACAAGTCGCGCACGATCCGGATCCCGATCCACATCAACCAGGTGCTCCAGAAGCTCGACGGAGCCCAGCGCCGGCTGCAGTCCGTCGGCGAGGGCGAGCCCACGATCGAGGAGATCGTCAAGGCCGCCGACATCGACCTGGACCTGGACGAGGCGGAGTTCCTGCTGCGCGCGTCCCGTTCCCCGGTGTCGCTCGACAAGCCGGTCGGCGGCGGCGGCGATGACGATGCCGCGGAGCTGGGCCACCTGATCCCGGACACCAACGCCGAGTCGCCGTTCGACGTGGCCGCCGAGGCCATGACCCGCAGCCGCCTGGCGGACGCGCTGGAGAACCTCTCCTACCGCGAGCGCCGCATCATCGAGCTGCGCCACGGCCTGTTCGGCGAGCAGATTCGCACCCTCGACGAGGTGGGGCGGATGTTCAACCTCACGCGCGAGCGCACCCGCCAGGTCGAGGAGCACGCGCTGCGCAAGCTCAGCGCCCTCGCGGAGGCCCAGGGCCTGCGCGACGTGGCGTAACCGCACTGATCCGCTCCCCCCGGTAGCCCGAAGTAAGCGGGCAGACCCCGGCAGAGGAGTGACAGTGGAGGACCGAAAGGCTCTGGAGGAGCTGCGCCACGACGAATCGTCGCGCGGCGCGTTCCTGAAGATGGTGGGAGGCGCCGGCGCGGCCGGCGCGCTCGGAATCTTCCTCGCCGCATGCGGCGACGACGATGACGACGACGAGGCGGCCCAGACGTCTGAGAAGACCACCACGGGCGACTCGAGCAAGGCCGACGCCGCGATCGTGAACTACGCGTTGACGCTCGAGTACCTCGAGGCCGACTTCTACGACCAGGTGATCAAGTCCGGCGAGATCAAGGACAAGAAGATCGCCGAGACCGGCGAAGGTGATCCTGGAGAACGAGCTGGAGCACGTGGCCGCGCTCAAGGGCACGGCCGAGCAGCTCGGCGGGATGGTGGCCGAGAAGCCGACCACGAAGTTCGACGACGTGCTCGCCGGCGGCCCGGACAAGATCCTCGAGACCGCGGCGGCCGTGGAGAACCTCGGTGCCGCCGCGTACCTCGGCGAGGCCCCGAACATCACGAGCAAGGAGATCCTTGCCGCGGCGCTCTCGATCCACACCGTCGAGGGCCGCCACGCGGCCGTGCTCAACCAGCTCGCCGGCAAGACGATCGTGCCCGACGGCGCGTTCGCCAAGCCCGCCTCGATGGACCAGGTGATGAAGGCCGTTCAGCCCTTCATCCAGTCCTGAGCCGGGCGACCACCAGAAAGGAGACGACACAATGTCGAACACCAAGCTGGCGGCGCCCGAGTTGGCGGCCGTCGATGTAACTGGCATGACCCGGCAGGCGTTCATCGCCCGCTCGGCGATCGCGGCGGGGACCGTCTACGGCGTGGCCGCCGTGGGGCCCTTCGTCCGCGAGGCGCTGGCCCAGGAGGGCGGCGGCGACGTTGAGATCCTCAACTTCGCGCTCACGCTGGAGTACCTGGAGGCGGCGTTCTACGACCAGGCGCTCAAGCAGGTCAGCGGGCTGAGCGGCGATGCGAAGGAGATCGCCACCACGCTGCGCGACAACGAGAACGAGCACGTGGACGCGCTCACCGCCACGATCAAGGAGCTGGGCGGCACCCCGGTCAAGGCCCCGGGCGTCGACTTCGGCGACAGCTTCGCGAACGAGAAGTCGTTCCTGAAGACCGCCCAGACGTTCGAGGACCTCGGGGTCAGCGCCTACAACGGCGCCGCTCCCGACATCAAGGCGAAGGAGGTGCTGGCCGCCGCCGGAAGCATCGTCCAGGTGGAGGCCAGGCACGCCGGCATCATCCGGTTCCTCAACGGTGAGGACATCTCGCCCGCGGGCTTCGACGAGGCGCTCGAGATGGAGGAAGTGCTCGACGCCGCGAAGCCGTACATCAAGTCGTAGCGACCGGGGATAGACTGCCGCGCCGTGCCGGTCGACACGAGCGCAAAGGGCAAGACCTACCCCGCCTCCGAGTACGAGGTCGGCAGGGAGAAGATCCGCGAGTACGCGTACGCGATCGGCGCCGAGAACCCGGTGCACTTCGAGCGCGACGCCGCCCGCGAGGCGGGCTACCGCGACGTGGTGGCGCCGCCGATGTTCGCGGTCGTCTACTCGGCCGGCGCGATGGGGCCGGCCATCCTCGATCCCGAGGTGGGCATCAACTTCGCCGCGATGGTGCACGGCGGCCAGGAGTTCGTCTGGGGCGAGCCGGTCTGCTCGGGCGACACGATCACCACCGTCGCGGAGGTGAAGGACATCAGCGAGAAGGACGGCAAGGCCTTCTACGTCTTCGAGTCCGTCTCGACCAACCAGGACGGCGCCGAGGTCGTGCGCGCCACCTGGACGAACATCGTGAGGGGCGTATGAACCAGGGAGACTCGATACCGGAGCTGAAGGTCACCCCGGACAAGTACCTGCCGCACCGCTACGCGGGCGCGTCGGGCGACTTCAACCCGATCCACATCGACCCGGAGTTCGCCAAGCAGGTGGGCCTGCCCGGCAACATCCTGCACGGGCTCTACACGATGGCCCAGGTGGCGCGTGGCAACGCGGCGCTGGCGGACGGCGACCCGCGCGCGCTCAAGCGGCTGTCGGTCCAGTTCCGCGGCATGGGCGTGCCCGAGGCCGAGATCACCGTGAGCGGCACGGTCGCCTCCAGCGAGGGCGGGCGCGTGGTCGTGGACACCGTGGCCGAGCAGAACGGCAACCAGATCATCCGCAACGCCCAAGCCGAGCTGGAACTCGGCTGAGCCTCCTACCCTTGTAGGCGTGCAGATCACGCCGCGACAGGGATTCATCCTCCGCAAGGTGGTGGAGGGCTTCCAGCAGATCGACACCCCGGTGGGGTCGAAATGGCTGGCCGAGCAGGACGACGTGCCCTGGGGCCCGTCCACCGTGCGCTCCGAGCTGGCGCGGCTCGAGGAGGCCGGCCTGCTCGAGCACCCGCACACCTCCGCCGGGCGTGTGCCCACCGACACCGGCTACCGCTTCTACGTGGACGCCCTGCTCGAGCGCGGCGACCTGCCCGCCACGCGGCGCCCGCTCGAGCTGACCAGCATGCAGCGCGAGGTGGACGACGCCATGCGCGCCACCACCGAGCAGCTGTCGCAGGTCACCAACCTGCTCGCGCTGGTGTCCGCGCCGCCGATCGAGACCGCCACGATCCACCGCGTGGAGGTGCTGCTGCTGCAGCCCCAGGTGGCGATGGTCGTGGTCATCACCTCCACCGGCGGCGTCACGAAGCGGGTCCTGTCCTACGACGGCCCGCTCGACCCCGGGCTGGTCGACTGGGCGGCGTCCTATCTCAACGAGGCGCTCGGAGGGATGGAGGTGGGGTCGCGCATGCTGCAGGCCAAGCTCACGGACCCGTCGCTGGAGCAGACCGAGCGCGGCTTCCTCGCCACGCTCACGCCCGCCTTCACCGAGCTGGAGGACACGGCGGGCGACACCCTGTTCGTGGAGGGCGCCGCACGGCTGCTGTCCGAGCACCGCTTCCAGGAGCTGCCGCAGCTCTCGGACCTGATGGACGTGCTGGAGCGCCGCGTGGCGCTGCTGTCGGTGATGAGGGCGTCGCTGTCGGAGCCCAGCGTGTACCTGCGCATCGGGCGTGAGAACCAGGCGCCCGAGCTGCAGTCGCTGAGCATGGTGGCGGCCAACTACGGCCTCGCCCGGCGCAACCTGGGCGCGGTGAGCGTGCTCGGGCCGGTCAGCCTCGACTACCCGCAGGCGATCATGGCCGTGCGCCAGGCCGCATCGGAGCTGTCTCGCTTCGTTGCCGAGGTCTACGACGAGTGAGGCGCGACGCCTACGAGGTCCTCGGCGTGCAGCGCGGGGCGGACGAGCGCGAGGTGAAGAAGGCCTTCCGCTCGCTCGCGCGTGAGCTGCACCCGGACGTGAACGCCCACGACCCCGCGGCGGAGGAGAAGTTCAAGGAGGCGGCCGAGGCGTACGAGGTGCTGTCGGACCCCGAGCGCAAGCAGGTGTACGACCGCCACGGCTGGGATGGGCTGGACTCGCGCGGCTACGCGCCCGAGGCCCACGGCTTCGGCTCGTTCGCCGACATCTTCGAGGCGTTCTTCGGCGGCGACCCGTTCGGAGGGGGGCGCGGCCCGGGCGCCGTCCAGGGCGGCGACGTGGGCGTGGAGGTGGAGGTGTCGCTCGCGCAGGCCGCCACCGGATCCCAGGTGGAGGTGTCCTTCGACGCCGTGACCACCTGCGGGCGCTGTCACGGCAACCGCGCCGAGCCGGGCACGCCGATCGAGACCTGCGAGCGCTGCGGCGGCAGCGGCCGGCTCCAGGCCGTGACCCGCACGGCGTTCGGCCAGATGGTGCGCGCCCAGGCCTGCGACGTCTGCGACGGCGACGGCAAGGTGGCCGCCACGCCGTGCACCGAGTGCGGCGGCCGCGGGCTCAAGGCCGAGCGGCGCACGCTCGAGGTGGACGTGCCGGCGGGCATCGACGACGGCCAGCGGATCCGCCTCGGCGGCCGCGGCCACGCGGGGGAGAGGGGAGGCCCGCCGGGTGACCTGTACGTGCTCGTGCGAGTGACCGCGGACGATCGCTTCCTGCGCGAGGGCGCCGACCTCGTGTCGGTGGTCGACATCCCGGCCCCGGCGGCGGCGCTCGGCACGAAGGTGACCGTCCCGACGCTCGACGGCGACCAGGAGATCAAGGTCGACCCCGGCACCCAGCCGGGCACGGTCGTGACGCTGCGCGGGAAGGGCATGCCCGAGATCGGCCGCCGCCGCCACGGCGATCTGCAGGTGGTGCTGAACGTGGTGATCCCGCGCAACCTCACATCCCGCCAGAAGGAGCTGCTCGCCGAGCTGCGCGACAGCGTCACGGAGGACAACCTGCTCGACGGCGCGAACGAGTCGATCCTGTCGAAGGTGCGCCGGGCGTTCCGTTGATCCGGCTGGCGGTGCGGGCGCCCGCCGCCCACGCCGAGCAGGTGCTCGCGGCACTGCTCGAGCTGGCCCCGTCGGGGGTGGAGCAGGTCGATCACGAGGACTCCGTCGAGTTCGCCGTCTACGGCGCGCCCGGCGAGCTGCCGGAGCTGGCCGAGGGCGAGGCGGAGGTGGGCGGCGTTCGCGTGGTCGTGAGCGGGGAGGAGGTGCCCGACGACTGGGAGGAGCGCTGGAAGCGGTTCCACTCGCCCGTGCTGGTGGCCGACCGGATCTGGGTCCGCCCGCCCTGGGAGCAGGAGGCGGTCCGCCCCGGGGTGATCGACCTCGTGATCGACCCCGGCCGCGCCTTCGGCACCGGCGCGCACCCCACCACGCGGCTGTGCCTGGAGCTGCTGCTCGAGCTGGACGAGCGCGGCTCGCTGTGCGACCTCGGCTGCGGCTCGGGCGTGCTCTCGATCGCCGCCGCCCGGCTGGGCTTCGGCCCCGTCACCGCGCTGGACTCCGACCGGCTGGCGGTGGAGGCGACCGTGGCCAACGCGCGCGACAACGGGGTGGCGCTGGAGCGCGTGGAGCGGGCGAACCTGCGCGAGCAGCCGGCGCCGGAGGCCGACGTGGTGGTGGCCAACCTGATGCGCCCGCTGCTGCTGCGGGTGGCGGAGCTGATGCGCGGGCGCCCGCGGGCGCTGATCGCCTCCGGCCTGCTGGAGGAGGAGGCCGACGAGGTGGCGGCGGCGTTCGCGCCGCTGGTGGAGGCGCGGCGGCTCAGCGATCGCGGCTGGAGCGCGCTGCTGCTGACTGGTGGGACGTAGCCCGCACACCTAGGGTGGCCGGTATGGGGAAGGTCCTCATCACAGGCGGCGCCGGGTTCATCGGCTCCCATCTCGTCGGGCGTCTCCTGGCGGACGGTGAGTCCGTCCGTGTTCTCGACAACTTCGCGACCGGTCGGCGAGAGAACTTGGCCCCTTATCTCGACGACGTCGAACTCGTCGAAGGGGACATCCAAAGTTACGAGCGCGTGCATCGGGCGACGCGAGGGTGCTCGGTGGTCTTGCATCAGGCTGCCCTGCCCTCTGTGCCCCGGTCGATTCAGGATCCACTAACGAGCAACGCTTCGAATGTCACCGGCACTCTGAATGTGTTGCTCGCGGCCCGAGACGAAGACGTAGCCCGCGTTGTCTACGCATCGTCTTCGTCCGTATATGGCGCAAACGCCGAGCTGCCGAAACACGAGAGCTTGGCGCCCAGCGCCGATGTCGCCGTACGCTGTCGCAAAGCTCGCGGGCGAGGGGTACTGCCGCAGCTTTCATCAGGTGTACGGCCTCGAAACAGTTGCGTTGCGCTACTTCAATGTCTTCGGGCCGAGGCAGGATCCCCGGTCGCAGTACGCGGCCGTCATCCCGAACTTCATCACCCATTTCCTTGAAGGCACCACGCCGGTCGTCTACGGCGATGGGACCCAATCGCGGGACTTCACGTACGTCGACAATGTGGTCGAGGCGAATGTGCGCGCCATGACAGCACCGGTCGAGGGCGGATCCACTTACAACGCGGCGTGCGGCCAACGAATCTCGCTTCTGCAGCTGCTGGAGAGGCTCAGCGACCTGACGGGCGTTGAGGTTGAGGCAACCTACGAGGCGGCCAGGCCTGGAGACGTGCCTCATTCCCAGGCGGATATTTCAAAGGCCAGACGAGAGCTGGACTATCAGCCGACCGTCGATTTCGCGGACGGCCTGCGACGGACGTTCGAGTTCTTCGCCGAGGAGCGCGACCGCAGCAGGCTGCACGCTGTCTGACCGCTCGGTGCACTTGTCGCTGCGGTGCTGATCGCGCGCTGCGGCGCTGACGTGACGTCCGCAACTCTGGGTTGGCGGCGTTGCTTTACTCAGCACAGATGGGAGGCCGCGTCATAGCTACGTGCGTCTGCGTGCTCGCGGCGGGCCTCGCAGGGCTGTGCGAGCCTCCTTCGGCCCAGGCGGCCGAGAAGGCGATCTGGGGTCCCGCCAAGCTGCCGAGCGGAGCGTCGGCCTTCCCGGTCTACCGGGACCTGGGCGTGGACACGATCCAGTTCCAGCTCGACTTCGCCACGGTCGCCCCGACCGCTCCGGCGGCCCCCGGCAATCCCGGCGACCCCGCCTACCGCTGGCCCTCGGACCTGGACGCCACGATCGCCGAGGCGCGCGCGAACGGGATCGAGGTGGCGCTGCTCGTGAACCAGATCGCCCGGGTGGGCGAACGGCGGCCGCTCCGCCCTACACGCGCCCGATCCGGCGGCGTTCGCGCGAGTTCATGGCCGCCGCCAGCCGCCGCTATCCCGCCGTGCGCCGCTGGATGATCTGGGGCGAGCCCAACCGCGCCGACCGCTTCCTGCCCAACCGCGAGGACAGCCCGGTGGGCCCGCGGGCGTACGCGCAGATCCTCGACGCCGCGTACGGCGCGCTCAAGCGCGTCTCGCGCCGGAACATCGTCATCGGCGGGATGACCTGGACCGGCGGCGACGTGAAGCCGACCGACTTCCTGTCGTTCATGCGGCTTCCCAACGGCCGCCGGCCCGCGGCTCGACTGGTTCGGCCACAACCCGTTCCCGTTCCGGTTCCCGAACCTGCGCGAGCTGCCGATAGCCGGCGGCTACCGCGACATCAGCGACCTCGACACGTTCGGCCGCCAGCTGCGTCGCGCGTACGGCCGGCGGGCGAAGTTCTGGCTGTCGGAGTTCCTCGTGCTGAGCGACCGCGGCTCGGACCAGTTCCAGCTCTCCGTGTCGCGGAGCGCAGCAGGCGCGCTGGCTGGCGGCGTCGTACCGGATCGCCGACCGCCTGGACTCGGTCGCGGGCCTGGGCTGGCTGTCGCTGCTCGACGAGCCGGAGCGCAAGCTCAGCTCCAACTGGGGGCTGCTCACCAGCGGCGGAGCGAGAAAGCCCGCGTACCGGGCCTATCGCGCCGCGCCGAGCGAGCGGTTCCGGCCGCGCGTGCGAGCTGCCCGCGCGGGTCCGCCGGGGCCGGCGGCTGGTGCGTTCGGGTCCGCCCCCGCAGCACGCGGCCGCGTGACGGTCGCGGTCCGCCGGGGCAGGCTGCGGCGGGTACGCGCAGGGTCCGCTTCAGGAGCGGCGCTCTACGAAGCGGATCGCGATCCGGCTGCCCGCCTCGCGCGCGGGCGGCTACGCGTGCGTGGTGCGGGCCCCGCGGGCCTCCGAGGTGCGCCGCATGGTTCGGGTCAGGTGAGCATCCGACGCATGAAGTTGGCGCAGACCGGGGAAGATGGAGGTAGGTTCGCTGCGCGAGATGGCAGGGGCAGGGACGTCGGCCTATCTCGACGGAATCAGTTCGATCACAGGAGGCTGACGTTGTCCAGGTCCGTGAAGTTGCTGGTGGCAGCGCTTTTCGTCGGCGTCGTGGTTCCCGCGAGCGCGTCCGCGCAGTACTACTACGGGCCGCCCAACCAGGTCCCGTGCGCAGCGGGCACCTCGGCCGGGGTGATCTGCCAGAACATCAACGGCGTGATCGTCATCACCGGCACGTCGGGCAACGACGTGATCGTCGGAACCCCCGGCCGCGACGTCATCAACGGCGGCGACGGCAACGACACCATCAACGGCAGCGGCGGCAACGACTCGCTGAACGGCGGCGACGGCAACGACACCATCAACGGCGGCGACGGCAACGACACGATCAACGGCGGTGGCGGCGACGACACCATCGACGGTGGCTCCGGCGACGACACGATCAACGGCGACGGTCCCGCGTCCACCACGAGCCGCGTCGGGCCGCTCAGGCAGGCACGCCCGGCGACGACACCATCCGGGGCGGAACCGGAAACGACCGCATCAACGGCAACGCCGGCAACGATCGCCTGAACGGCTCCGAGGGCAACGACACCGTTTCCGGCAGCGCGGGCAACGACGCCGTGTCGGGCTCATCGGGCAACGACCGCATGAACGGCAACAGCGGCAACGACCGGATGAACGGCAACAGCGGCAACGACCGCGCCGCCGGCAGCAGCGGCCGCGACAGGATCTCCGGGAGCACCGGGCGGGACCGCATCAGCGGCGGGTCGAGCAACGACCGGCTGAGCGGCAACGGCGGCAACGACACCGTCGGCGGCGACAGCGGCAACGACATCCTGAGCGGGAGCTCGGGCAACGACCGCCTGAATGGCGGGCGTGGGCGCGACCGCCTCAACGGCGGCTCGGGCCGGGACCGGCTGATTGGTGGCCGGGGCGCGACCGGCTGATTGGTGGGCCGGGGCGGGATCGGTCGAGGCAGTAACGCACTCAACCAAACCGCCATTCGACCACGTCCCGGGACCCGAGCCGGGCACGAGCACGACGATCGCGGACTCGAAGCATCGTCCTGGCGGCGCGGCGGAGCGCGGCGGGACTGACGAATGCAGCGGCGGCCCACGCGAGGATGAGCGCGCAGCGCGGCGTTGGCGAGATGAGCCGCCGAGCGAACAACTCGGGCAGCAGTCTCGGTCGATGTCCGGCCCATAGGTGCATCGCCTCGCGCTCGTAGAGAGCATTCGCCGCCATCGACCTCGCCTTGGGTGGGTCACGATCCATCCGGGCCTGGACGGTGCGGTGTCGACTCGAATGGGACTCGATCGCCCGTTCGACGGCGGCGCCGCTCGTGGTCGACGTCGCCGTGAAGCGGTGTTGATAGAGCGCCTCCACCAACACCGCGAACTCGCCCACCTCCCCCAGCCGTTGGATGAAGTCGAGATCCGCCCACGAACCGGCCTCGGCGCGGTAGCCGCCGACCCGCTCGAATGCTTCGCGGCGGTAGATGATCGATCCGTGCGAGAACGGCGGCCGCACCCCCGGGCGCAGGAGAAACCAGCGGTCGGGCGGGCGGACGACGCGACCGCGTTCGTCGATGCCGTTGGACATGGCGCCGACCAGCACGACGTCCGGTCGCCCCGCGAAGACGGGCACCTCGCGGGCGAAGCGCTCGGGGTAGGACATGTCGTCGGCGTCCATCCGCGCGATGAGCGGGGCGCGGGCGTGGCGGGTCACGGCGTTCGCGCTGCCCGCGATGCCCAGCGGTTCGGGCTCCTCGATCAAGCGGATGCGGTCATCGCGGGCGGCCCAGCGCCTGAGGATGTCGACCGAGCCGTCCTGCGACCCGTTGTCGAGGATGACGAACTCGAAGTCACGGAACGTCTGGTGCAGGATGCTGCGGACCGCGTCGTCGAGATAGGCGGCGCAGTTGTAGACCGGCATCACAACACTGAGCACCGGTGTGGGCAACGCGCGTGACTATACGTTCAAGCGGTTGGCCGGACGTCGCGACGCGACGCGGTGTCGAGCCACCACTCGAACAGATCCTCGGGCTTCAGAGGGTCGTCGCCTGGCACGCCGACCCCTTCGGGAGCGAGGCAGAACCCGCGGCGCGTGTGAGCACCCGTCAGATGGCGGAACTTCGGCGGATGTACGCCGGCGATGCCCGGCAGCCGAAGGTCCGGATCGAGCGCCGCCTCCGTCCACTCGATCAGCAGATCAGGCTCGAGCCGCGGGGGCTCGTCGCCCCGCGCACGCACGATCGCCTGAACCAGCGGGCGTCCTGAGGTGTCCACCAGGCCGCTCAGCAGCGGCCTCGAGCTCGTCCAGCAGGGCCGCGTATTGCGAAGGCTCGACGACGCCGTCGCGCTCGCGACCCACGAGGTTCACCTGGACGTGGCCGTTGTAGTCCCCGGACAGGGGGATGGCACGCGTTCGACTCCAGTCGTACGGTCGGCAGGAGGTTCGCCATGGCGACCGACTGCCTGACCGTCTCGGGCATGCGGCGGTACCACAGGGTCCTTGAGGGCCTTCGGCGCCCGGCGCTTGAATGCTGCCAGGGCCCGTGCGCGGCCCGTGACGAGGCCGCGCTCGCGGCGGGCGAAACCATGGTGCTCGAGCACCGCCGGGAGCACGTCGACGAGGCCGCGCCCGGGGCGGTTGCCGGTGAGGGAGAACACGATGGGAGCTTCGCCTTCGTTCGCGTCCATCAGGCGGCCGATCTGACGATCGACCTCCTCGTAGACCTCGACGAGACCAGGGCGGCGACCGGCGGTCCGCCGTTTCGTGTCGGCGAAGTGAGGTTGATCAGGTTCGATGTCGTGCCAGAGGTGGCCCTGGGCGTGGTGGGTCTCCGGGAACACGACCACCGCGAGCGACGGGCGGACGGCTGCGAGGATCCGCGCGGCCAGATCCCCCGGAGGCGCGCTCCCTCGAAACCCTCCTCTGCCAGGACGCCGAGCGCGGCCCAGTCGTCCAGTGATGCGGGCGGCACGCCGCGCGCGCCGGAGAGAGGATGCGGGCTCGCGTCGGCGACGAGCGATGCCACCGCCGGTGGGCTCGCCCCCACGAGACGGGCATCGGTGTCCGGGCCCCAGCGTTCGTGATGACCCCAGCCCGTCACCTCGAAGCCGGCGGTGCGGTTCGTGGGCAGAGCGGACGGAACGTCGAAGACGCCGATCGACGCGTCCGGATGCGCCTGCCAGATCATCGGTAGGCGGTCCAGCCGTGGGGTGGGTCATCCGCATCGAGTCCGGATCCCAGACCCACTCGGAGTAGACCCCGTGCTCGCTTGCCGGGCGGCCGGTGGCGAACGACGGCCAGACGGTTGCGTGATCGTGCGCGCCGATGACATCGGTCCAGACCCCGTCTCGCAAGAGACCTGCGGTTGTCGGCAGCCGTCCTTCGTCGGCCAGGCGTCGCACGTGCGAGCCCTCCGCTCCGGCCCAACCGATGGCGAGAAGAGTCACGAGGCGTCCATGGCTAGGTTTGGGCCAGGGTCCCGAGTCGGCGACTGCGCTCGACCGCGAACTGGAGAACCAGCACCGCCCCGGCGAGCGCTGCGGCGCCACCGGCGATCAGGGCAATTGCTGTCCCAACCTCGAATTGCCCGTCGGTGAGACCGGTCCGGAGGACGTCGACCGCGAGCCGGAACGGGAGGATGTCCGCGAGCAGCTCGAGGGGCTGCGGCAGGACGCTCAGGGGGAAGTACGCGCCCGCGAGGATCGGAAGCGTGAGGGCGATGGCGTTCGCCAGAGCGGTGCCCTGGCGTATGAGCAGGACGGTCGCGACCGTGGCGGCGGCGACGGCGGCGAAGACCAGGGCGGCGCCGAGCAGGCCGATCAGCAGTGCCGCGTAGGTCGCGGCCGCGTCCAGCGCGAGGTCGGCGCCGAAGACGAGTACCGCGACGGGAACGAAGAGCAGGGCGAGCACGCACGCCGCGCAGGAGCTCGAATGAGGCGCCGGAGAGGATCACGGCCGCCGGGCGCAGCGGCGAGCTGAGCAGGAACTCCAGCGTCCCGGCGGCGAGCTCGGCCTCGATCGAATGCGCGATCCGAGCCAGGGAGGCGCCCACACGGAGCACCATCAACCCGGCGATCGCGAAGACGAAGAAGCTGTCCTCCTGCCCGATGGAGGTTCCGATCGCCTGAAAGGTCGCCGCCCCCGCGAGCAGCGCGACGATGTCGAAGAAGAACGGGATCCGGTACGAGAGCGCGACCTGCGCGTCGCGGACGAAAAACGCGCGCAGCGTGTTCACGACGCGATACGTCCCTGCTCGAGCCGCACCGTCCGATCCGTGAGGGCGAGCTCCCGCTCGTCGTGGGTGGCGAGAAGGACGGCGCGGTGGCGGTCGGCATGCAGGAGATGCTCGTGGAGCTCGGCGACGGCCTCGGCGTCGAGCGTTGCGCTCGGCTCGTCGAGCAGCAGCACGGATGGATCGCCGAGCCGGGCACGGGCGAGTGCCAGGCGGGCGGTCATTCCCGTCGAGTACGTGTCGACACGGCGGCCGGCCACCGCGGCGAGACCCACCTCGTCGAGGCAGCGCAGCGTCTCGCCGGCCGCGGCGCGCGGGTCGAGTCCTCGGACAGCAGCGAAGAACTCGAGGTTGGCCGCTCCGCTGAGCCGGCCGTACCAGCCCTGGCGCGGGCCGAACATGACGCCGACCGCGGCAGCGCTGGCTGGGCGGGCCCGGACAGCATCGTGACCCTGGATCGTCACCGTCCCGGCGTCGGGTATCACCCCTCCCGAGAGCGTGCGCAGCAGGACGCTCTTTCCGGCACCGTTGCTTCCGACCAGGCCGACGAGCTCGCCCGCCTGTACCCGCACGGTCACGTCCTCGAGCGCGCGGACGTCGCCGAAGCGCTTGGTCACCCCGATGGCTTCGATGCTCACGCCAAGACGCGCCGGTCGGCCGTTCGTGCCAGCTCGCCGAGGCTCTGGACGAGGGTGGCGGGGTTGCGGACGCTGATGCGTCTCGACGAGGCCGTCGCCCTCGTCCAGGCCGCGACGGTCTCCCGCCCTGCGACTCGATAGCGCTCCGTGTGGAAGCCCGTGACGACATCCGAATCGCGCAGGAGTCCGAGCCGGCGCAGGCGACGCTCCACCGTGCCGGCCTCCTCGGACGCCCGCCTGTGCAGCTGGACGGCAAGCACGACCGTGCCCGCGGGCGTGCTCGCGAACCGCCCGATGTCGCTCACCGCATGGACCACGGGCTCGCCCTTGACCTGCACGATGGAGAACGGGCGCGGCGCCCCAGCGACCCCGATCAACACGCTGGTCCGCGCGACTGCGCGGGTATTCGCTAGCCCCTCCACGCGAATGTCGTTGCTGTTCGACGACACGTGAACGTGCTCGGCATCGATGGCGTCACCGTCGCTCAGGGCGCACACGACCCGGTCGTCATGCTCGTCCAGAGCGGCTGACCCGTAGCCCCGTCAGCAGCTGTCCGCCCAGGTCGGTGAACCGCCCGGCGAGATCGCGAACCAGCTCCGCGCAGCCGAGCGACGGATAGCGCCAGGGCACGACGGGCGTTCGGGTCCGGGTCCGGAGCGTCCGGATGAGCGCGTCGTGCCTCGCGCGGTCGAAGGTCCGGTTGCGCCGGAGCGTCCCGTAACCGAAGACCGCGCAGTTCTTGACCAGGTCGGGCCCGGTCGCGCCGGTCGGGCGGGCGACGATGAGGGTCGGTCGGGGGTGCAGCACCGGAAGGTCGACGCCACACCGCTCCAGCACGGCGTATCCCGCGGGGTCGTTGTCGAGCAGGTGACAGCCGAGCTCGATGTCCGGGATGCCGAAGACCTCGCCCACGCGCCACGCGCCCCCGGGTCGATCGGCCGCCTCGACGATGACGACGTCGCCCCTCGATGCGGTTAGCAGTTCAATCCCGAGGACCAGGTGAAACGGGCTGGAGCCCACGATGAGGTGCGCGGCGGGAGGGATGTGCGGCACGGTATGTCATACGGAACGTGACACGATGCTCGCCGATGGCGGGTTGCGCACGCTTTTCGCCCGCCTGGCCTCCGAATGTCCCGCTCGATTTCGCGCTGTACCTTGCGGCGGTCGCGCTGCTGCCCGTGCGGTTTCTCTCCCCACTCGGCGCACTGTCGGAGGAGGCGATCTGGTCGGACCTGATCCTCGCCGGTGCGGCCGGGCTGTGGTGCGTGCGCGCGATCCGGGAGGGCCGCCGCCTTCGACCGAACGCCATTCACGGGCTGTTGTCCGCGTTCCTCGCGCTGGTCGCGACGTCGGCGCTCTTCGCGGTGGACCGAGGGACGGGCGTCCTGCATGCAGTCGTTACCGTCGAACTCGTCGTTCTCGCCGTCCTGACGTGGGACTACGCGGCGATCCGGCCCGAAGGATGATGATCCTCCGGGCGGTGGCGGCCGCCGCGGTGTTCGCGATCGTGGGGGCTCTCGCTGGCGAGGTGTGGTTCTACGCGACGGGTGAGACGAACGCGCTGACGAGCGAGTACGGCGAGATCCCCGTGTCCGGCAGCTACGTGCGCACCGCGGGCGGGTTCGGAACGTCGGCTCTGCTCGGGTCGTTCACGATCGCTGCTGCTGCGCTGCTCCTGGGTTGGCTTGGCGATGGTGCGCCCCCTCGGCGGCTGGCCGTCGTGCTCGGCGTGCTGCTGGGCATCATCTGTGTGCTGACGATCTCTCGCGCGCCCCGTTGGCTTCTTGGCGATGATCGCCGCGCTCTATGGGCTGCGCCCGCCGACCCGGACGGCCGGGAAGGCCGACCGCCGTCATCGTGATCGTCGGCTGCATTGTGGCGATGGCCGTCGTTGACGGCAGGGTCATTGACAACTCGATCTCGAGAATCCCGCGAAGACGCGCGTGGAGTTTCCCAGCGTGCAGGCCCGAGCCGACACGGTGGCCAGCGCGTGGAGAGCGGTCGACGACCGGCCTCTGGTCGGTTATGGGCCGGGCGCGCGCGTGTCGAGTGCCGACGACTACCCGAACGTGGATTTCAGGGCACACCTCACGCCGCTGAACGTCGCGGTGACGACCGGGATCCCGTCATTGCTGGTCCTGATCGCGCTCCTCGTGGTCCTGTGGCGTCGACGCACGCCGAGGGAGCGATGGACGTTCGTCGTGTGGTGTGCCCTACTCGGCATCGCCGTCGACGGTCTCGCGCAGGACGCCGAGCACTTCCGGCACCTCTGGCTCCTCATCGGCCTCGCGGCGGCCGTGACGTCGATGCGACCTCTCGAGCAAGCCCCGACCCTAGCGTCGAGAGGGTTAGGTCGTGCGCCGGCGGTGCAGGCGGATCGAGATCGGGCGCAGGACGAAGACGACGACCCATTGCGCCGCGGCGATCAGCGGCAGCAGAGCCGCCGTGACACGCGGTACGGCCGGGTCGTCGGCAAGGCGCCGGCGCACAAGGCGGCCATGCATGACGAGCTGACGGCTCGTCCAGTTCGCCGACACGGATTCCTCGTCGCGCCCGTAGCGACGGGCCGGACGCGGATCGAAGACGATTCGCCCTCGCGCCGCCAACGACACGCCGGCCACCCAATCGTCTCCCGTCTCGGAGTCCGGGAAGCCGCCCCCGTCGGCGAGCGCATCACGGCGCAGGACGGACGCGCCGACTGTCGGAAACAGCGACGAGATCGCGTGCGTGGCCAGGAACAGCGGCGGTCGGCGATTGAGGCGAAACGTCCACGGACGAGGCCAGTGGTGCATCGCGCCCGTCCGTGCATCGACGATGCCGCCGACGATCGCGCTGACGCCGGGCGGCGCCGCTTCTCGCCTGTTCGAGGAGGGGGACGATCGAGCCGGGCATGGCCGTGTCGTCGGCATCCCAGAGCATCACCCACGGCGTCGAGGCGGCCATCAGGCCGACGTTCCTGGCCGCGCCGAGGGTGACGCGGCTCTCGAGGCGGAGGAGATCGACGCCCTCCGGGACCCGGATCGGCACTTGCGACGCGTTGTCCACGACGAGGATTCGCAGCGCACCGTTGACCTCACGCAAAGCCGCAATGGCCGCGGGGAGCCGGTCGACGTAGCCGTCCCAGACGGGGATCACCGCGGTGGCCAGGACGGCCGGAGCGCCTTCGTCCATGCCTTTCCGGCCCGGCGCGACCGTAGCTTCGTGTCGTTCGGTCACGATCGCCTATCAATCTACTGGCGCGAGTCGAGCGAACGTCCGTATGCTCGCGGCGTGAAGGGGCGCCCCGTCCGAGTGCTGCGCGTCATCTCGCGCCTCAACGTCGGCGGCCCCGCCATCCAGGCGATCACGCTCACCCGCGAGCTGGCTTCCCGCGGGTACGAGACGCTCCTGGTGCGGGGAACCGAGGCGCCCCGCGAGGGGAACATGGACGACCTCGCCGCGCGGCTGGCGGTCCAACCGCTAAAAATCGACGGCCTCCGACGCGAGCTCGGGCCGCACGACGCCTTTGCCCTGAGAAGGCTCGTCGCGATCATGCGGCAGGCTCGCGCTGACGTCCTGCACACGCACGCGGCAAAGGCCGGGACGTTGGGCCGGCTCGCGGCTGTGCTCGCCGGACGGGCCGCCCCTCCAGTGCGGGTCCACACCTTTCACGGCCATGTGCTCACGGGCTATTTCTCGCCTGCCCGCGCGGAGCTGTTCCGTCGGATCGAACGAGAGCTGGCGCGGTCGACGTCCCGGCTGATCGCGATCTCGGACGAGGTCCGCGACGACCTCGTCCGGCTCGACGTGGCGCCCGCGGAAAAGATCGAGGTGATCAGGCTCGGCTTCGCCCTCGGTGACTTCGAGATGGGCAACGCCGAGAGCGCCCGCGAGCGGGTGCGGGTTCGCGGCGAACTCGGTATCTCGCCCGACGAGGTCGTGGCAACCCTCGTGGCACGGCTCGTACCGATCAAGCGCGTCGATCGCTTTCTCGCGGTCGCGCGCCGCCTCGTCGATGCGCCGCAGCTGCGATTCGTAGTTGTGGGTGACGGCGAGCTCGCAGAGGAGCTCCGCGCCTCGCCCGCCGCGGCAGAGCTTGGCGATCGGCTCGTCTGGGCAGGCATGCGCAGTGACATTCCGGCCGTGATGGCGGCGAGCGATGTGGTCTGTCTCAGCTCCGACAATGAGGGAACGGCAGCGAGCCTGATCGAGGCTCACGCCGCCGGGAAGCCGGTCGTTTCCACGGCGGTTGGCGGTGTTGCGAGCGTGGTACTCGACGGTCGGAGCGGCAGTCTCGTTCCGCCGGACCGAGACGACCTCTTCGCCGAGCGCGTGCGCGCCCTCGTGGCGGATCCCGGCTTGCGACGCGGCTTCGGCCGGGCCGGCCGGGAGCACGTCGTCGGCAGCTTCTCGCTCGCGCGGCTAGCGGACGACGTTGACGGCCTCTACCGGCGCTTGCACCGCGAGAGGTCGTGAGCGGTCCCGGGCAGCCAGTTGCCGGTCCGGCAGCGCGGCCGAGCGAGCCCGCGCTTGAAGCTATCGCTACCTCCTCGGTGGGGCCCCTAGCGCCAAACTTTCGAATTCGAGTACTGCAATTTGCCGCGGGGCTCCGCGAGGGAGGGGTTGAGCTTGACGCACGCGCATTTCTGTCCCAGGAGCAGGCCGCCGAGTTCAGCCGGGCGTCGGTCTGGCGTCGCGGCCAACTTATAGGCAATGCCGGTCGTCGCCAGCGGTTATGGCTTCGACAAAGCACTGCAACGGTGGCCTTGGTCAGCCGTCAAGCTGACCTCGCGCCCACGCTCGCACTCGAGAAGGCCGTTGCTGACCAGCGGCGCCTGGTCTATGACGTAGATGACGCGATCTGGCTGGCGGGCGATTCGGCAGCCGGAGGCCACCGCTTCGCTTTCCTTAAGGCGTCTGGCCGAAAGGCCGCCTTCCTCGCCAATCGCGCCGACGTCACACTGGCCGGGAATGACACGCTTGCCGAATGGCTTGAGCCGCACGCGAACGAGCTGCTGGTCGTTCCGTCGGTAGTTGACCCAACGCGCATCTCGCGCCGCGAGCACGGCGACGCCGACGAACTCGTCGTGGGCTGGATCGGGTCACCGAGCACCGCTCGGTACGTTCGTAGAATTGTCGGCGCGGTCAGCGCCGCAGCGCGTGAGATCAGACCACGGAGGCTGCGCTTTCTCATGATCGGCGCCCCAGGTATCCCCATCCCGGGGGTGGTCACCGAGGCTCGTCAATGGAGCGAGTTGGAGGAATCGGATGCGCTGAAGCGGATGGACGTCGGCGTGATGCCGCTTCCGGATGACCCGTGGACCCGAGCGAAATCCGCCTACAAAGCACTGCAGTACATGGCTGCCGCGGTTCCAGTAGTGGCCGACCCCGTAGGGGTTGCTCCGCGAGTTCTCGACGACGGCGGCGCCGGACTTCTTCCACGCGGAGGATCTGCTTGGACGGAGGCCCTCGTCTCACTCCTGAACGATCCGCTCGAGCGGACCCAGCTTGGTGAAGGGGGCGAGCTCGCGTGGAGGATCATTACTCGCTTCAGCGCTGGGGGCCCACCATCCTTCGGGTCCTCCGGGAGACAGCCTGATGTGCGGGATTGCTGGGTTCGAGCGAGGTGACGACGACGCGGACGTCGTACAGCGACTCCAGTCGCAACTGGCCCGGCGCGGCCCCGATGGCGCGTCTTCCGACCTCGCGGGCGAGTACAACCTCGTCCAGACTCGTCTGGCAGTGATCGACCTCTCCGAGCGCGTTCAATATCCGCTCGCGAACGAAACCGGCACCGTTCGTTTGCTGTTCAACGGTGAGATCTACGGGCACCAGCGTCTCAGAGAGGATCTCGTTCGCCGGCGGCCATCGGTTCAGGACTGCGTGTGACGCCGAGGTCGTCGTGCACGCCTTCGAGGAGTGGGACCTCGATGCGTTCGCTCGCCTCAACGGGATGTTCGCGCTCGCGATCCACGACGCAAGAGATGGGCGGCTCGTGCTTGCTAGGGACCGGTTCGGCATCAAGCCGTTGGTTCACACGACAACAGGACGCTTCGCCTTCGCATCAGACGCGCTCGCGCTTGTCGGGGCCGGTTTCGTGTCTGGCGAGATCAACCGAGCGGCCGTAGCTGAGTTGGCGGCCTTCCATTTCCTGCGACCGCCGGCCACCGGCATAGTCGGCCTGACGCAACTCCAACCTGGATCGGTCGCTGTCCGGAAGGGTGGAACTTGGTCAACGGCCACCTTCGTGGAGCCGCTACGGGAAGGGCCGGATTGGGGGAACTGCTGCGGTGGAGGAAGCCGGCGCGGCCATTGACGACGCGGTTCGCCGGCAGCTCGTTGCCGATGTGAACGTCGGGCTCCTTCTCTCCAGCGGAATCGACTCTGGCCTGCTCTTGGACGCCGCGGTTCGAGCCGGTGCACGCCCGCGCGCATTCACAATCGCGTTTGCGGGCATGGGCGACTACGACGAGAGCTACAACGCGGCCCAGCTTGCGGCGGCGTACGGAGTCCCACATGAGATCGAAGACTTCGACCCAGGATTTGCAGATGCGGTCGAGGGAGTGGCCCAGGCGTTTGATCAGCCGTTCGCCGACTCGTCGGCGATCGCCACCCTCCAGCTTGCGAAGTTGGCCCGGGAATCGTGCACCGTGGTGCTAAGTGGCACCGGAGGCGACGAGCTCTTCGGCGGCTACCACAGACTTCGCGCACACAAGTTTCGCCGGGCGACCTCCCTGTTCAAGCCGGTTGCCGCTCAGCTCCCGACACTGGGCAGTCGCGGCAATGAGCGGGCCAGTGTCGCGAAGAGTCTGGCTGCCTACGCCGATCGGCTCGCCCGAGCCGACAGCAGCGACGACGATGCCCAATACCTGTCGCTGGTGGGGTCGGCCACATCGCCGGTCGGGGGCTCGCTGCTGCGAGAGGCGGTCGACGCAGGTGCTGAACGACGCCGCCTGTACCGGGCGTGGGCCGCCGACGACGGACGCCGAGACTACGGGAGACTCCGTCGGCTGCAGCAGATTGAGCTCTCGGCGTATCTCCCCGGCGATGTACTCACCAAGGAAGATCGAGCCTCCATGGCTGTGGGCCTTGAAGCGCGAGTCCCGCTCCTGGATGAGCAGGTGGCGATCGCGGCCTTCTCAATCGACGCCGACGAACACGTATCGCTGCGTCGCGGGAAGCGGGTGCTCCGGCAGCTGGCGCGCCTGCGACTCCCCGACGATTCTGTGGCGGGGCGCTCGAAGCGGGGATTTGCCGTTCCCTTGGCAGAGCTCTTCGCTGGCTCCTGGACAGCCGAGGCGCGCGAGTGGTTCAGCGAGTCGCCTTCGACCCTGGTGGACGGCTCTCGAGCAGCACGCGCCCTCGAGGCGGGCACAGCTACGGCGACCGACCTCTGGTTCGCCGCAACCCTGATGGCGTGGGAGAGGCGAGTAAGGGACATCGGGAACGGGCGGCCGGCGTCGGCGGTTGAGAAGCCATGACCGCACTGAGGAACGTGGGGACCGGAGGGCGGTCCGTCGCGACGAGTGCGGGTGCCCTCATTGCGGGCGACGTGGTGAATCGTGCCTTTCGCTTTGGGGCGACGATCGTCCTCGCCCGAGTACTTACCCTTCAGGAGTTCGGCGAGGTCAACACTGCGATCGCGGTGGCCGGTGTCGTCGTCGTATTCGCCACGGTCGGTCTGCCTGACTTGGGGGCCCGAGACGTGGCGGTCAAGCCCAGGCATTTCCCAATACTTGCCGCGCGCATCCTGGCGATCCGACTTTCGGTTCTTCTGGTCACCGTCGTCGCGACGATCGCGGTCCTGGCGGCGGTGGGTCAGATCGACGCGGTTCTCGTCGCCGGCGGCGTAGCGATGGCACTGTCGATGACGGTTGCCGTCGACTCGGGCTCTCCGCGGTTTCGAGCGAATGCGCGTGCTAGGTATCGCCTGGGCGGCGGGGGGAGCCACCGTGGCCGCGGGCTCCCTGGTGGTCGCCGCCACGCACGGTTCCTCGAACGGGGCGATCTGGGCCTACGCGGCGGGCGAGGCGGTCATCGCGATCATCGGGTGGGGCGTCCTGCGACGTGCGGGTCGGCCCGGGCTCGATTTCGGAGATTGGGGAGGGCTCCTTCGGCGAGCTTGGCCGCTTGCACTGGCCACGGCCGTGGTCTACGCGTATACGGCCAACGTCGACACGATCATCCTTGCCGCGACACGATCTCTGGTGAGGCCGGCCTTTACACCGCTCCCTATCGGGTCTTCTTGGTCTTGTCAGCGGCGATCGTTCTTACCTCTTACGCGGCGCTACCTCGGCTCGCCCGGCGTAGCGCGGCTGGCGGAGAGCAGTCGGTGCGCGCCGCCGTGCTCCTGCTCGGAAAGGTGCTGCTCTGCTACGCCGCTTTCGTCATCGGCGTGGTTGAGCTAGTGGGCGATGAGCTTCTGGTCGCGGTGTTCGGCGACGCGTTCGAAGCGACGGAGGATGCCTTCCTGGTGCTCGTCGCGGCGCTGGCTTGCTATGCCTCGGGTTCCCCGCTGGCCAAACTCTCATCGCATCAAATCGCAACGCCGATTTCCTCGTTGGCGCCTCTGCCGCGGGGCTGACGAACCTCTTGCTCAACCTAGCCCTCATCCCACCCTTTGGAGTTGACGCTGCCGCGGCGTCGACCCTCGCGGCGTTTGTTGTGGGCAGCCTCGTTTGGCTTTGGCGCCAGGCGTGCTGGCCTGTCTGCCGTGCCCATCGGTGCCGCTGCGCTTCTATCGGGGAGCGTGGTTCTGGCCACGACGGCGGGGAGCACCTTCCGGCGTGCCTGATTGCTTGGTCCTATGCGCCCTGCTGGCGTCCTGCGCCTGGGGTGACGTCCGGAGAGCTTGGTGAGTGCTTCGTCGCCTGTTCCCTGCCTCCGACGCGGCCGCGGTGGCACGACTAACCGATGGACGCATCCTGGACCTCGGGTGCGGCGGTCGAAAAGCTCATCCCGACTACGTTGGAATCGACGCGCTCGATCTGCCGGGAGTCGACATCGTCGGCGATGTCGGGCTGACCCTCGATGCTGTCGCTGACAGCTCGGTCGACGGCGTGGTATCACGACATTTCTTCGAACACGTCGATGATGTCCCCGCGATGCTGGCTTCGATCGCCCGCGTCTTGAAGCCGGCTGGGACCTGCGACATCGTCGTCCCGCACTTCTCGAACGCCTACTTCTACTCCGATCCCACCCATCGGACGGCGTTCGGGCTGTACTCACTTGCCTACCTCGCCCGTAGCTCACTCTTTCGCCGGGAAGTGCCCGTCTACGGAAACGTGCTGCCGCTCCGATTGGTCGACGTGCAGCTGCGGTTCAAGTCGCCTCGGCCGTTCTACGGGCGGTACCCGCTCCGGCGGGCCATGCAGCCCGTGGTGAACAGCTCACGGTGGGCTCAGGAGTTCTACGAAGAGAACCTGACGGGTCATCTCCTGCTACGAGATTGCGTATCACCTGGAGAAGTTGGCTCCCGCCGGGCGGGACTAGGGCTCAAACGGCGTGAGGCCCGCCGCCTGCCGACGCCTGGCTTGTGCCACTGCCCTTGATGCCTGCGGGTCCTGTGCCGCCGCCGCGTAGGCATCGTCGAGGGTCGCGCTGTACTTCAGGAACCACCGGCCGAGGACCGTGCCCACGAACTCGTTGTCGGGCGCAACTTGCCATCCGCCGTGCGCACGTAGTACCGCACTCCGATGGCCCCCCGCTCCTTTCTGACCGCCCTGATCACCGGCTTGACCGGTAGGTTCGTCGTACCCTCGGTCCGCAGGGCTGCGACCAGTAGTGCCGGATCGAGGGCGCGGCCCGGAGTGCGGGGGACAAGAACTCCACCGCTCCCGCCCAGTCCTCAAACGAGATGGCGTTCCAGTACCGAGAAAGGCGCGCTCAACGGAACCCGGCCTTGTCTTGCGTATCTCGGCATCTGGTACGAGGCGCCGCTTCGCGAACTGCTCTTCGGCGCTCAGCGGCTGGCCCTTGGGTGTTTCGTCGATCGCCTGCTCTGCGTCCGTGGCACCACCGCAGCCAGGGGCGAACAGCGGGCGAACGAGACAAGCAGAGGGCCCGGCAGCTGCTTGCACCTCACGTCGCGATCGTATCCTACGACCGGTGGTGCTAGAGCGACTCGTCGCCGCGGCTGCGGGGGTCCTACTGCTGGCGGTCGCCGTCAGCCTCGCGCGTCGCAATCAGCGCGATCGCGGGACGCCCGTTGATCCGGTCGTGATCTACGCCGGTCTGTGGGGAGCCGTGCTTCTGCTGTTCGCGGTTCCGCTCATCCGGTACACGCCCACACCTTTGGTCGCGTGGGTGGCGGTCTACGGCTGCGATCGCCGGCGGCGTCGCCGGCGGCCTGTTGTGATGTCTCGCCTGAGCTCTGACCGCGAGCCTCAGCGTGAGCGCGGCCGGGAGACGCGCTGAGGTCGGCGATACATCCCCAGCGGTTGCGCGTGCTCTGGCTGGTTTCCGCGGTCCTCGGGCTTATCGGCTTCGCAGGGTTCGTCTACGCCGTAAGCCGGTCGCTGCCGTGGTCGGCGGTGGTCAACGACCCTGAGTCCGTCCGCGATCTCCAGCGAGACAGCAGTGACTTTCAGAGCGCATACGGCCCGTGGAAGTTTCTGACGTACCTCAACCTTCTCGCTTTCTTCCTGTGGGGCGTCGCGCTTCGGCTTCGTGTTTTCGACGGACGCTGGCGCGCAGCGAAAATACTCGGCGCCGGCTCAGTACTGCCGCTGCTCTTCACCGCTGATCGGGGAGTGCTGGTCGCGATGATCGTCTGGGCGGCGATGCTTCATGCGATCTGGCCTCAGCGGATCCAGCCGAAGCGAGTGCTCGCTGCGTTGGCCGTGGTGGTGCTCGCTGGTGGCGTCGTCGTTACGGCGATCGGGAATCGCTACGGGGGTGTCACTCGAAGACACCCCGGCATCGCTGCTCAGCTCAACACGCGACACGTCGATCCAATCGTCGTCCCTACCTCTACCTGACCGCGAATCTCCCACGTTCGGACAGTTGACCCAGGACTCCCTCGCCCCGCAAACCTGGGGGGGAATGAGCGTGTTGCCGTTCGCCAAGGCGGCGAGCAGTGCCGGCATCGGTGGCCCATGCGCCCGTTGGAACCGGCGTCTTCTACCCGATTCCGTTCGAAGACTTCAGCAACTACAGCTGGCTGGGAACGTTCTGGCTCGACTTCCGTCTACCGGGGACGATCTTGCTATCCGCCTTGGTGATGGCCGGCTGTTGTCTGCTGTGGCTTCGCCTGCAGGCGAAGCCGACCCTGCTGCTGCTGTGGTTGACGTCGCTGGTGCTCTACGTGGTCGTCTTCAGCCCGTTCGCCAACGCCCTCTCGAATGCGCTCACATGGCAGCTCCTGCTTCTCGGCCCCTTCGTGACGGCGCTGCTCGACAAGGGCCAGGCACGCCGCTTCGACCTCATCGGCACGGGCTCATCCGTCGGCGACTCGTGTGCCTCCGGCGCCGTGGCCTGCGGCGTCGTGCTCTGTGGCGCGGTGGCCGTCGCTGCCGTGTCGGGGGTCGGGCGCGGGGGCGCGAGAGCGCGTGGGCGCTGCCGAACTGGTGGCGTACAGGTCGAACGGCTGTTGGGCCTGTCGATGGCGAAGATCGAGTCGGTTTACCCGCACGCGCAGGTCGTTCCCGGGATCGAGTCCTTGGCGACCCGCCTTCAAGTCAATGACCCAGCACTCGACTTCCACGCCCAGAACGCCTTCACGAGAACGTCGGCCGGGACGGCTCGATAGCGGTGTTCTCGACGCCCAGCGACATCTTCCTGCGCGCCCGCGCATCCGACGGCAAGGTGTACGAGGTACACCGGACAAGCGAATGGGGCGGCGTGACGTTTGGACCCGGCACTCGCGATGGTTAAGCGGCATCGGGAGCGGTGGGCCGGAGGCGCCGCGCTACGCGAGCGGGTTGCTGGGGTGTGCAGACGGACTCTGGTCGGCGCCGATCGCATACTGGGGGGTGGCTATCGCGATGTTCGCGCTCGCGGTGCGGCTGCCGCTGGCGGCTGGGACACCACAAGCTGACACCCGGCGGTGATGCCTCGAGCTATATGGCCCTCGCTGATGGCCTCCTCGCTGGCGAAGGATTCGGTAACGGTTACCGCACCCCCGGCTATCCGGTCCTGCGATCGGATCGACTACCTGGTCCCAGGTCTCGCGTCGACAACCTCGTGTTGGCGCAGCACCTGATCGCTGCCGTGCTGATCGGCGTCTGGTAGTCGTCGTTGCCAAGTGGTTCGGACGCGCCACGGCGTTGTGGCGGGCATCCTCCTCGCCGCTACGCCGGCCACCCCTGTACCTGGAGCATGCGGTGCTTTCCGATTTCGCGTTCTCGGTGATCCGTGTTCGCGTTCGGCGTTGCTGCTTGGGCGGGTCCTGACGTCGCACGGCCGTCCTTGGCCGGGCTCGTCGCGGTGGGAGGTCTGGCCGCCGCTGCGACCTACCTGCGGCCGGTAGGGCAGGCGCTCATCCTCGCGACGCTCGCTACCTCGCTCGTAGCCACTCGAGACTGGCGCGCGCTCCTCCGCGTGAATGGCGTGGTGATCGTGACTTTCTGCCTGCTTCTGGCTCCGTGGGTAATCAGGAACGCGGTGGAGTTCGACTCCCGTCCGTCAGTCCCGTCACCGGAGATACGTTGTTCGTTCGAGCCTTCGAGGTCGATGGTTTGCCGATCCCCACGGACAGGCCGTCCGGGCGCCTCGCCGCGCGGCTTCAAGCCGAGGGTGGCTCGCTTCGCCTCGTCACGGCCGTAACCCTGGTCGCTTGAGGAAGCCGGCCTGACGAGACGAGAGAGTCTGGCGGCGCAAAGCGCGCTCGCGCGGACTGCAATCCTGAATGCGCCCTGGGACGTACACGGTGAACACGGTCGAGAGAGCTGGGTGAGCTTCGAACGGATCCCCGGGAGTTCACCATCGGGTCGGACGTCGGGCCCTACCTGACCGACCCTCCGGCATTAGTCGAGCAGATCTGGAAGACGTCCAACGCCCTGACGGCGATCTGGTGGGTCCTCTCGCTCGGCACATTCGCGTCCTTCTGGTGCTCTTCACACCTCGTAGGGACACCAGGCTGGTCGGCGCCGGCATGTTGTTCACGTGGATCGCGGTCGGCGTTGCCACCGCGATGGCGCGAGGTTCGCTCGTTCGGTACGACGGTGAGCTAGCTCCCATCGGAATCGTGCTGGGTACTTTCGGCGCCACGATCGTCGTCTCCAGCGTCGGGTCAACTCTCAGGCGCTGGCTTGGGGAGTCCAGCACCATTCGGCGTCAGTCCTGACCATTGAGAACGCTGGGCGAGCGCGCCGCTTCCTGTGGGTTTCGGGCGCGAGCGACTGCAGTGAGGCCCCGTCATCGTCTTGTGGCGGCGCGATCGCACGCGGTTCTCCGTACCCTCTACGGTGCGACCACATCTCGCCTAACATCATCCTGAGCGGCGGGGGTAAACAGAAGCTTTGCGATTTCTCATCACCGGCGGGGCCGGATTCATCGGCTCGCATCTGGCGACGAGCTGCTCGACCGCGGCGACGAGTCCACATCCTCGACGACCTCTCCACCGGCTCGATCGAGAACATCCGGCATCTCAAGGAGCGGGCCGGGTTCGGCTACACGATCGAGTCGGCCGTCAACGCGCCGCTCGTCGCCGAGCTGGTGGACGAGGCCGACGTCGTCTACCACCTCGCCGCCGCCGTCGGCGTGGAGCTGATCGTGGAGAGCCCGGTGCGCACGATCGAGACCAACGTCCACTGCACCGAGGTCGTCCTCACCCAGGCGAACAAGAAGAAGAAGCCGGTCTTCATCGCCTCGACCAGCGAGGTCTACGGCAAGAGCGAGCAGCTCCCGTTCCGCGAGGACGGGGATCTGCTGCTCGGCCCGACCAACACCGGGCGCTGGGCCTACGCCTGCTCGAAGGCGATCGACGAGTACCTCGGGCTCGCCTACTACAAGGAGAAGCGGCTGCCCGTGGTCGTCGGCCGCCTCTTCAACACCGTCGGGCCGCGCCAGACGGGCCGCTACGGGATGGTCGTGCCGAGCTTCGTGCGGCAGGCTCTGGGCGGCAAGCCGATCACGGTCTTCGGCGACGGATCGCAGCAGCGCTGCTTCTGCCACGTCAAGGACACCGTCCGGGCGCTGTCCGACCTGATGGTTCGGGAGGACGTGCACGGCGAGGTGTTCAACATCGGCGGGACGGAGGAGATCTCGATGCTCGAGCTGGCCGACCGGGTGCGGGAGGCGGTCGGGTCCGAGTCCGAGATCCAGCTGATGCCCTACGAGGAGGCCTACGAGCCGGGCTTCGAGGACATGCCGCGGCGGATTCCCGACATCTCGAAGATCGGGCGCACCCTCGGGTGGCAGCCCACTCGGGACCTGGCGGGCATCCTCGATGACGTGATTCAGAGCGAGCGGGGGGCAGGGGTCGAGGTGTCGGTCGCAGAGCTCGCATGAGCTACGGAGCGTGCGGTGCCCGATGAAGCACGGCTCATTGGCGCGTTCGTTCTTGCTCTGAGCGCCGCCTTCGCGGCCACACCCGTCGCCATCGCGGTAGCCACCCGCACCGGCTTCCACGACAAACCCGTCGGCTACAAGGGCCACCGCGCTCCCACGCCCTACCTGGGCGGCGCCGCCGTGGTTGCGGCCTTCGCGCTCGCCGGCCTCACCGTCGGCGGCGAGCTGGCACGCCTCACCCCGATCGTCGCCTTCGCCTTCGTGCTCTGGTGCCTCGGCACCCTCGACGACAAGATCGCGCTGTCCCCGCGGATCCGCCTGACGATCGAGTTCGGCGTCGCCTCGGCGCTGTGGGCGCTGGATCTCGGCTGGTCGGTCTCCGGGGTGCCCCTCGTCGACCTGCTGATCACCAACGTCTGGATCGTCGGCCTGGCCAACGCGTTCAACCTGATGGACAACATGGACGGCGCCGCGGCCACCGTCGGCGGCGTCACCACGCTGGCCACGTCCGCGCTCGCGCTGGTGGAGGGCGACGTCACGCTCGCGATCCTCTGCGCGGGCATGTCCGGGGCCTGCTTCGGCTTTCTCCCGTACAACCTGGCCGGCCCGGCTCGGATCTTCCTCGGGGACGGCGGGAGCCTGCCGATCGGGTTCGTGGCGGCGGCCACGATCATGGCCCTTCCCGAGGGAGACGGCCGGCGGCCTGACCGTGCTGCTGGCCGCCGTGATGCTCGCCGGGCTTCCGGTGCTCGACACGGCGCTGGTGATGATCTCCCGGCGCCGGGCGGGCATCCCGCTGCTCACGGGCGGTCGTGACCACCTAACCCACCGCTTGGCCACGCGGTTGGGATCGCCCGCGCTCCGTTGCGCTCGCCCTCGGCGCCGCGCAGGCGGTGCTCGGCGCCATCGCCATCGGCGCGGTCCAGCTCGGCGAGGGATCGGTCGTCTCCGCGTGGGCCACCTGGTTCGTGGCCGCCACCGCTGCCGTCGTGTTGCTGGAGACGAGAACCTGGGCCCCGGTGCGCGACTGGGTCGAGGACAGCGCAGAGTCGGACGGCTCCCCCCGGCCGTCCCGGAAGTCTCCGACGACGGTGGAGACGAGCCTGATCGTGTTCATCACGGCGGCCTGCGGCCTGAGTCCCGCGCTCTACGGCTTCTACCGCCTGGGCGTCTGGGGGCCGATCGCGCTGTTCTTGCTGGCCGGCCTGCTCGGGCTCCTGATCGCGAGGCCCGCCGCGCCGCGGCGCACCGCCCTGGTGGCGGTCGGCGGGCTCGCGTTCCTGTGGCTGTGGTCGTTGCTCTCCGTCGGCTGGGCGGAGTCGGCCGACCAGGCGATGACCGACGCGAACCGCTGGATGCTCTACGCCACGCTGTTCGCGATCCTCGTGCTGCTGCTGCGCGACGACCGGCTGAGCAAGCTCCTGGTCGGGTGCGCCGGTCTTGCGGTGGCGGCGTTCGGCGGCTACCTGGTGGTGAGGCTGCTGGGCTCGGGCGGCAACGAGCTGTTCCTGGCGGATCGCCTGCACGAGCCGCTGGGCTACATCAACGGCCAGGCCGGATACCTCCTTCTCGGGCTGTGGCCCCTGATCGCCCTGGCCGAGCGGGCGCGGAATCACCTGCTGTCGGGCGCGGCGGTGGCCGGTGCGACCGTGCTCAGCGGTCTGGCGATCCTCGGTCAGACCCGCGCGATCGTCCCGGCCGTCGTGCGTCAGCGCGATCGTGATGGTGGCGGTGCTGCCGGGGCGAAGGCAGCGGCTGTGGGTGCTGGTGGCGGTGGGATGCGGCGTCGCGCTGGCGGCCGCGCCGCTCGTGGACGTGTACGAGAGCGGCCGCGGCCAGGACCTGCCCGACGCGGACACGGTGCGCACCGCTGTGGTCGCGCTGCTCGGCTCGTCGGCGCTGGTGGGCGCCGTCTGGGCGCTGGCCCGGTGGGCGGCCGGGCGTGCCGCGTCCGGCTGGGGACGGGGCCGGCTCGCCGGCCTGTCCGCTGCCGGGCTGACGGTGGTCGTGCTTGCAGGGGTGGTCGCGGGGCTCGCTGCCGGGGGCGATCCGGTGGACCGCATCCGCGACGAATGGCGTGCCTTCAAGAACCCGGGCTCCACCACCACCGCGGAGGCGCGGTCGCGCTTCACCACGGGCGCGGGCAACCGCTACGACTACTGGCGCGTCGCGGTCGACCAGGCGAAGGACGAGCCGCTCAAGGGGGTGGGAGCGGGGAACTACGACCGCACGTATTTCCTCGAGCGCACCACGAGCGAGGACGTCCGTCAGCCCCACAGCCTGCCGCTGCAGGCGCTGGCGGAGCTCGGAATCGTGGGGCTCGCTCGGCTTGCTGCTGTTCCTGGGCGCGGTGCTGGCGGGCTTCACCCGGCGGGCGAGGGCTGCCCGCTCGAGCGCGACGGACCTCGGACTCGCCGTGGCCGGCGGCGGAATGTTCCTCGTCTGGCTGGTGCACACGAGCGTCGACTGGCTGCACCTGATTCCGGGCGTGACCGGCATCGCCCTCTGCGGAGCGGCCGTCCTGGTGGCCCCGTGGACCCGCTCCGGGGGAGCGGCGAGCCGGTCGCCTCGGCGGATCGCCACGATCGCGGTCTGCGCCCTGCTGGTGCTGGTGGGCGCGACGCTGGTCGGGCGAGCGGCGCTGGCCGACAAGTACCGCTCGGATTCGAAGGAGCTCGTGGCCTCCGATCCCCAGGCGGCGCTGGACAAGGCCACGGACTCGCTTGACCTCAACGACGAGTCCCTGTCGGCCTACTACGCGCAGGCCGCCGCCTACGCCCGGATGGACGACTACCAGCGGGCTAGAGGCGGCATTGATCGAGGCCACTCGTCGTGAGCCCCACGACTTCGTGCCCTGGGCGCTGTTGGGCGATCTGGCCACGCGACGGGGAGAGGAGCGCCAGGCGCAGCGCTACTACCGGAAGGCGCTGCGGTTGAACCCCAGGAACGCCGGATTGCGTGAAAGCGTGAGCGGCGGGGTAGGTGCTCGAAGACCGCAACTTCGACCGGATTGGACCCTTTTAGGCATCATGCCCACCGTGCTACGCGTTGTCATGGCCCTGACATGCGCGCTCTGCTTGCCCACAGCCGCGGCGGCTCAGGAGCGGGCCAAGCCCGATCCCGACAGCCCGGCGGGGGTGGAGTACCAGCTTCCGCTGGACCAGGCGCGCGAGGACGCGTCGGGCGAGCGCGCCAGAGGCCGGCAGGGCCGAGTCGCCCGGCGCCCCTGTTCGGGGCGGGCATCACGAAGGCCGCGGAGTCACAGGCGCCAGGCGAGGGGGCACGGCGAGGAGCTCGGGCGCTGGAACGCCGAGGAGTCGGAGCTGCCGCAGCCCGGAGCGCGAAGCCCGCGGGGGCGGTACGACGGCACAGAAGCCCTCGGCCTCGATCAAGACGACCGGCCGAGGGCACCTCGGACGCACGCTTCGGTGTCGTTGATCGCGGCGGCCGTTCTGCTGGCGGGAGCGGGCATCGGCCTGGGTGCTGCGCCGCGGTATGGGTCGAACCGGCGGATCGTGAGGCGCAGCGCAGCGCTGCTGGCGCTGGGCGTGGTATCGCGTCCTGCCGCAACGACGGCAACCCGCGCTCGAAGCCGCCGAGAAGTCGATCTGGGGCCCGGCCGACGCCGTGCCGGGTCACGGCAACGCGTTCGACCTCTACCGGCGGCTGGGAGTCGACACCTTCCAGATCCATCTGAACTTCGAGTCCACGGCGCCCACGAAGCCGGCCGACCCGCGCGATCCCGGCGACCCCGCCTATCGCTGGCCCAGGGACGTTGACCGCGCCGTGGCCGAGGGGAGGCGCACCGGCATCGCGGTCGCCATCCAAGTGTCGCGCTCGCCGCGCTGGGCGAACGGGAACAGGCCCGGCGGTCTGGCGACCGGAGTCGAAGGCCTACGCGGACTTCCTGATCGCTGCCGCCCGCCGGTACCGGTCGGTACGGCGCTGGATGATCTGGGGCGAGCCCAACCGGGTGGCGGTGTTCCAGCCGCACCGCGCGAACTCGAGGGCCGGCCCC
This sequence comes from uncultured Thermoleophilaceae bacterium, assembly GCA_963761505.1. Lineage (GTDB taxonomy): Bacteria > Actinomycetota > Thermoleophilia > Solirubrobacterales > Thermoleophilaceae > JAAYBF01. Next base: position 242,659 of record CAVXGW010000012.1, read on the forward strand.
CGCGGCTACGCCCGGATGCTCGACGCCGCCTACGGCGCCCTCAAGAGCGTCTCCCGGCGCAACATCGTGATCGGCGGGATGACCGTCACCGGCGGCAGCGTCGGCGCGACCGCTCCGTCCAGGTGGCTGCGCGCCATGCGGCTCCCCAACGGCCGCCCGCCGCGGCTGGACTGGTACGGACACAACCCGTTCTCAGGGCGCTATCCGGACCTGCGCCAGACCGGCCAGGCGCGGCGGCGCCCGAGACATCTGCGACCTCGACCTGCTCTTCGAAGGAGGTGGCTGCGCACCTACCGCCGCATCGGGCGCCGGCCCGAAGCTGTGGCTGTCCGAGTTCGTGATCCCGTCCGACCACGGATCGAAGGTGTTCAGCCTCTTCGTGAGCCGCCGCGGGCAGGCGCAGTGGCTGCGGGCCGCCTACCGGATCGCGAACTCGCTGCCGTCGGTCGCGGGGCTTGGCTGGACAGGCTCGCTGGACGAGCCCGAGTCCGAACCTGAGCACCAACTTCGGGCTGATCACCGCGAAGGGCAGCGCGCAAGCCGTCGTTCTACGCCTTCCGCGACGCCCCCAGCCGCAGGCTGCGGCCGGCGGTGCGGGTCGCGCGCCGCGGCGGGCGTCGCGTGCGGGTCTCGGTGAAAACCGCCGTGCCCGGGCGCGTCACGCTCAGGCTGGTCCGTCGCGACGGTCGCACGGCGGTGCGGCGCTCGGTCCGCGCTGCGCGCGGCGCGAACGACGGCGATCACGCTCCGCGTGGCGCGCGGGCGCTACACCCTGCTCGTGGACGCGCTCGCGCGGCGAGCGCGTGCGCCGCCGGGTCACCGTCCGCTAGCGCACCGTCGCCTGGCTCACCACGCCCGCCACCTCCTGCCACCACGCCCGCGCCGGCCCGGACTCCGCCCGCCGGATGCGTTCGCGGCAGTAGCGGAAGAGCTGGCGCGCGCCGCCCACGGCCATCACGCCCTCGCCGGTCACGGCCATGCGGCCGTCGGGCAGCATCACCAGCGCTCCCGGCTGCTCGCGGCGCGTGCGCAGCGTTCGCAGCACCTCCATGCCCTCCAGCGACTGGGGGTTCGCCGGGTCGCCCATCTCCTCGCTCCAGGGCTTCACGCTGAAGATCGGCGCGCGGCCCGCGGGCGGGGGCGGCACCAGCTCGTCCTCGCGCACCCCGATCGGCCCCGAATGCCAGCGAGCGAACAGCGACTCGACGCTGTCGCGCACCCGCTGGCGCACGAGTATGTGCAGCCGGTCGCCGCCCTCGACCTCGGTCGAGCCGCGCGGCAGCAGCGCCTCGCCCTCGCGCTCGAGCAGGCTCACCAGCGCCTCGCGCGGCAGCTCGAGCTGGTTCACGCGCAGGCCGACGATGGCATCGGACTCCGCCACCGGGTACTCGAGCACCTCGGCGCCCAGTCGCCGGACGGTGCCGACCTCGATCAGCGGCGGCGACAGCGCGGGCTCGTCGGTGGTCACCCCGAGGCGGTGCGCCAGCGGCTCGAACGTGGCGCCCTGGATCAGCGTGGAGGTGAGCACCACGAAGAAGACGATGTCGAAGAAGGAATCGCCCGCCGAGATGCCGTCGATCACCGGGAAGGTGGCGAGCACGATCGGCACGCCGCCGCGCAGCCCGGCCCATCCGAGCAGGGTGGCCTCTCGCAGGTTGAAGCCGAACGGCAGCGTGGAGATGAACGCGGCCAGCGGCCGCGCGACGAAGATCAGGACGGCGGACACCAGCAGCGCCTCGCCCGCGATGTCGCCGAAGTCGCTGGGGTCCACGAGCAGTCCGAGCGTGAGGAACAGCGCGATCTGGCTCACCCAGGCGAGGCCGTCGTGAAAGTCCTCGATCGTCCGCCGGCTGGGGATCGTGGTGGACCCCATCACCAGGCCGGTGATGTAGACGGAGATGAAGCCCGACCCGTGCGCCACGTCCGCCACGCCGAACGCCAGCGCGGCGGTGGCGATCGAGGCCACGGGATAGAGGCCAGGGGTGGAGAAGGTCGCCCGGCGGAACGCCTCCACGGCCAGGGCGCCGATCAGCAGGCCCACCGCCACGCCGATCCCCAGCTCCCCGACGCACAGCAGGAGCATGTTGGGCACCCCGTAGTCGGGCTGCTGGATGTACTCGATGAACCCCAGCACGAGCACGATCGCCACCGGGTCGTTGAAGCCCGACTCGCCCTCGAGCGTGCGCGCCAGGCGCCGCTCGATGCTCGACCCGCGCAGCACCGAGAAGATGGCGGCGCTGTCGGTGGCGGCCACGATCGACCCGAGCAGCAGCCCCTCGAGCGTGGTGATGTCGAGCAGCGCCGAGGCGATCAGGCCCACCACCGCCGCGGTCACCACCGTGCCGACGGTCGCGAGGGTGATGCTCACGCCGAGCACCGGCCGGATCTCCCTCCAGCCGGCCGCCAGGCCGCCCTCGAACAGGATCAGCGCGAGGGCCACGATCCCGATCGTGCGGGCGAACTCCACGTCCTCGACGGTCCCGCCGAAGTCGATCAGCCCCAGCACGTCGGAGCCGATCACCATGCCCAGGCCGAGCACGAACAGCAGGCCCGGTACGCGCAGCCGCCCGGCCATCAGGGACACGGCGATGCCGAGCGCCAGCAACGCACCCGCCACCAGGATGAGCGTCCCGTCCTCGATCGGGCGAGTCTATGGAGGCGTCAGGAGGCCCGAGACTCGGCCAGCTCGGCCAGGCCCCACAGGTCCCGCCACTCGTGGTCGGGCTTCACGTCGCCCTCGAGCGGGGTGCGGTGGCGGTTGATCCACGCCGTCTGCATGCCCACCTCCTGGGCCGGGGCGATGTCGTACTTGAACCCGAACGCCACGTGCAGGATCTCGTCGGGCGGCGCGTCGCAGGCCTCCAGCGCCTGGGTGAAGTTGCGCGTGTCGGGCTTGTAGCAGCGCACGTCCTCGGCCACCACCGTGGCGTCGAAGGCGAGCGGCGCGAGCTGCTGCAGCGTCTGATCCATGATGTGGCGGTCGGTGTTGGAGATGATCACCAGCCGCAGCCCGGCCTTCTTGGCGCGCGTGAGGGCCGGGATCGTGTCGGGGAACGGCTGCCAGCTCTGCATCGAGCGCTCGAGCGCCTCGCCCTCCTTCTCGTTCCAGCGATAGCCGCGCTCCGCGACCCACGTGCGCAGGCTCTCGGAGAGCACGTCGCGGTAGGTCCGGTAGTCGTCCTGGATGCACTCGAACTGGATCTCCTCCCAGCGCTCGCGCAGCTGTCGTCCGGGGCCGGGCTCGAAGTCGCCGTTGCGCCGTGCCAGGTCGTACAGGAACGCGGCGGCGCCGCCCTCCCAGTCGACGAGGGTGCCGTAGCAGTCGAATGTGGCGACTTTGACGGGTGGCATGGCGCTTACACTTGACCCTAATGGCAGTGCTCGAGCAGGTTCAGTCAGACGTGACCTCCGCCCTGAAGGCGGGCGACCGCGAGCGCGCCGGCGCGCTGCGCCTGATCGTGTCCGAGCTGCAGAAGGCCGAGAAGGAGAGCTCGGGCGCGGACGAGGTGGAGGTGCTCCAGCGCGAGCGCAAGCGGCGGCTCGAGTCCGCGGGCGCCTACCGCGACGCCGGGCGCGACGACCTGGCGAGCGCCGAGGAGAGCGAGGCCGAGCTGATCGGCGCGTACCTGCCCGAGCAGATCTCCGACGATGAGCTGGAGGCGATCGTGGGCGACGCCGTGGCGGAGTCCGGCGCCAGCTCGCCGAAGGAGATGGGGAAGGTGATGGCGCTGGTCATGCCCAAGGTGAAGGGGCGTGCCGACGGCAAGCGCGTGAGCTCGGCGGTTCAGGAGAAGCTGACCGGCTAGTGGCACGCGAGCAGATCGAGCTCACCAACGACGTCGCCACCGAGTTGGCGGGTCCGGGCGACGCGATCATGCGCACGCTGGAGGACCATCTCGACTGCGACGTCTTCCTGCGCGGCAACGTGCTCACCCTCGACGGCTCGAGCGAGGACGTGGCGATGGGGGAGACCGTGGTGCGCGAGCTCTCCGAGCTGGTGCGTCAGGGCCATGAGGTGGCGCCCGGCACGATCGAGGCGATCGGCGGCGCGCTTCAGCGGCACGAGAGCCCCAGCCGCATCCTCGAGGACGTGGTCTGGCGCCACCGCGGGCTGAAGGTCGCGCCCAAGACCGTGAACCAGAAGCAGTACGTGGACGCCATCCGCGACCACACGATCACCGTCGGCATCGGCCCCGCCGGCACCGGCAAGTCCTTCCTCGCCGTCGCGATGGCCGTCGCCGCGCTGCAGCGCCGCGAGGTCAACCGGATCGTGCTCACCCGCCCCGCGGTCGAGGCCGGCGAGCGGCTGGGCTTCCTCCCGGGCGACCTGATGGCGAAGGTCGACCCCTATCTGCGCCCGCTGTTCGACGCCCTCTACGACATGCTCGAGCCCGAGAAGGTGAACGCGCATCTGGAGCGCGGGGTGATCGAGGTGGCGCCGCTGGCGTTCATGCGCGGCCGCACCCTCAACGACGCGTTCATCATCGTCGACGAGGCCCAGAACACCTCGCCGGAGCAGATGAAGATGGTGCTCACTCGGCTCGGGTTCGGCTCCAGGATGGTCGTGACCGGCGACATCACCCAGGTCGACCTGCCCAAGGACCAGCGCTCGGGCCTCGTGGTGATCGGCGACATCCTCGCCGACGTCGAGGGGATCGAGTTCGTGCGCTTCGGGGGCGAGGACGTGGTGCGGCACAAGCTCGTGCAGCAGATCGTGACCGCCTACAGCGAGTACGCCGACAAGCAGGCGCCCGGGCTCAGGGCCGCGGGGCGCAAGAAGGCCTGATCGAGGTAGAGGTCATCGGGGGGGACGGGGCCCTCGAGGTTCCCGCTCGCGCGGCACTGGCCGCGGCGGGCGTCTCCGACGGGCACCTCTCCATTGCTCTCGTCTCGGCCTCCGAGATCGCCTCTTTGAACCATGAGCACAGAGGCAATGAAGGGGCGACGGACGTGCTCTCGTTCCCTGTGGACGGGGTCGGCTCCTCGGCGGGGCCGCGCGAGCTCGGCGACGTGGTGATCTGCCCGGCGGAGACGGCCGATCTGGAGGAGGCCGTGGTCCACGGCGTGCTCCACCTGTGCGGCTACGACCACGAGACCGACGACGGCGAGATGCTCGCTCTCCAGGACCAGGTGATGGAGCGGCTGCGATGAGGTCGGGGTTCGTCGCCCTGGCCGGCCGCCCGAACGCCGGCAAGTCGACGCTGGTGAACCGGGTGGTGGGCGAGAAGGTGGCGATCGTCTCCGACAAGCCCCAGACGACCCGCCGGGAGATCCGGGGCATCGCCACGGGCGAGGACTGGCAGCTGGTGCTGGTGGACCTGCCGGGCGTGCAGCGCCCGCGCGACCCGATGACCGAGCGGATGCAGCGGCGCGTGGAGCACGCGCTGTCCGACGCCGACGCCGTGCTGTTCGTGGTGGCCGCCGACTCCAAGGTGGGGCCCGGCGACCGCTACATCGCCCGCGCCGTGGCCGACTCCGGCCTGCCGGCGGTCACCGCCGTGAACAAGGTCGACCGGCTCGACCCCGCGCGGGTGGCCGCCGGCCTGGTGGCGGCCCAGGAGCTGGGCGTGCCCGGCGAGATCTTCCCGATCAGCGCGAAGAAGGGAACGGGGGTCGGCCCGCTGGTCTCGCACCTCGTCGACCTGGTCCCGGAGGGCCCGTTCCTCTACCCGGTCGAGGAGAGCTCGGATCAGCCCGAGCACGTGCAGCTCGCGGAGCTGGTGCGCGAGCAGGTGCTGCTGCGCACGCGCGAGGAGCTGCCGCACTCGGTGGAGGTGGAGCTGGTCGAGGTCGCCGAGCGCGACGACGGGCTGGTGCGGGTCGAGGCGCTGATCTGGGCCGAGAGCGAGTCCCAGAAGGGGATCCTGATCGGCTCCGGCGGCCGGATGGTGAAGGCGATCGGCAGCGCCGCCCGCCCGGCCCTGGAGGCCTCGCTGGGCCGCCGGGTGCACCTCGACCTGCAGGTGCGGGTGCGCAAGGGCTGGCGCCGCGACGACGCGCTGCTGGATCGGCTGGGGATCGAGTAGGTCAGCGGCAGCGCCTGGCCGATCGTGTCGAGCACCCAGTCGGGGTCGAGGTGCAGCCGCAGCCCGGTGATCCGCAGCACCGGGATCTTCACGACCGCGAGCGTGGCGTCGCGGACGCGGTCGAGCTCCTGCTGGGCGCGGGTCTTGTGGCCGTCCCAGCCGTCGTACTCCACGACGAGGCCGTGGCCGGGCCACACGAAGTCGCGCTCGTAGCCGTGGAACTCCATGTTCACCCGGGGGCGGGGCAGGTCGCTCTGGAGGATCAGCCTGCGAAGGATCTTCTCGCCACCCGAACGTGTGAACGCGGGCGGCTGCCAGCTGCGGAAGATGGCGCGCAGCATCGGCCCGCCCCTCGCCCGGGGGTGGCGTGTGAGCAGGTCCTCCATCCGGCCGTGGTCGTACAGGTGCCGCTCGACGGCGACCTCGAGCTGGTTGGCGAGATCGTGGTGCTCCACGTGAGCCGCCTGGTCGAACAGCGTGCGCGCGACCGACGTGACCGCGATCCGCTCGTGCACCGCGCGGTCGGTCGGCTGGAGGTCGCGGCCGTGGAGCACGATTCCGCCTCCCCGCCGCGTGGCCGTCCCGTCGCGGCTGACGTGGATCCGGCGGCCGCGCTTCTTCGTGAGCGCCCACCACCACGCGGCGGATTGGTGCGACAGCAGCGCCCCGGGACCGGCGACCAGGACGGCCGCGTACGCCCGTCCCGCATGGGACAGCAGCCGCGGCGGCGCCACCGAGTACACCCCGCGGTGCACGCGGTGGAGCCGGCCTGCCGCGAGTTCGCTCCCTCACCGCCGGCCGCCGCAGCCCGGCGAGGAACGAGCTGCTCAAGCGAAATCACCCCGTACTGGTGGCCCACGATCTCGCCGATCCACCCGTCCGGCCGATCCCCATTCACTTTCGTGACTCCCTGTCGACGTTTCTGAATGACCATGCCTCCCAGAGGCCCAGCACGGCAAAGTTCGCCCCCTTGCGAGACTCCGGGCCGTGGACAGATCCGCTTCGACGACCAGGGCCTGGTGCCGTGCGTGATGCAGGACGCGGGCACCGGCGAGGTGCTCACGCTCGCGTACATGAACGAGGAGGCGCTGGAGCGCACCCGCGCCACCGGCGAGATGCACTTCTGGAGCCGGTCAAGGCAGGAGCTGTGGAGAAAGGGGGAGACCTCGGGGAACACCATGCGCGTAAGAGCCCTCCGCTACGACTGCGACGAGGACGCCCTGGTGGCGCTGGTCGACCCGGCCGGCCCGGCGTGCCACACCGGCGAGCGCACCTGCTTCTACCGGGGTGACATGGAGCCGCAGCAAAGCGAGGCGCTGCCAACGCTCCAAAGGACCATCGAAGAACGCCGATCAGCAGACCCCCTAACCAGCTATACCGCGCGCCTCCTCAACGAGCCGACGCTGCTCAGGAGCAAGGTGACCGAGGAGGCGGAGGAGGTGGCGAAGGCCGCCGCAGAACGAATCCGACGAGCGCCTGGCCTCCGAGGCCGCCGACGTGCTCTACCACCTGTCGGTGCTGATGGCCTCACGCGACATGAGCCTCCGCGACGCCTTCGACGAGCTGAACCGGCGAGCAGAGTGATCCCGTCGCTGGAGGAGGTGCGTGCGCTCGCGCGCGAGCACACGCTGGTGCCCCTGCGCCACACCTACGTGGCGGACACCGAGACGCCGGTGTCCGCCTACCTCAAGCTGCGCGGCGACGGGCCGTCCTTTCTGCTCGAGTCCGCCGAGCAGGGCCAGCGCTTTGGCCGCTGGTCCTTCCTGGGCTTTCGCCCTCGGACCGTGCTGCGCTGGAGCCAGGGCGACGACGAGGACCCCTACGAGCTGGTCGAGCGCGAGCTTGGCCGCTACAAGCTCGCCCCGGTAGAGGGGCTGCCGCCGTTCGCCGGCGGAGCCGTCGGGCTGTTCGGGTACGACCTCGTGCGCTCCGCCGAGCCGACGGTGGGAGAGAGCAACCCCGACGAGCTCGGGCTGCCCGACATGGCGCTGATGGTGAGCGACGTGATGGTGGCCTTCGACCATCTCCGCCACGAGGTCACGATCCTGGCGAACGTGTTCGTCGAGGAAGACATCGACGCGGCGTACGCGAAGGCCGCAGAACGCCATCGATGACGTCCGTGAACGTCTCGCGCAGCCGGTGCCGCGAACGCATGACGCAGCGCCGGGATCCACCCCCCTTCACCAGCAATATCGGCGCCGATGGCTACGCCGCCAACGTGGAGCGCTGCAAGGAGTACATCCGCGCCGGCGACGCCTACCAGGTGGTCCCCAGCCAGCGCTGGAGCGCGGACGCACCGGTGGAGGCGTTCTCGATCTACCGCGGCCTGCGCGCGATCAACCCGAGCCCGTACATGTACTTCCTGGACTTCGAGGACTTCGAGATCGCGGGCGCCTCGCCGGAGTCCCTGATCAAGGTCGAGGGGCGCCGGGCGGAGCAGCGGCCGATCGCCGGGACGCGCCCGCGCGCCGAGACGGCGGCGGGCGACCTCGAGCGCGCCGAGGAGCTGCTTGCCGACGAGAAGGAGCGCGCCGAGCACGTGATGCTGGTCGACCTGGCGCGCAACGACCTCGGGCGGGTGTGCGAGTACGGGTCGGTGACGGTCGACGACCTGATGGCCGTGGAGACCTACTCGCACGTGCTGCACATCGTCTCGTCGGTGTCCGGGAACCTGCGCGAGGGCGTGAGCGCGATGGACGCGCTGCGCGCCTCGCTGCCCGCGGGCACGCTCTCCGGCGCCCCGAAGATCCGCGCGATGCAGATCATCGACGAGCTCGAGCCCACCAAGCGCGGCCCCTACGGCGGCTCGGTGGGCTACCTCTCCTACACCGGCGACCTGGACACCTGCATCTACATCCGCTCCGCCGTGGTCAAGGACGGCCGCGTGCACGTCCAGGCCGGCGGCGGCATAGTGGCGGACTCCGAGGCCGGGTACGAGGTGCGCGAGACCGAGCACAAGGCGGGCGCGGTGTTCGGGGCGATCGAGCTCGCGTGCGAGCAGGAGGACTGGGCATGAGGGTGCTCGTGCTCGACAACTACGACAGCTTCACCTTCAACCTCGTCCAGTACCTGGGCGAGCTGGGGGCCGAGCCCGATGTGGTGCGCAACGACGAGCAGACGGTGGAGGAGCTGCTCGGCCGCGGCGCCGACCGGCTGGTCGTCTCGCCGGGGCCGTGCACGCCGGCCGAGGCGGGCATCTCGACGCAGGCGATAAGGGCATTCGCGGAGGCCGGCACCCCCGTGCTCGGCGTGTGTCTCGGCCACCAGGCGCTCGCCGTCGCCTTCGGCGGGAAGGTCGTACGAGGCGAGCCGGTCCACGGGAAGACGGCCGCCGTCGAGCATGACGGCCGCACCATCTTCACCGGCCTCCCTTCACCGCTCACCGCCGGGCGCTACCACTCGCTGATCGTCGATCCCGATCTGCCGGGAGCGCTCGAGGCATCGGCGCACCACGGCGGCACCGTGATGGCGGTCCGCCATCGCGAGCTGCCGGCCGAGGGCGTCCAGTTCCACCCCGAGTCCGTGCTCACGGACCAGGGTATGGGCATACTGCGCAACTTCCTGGATGCCTAACCCACTGATCACGGAAGCGATCGACCGCCTCTGCCGCGGCGAGGCCCTCACGGCCGAGGAGACCACCGCTTGCCTGCACGAGGTGATGGAGGGCCGCACGTCGGAGGCGCAGACCGCGGGGCTGCTGATCGCGTTCCGCTGCAAGGGGGAGACGGTGGAGGAGATCGCCGGGATGGCGCGCGCGATGCGCGAGCTCGCCGTGCCGGTGAACCCGGTCCACGACGACCTCGTGGACACCGCCGGCACCGGCGGCGGCCGGCCCACCTTCAACGTGTCCACCACCGCCGCGTTCGTGGCCGCCGGCGCGGGCTGCCGGATCGCCAAGCACGGCAACCGCTCGGCCACGGGCCAATCGGGCTCGGCGGACGTGCTCGAGGCGCTCGGCGCCCGGATCGACCTGCCGCCGGAGGCCGTGGCAACCTGCATCGATGAGCTCGGCTTCGGCTTCATGTTCGCCCCCGCCCACCACCCAGCGATGAAGCACGTCGTGCCGGTCCGCAAGGAGCTGGCGGTCCGCACGATCTTCAACTTCCTCGGGCCGCTCACCAACCCGGCCGGCGCCAGGCGCCAGCTGATCGGCGTGTCCGACCGCCGCTTCCTAGACATCGTGGCGGCGGCGCTGGGAACGCTGGGCTGCGACCACGCGCTGGTGGTGTCCAGCGACGACGGGCTGGACGAGCTGAGCGTGTCGGGGCCCACGCACGTGGTGGAGCTGAAGGACGGCCGCATCGACGCCCACGTGGTCACGCCGGAGTCGGTGGGCCTGGCGTCGGCGCCACAGGACGCCGTGGCGGCGGGAACGCCGGAGAAGAACGCGGGCATCGCACGCCAGGTGCTCGCCGGCGAGCAGGGCGCGGAGCGAGACCTGACCGTGCTCAACGCGGGCGCGGCGATCTACGTCGGCGGAGGCGCGGACTCGATCGAGGCGGGCGCGCGCAAGGCCGAGCAGGCGATCGACTCGGGCGCGGCCCGCGACGTGCTCGAGCGGTTCGTGGCGCGCACCGTGGAGCTGGCGGCATGAACGCGCGGCTCGAAAGCCTGGTGGAGGCCACGCGCGAGGCGCTGGAGCGGCGCAAGGCGCTTGTGCCGCTGAGCGAGCTCGAGCGCTCCACCGCCGAGCAGCACGAGGACCGGCCGTTCGCCGAGGCGCTGGTGCGCCCGGGCACGTCGCTGATCGCCGAGCACAAGCGCCGCTCGCCCTCGGCGGGCGAGATCCGTGCCGGCTCCACCTGCGCCGAGGTCGTGCAGGCCTACGAGCGCGGGGGCGCCGCGGCGCTGTCGATCCTCACCGAGGAGGCCCACTTCGGAGGCTCGCTCGACGACGTCCGCGAGGCGCGGGCGGTCAGCGCCCTGCCGATCCTGCGCAAGGACTTCACCGTGGACACCTACATGCTCCACGAGGCACGGGCGGCCGGAGCCGACGCCGTGCTGCTGGTGGCGGGATCGCTTCGTCCCGGCGAGCTGCCCGAGCTGTACGCGGCGGCCCAGCAGCTGGACCTCGACGCGATCGTCGAGATCTCCCGGCCCGACGAGCTGGAGGAGGCGCTGGACGTGGACGCCGACGTGATCGGCATCAACAACCGCGACCTCGACGACTTCACGGTGGACATCACCCGCACGTTCGACCTGCTGGCCGACGTGCCGGCGGGAAAGACGGTGGTGTCGGAGTCGGGCATCGTCCACCGCGAGCAGGTGGAGGAGCTCGAGCGGGTCGGTGTGGACGCCGTGCTGGTGGGGGAGACCGTGATGCGCGCGCCCGACCCCGAGGGTGCCGTGCGCATGCTCGTGGGCTCCGAAGACTCGGCCTAGCGAGGTTCCGCGCGCCAACCGCTTGGACCCCCAAACGGGGTCTTCTACCATCGGGGGCGATGGCGACCGCGCCCAAGCTCGACCCGCCCGCCGTCGCCGAGCTGGCGTCGCGGCTGCACGACAACGTGGCGAGGGCGGTCAAGGCGCCCGAGTCCACCCTCAGAGAGGTGCTGGTGGCGCTGCTCGCGGAGGGCCACGTGCTGATCGAGGACAACCCGGGCGTGGGCAAGACCGCGCTGGCGCGGGCGCTCGCGCGCTCGGTGGACGCCGAGTACGCGCGCGTGCAGTGCACCGCCGACCTGCTGCCGGCGGACGTGGTCGGCACGAACGTCTTCAACCAGCGCGAGGGCAAGTTCGAGTTCAGGCCGGGGCCGGTGTTCGCGAACGTGGTGCTCGTCGACGAGATCAACAGGGCGTCGCCGAAGACCCAGTCGGGTCTGCTCGAGTGCATGCAGGAGCGCCACGTGACCGTGGACAAGCACACCCACGACCTGGCCCGGCCCTTCATCGTGCTCGCCACGCAGAACCCGATCGAGTACGAGGGCACCTACCCGCTGCCCGAGGCCCAGCTCGACCGCTTCATGGTCCGCGTGGCGCTCGGCTACCCGTCGGTGGAGGACGAGAAGGACATGCTGGCCGACCACTCGGCGCACGACCGCGTGCTCGACCTCGAGGCCGTCACGGGAGTGGGGGAGGTGCTCGCCGCGCAGGAGGCGGTGGCCGCGGTACACGGCAGCGACGCCCTGCGCCGCTACATCGTGTCCGTGCTCGACGCCACCCGCGCCGACCCGCGCGTGGAGCTGGGGGCGAGCCCGCGCGCCGGGCTGATGCTGTTCCGCGCCGCGAAGGCGCTCGCCGCGTTGGAGGGCCGCGACCACGCCCTGCCCGACGACGTGCAGGCGCTCGCGCTGTCGGTCCTCACCCACCGCCTGCTGCTCGCGCCCGAGGCCGCGGGCGACGATCGCGCCGCGGTCGTCCGGGACGCCCTCGACCGGGTCCCGGCGCTGTGATCGGCCTCGCGGACCGGTGACCCGGGCGGCCGGAGCGGCCGCACTCGGCGCCGCGTTCGCGGTGACGGCGCTGCTGTTCGACAGCGCGTCGCTGTGGGTCCCGGCCGTGGCGTTGCTCGGCCTGTCCGGCGCGGCCGCCGCCTGGGTGGCGCTGGCCGCCAGGGGGGCCGGGATCGACCGTGCTCCGGGCCCGGCGACGATCGAGGAGGAGCAGCCCTATCCGCTTCGCCTGGAGCTGCACCAGGGCCTGGTGCCCCCGCCCGGGGGCGAGCTGAGCGAGCCGCTGCTCGACGCCCCCATCCCCCTCACCGGCAAGGCGCACGGCAAGGTGAGGATCGACGTGCGCTTCGCCCGCCGTGGCAAGCGGGTGCTGGAGCCGGCGGCGCTCACGATCGCGGACCCGCTCAGGCTGGCCGTGCGCGAGGTGGCGGGCGCGGGCCAGGCGTCGGAGCTGCTGGTGCTCCCGCGTGTGGAGCCCGTGGTGGCCGTCGGGGGCTCGGGCGCCGGGGGCGCGGGCACGGGGTCCGACTCGGGCGGGGGGAGGGCCGCGCTGCGCGGCCGGATGGATGGCTCCGCAGCCGAGCTGGACCTCGACGGCCTGCGTCCCTACCGCGAGGGGACGCCCGCAAGCCGCATCCACTGGCCGGCCGTGGCGCGCAGCGGCGACATGCTCGAGCGCAGGCTCACGGCGGACGCCGACTCCGCACCGCTGGTGGTGCTCGACGCCACCCGGCCGCCGTCCGAGGCCGCGCTGGACAGCGCGGTGCGGGCCGCCACCTCGCTGTGCGTGCACCTCGCCCGCCGCGACGGCTGCGCACTGCTGCTCCCGGGTGACCGCCGGCCCGTGATGCTGGCGCCCGACATGGGCGCGTGGCCGGTACTGCACGCCCGCCTGGCGCTCGTGAAGCCGGCCGCCGCACGCCCGCCGCTGTCCCGGATCCGCCGCCCCGGCGCGGTGATCTGGGTGAGCGCCCGGGGGGACGCGCCGCGCGACCTCGCCCGGGCCGCGGGCGGCGGTGGCTGGATCGTGACCCCGCTGGAGTCCGCCCCGGCGGGCACTCCGCTGTCGTTCACCGTCGCGGGCTGCGCCGGGCGGCGGCTGGGGCGCGCCCGGAGCCGGAGGGCCGCATGAGCGCCGCCGCCGCACGGCTGCTGCCCGCGGCCCCGGACTCCCGGGCGGCGCGCGCGCTGCGCGGCGTGGCACCGGAGGACGCGCTCCGCCTCGCCACGTTCGCGGGCCTGGCCGCCTTCGTCTGCGGCCACTGGGCGGCAATGGTCACCGATCCCCCGATCTTCCGGATGGTCCTGGTGGTGCTCGTGGCCACGGGGGTGGGGGCGGCATTGACGGCTCTGCCCCGCGCGGGCCTGCCACGCCCCGCGCTCCACCTCGCGGCGCTCGGCATAGCCCTCGCCGGTGCGGCGATGGCGCTCGCGGTGGCGGGATTGCCGGTGCGCCTGCTCCCTCCGGGCGCCTGGGACGAGCTGCGGGTGGAGCTGGACGCGGGCCTGTCCGGGATCCGCACGGTGGAGTGGCCCTACGGCGGCGACGAGACATGGGTGCGGCTGGTGATCCTGCTGGCGGCTCCGGCCACGCTGGTGGTGGCCGCCGCGCTGGCGTTCTGGCCCGCCCGGCGCGGCCGCGCGGCCCTGCGCGCGCTCGGGCTGGTGGCGTTGCTCGCGCTCTACGGCACGGGGGTTACCGAGCACGACCCGGGCTCGCCGCTGATCCGCGGGCTCGCGCTGTTCCTGCTCGTGGCGGCGTGGCTGTGGCTGCCCCGCCTGCGCGCGAAGGAGGCTGCTGCCGCCGCCGTCTGCGTGCTGGCGGTCGGGGTGCTCGCCCTGCCTGCCGCGGCCCGGCTCGACTCGGAGAGCGCCGTGATCGACTACAAGGCCTGGAACTGGTTCGGCGGCAAGGACGTCACGTTCAACTGGAACCACAGCTACGGGCCGCTCGACTGGTCGCGCGACGGCACGACCCTGCTCCACGTGAAGTCGAGCAAGCCGCTCTACTGGAAGGCCGAGACGCTGGACTCCTTCGACGGGCTGCGCTGGACGCGGTCACCGGCCAACGACCGCAGCGGGGCCGGCACGGAGCTGCCGCCCCGGCCGGACCCGCGCTGGGACGAGAGCTTCGGCGTGACGGTGCGCTCGCTGCGCACCGACTTCGTGATCGGCGCCGGCACCCCCTACCTGGTGACCGGGGCGGGCGCGGCCGTGAGCGGATCGGCGGACGGGACCCTGCGCAAGCTCGATCAGCCGCTCGAGCGCGGCGACGACTATCGCGTGCGGGCATACGTGCCGGACCCGAGCGCCCGTGAGATGCGCCGGGCGGAGGATCCCGTGGACGGCGACCTGCTGCAGTACACCCGCCTGCTGCTGCCGCTCGAGGGCGAGGACGCGATCCGCAACGGCCCCGGCGCCGGCTCGCCGCCCGCCAGCAGTGTGTCGGTCCCGCTGTTCGGCAGCGGCGTGGCCGACCCCGACGTGGAGAGCGAGCTGGCGGACTCCGAGTACGCCGGCGCCTACAGGCTCGCGCGGCGGCTGACCGCCGGCGCCCAGACCGAGTACGACGCCGTCAAGGCGGTCCAGGACCACCTTGGAGTCGGGTTCATCTACAGCGAGCGGCCGCCCTCGCGGGCGTATCCGCTGGAGGCGTTCCTGTTCGAGGACAAGATCGGCTACTGCCAGCAGTTCTCCGGTGCGATGGCGCTGATGCTGAGGATGGCCGGCGTGCCCGCCCGGGTGGTCTCCGGCTTCTCGCCGGGCTCGCTGAACCGCGACACGGGCGAGTTCCGCGTGCGCGACCTGGACGCCCACTCCTGGGTGGAGGTGTGGTTCACGGGAATCGGCTGGGTCACGTTCGATCCCACGCCGGCGACGGCGCCGGCCGATCGCGGCGGCGAGGATCGCGCCAGCGGCCCGCTGGGCGACCGGCCCCAGCCGGGCGCGGCCAACTCGAACGGCACCGCCCCCAACTCCGACGGCGGCACCGGCTCCGCGGCCGGGGGTGGGAGCGGCGGCGGGGACGGTGGGCCACCCCCACTGATCCTGGTGCTGGCCGCCGCGGGGGTGTTCGCGGCGGGTATCGCGTTCATGCGCCGGCGCCGCCGGCGCGGCCTCGGGGCGGGCGACACCGCCGAGGCGGGCATCCGCGAGCTCGAGCGCGCGCTGCCGCGCCTGGGCTGGCCGTTGCCGGCCGGGATCACCCTGCTCCAGCTCGAGCGGCGCCTGGGGCGCATGGCGGGGCCCGGAGCCGCCGCCTACGTGGCGCGGCTGCGCGAGGGGCGCTTCTCCCCGCGTGGCGCACGGCCACCGGGGCGTGCCGCACGCCGCGCGCTGCGGCGCGACCTCACGGCCTCCCGGGGCCCGCTCGGCCGCCTGCGCGGGTTCGCGGCGATACCCCCGCGCCGCCCCGTTTAGGTCGCTCTTACCTCAGCGGCCTAAGAATGGAGGCATGAACGCGAACCCGTCTGCCCGTCCGTACTTCCTCTCCGGCCTGCTCGGTGGCCTCGTCGTGCTCGTGCTGGGCGCGGTGCTGATCGCTACCGACGTGATCGACACAGGCGACACCACCCGCGAGGTCGTCCGCGAGGGCGGGATCACCCGCCCGGTGAGCGACTCCGGCGGCGGCGATGGCCGCAGCGTCTCCGACATCTACAAGGACGAGGGCCGCGGCGTGGTGTTCATCCGCTCCCAGGGCGTCAGCTCGGGCGAGGAGTCCCCCTTCGGGCTGCCCGACCAGGGCGGCACCGCCACCGGCTCCGGCTTCGTGGTGGACAAGGACGGCACGATCATCACCAACTCGCACGTCGTGGACGGCGCCAACCGGATCGACGTCCGCTTCGGTGAGCAGAGCGACTTCGTGGAGGCCAAGCTCCAGGGCCAGGACCCGTCGAACGACCTCGCCGTGCTGAAGGTCGACCCCGACGACGCCAAGCTCGTCCCGCTGCCGCTGGGCGACTCCTCGAAGGTCCAGGTGGGCGACGCGTCGATCGCGATCGGGAACCCGTTCGGCTTCTCGCGCACCGTCACCACGGGAATCGTGTCGGCGCTCCAGCGCCAGATCGAGGCCCCCAACGGCTTCCCGATCCGCAACGTGATCCAGACCGACGCGTCGATCAACCCCGGCAACTCGGGCGGCCCGCTGCTGGACGGCCAGGGACGCGTGATCGGGATCAACTCCCAGATCGCCACCGGCGGCTCGAGCGGCTCGGTGGGAATCGGGTTCGCGGTGCCCGTGAACACCGCCAAGGACGTGCTGCCCCAGCTCAAGAAGGGCGATGAGGTGCAGCGCGCCTACCTCGGCCTGAACATGGCCCCGGTGACCGACCAGACCGCCGATGACCTGAACCTGCCCGTGAAGCGGGGCGCCCTGGTCCAGAGCGTGGTCGAGGGCGGCCCGGCCGACGACGCCGGCCTGCGCGGCGGCCGCACCCCCACCGGCGAGGGCATCGCGGCCGGCGGCGACCTGATCGTGAAGGTCGACGGCAAGACGATCAGGGACCCCGACGACGTGGCCGACGCGATCCCAGCAAGAAGCCCGGCGACGAGGTCGAGGTCGAGTACTACCGCGGCGACGACAAGCGCAGCGCGGACGTGAAGCTGGAGAAGCGCCCCGCGGCGCTGCAGCAGGAAAGCGACACGCCGCAGCTTCCATAGTTGCTGCCACCATTGACCCGTGACCCGGGTCAAGCTCTGCGGCATCACGAACATCGACGACGCGCGGCTGGCCGCCGATGGCGGCGCCTGGGCCGTGGGGCTGATCATGTGGCCGGGCAGCCCGCGCGTGTGCCCCGCTGACGCCGCGGAGGAGATCGGCGCGGCGCTGCACCGCCGGACCGAGGTGGTGGGCGTGTTCGTGAACGCCACGCTCGACGAGGTCGCGCTGGCGGCCGACCGCTTCGGCCTGACCATGCTCCAGCTCCATGGCGCGGAGGGGCCGGCCTACTGCCGCGAGGCCGCGCGGCGCACCGGCGCCAAGGTGATGAAGGCCGTGCGCGTGCGCGACGCCGCCTCGGTGCGCGACCTGGGGGCGTTCGCCACGGACTTCCACATGCTCGACACGCATGTGCCCGGCATGCGGGGAGGCACGGGCGAGTCGTTCGACTGGGGGCTGGCGAAGGCCCACCTCGGCGACGTGCCGCTGGTGCTCTCGGGCGGCATCGACGCCGAGCAACGCGGCCGAGGGCATACGCCGGGTGCGGCCCTTCGCGGTGGACAGCGCCAGCGGCACCGAGGCGGCGCCCGGCCGCAAGGACCCGGCGAAGGTGAGCGAGCTGTTCGAGGCCGTCGCGGCCGCCGACCGCGAGCTGACGACGGCATGAGGGAGCGCGACTTCGGGCCCTACGGCGGCCGGTTCGTGCCCGAGACGCTGGTGCCGGCGCTGGACGAGCTCGAGGCCGCCTGGCTGGAGGCGCGCGCGGACGCCGCGTTCGAGGCCGAGCTGCACGCGCTGCTGCGCGACTACGTGGGGCGCCCGACGCCCCTGTACCTCGCTCCGACCCTGTCCGAGCGCGTGGGCGGCGCGGTCTACCTCAAGCGCGAGGACCTGCTCCACACCGGCGCGCACAAGATCAACAACGCGATCGGTCAGGCCCTGCTCGCCAAGCGGATGGGCAAGACGCGCGTGATCGCCGAGACCGGCGCGGGCCAGCACGGCGTGGCGGCCGCGACCGCGTGTGCCCTGCTCGGGATCGAGTGCGTCGTGTACATGGGCACCGAGGACATGCGCCGCCAGCGGCCGAACGTCGAGCGAATGGGCCTGCTCGGCGCCGAGGTCACGGCCGTGGAGGCCGGTGCGCGAACGCTGAAGGAGGCCGTCAGCGCCGCCATCCGCGACTGGGTCGCCAACGTGGGCACCACCCACTACGTGATCGGCTCGTGCGTGGGGCCGGCGCCCTATCCGGCTCTGGTGCGCGACCTCCAGCGGGTGATCGGCGACGAGCTGCGCGAACAGGTCCAGGCCGCCGAGGGCCGGCTGCCCGATCGCGTGGTGGCGTGCGTGGGGGGCGGCTCGAACGCCATCGGCGCCTTCGTCCCGTTCGTGGGCGACCAGCGAGGTGGAGCTGATCGGCGTGGAGGCGGCGGGGGAGGGCCTCGACAGCGGCCGTCACTCGGCGCCGCTCACCACGGGCGCGCGCGGCGTGCTCCACGGCGCGATGTCCGCGGTGCTCCAGGACGAGCACGGCCAGGTGCTCGAGGCGCACTCGGTCTCCGCCGGCCTGGACTACCCGGGCGTGGGGCCCGAGCACGCCTGGCTGCGCGACGAGGGCCGGGTCCGCTACGAGGCCGTCCCGACGAGGCCGCGCTCGACGCGTTCAGGATGCTGGCGCGCACGGAGGGCATCATCCCCGCGCTCGAGCCCGCGCACGCGATCGCCTGGCTGCTGGCCAACCCCGGCGACGGGCATCCACGCGCTGGTGCTGTCCGGGCGCGGGGACAAGGATCTGGCCGAGGTCCTAGCTCGATGAGCGAGCGGATCGCCGGCGGCCTTCGCCGGCCACGGCCGGCGGGCGGCGCTGATGCCGTACCTGATGGGCGGCTACCCCGACCCGGAGCGTCGCTGGCGCGCGTGCGAGGCGGCGGTGGACGCGGGGGCCGACCTGATCGAGCTGGGCGTGCCGTTCTCCGATCCGCTTGCGGACGGCCCGGTGATCCACGCGGCCGGCCACGGAGGCGCTCGCGCAGGGCGTCACCCCGCCGACGTTCTGCGCGAGTGCGAGTCGGTGGCCACCGCGCTGCCGGTGGTGCTGATGGTGTACGCGAACGTGATGCTGGCGGCCGGGCTGGAGGCCTACGCGCGCACCGCGGCCGCGGCCGGCGCCGCCGGCATGATCGTCCCGGACCTGCCCCACGACGAGGCCGGCGAGCTGCGCGCGGCGTGCGACGCGGCCGGGCATCGCGCTGGTGCCGCTGGTGGCGCCGACCACCACCGCCGAGCGGGTGGAGGCGATCGGCGCGGACGCCCGCGGCTTCGTCTACACCGTGTCGCTCACCGGTACCACCGGGGAGCGCACGAGCTGCCGCACGAGCTCACGGCCACGGTCGATCGCGTGCGGGCCGCCACCGAGATGCCGGTGGCGGTGGGGTTCGGCATCTCCACGGGAGCACGCCTCCGCGGTGGCCGAGCTGGCCGACGGGGTGATCGTGGGCAGCAGGATCGTGCGCGCGGCCGCCGAGCGGCGGCGCCGACGGCGTCGCCGAAGTGGTCTCCGAGCTGGACCAGGCTCTGCGGTAGATTCCCCCACATGGCCGAGACCACCACCGAAAAGAAGCCCGCCGCCGCCAAGAAGCCCGCGAAGCCCCGCCGCTCGGCTCGCGTGAAGGCCGTCGAGGAGGCGGCGCAGACCTACATGTCCGCGGTCACCGCCCGGGACCCGGCCGGGATGGCCGCGTGCTGGCACCCCGACGGGGTGGAGGACATCATCCCGCTCGGCGTGTTCCGCGGGCCGGAGGCGGTGCGGGCGCTGTTCACCGAGCTCTTCGCCGCGTTCCCGGACTTCGAGTTCAGCGTCACCCGCATCACCGCCGACCACGAGTGCGCCGCGGTGCAGTGGCGCGCCACCGGCACGTTCACGGGCCGCCCGTTCCAGGGGATCGAGCCCGACCGGCAAGCGCATCGAGCTGCGCGGCACCGACTGCGTGGAGGTGGACGAGGAGGGCAAGATCACCCGCAACACCGCCGCCTACGACGGCGCCGCGTTGGCTCGCGGGATCGGGCTCCTGCCGGCCCGAGAACAGCGGCGCCGAGAAGGCGATGCGTGGGCGCGTTCAACGCGGTCACCAAGCTCCGGAAGGCCGTGGAGGGCGCCAGGTGATCGTGCTGGTCGCGCTCACGATCGGCCTCGTGGTCTGGATCGTCGCGTGGTCGTTCGGCATCAAGGCGTTCGACGCGTTCCTCTTCACCGCGTTGATCACATTCACGGCGGCGGCCATCCGGATAGCGGTGCCGCACGTGGAGAGGATCCTCAAGGGCGCCCCGGCCACGCCGGGCGAGCGATGAGAAGAACACACGGCCGGTCTCCATAGAGCTAGTATGCGCCGCGTTGAAGTGATCGAGCTTTAGGAGGGAGTTTTGCGAGCACGTTGGATGATTCTCGTCTGTCTCCTCGGCGCCCTCGCGCTTGGCGTGAGCGCCTGCGGGGACGACGACGACGACGACGGCGGGCGGTGGCGGAACCACCGCCAGCAAGAACGTCACGATCTACTCGAGCCTGCCGCTTCAGGGGGCGACTCGAGACAACTCGCTTGACGTCATCAAGGGCGTGAAGCTAGCGCTGGAACAGCGCGACTCCAAGGCTGCTGGGTGCACTGTCGCCTACAAGTCGCTGGACGATTCGACCGCGCAGGCCGGTCAGTGGGATCCAGGCGCAACCTCGGCCAACGCTCGGCGGATCTCCGGGGATGAGAACGCGATCGCCGCACTCGGGGAGTTCAACTCGGGCGCATCTGCGATCTCGATCCCGATCACCAACGAGGCGGGCATACTCCAGGTCAGTCCCGCGAACACGGCCCTCGAGTTGACCAAGGACGCCGGTCCGGACGACAAGGGCGCTCCCGAGAAGTACTACCCGGCGGGCAAGCGCACCTACGGGCGCGTCGTTCCGGCAGACCACATCCAGGGCTCGGCCCAGGCCGAGTGGATGAAGGAGGTCGGGGTCAAGAAGCTGTACACGCTCGACGACAAGCAGGTGTACGGCGCCGGGGTCGCCAAGACCACAGCCGATGCGGCCAAGCTGAACGGCATCGAGGTCGTCGGGTCGGACAGCATCGACCCGAAGGCGTCGAACTACCGCTCGCTGGCGGCCAAGGTCAAGGACTCCGGCGCGGACGCGGTGTTCTTCGGCGGGATCACGGCGAACAACGGGGTCCAGCTGTACAAGGATCTCGGGGCGGCACTTCCGGACGCCACCCTGTGGGGCCCGGACGGCGTGGCCGAGTCGGCGTTCACGAACGACGTCCCGGCGGACGTCGCAGAGCGCACGTACATCACGGTCGCCACGATCAACCCGAAGGACTACGGGCCCAAGGGCCAGAAGTTCTTCGACGATTTCAGGGCTCAGAACAAGCAGAAGGTCATTCAGCCCTACGCGATCTACGGGTTCGAGGCGATGGACGTCGTCCTCGACTCGATGGAGCGTGCGGGAGACAAGTGCAACGACCGCCAGGCTGTGATCGACGAGTTCTTTGCCACGAAGAGCAAGGAAGGCGTGACCGGCACCTATGACATCGACAAGGACGGCGACGTCACGCTGAGCCAGTTCGGCCGGCACCGGATCGAGAACGGCGAGCTGACGCCGATCAAGACAGTCGAGGTCAAGCAGGACAGCAACGGCAACGAGCTCTAGAGCAGCCCGTGTCGCGAGTCGAGGCCCGGGGGGTTTACCCCCTCGGGCCTCGGCCGTGATCCCTGGTCCCGAGTAGAAAGCAGACATGGAGGCCGCCACCAGCGCCGCACCGCGCACGCCGATGCCCAGCCGGGTGAGAGAGGTCGCGGCCAAGTGGATCGACCGCTACGGGCTGATCGCCGTCCTGCTGGTGCTCCCGGTCGTCTACGGGATTCAGGACCTGCAGAACGAGGGGGACCTGTCCCGGCTGGCGAGCAACCTCAAGGACGGGCTCTCCAACGGAGCGATCTGGGCCCTGATCGCGCTCGGCTACACGCTGGTCTACGGAATCATCCAGCTGATCAACTTCGCGCACGGCGACCTCTTCATGATCGGGTCGTTCGTCGCCGTCGGGCTGTACGGCACGGTCGGTCTCACCACGGGAAGCCCGGTACTCGGGCTGGTCGCGGGCCTGCTGGCCGTCCTCGTCATCACGATGGTGGCCTGCGCAGCCCTCAACGCGATGATCGAACGCGTGGGGTACAGACCGTTACGCAATGCCCCGAAGCTCGCTCCGCTGATCACGGCGGTCGGCTTCTCCTTCATCCTCCAGAACGTCGGCATCCTCTGGCTCGGCGGCTCCCAGCAGGGTGCCCCCGATCTGATCCAGTCGCAGAAGGAGCTGTTCGAGGTCGCCGGGGTGTCGGTCACGCAGGGTGACGTGCTGGCAATCGCCGTTACGACGCCGCTGTTGATCCTGCTGGGCGCCTTCGTCACGCGGAGTCGTCTCGGCAAGGCCATGCGGGCGACCGCGCAGGACCCCGAGGCCGCCCGCCTGATGGGCATCAACGTCGACACCACGATCTCCCTCACCTTCCTGCTCGGTGGGCTGATGGCCGGCGCGGCAGGCTTGATCTTTGCGCTCTACCAGACGACGATCTGGTTCTTCCAGGGCTTCACCGCCGGGCTGATCGCATTCACGGCGGCGGTCATGGGGGGCATCGGGAGCCTGCCCGGCGCGGTGCTGGGCGGAGTGATCATCGGCTGCATCCAGCAGATCTCCGACAACCGCATCGGCGGCGAGTGGACGCCCGCGGTGGTCTTCGCGTATCTGGTGCTGATCATGGTCTTCAAGCCGCAGGGGTTCCTGGGAGAGCAGACTCGGGACGCGGGATGAGCCTGCAGGCGCTCAACCGCCACCGGGACGCGAGCATCGCCGTGGGGCTGTTCGCGGTGGCGCTGGTCCTGCCCTTCTTCTTCGGCCAAAGCAGTCCGTTCATGGACGATGCGGTCACCGCGCTCGCCTACGTGGTGATGGCGCTGGGGCTCAACATCGTGGTCGGCTTCGCGGGGCTGCTCGACCTCGGCTACGTGGCGTTCTTCGCGATCGGTGCGTACACGATCGGCTGGCTGGCCTCCGGCTTCGCCGACAAGGTCCGACGGAGAGGGCATTCACATCGGAGTGAGCGAGTTTGTCTCGAACACGCCCGGCATCCACCTCAACTTCCTGCTCGTGGTGGTGGCCGCGATCATCACCACCGCGATCGCCGGTGCGCTGATCGGTCTGCCGACGCTACGCCTGCGGGGCGACTACATCGCAATCGTCACGCTCGCCTTCGGGGAGATCATCCGCGTCTTCGCGCTGAACGGCAACGAGATCACCTTCGGGGACTATCAGTTGACCAACGGCGCCCAGGGGATCACGCCCGTCGACAAGATCGACCTGCCGTTCACGGAGACCTTCACGTCGCTGAACCTGAGACCGTGGTTCTGGACCGCGCTCGGCCTGGTCGCGCTCGTGCTGTTCGTGAACTTCCGCCTGCGCGATTCGCGCCTCGGCCGCGCCTGGATAGCCGTCCGGGAGGACGAGGTCGCGGCGGCGAGCATGGGAGTGCCGCTCGTCCGGACGAAGCTGCTGGCCTACGCGACGGGGGCTGCGTTCGGCGGGATCTCCGGCGCCTTCCTCGGTTCCTACCTCAACACGGTCAACGCTGATCAGTTCCAGTTCTCGTTCTCGATCTTCGTGCTCGCGATGGTCATTCTCGGCGGCCTGGGGAACATCTGGGGCGTGGTGCTGGGTGCGGTCGTGCTCTCCTTCGCGAACACCTATCTGATTCCCGACGTACTCAACGAGCTGCCGTCGAAGGTCGGCCTCGACGTTCGACCTGACCGAGCTGAGCTTCGGAATATTCGGCTTCCTGCTCGTGATCATGATGGTGCTCCGGCCCGAGGGCCTCTTGCCGGAGCGCCGGCGCAAGCTCGAGCTCGAAGGCATCGGAGCCGGAGAGACGGCGGGCGTGGGAGAGCCCGAGGCCGTCTACGAGACCCGCGCATGACCCACGACGAAGCACACGCGAGCAGGTAGACGGCGCCGTCCTCGAGGCGGTTTCCGTGACGAAGGCGTTTGGCGGCCTGACTGCGGTCGACGACGTGGGTTTCTCCGTCCCCGAGCGCTCGATCGTCTCGATCATCGGCCCCAACGGCGCCGGCAAGACCACGTTCTTCAACATGCTCACGGGCCTGTACCGGCCGACCGCCGGCCGCATCTTCTTAGGCGGACGGGACATCACGAACTCCCGACCGGACCGGATCCTCGCCCGCGGGATGGCGCGGACGTTCCAGAACATCCGCCTGTTCGCGACGATGTCGGCCCTCGAGAACGTGCTCATCGGCCAGCATGCTCGGATGCACGCGGGACTGTTTCGATCGATCGTGCGAACGCCGGGAGTACGCCGCGAGGAGCGAGAGGTTCACGAGAAGGGCCGCGAGCTGCTGGCCTACGTCGGCCTACGGGAGGACGTCTTCGATCAGATGTCGGTGAACCTGTCGTATGGCGACCAGCGGCGGGTCGAGATCGCCCGGGCGCTGGCCTCGGATCCGCAGCTGCTCCTGCTCGATGAGCCCACCGCTGGGATGAATGCCCAGGAATCCGGAGTGCTTACCGATTTCATGCGCAGGCTCAGAGACGAGCGCGGCTTGACCATCCTCCTGATCGAGCACGACATGAAGGTCGTGATGGGTGTCTCCGAGCGGATCACCGTGCTCGATCACGGCGAGAAGATCGCGGAGGGCTCGCCGGAGGAGGTGCGCAAGGACCCGCGCGTGATCGAGGCCTACCTCGGGACGAAGGCGGCCTGACCAGATGGCGATGCTCACGCTTCAGGGCGTCCATACCTACTACGGCAACATCGAGGCTCTGAAGGGCATCTCGATCGAGGTCAACGAGGGCGAGATCGTGACGCTCATCGGCTCCAACGGCGCCGGCAAGTCGACCACGCTGCGATCGATCTCGGGCCTCACGCCGCCCCGGGAGGGGTCGATCAGCTTCAACGGCGAGGAGATCGGCGAGACCCCGCCACAGGAGATCGTGCAGCGAGGTTTGTCCCAGGCGCCGGAGGGGCGACGCGTCTTCCAGCGCATGACGGTGCACGAGAACCTCGAGCTCGGGGCCTACCTGCGGCGCGACTCAAACGGCGTCGAGAAGGACCTCGACCGGGTGTATGAGCTGTTCCCGCGGCTGAAGGAACGCCAGCGCCAGAAGGGCGGAACCATGTCCGGCGGCGAGCAGCAGATGCTGGCCATCGGGCGTGCACTGATGGCCGATCCCAAGCTGCTGCTGCTGGACGAGCCGTCGATGGGCCTGGCCCCGGTCCTCGTGGAGCGGATCTACGAGACGGTCGCCGAGATCAACCAGCAGGGCACGACGATCCTGCTCGTCGAGCAGAACGCCAACTTCGCGCTCGAGGTCTCCAAGCGCGGGTACGTACTCGAGACGGGCAGGTCGCGCTCGCGGACGAGGCCGCCGCCCTGCGCGAGAACCCGGACGTCCAGAAGGCGTACCTCGGCACATGACCATCCTGGCCGTGATCGGCGCCAAGGCCCTGTACCTGACCTTCATCTGGCTCGGCTCGGCCATCGTCGCCTCCTGGCTCTCGGACCGGAAGGGCTACGGCGAGAGGCCCGGGCTGGCTGCCGGGCTACTGCTCAGCGCCGTGGGCGTTCTCATCTGGCTCGTGTGGCCCGCGCGTGACGATTCGCGCTGGAAGGTGCAGGGACCGCTCGGTCGCGGGGACAAGACCGTCGCCGAGGCTCGGGCAGAGCGGGCGGGCGACGGCCAGGGCTGAGGGACCGCTGGGCCGGCGCGACCGCCTCGGGCCTTCGAGAAGCTCGGTGCGTGGCTGGGCGTATGGACGCCCCCCCGGGACGCCGTCGTGCCCCCGCCGCCCTGGCGGAAGATCGTGCCGGCGGCTGGTCCTGCGCTCGCGGTCGCGGGCGGCGGCTGTGGCGCTCATCGCCCCGAGCATCGAGCGCGGCAAGGAGGAGCGGCCGCGGCCGAGCGACGCCGGGACGAGGCCATCGACGCGGCCAAGCGCAGACGGCTGGCCGAGGAGGGTAGGCCGCGCACCGGAAGCGCCGATCGCCCCCGGGAGGCTCTCCCGCGCCGCCGCGCTGCGCGCGCGCCGGGCGCTCGTGGGCGCCCTCGAGCGGCGCCATTACCCGCGACGCGCGGGCGCGCGTGCGCGCTGGAAAGCTCGACGGTCCGGTGCTGACGACCGAATGCGAGATCAACCCCCCCTCGCAGCGCCGGGTCGAGCGCAACCTGAGCGCCCGGGGCTCGGAGTACGAGTGTCTGGCCGTCACCTCGCGCGACCCCGAGGGTCGTTTCGCGGTCGGACACACCTTTGACGCGAGGGTCGACTACCGGCGCTTCACCTTCACGTGGGCAAAGGCGTGCCGGCCGCCGGGCGAAGGAGCCGCCCGGCTCGAGTGCTGAGCTCGGCGATATCGTGACGTGCGCGCGTCAGATGAGCAAACGCCTCGCTCCTGCTCGGCATCACCGCCCTGCTCCTGCTGCTCGGGACGGCGCTCGTCGCGTGCGGCGACGATGACGACGACGAGGGCGGCGGCGCCGGCAGCACGGCGCCTACGGCGCGGAGTTCGACACGCTCAAGCCGGGCACCTTGCTCGTGGGGGTCGGATGTCCCGTATCCGCCGTTCGAGCAGGGTCGTGCGCCCGACTACGAGGGCTTCGAGATCGACCTCGACGAACGAGATCGCCAAGCGGCTCGACCTCGAGACGGAGTACAAGGACACGCCCTTCGACACCATCTTCCGCGACCTCGCCCAGGGCAAGTTCGATGCTCGCGATCGCCGGCGCGACCATCCGCCCGAGGAGCGCGAGCAGGTGGTCGACTTCTCGGATCCCGTATTTCCTGAACGAACAGTCCATCCTGGTGAAGAAGGACGGCGACATCCGCACGATCGAGGATCTGGCAGGCAAGACGGTCGGTGTCCAGAAGGGCACGACCGGGGAGACGTACACCAAGGAGAACGCGGATGCGGGAGACGTGCGCAGCTACCCCGAGATCGACGACGCATTCAACGCGCTCGTCGCCGGCCAGGTCGACGCCGTGATGAACGACCTCCCCGGCACCCAGGAGGCCGCCCGACACCCTGGAGGGCCTCGAGGTGACGCAATCGTTCGACACGGACGAGGTGCTCGCGCATGGCGTTCGGGAAGGACAACGACGCGCTTCGTGAGGCCGCCAACAAGGCGCTCGCGGAGATCAAGAAAGACGGCACATTCGCCCGGTCCTATCGCAAGTGGTTCAGGAAGGATCCGCCCGAGGCAGATCCTGAAGGCCACGCACTCTCCCTCCTAGGCCGCGCGGCGCCTTAGGCTGCCCGCGGCAGCCAACTAAAGGAGGAGGAGAGATGGACGTCGTCTTCGAGCAGTACCTCGACTTCGGGCTCATGCGCGACGAGTTCGGCTTCGTCCTGGAGGGATTCTTTGAAACGCTCCAGCTGTCGCTCGTGAGCGGCGCGCTGGCGCTGATCTGGGGCCTCGTGCTCGCGCTACTGCGCCAGCTGCCGGGCCGTGGGCTGGCCCCGGTGCGCGGCCTGACCATCGCCTACATCGACGTTTTCCGGAGCGTACCGCTCCTGCTTGTGATCCTGATCATCTCGGGCAGCGTCCCCCTTCGTGGCTGAGGGGCTTGGATTGCCGCGGTCCGTCGGCATCCCGAATGGCTCGGCAAGCCCGACCCGTTCTGGTACGGCACCCTGGCGCTCACGCTCACCTACGGCGCCTACATGGCCGAGGTCTACCGCGCCGGCATCGAGGGCGTCCCGCGCGGGCAGATGGAGGCCGCCCGTTCGCTCGGGATGAGCCATGGCCGCTCATGCGCCACGTGATCGTGCCCCAGGCGGTCAGACGGGTCGATCCCGCCGCTGCTCAACGACTTCATCGCGCTGATGAAGGACACCTCGCTGGTCGGGGTCATCGCGTTCCTGGAGGTCGTGGAAGCGGGCCGCACGGTGCAGTCGGAGACGCTGAACAGCTCGGCGCTGACCCTCGGCGCCCTGATGTTCCTCGTGGTGACGCTCCCGCTGGCTCGAATCGTCGATCGCTACATCGCGCGTGACCAGGCGCCGCCTCGACCGACGGATGGCTGGCTGAGCGCGGCGCCTGATGCTCTCCCTGCGTGGAGTGCACAAGCGCTTCGGGGACCTGCACGTCCTGCGCGGCGTGGACCTGGAGGTGGCGAAGGGATCGGTGGTCTGCGTGATCGGGCCGAGCGGCTCGGGCAAGAGCACCCTGCTGCGCTGCGTGAACATGCTCGAGCCGCCCGACGAGGGCACCATCGTGCTCGAGGGCGAGGAGATCACCCCAGGCGCGCAGGACAAGCTCGACTACGTGCGCCGGCGCGTCGGCATGGTCTTCCAGCAGTTCAACCTGTTCCCGCACAAGCGCGCGCTGGACAACGTGGCGCTGGCGCAGGAGAAGGTGCTCGAGCGCTCCCGGGAGGAGGCAGCGCCGAAGGCGCGCGAGCTGCTCGAGCGGGTGGGCCTCTCGGACAAGGTCGACGAGTACCCCGACCGGCTCTCGGGGGGCCAGCAGCAGCGCGTGGCCATCGCCCGCGCCCTCGCGATGGACCCCCATGTGATGCTCTTCGACGAGGTCACGAGCGCGCTCGATCCGAGCTGATCAAGGAGGTGCTGGACGTGCTGCGCGGCCTTGCGGCAGGGGGCATGACGATGATCGTGGTCACCCACGAGATGGGCTTCGCCCGCGAGGTGGGCGACCACGTGGCGTTCATGGACGAGGGCGTGATCGTCGAGGAGGGTCCGCCCGCGGAGGTGCTCGGGAACCCGCGCGAGGAGCGCACAAAGCGCTTCATCGGGCTCGTCCTCGAGCACTGAGCCGGCTATTTCCGGTCGCCGCACGCAGGGCGGCTTCCAGCTCCGGCTGGCGGAACTGGTAGCCCAGCTCACCGAGGCGAGCGGGCACCATCCGCACCCCGGTCGTCACGATCGAGGCCATGTCGCCGTAGAGCAGCTTCACGGCGAAAGCCGGGACCGGAGCCACAGCGGGACGCCTGAGCACGCGCCCCAGCGCCTTCGACAGCTCCCTGTTGGTCACCGGCTCGGGCGCGCTCAGGTTCAGGGGTCCGGCGGCGGCATCGGTATCGAGGGCGAAGACCAGCGCGCCGACCACGTCGTCGGTGTGGATCCACGGCACGTACTGGGCGCCACCCGCGACCGGGCCGCCCACGCCGGCCTTGAAGGGAGGGAGCATCTTCTCCAGCGCCCCGCCGCTCTCGGACAGCACCACCCCGGTGCGGGTGAGCGCCACCCGCAGCCCGGGCGCCTCCGCCCGGCGTGCCTCCGCCTCCCACTCCACGCACACCTGGGCGAGGAAGTCCTCCGCCGCGGGCTCGGACTCGTCGACGCGTTCGTCGCCGCGGGGGCCGTACCAGCCGCTGGCGGACTGCGAGACGAGCACGGAGGGCCCGGGGTCGGCCTCCCTCAGCCCGGCCACGAGGTTGCGGGTCGACAGCACGCGCGAGTCGCGGATCTCCCTCTTCGCGTCGTCGCTCCATCGCTGCGCCACGGGCTCGCCCAGCAGGTGCACCACGCCGTCCTGGCCGGCCAGCGCCTCGACCGGCGGCGCCTCGCCCTTGGGGTCCTTCCACTCGAGCGCGCGCGCCCGGCCGTCGAACGCGGCGTCGGCCTTCGCGGGGTCGCGCGAGAGCACGGTCACCTCGTCGCCGCGGGCGAGCAGCTCCTCGGTGAGCGCGCGCCCGATCATGCCGGTGGCGCCGGTCACGGTGACCCTCATGGTTCGGCCTCCTACGTCGGGAGCGACAGCTCGGCGGTCTCGGTGAAGGCGCGCGCGGCGCCGGCCCGCTCCGCCTCCTCTGATACGGCCCGCGCGACCTCGCGGCTCACGTCCCTGTTGAAGACGCTCGGGATGATGTAGTCCCCGGCCAGCTCGTCGTCCGCCACGGTGGCGGCGATGCCGCGGGCGGCGGCCAGCTTCATCTCCTCCGTGATCGTCTGGGCCCGCACGTCGAGGGCGCCGCGGAATATCCCGGGGAAGGCCAGCACGTTGTTGATCTGGTTGGGGAAGTCCGAGCGCCCGGTGGCCATCACGCGCACGTAGGGCTCCGCCTCCTCGGGCCGCACCTCAGGGTTGGGGTTGGCCATGGCGAACACGAACGGGTCGGCGTTCATCCGCTGGAGGTCCTTGGCGGTGATGATTCCCGGGCCCGGACAGGCCGATGAACAGGTCGGTGCCCTCCAGCACGTCGGCGGGCGTGCCCGAGCGGCGGCCCTGGTTGGTGTTCTCCGCCAGCCAGGTCTTGGGCGCGTTCATCGAGCCGGACTCGTAGTCCTCGCGGCCGGGATGGATGGCGCCGAAGCGGTCGCACGCCACGATGTCGGACAGCCCGGCGCTCATGAGGATCTTCGCCACGGCCACCCCCGCGGCGCCGGCGCCGACCATCGAGACCGACAGGTCCTCGATCCGGCGCCCGGTCAGGCGGCAGGCGTTGATCAGCGCGGCGAGCACCACGATCGCCGTGCCGTGCTGGTCGTCGTGGAACACCGGGATGTCCAGCGTCTCGATCAGGCGCTGCTCGATCTCGAAGCAGCGCGGTGAGGAGATGTCCTCGAGGTTGATGCCGCCGAAGGTGGGGGCCAGCAGCTGCACCGTCTCGACGATCTTGTCCGGGTCCTTGGTGTCCAGCGCGATCGGGAACGCGTCCACGTCGGCGAACTCCTTGAACAGCATCGCCTTGCCCTCCATCACCGGCATCGCCGCCTCGGGCCCGATGTCGCCCAGCCCGAGCACGGCGGTGCCGTCGGTCACGACGGCCACGGTGTTCGCCTTGATCGTGTACTTGAAGGCCTTCTGGCGGTTCTCGGCGATCGCGGTGCAGATCCGCGCCACCCCGGGCGTGTAGGCCATCGAGAGGTCGTCGCGCGTCTTCACCGGCGCGGCCAGCCCGGTGTAGATCTTGCCGCGGCGGTGGAGCTCGAACGTGCGGTCGGTGGTCTCGGTCAGCTTCGCGTCGCGCACGCTCTGCACGGCCTTGATCACCCGGCCGCGGTGATCCTGGCTCTCGCAGTCGATCGTGATCTCGCGCAGCGTCCCGCCACCACCCGCCTCCACGGTGTCGACCGCCACGATCGAGCCACCCGCACGGGTGATGGCCGTTGTCACCTTGCCGAGGGTCCCCGACTCGTGCGGCAGCTCGACCCGGAGGGTGAGCGAGAACTGGGCGCTGGGGTTCGCCATGGGGGATTCGCAGGATAAACGGCAGGCCTCGGGCCTCAGGCCTCAGGCCTCGGGCCTCGGGCCCTGAAGTCTGAGGTCTGACGTCTGACGTCTGACGTCTCTTCGTAGGATGGCCCTATGGCCGAGGAGCCCCCCCGCGAGCTGTTCCTGATCGACGGGAACAGCCTCGTCTACCGCGCGTTCTTCGCGCTGCCGGAGACGATCGCGACCTCGCGCGGCGTGCCCACCAACGCGATCTTCGGCTTCGCATCGATGCTGGTGAAGCTGCTCACCGAGTACGGCCAGAGGCCCACCATCGTCGCCTGGGACGCGGGCGACTCGGGGCGCAAGGAGGTCTCGGCGGACTACAAGGCGGGCCGTGAATCCCGTCCCGACCTGCTGCGCGAGCAGTGGCCCGCGATGGAGCCGCTGGTGGACGCGTTCGGCTACACCAACGTGCGCGCGGACGGCTACGAGGCCGACGACGTGATCGCCACGCTGGCCGAGCGCGCGCACGCCGAGGGGATCGACGTGACGATCGTGACCGGCGACCGCGACACCTTCCAGCTGGTCACCGACGGCGTGAAGGTGATGGCCACCGGCCGCGGCATCACCGACACCAAGATCTACGACCGCCAGGCGGTGATCGACCGCTACGGCATCCCGCCGGAGTCGATCCCCGACTTCTACGGCCTGAAGGGCGACACCTCGGACAACATCCCGGGCGTCCCCGGCATCGGCGACAAGACCGCCGCCGATCTGCTCCAGCGCTTCGGCGACCTCGAGACCGTGCTCGCCAGCATCGACGAGATCTCCGGGGCGAAGCGCAAGGAGAACCTGGCCAACCACGCCGACGACGCGCGCGTGTCCAAGCAGCTGGCCACCTCGATCCGCGACGTTCCGGTGGAGGTGGACCTCGACGGCTCCCTGGCCCGGGAGCCCGACCGCTCGCGCCTGCGCGAGACCTTCCGCGAGTACGAGCTGCGCGACCCGCTGCGCCGGCTGGAGGAGGTGTTCGGGGAGGGCGACGCCGCCGCGCCCAAGATCGAGCCCTCGGCCACGATCTCCACGCGCGCCAAGGCGGGGGCGCCCTCGGCGCTGGCCGGCCTGAAGGCCGACCATGCCGCCCTGGCCGCGGCCCGGCCTCAGCCGGCCGAGGACCAGCTGCCCGGGATGGGCGACCACGAGCCGCTGCGGTTTGCCGGCTACGCCGGCGGCGACACCGTGCTCACGGGCGAGGCCGAGAGCCTGGCCGAGGTGCTGGAGGGGTGGGGCGCGAAGCCGGTCACGGCCCACGACTACAAGGCGCTGGCGGTGTCGGAGGACCCCTCGGTCGCACCGCCGCTCGAGCACGACACGGAGGTGGCCGCGTACCTGATCGACCCCGCCCGCCGCAGCTACCCGCTGGCCGAGCTGGCCTCCGACCTCGGCCTCGGCGCCGAGGTCAAGGACGGCGACGACGTGGCCGAGGCGGCCGTGCTCACCCGTGCGCTGGCCGAGCGCCAGCGCACCGTGCTCGAGGAGCTCGACCTGGTTCGCCTGCTGGAGGAGGTGGAGCTGCCGCTGGTGGACGTGCTGGTGGAGATGGAGCGCGCGGGGGTGAAGCTCGACGTCCCGCGCGTGCGGGAGATCGCCGCCCGGATCGGCGAGCAGGCGGCGGCGCTGGAGCGGGAGGTGTGGGACCTCGCCGGGCAGGAGTTCACGATCGGGTCGCCCCAGCAGCTGGGCCAGATCCTGTTCGAGGAGCTGGGCCTGTCGCGCAAGCGCCGCGGCAAGACCGGCTTCTCCACCGATGCCCGCGTGCTCCAGGCGATCCGCCACGAGCACGAGATCGTGCCCAAGGTCGAGGAGTGGCGCGAGCTGACCAAGCTCAAGAGCACCTACCTCGACGCGTTCCCGGAGCTGGTGTCCGACGACGGCCGGCTGCGCACCACCTTCAGCCAGGTCACCGCCGCCACCGGCAGGCTGTCCTCCAACAACCCGAACCTCCAGAACATCCCCATCCGCACCGAGCGCGGCCGCGAGATCCGCGCCTGCTTCGTCGCGGAGGAGGGCAACAAGCTCATCTCGGCCGACTACTCCCAGGTCGAGCTGAGGCTGCTCGCGCACATCGCCGACGAGGAGGTCCTGAAGCAGATCTTCCGCCGCGGCGAGGACGTGCACACCGCCACCGCCGAGCAGATCCTCGGCGGCGGGAAGTTTTCGGCAGGGATGCCGAATACTTCGCATCCCTATCCAGACCCCGGCACGCGCTCGAAGTCGAAGATGGTCAACTACGGGATCGTCTACGGGCTGTCGGCCTACGGCCTTGCCGACCGGCTTCAGATCCCGCAGGAGGAGGCACAGGAGTTCATCGACGCCTACTTCGAGCGCTTCCCCAAGGTGAAGGAGTTCATCGACGCCACGATCGCCCAGGCCAACGAGGACGGCTTCGTGGCCACCGAGTTCGGCCGGATCAGGCGCGTGCCCGAGCTGCGCGCTCGCCAGCGCCAGACCCGGATGCTGGGCGAGCGGCTGGCCGTGAACATGGTCATCCAGGGCACCGCGGCGGACATCATCAAGGTGGCGATGGTGAGGGTGCGGGCGGCCCTGCGCGACGCGGGATTGGAGACCCGGCTGGTGCTGCAGATCCATGACGAGCTGCTGTTCGAGGGACCCGACGCCGAGGTCGAGCGGGCGTCCGAGATCGTGCGCGCCCAGATGGCGGGTGCGTTCGAGATGGACCCGCCGCTGGAGGTCGACGTGGCCTCGGGCGCCAACTGGCTGGAGGCCAAGTAGCGGTGGAGAAGTGGCTGCCCGTGGTGGCGACCGTGATCGCCGGTGGGCTGGTGGCGCTCCAGGCGCCGATCAACTCGACGCTCGGCAAGTCCGTCGGCACGTTCGCGGCCGCCTCCGTGTCGTTCGCGATCGGCCTGGCGGTGCTGGTGGCGATCACGCTCGTGGCGGGCGGGTTCGGCGACCTCGGCAAGGCCGCCGACCTGAACTGGTACTACCTGATGGGCGGCGTGCTCGGAGCCGCGTACGTGACCACCGTGCTGGTCTCGGTGCGCGAGCTCGGCGCCGGCGGGGTGACCGCCGCAACGATCGCCGGCCAGCTGGGCGCCTCGGTCCTGATCGACCGCGCCGGCATCCTCGGGCTGCCGGAGAAGGCGCTCACGCCGGCGCGGCGTGGTGGGCATCGGGCTGCTGGCGGCCGGCGTGTTTCTAATCGTCAGGGATTAGATCGGTTGGGGACTAGCGTGGTTATAACGACGATAAGTCCCGCCGATTGCGATTGCCGGGATGCGAATCCTGGCCGAGCGCTGGCCGAACGCGCCAAACGGGCGTAAAATGCGCGCATGGCTACTGCTGACCGCCGTCGCTTCGGCGAGCGCCGCTCGGGCTACGGACGGCGCACCGAGGACCATCACGAGCGCTTGCGCAGCGTGGCCGCCGGCCTCCTCGCGCTCTGCGGCGCCCTTTCGGTCATCTACTTCATGTTCGCCGCGCTGGGTGCGGTGGATCTCAGTGAGGCGGTCGTCGGCTCCGTGATCGCCCTGGTGCTCGCACTGCTCTGGCTCGCGGGCGTATGGCAGCGCTCCCGCTCGGGCGGCGGCTTCGCCACCCGCGGCGATCGCGAACGACGCGGCTTCTAGCAGGCCGGTGTCGGAGGACAACGTCGCGGTCGTCCGGCGCGTCTACGACGCGTGGGCGCGCGACGAGTTCCCGGGACCGCCCGATCTGCTCGACGAGGAGATCGAGTACGTGAACCCGCCGATGGCGGTGGAACACGGAACCCGCCACGGCCTGGCCGAGTTCGCCCGCGCGGTGCAGAAGGTGTTCGAGGGCTGGGAGACCTGGCGGGCGGAGCCTGAGGAGTTCACGCAGCGGGGCGACCAGGTGGCGGTGGTGGTCCGCTACCGGGCTCGGGCGCGGGGAAGCGGCGTGGAGCTGGAGGGCCGGGAATCGGCCCTGTGGAGCGTACGCGCGGGCCGGGTGGTCCGCTACGAGTGGTTCCCCGACGCCGGGGACGCTCTCGCGGCGGTCGGCGGGGGCTAGGCGGCGACGCTCTCGGGCCGGCGCACCCGCGGCTCGGGCGCCTCGCCCGCGAACTCCGGCGGCGCGATCCGCAGGTAGTGCCCGAAGGCCCACTTCACCAGCGGGCGGCGCGTCATCGTGCGGACCACGAGGTTCAGCAGCGGTGGCCAGATGCGCGGCACGATCCTCTGTGCGCGCAGCATCCAGCGGAACTTCCACGCGTGGCGGTCGCTGAACTTGCCATAGCGAGCCAGCGCCTCCTCGCGCGTCGACCGGCCCTCGACCACGCCCCGCAGCTCGCGCCCGCACGCCAGCCCGAAGTAGAGCGCGGTGCGGATCCCCTCGGCGGTCAGCGGCAGGCAGTGGCCGGCGGAGTCGCCCGTGAAGAACACGCCGTCCTCGGTGGCGGGCCGGATCCGGTGCGGGATCCAGTTGCCCTGGTAGCGCACGGCCTCCGAGCCCAGGTCCTCCGCCAGCTTCACCGTGTTGTCCTTCACGTGGAAGCGCGGGTCGAAGGAGCCGACGCCGATGCGCAGCTCGTCGCCGGCGGGAAAGCTCCAGCCGTAGCCGGCGGGCACGATCTCGCGGTCGATCCAGATCGCCAGGTCGTCGTCAGAGCCGCCGGGGTGCACCTCCAGGCCCCTCGACAGCGGAGCCTCCGGAGGCTGGAACCCGGCGCCGAGCACCCTTCGCCAGCCAAGCGCGTCCACGATCAGCGGAGCCGTTAGATCTCCGCGGTCGGTGTGCACCACGTGGCCGGTGCGGCCGTCGACCTTCGCTGTCTCGAACGAGCAATCCGACTGCTCGAACAGCAGCCGGCACAGCTCGCGGTAGTCGAACGTCGAGAAGGTGAAGGGCAGCGGCCAGCGCGACGTGCCATAGGGCGTGGTGACCACCAGCTCGGGAAAGGTCTGGCGGTGCGAGCCCATCAGCCCCATCGCCTCGAGCCAGGAGGTCGGGATGCCGCACGCCGACGTCTGGCGCTCGCCGATCTCGTAGCGGTCGATCATCAACACGCGGGCGCCCGAGCCCGCCAACTCGCGCGCCACCGCCAGCCCGGCGAAGCTCGCGCCGCAGATGAGCACGTCCCAGTCCGGATCAAGGGGCGTGCGCTCGGCGCCGCGCTTGGTCTTTCGCTCTGGCATCCCGGGGGCGCAGGGTACCGGGCAGCTTCATCCCGCTACGCTACGCGGTCGCTCGTGGCAGAAACTGAAACGCTCACACCACCCCGCCCGGTCGAGGGGTCCGACGGCCTCCTCGTCGAGGTCGACGGCCAGATCGTCCCCAACTACGACGCCACGCTTGTCCCCTTCGAGGAGGGCGATGTCGTCTCGGGGAAGGTCGTCCGCATCGACCAGGACGAGGTCCTCGTGGACATCGGATACAAGAGCGAGGGCGTCATCCTCTCCAACGAGCTCTCGATCCGGAAGTCGGTCGATCCGGCCGACGAGGTCGAGCTGGGCGAGGAGGTCGACGCCCTCGTCCTCACCAAGGAGGACCAGGACGGCCGCCTGCTGCTGTCGAAGAAGCGCGCCCGCTTCGAGAAGGCGTGGCGGCGCATCGAGGCCGCGGCCGAGTCCGGCGAGCCGGTGGAGGGCACCGTGATCGAGGTCGTGAAGGGCGGCCTGATCATCGACCTGGGCGTGCGCGGCTTCCTGCCGGCGTCGCTGGTGGACATCCGCCGGGTGCAGAACCTGGACGAGTTCATGAGCCAGAAGATCGAGTGCAAGGTGATCGAGCTCAACCGCTCGCGGAACAACGTGGTGCTCTCGCGCCGGGCCGTGCTCGAGGAGGAGCGCAAGGAGGTTCGCCAGCAGATCCTCGACCGCCTGCAGCCGGGCCAGGTCGTGGAGGGCGCGATCTCCAACATCGTCGACTTCGGCGCCTTCGTGGACCTCGACGGCATCGACGGCCTGATCCACATCTCCGAGCTCTCCTGGAGCCACGTGAACCACCCGTCCGAGATCCTCTCGATCGGCGACACCGTGCCCGTGAAGGTGCTCGACATCGACCGCGACCGCCAGCGCATCTCCCTCGGTCTCAAGCAGACCCAGGAGGACCCGTGGCAGCGGGTCGTGGACACCTACAGCCTGGGCGACGAGCTCGAGGGCAAGGTCACCAAGGTCGTCACCTTCGGCGCGTTCGTGGAGATCATGGATGGCGTCGAGGGCCTCGTGCACATCTCCGAGCTGGCCCACCACCACGTGGAGAACCCGCGCGAGGTCGTCGAGCCCGGCGACGACGTGAAGGTGAAGATCCTCGAGATCGACTCGGAGCGCCGGCGCCTGTCGCTGAGCGTGAAGCGGGTCGCCGGCAACGAGCCGCCCCCCTCGGAGGAGGGCGGGGAGGATCTCGGCGAGGTCCGCGACCTCGGCCTGTCCGACGACGTGTTCGCCGGACCCGACATCGCCGGCGCCGCGGACCTGCGGGCAGCCGTGGCCGCCGCCCAGGAGCCGGCCGCGGAGGAGGCCCCTGCTGCCGAGGAGCCGGCGGCGGAGGAGGCCCCGCTGCCGAGGAGCCTGCCGCTGAGGAGCCCGCCGCTGAGGCGCCTGCCGCCGAGGAGCCCGCTGCCGAGGAGCCGGCTGCCGAGGAGCCCGCCGCCGACGAGCCCGAGCCCGAGGCCTCCGACGAGGCCGACGCGGCGCCCGAGCCCGAGCCCGAAGAGTCCTAATGGCCGAGCCCGCCTCGCGGGTTCCCTTCATCGGCCTCACCGGGGGCCTCGGCTCGGGGAAGTCGACTGCGCTGGAAGCGCTCGCGTCCCTGGGCGCCGCGACCCTGTCCACGGACGCCGTGGTGCACGACCTGCTCGGCTCAGACGCCGTTCGCGAGCAGGTGGCCGCCCGCTTCCCGGACGCCGTGCGCGACGGCGCGGTGGATCGCGGCCTGCTGGCCACCGAGGCGTTCGGCGCCGACGGAGGGCGCGAGTGGCTCGAGGGTCTGCTGTGGCCGCTGGTGGGTGAGCGCGTGGCCGCCTTCCGAGCGTCGGTGGGCGACGCGCCCGCCGCGGTGGTGGAGGTCCCGCTGCTGTTCGAATCCGGGATGGAGCAGGTCTTCGACCACACGATCGCCGTGGTGGCCGACGAGGGTCTGCGTGCCGAGCGCGCCGGCGCCCGCGGCCATCAGGCCGTCGCCGAGCGGGCCGGCCGCCAGCTCTCCCAGGAGGAGAAGTCGCAGCGTGCGGACTTCACCGTGCGAAACGACGGCACGGTCGACGAGTTGAAGGCAGAGTTGGAGGAGATACTGCAGGAGGTTCGGAAGGCTCTAGGACATGGCCCAGGCAGCGACCACCCGGCGACGGAGCTCGCGGCCGCCGACACGCCGATGGCGCGTCGCGGCGCTGATGGTGGCGGCGATCGTCGGTGCGGCCACGGCCGCCACGGTGGCCGGCCTCGGCCCGCTGGGCGACGAGGTGCGCGAGATCACCCTGCCGCTGCGCCACGACGACATCATCCGCCAGCAGGCGATCGACAAGAGCGTGGACGCCGACCTGATCGCCGCGGTGATCTACGAGGAGTCCCGCTTCCGGGACCAGACCTCCCACGCGGGCGCGCGCGGGCTGATGCAGATCACCCCCGAGACCGCCGACTTCATCGCCCGCGACAGCGGCGGCATCCGCTTCACCCAGGAGGACCTGGCCACCCCGCAGATCAACATCTCCTACGGCGCCTACTACCTGCGCTATCTCCTGCAGCGCTACGGCGGCGATCAGGCGCTGGCGGTGGCCGCGTACAACGCGGGCGAGACCAACGTGAACCGCTGGATCGCCGAGGCCGGCGGCCGCGACGGCTTCGAGGTCGACGAGCACATCCCGTTCGCGGAGACCCGCGCCTACGTGGCCAACGTGCTCGAGCGCAAGCGCGAGTACCGCAAGAACTACGGCGACGAGCTCGGGCTCTAGCCCGAGCTCGTCGGTCTGTGGTCTGTGGTCTGTGGGTCGCGCTGTCGAGTCCACTACCGACTACCGACCACACGACCACCGACCAAGCCCGGCGCTAACGTTGGCGCCCTTGCCGCCGTTCAAGCTCAACTCCGCCTACTCGCCCGTCGCCGACCAGCCGAAGGCGCGCGACGAGCTGGCGATGGGGGTGGAGACCGGCGACCGCTTCCAGACGCTCCTGGGCGTGACCGGCTCGGGCAAGACCGCCACGATGGCCTTCGCGATCGAGAAGCTCCAGCGCCCCACGCTGGTGATCGCCCACAACAAGACCCTGGCCGCGCAGCT
This sequence comes from uncultured Thermoleophilaceae bacterium, assembly GCA_963761505.1. Taxonomy (GTDB): domain Bacteria; phylum Actinomycetota; class Thermoleophilia; order Solirubrobacterales; family Thermoleophilaceae; genus JAAYBF01. Next base: position 282,204 of record CAVXGW010000012.1, read on the forward strand.
CTGCAACGAGTTCCGCGAGTTCTTCCCGCACAACGCGGTCGAGTACTTCGTCTCCTACTACGACTACTACCAGCCGGAGGCCTACGTCCCGGCGCAGGACCTCTACATCGAGAAGGACAGCTCGATCAACGAGGAGATCGAGCGCCTGCGCCACGCCGCCACCGCCGCCCTGTTCGGCCGCCGGGACACGATCGTGGTGGCCAGCGTGTCGTGCATCTTCGGCCTCGGCTCGCCGGAGAAGTACGACCAGCTGATGCTGATGGTGAAGAAGGGGGAGATGCTCGACCGCGACGCCACGCTGGCGAAGCTCGTGGACATCCAGTACTCCCGTAACGACCAGGCGCTGGGCCGCGGCACGTTCCGCGTGAGGGGTGACACGCTCGAGGTGTTCCCGGCGTATGCCGAGACCGCCTACCGGGTGGTGCTGTTCGGCGACGAGGTGGAGGCCCTGCACGAGTTCGATCCGCTCACGGGCGAGGTGATCAAGGACCTCGAGCACGCGGCCGTCTGGCCCGCCACCCACTACGCCACCGACCGGGAGACGATCGAGCGCGCGGTGGGGGAGATCCGCGACGAGCTCGAGATGCGCACCAAGGAGCTGGAGGCCGAGGGCAAGCCGCTCGAGTCGCACCGCCTTCGCCAGCGCACCCAGTTCGACATGGAGATGCTGCGCGAGCTGGGCTTCTGCAACGGGATCGAGAACTACTCGCGCATCCTGGACGGGCGCAAGCCGGGCGAGCGCCCGTACTGCCTGGTGGACTTCTTCCCCGACGACTTCGTCTGCTTCATCGACGAGTCCCACCAGACGGTCCCGCAGATCGGCGGCATGTACGAGGGGGACCGCTCGCGCAAGCAGACGCTGGTGGAGCACGGGTTCCGGCTGCCGAGCGCGCTGGACAACCGCCCGCAGACCTTCGACGAGTTCCTGCAGATCGTGCCGCAGATGGTCTTCGTCTCGGCCACCCCGGGCGACTACGAGCGCACGCACTCGGAGCGGATCGTTGAGCAGATCGTGCGGCCCACCGGGATCATCGACCCCGCGGTCGAGGTGCGCGAGACCAAGAACCAGATCGACGACCTGATGAACGAGATCCGGGCGCGCACCGAGGCGGGCGAGCGCACGCTGGTCACGACCCTGACCAAGAAGATGTCGGAGGACCTGACCGACTACCTGATGGAGTACGGGGTGCGGGTGCGCTACCTGCACTCGGAGGTCGACACGCTCGAGCGGATCCAGATCATCCGCGAGCTGCGGCTCGGCGAGTACGACGTGCTGGTGGGCGTGAACCTGCTGCGCGAGGGGCTGGACCTGCCGGAGGTGTCGCTGGTCGCCATCCTCGACGCGGACAAGGAGGGCTTCCTACGCGGCGAGACCTCGCTGATCCAGACCATCGGCCGCGCCGCCCGCCACATCAGGGGCACCGTGATCATGTACGCGGACAAGCAGACCGCGGCCATGCGCACGGCGATCTCGGAGACCGACCGCCGCCGCGAGATCCAGCTCGCCTACAACGAGGAGCACGGCATCACGCCCGAGAGCATCAGGAAGGGCGTGTCCGACATCGCGGACTTCCTCGCCGTCCAGTCGAAGGTCCCGAAGGGCCGGACGAGCCGCCGGCGGGCCGAGGAGGCAATGTCCGCCGAGGAGATCGCCCGGACGATGGTGGAGCTCGAGGAGGAGATGCTCGCGGCCGCGGAGGACCTGCGGTTCGAGTACGCGGCCAAGCTGAGGGACGAGATCAAGGCGCTGCGCCGTGAATTGGACGAGATCGAGGCCGGTGCCTGATCCCCGTTCGGGCGCGCCGTCCGATGATGTGAGCTACCCTGGCGCCTCAAACTTCCCGGCAATCAGAAAAAGGGGACCCGTTGGAGCTGGATCGTCAGACGATCGAACGTCAGGACTTCTCCCAGGCGCGGAGGGGCTATGACTCGGATGAGGTAGATGCGCACCTCACCGCGATTGCCGCAGCCGTCGAGGAGCTGAGGACCGCTAAGGCGGAGGCCGGTGCCGGCGCCGCCTCGGTCGCGGGCGCCGCCGCCAGCCAGGTGCAAATGATCGTCGAGGCGGCCGAGAAGAGCGCCGCGGAGATCGAGTCGACAGCGCGCTCCGAGGCCGCCCGCGTCACGGGAGATGCCAAGCAGGGCGCCGAGAAGGAACGCGCCGACGCGCTGGCGGAAGCCGAGCGCACGCGCAACGACGCCGCCCTGGCCGCCCGCGAGACCCGCGAGCAAGGCCGAGTCCGACGCGTCGGGCCACGTGGCGAAGGTGCAGGAGGCCACCTCGGCGATGCGTGGCCGCGCCGACGCTGTGCAGAACGACCTGAACGGCCTGGTCGACGAGCTGCGCTCAACGATCGCGGCCCTGGTCGAGAGCGTGCGCACAAACGCCGGCTCGCTCGAATCCGAGCTGCAGGGCATCCGCTCGGGCCTCGCCGACGTTCGCGAGGCCGCGCCCGAGGCCGCCGGGGAGCGTGAGCCCGCCGCGGAGGTGCCTGTCGAGCCGGCCGCGGAGGAGGAGCAGGCCACCGAGGATGCCGAGGCCGTCGAGGAGACCACGGAGGAGCCGGCGGCCGACGAGGAGCTCGAGGCCGCCGAGGAGCCGGAGAGCGAGCCCGCCGAGGAGGAGGCGCCCGCGGAGGAGGAGGCGCCGGCCGAGGTGCCCGCCGCGTCGGGCGGCAGCGAGGGCTCCGAGGGAGCCCGCCTGATCGCGCTCAACATGGCCCTCAACGGCACCCCGCGGGACGAGACCGCCCGCTACCTCGAGGAGAACTTCGAACTCGAGGAGCAGGACACCATCCTCGACGAGGTATATGCCCGCGTGGGCGGCTGACGCCGCCTGGTAGCGAACACCTGTTCGATCCGGGTCCGCCTCTAGACTCGGTTATGTGAAGTCCCAAGACGAGATCGTCGTCTCGGGCGCCCGTGAGCACAACCTGAAGGATCTCCACCTCAGGCTGCCGCGCAACGCCCTGATCGTGATCACCGGCCTGTCGGGCTCCGGCAAGTCGAGCCTGGCCTTCGACACGATCTACGCGGAGGGCCAGCGCCGCTACGTGGAGTCCCTGTCGGCCTACGCGCGCCAGTTCCTGGGCCAGATGGACAAGCCCGACGTGGACTCGATCGAGGGCCTTTCGCCGGCCATCTCGATCGATCAGAAGACCACCTCGCGCAACCCGCGCTCCACGGTCGGAACGGTCACGGAGATCTACGACTACCTGAGGCTCCTGTGGGCCAGGATCGGCCACCCGCACTGCTACAACTGCGGCCGCCCGATCGCGGCGCAGTCGGCCGAGCAGATCGTGGACCAGGTGATGATGCTCGGCGAGGGCGAGAAGTTCATGGTGCTCGCGCCCGTGGTCCGGGGACGCAAGGGCGAGTACGGCAAGCTGTTCGAGGAGCTGCGCGCCGAGGGCTTCACGCGCGTGAAGGTGGACGGTGAGCTGCGCCGGCTCGAGGAGGACATCGACCTCGACAAGAAGTACAAGCACGACATCTCGGTGGTCGTGGACCGCCTCGTGATGCGGCCCGACCTGCGCAAGCGGCTGGCGGACTCGATCGAGACGGCGGTGTCGCTGGCCGAGGGCATCATCGACGTCGAGCTGGTCGAGAGCGGTGAGGTCACCACCTACTCCGAGCGCTTCGCCTGCCTGCACTGCGGCACCTCGATGCCCGAGCTGGAGCCGCGGATGTTCTCGTTCAACTCCCCCCACGGCGCCTGCCAGCGCTGCACCGGCCTGGGGTCGCAGATGGAGATCGACCCCGAGCTGATCGTGCCCGACCCGTCGCTGTCGCTGGGGGAGGGGGCGATCCTGCCGTGGTCCACCAGCGCCTCCAACTACTACGAGCAGATGACCCACGCGATCGCCGAGAAGTGGGAGGTCAACCTCGAGACCCCGTGGGAGGACCTCGACGAGGAGGTGCGCGACACGTTCCTGTACGGCACGAACGGGGACCGCATCTACGTCTCCTACCGCAACCGCTACGGGCGCAAGCGCTCGTACATGACCCGCTTCGAGGGGATCGTGAACAACCTCGAGCGGCGCTACCGCGAGACCGACTCGGACTACTCGCGCGAGAAGATCGAGGAGTACATGTCGGTGCGGCCGTGCCCGGACTGCGGCGGCGCGCGGCTGCGCCCGGAGAGCCTGGCGGTGAAGGTGGGCGGGCTCAGCGTGCACGAGCTCACGTCGAAGTCGGCCAAGCGGGCGATCGGGTGGTTCGAGGAGCTGGAGCTCACCGACACCGAGCGCCAGATCGCGCGGCTGATCCTGCGCGAGATCGACGAGCGGCTGCGGTTCCTCGACAACGTGGGGGTGGGCTACCTGTCGCTCGAGCGGGCGGCCTCCACGCTGTCAGCGGCGGCGAGGCGCAGCGGATCCGGCTGGCCACCCAGATCGGGTCGAGCCTGGTGGGCGTGCTCTACATCCTCGACGAGCCCTCGATCGGCCTGCACCAGCGCGACAACGCGCGGCTGATCTCCACGCTGGAGCGCCTGCGCGACCTCGGCAACACGGTGATCGTGGTGGAGCACGACGAGGGCACCATGCGCGCGGCCGACCACATCGTCGACCTCGGCCCGGGCGCCGGCGAGCACGGCGGCCGGCTCGTGGCGGAGGGCCCGGTGGACGATGTGATGGCGGTCGAGGAGTCGCTCACCGGGCGCTTTCTCACCGGAGCCGAGGAGATTCCCGTGCCGCGCAAGCGGCGGCGGCCGTCCGGCTACCTGGAGGTGGAGGGCGCCTCCCAGCACAACCTCAAGAAGGTGAACGTGAAGGTGCCGCTGGGCGCCTTCTGCGCGGTCACGGGCGTGTCGGGCTCCGGCAAGTCCACCCTCGTCAATGAGGTGCTGTACAAGGCGGTCGCCAACAGGCTTCACCGGGCGAAGCAGCGCCCGGGCGCGCACAAGCGGATCAGCGGCCTGGACCAGATCGACAAGATCATCAACATCGACCAGTCGCCGATCGGGCGCACGCCGCGCTCGAACCCGGCGACCTACATCGGCCTGTTCGACCAGATCCGCGACCTCTTCTCACGCACCCAGGAGGCCCGCGCGCGCGGCTACAAGCCGGGCCGGTTCTCGTTCAACGTGAAGGGCGGGCGCTGCGAGGTCTGCCGCGGCGACGGCCAGATCAAGATCGAGATGCACTTCCTGCCCGACGTGTACGTGCCGTGCGAGCAGTGCCACGGCAAGCGCTACAACCGCGAGACGCTGGAGGTGCGCTTCAAGGGCCGCACCATCGCCGACGTGCTGGCGATGACGGTGGAGGAGGCGCTCGACTTCTTCCAGCACATCCCGAAGATCAAGCGCCGGCTGCAGGCGCTGCACGACGTCGGCCTCGACTACGTGAAGCTCGGCCAGCCCGCCACCACGCTCTCGGGCGGCGAGGCCCAGCGGGTGAAGCTGGCCTCGGAGCTGAGCAAGATCGCCACCGGCAAGACGCTCTACATCCTCGACGAGCCCACCACCGGCCTGCACTTCGCCGACGTGCGGCGGCTGCTGGAGATGCTCGACCGCCTCGTGGAGTCGGGCAACACCGTGGTCGTGATCGAGCACAACCTCGACGTGATCAAGACCGCCGACCGCATCATCGACCTCGGCCCCGAGGGCGGGGAGGAGGGCGGCAGGATCGTCGCCCACGGCACGCCGGAGCAGGTCGCGGCGAAGGAGGGCTCCTACACGGGCCGCTTCCTGGCGGAGATCGTGAAGCCGGCGGCGTCGAAGAAGCGACGGCCGCCGCAACGCAAGGTCGCGGCGGCCGCCTGAGTTGCTGACCTCCTAGCCGTTCAGGCTCGCCGTCCCGGTGAACTCGCACTCCGCGCTTGGGCCATCGTCCTCCGCGCGGTAGTTCACGCTGACGCTTTGCCCAGTTGTCGACTGAAACTCGACCTGGCCGTTGACCGCGTCGTCGTCGTTGGGGAGCACGTTCACGTTGTCCCCGACGTCGAAGCTGGAGTCGTTGAACTCGTTAGCGATCGTATCCGCGGTCACGGTGTTGAATGCGGCACCGCCGATAGTCGAGTTGGTGACCGTGGTTCGTGCGATCACCGCCAGATCGCCAGCGGCACACGTGCCGACAAGCTGGAGACCTCCGAGGTTGACGAACGTCGTCTCGACGCCGCTGGTGGCCGACCGGTAGTTCGCGCTTTGGATCACAACTCCACCAACGCTGTTCGCGTTTCCCGCGCTGTTCGCGGTGTTCGCGCTGTTCGGCCGTGTTGGCGTTGTTCGCGTTGTTGGCGTTCGGCACGGTGCCGAGCGAACCCTCGTTCACGTCCGCGCCGCCGATCGTGTTGGCGGCGACGTCGCTGCCCCTGATGGTGCTCCTCCGGATGTCCCCGCCCCGGATCGAGTTGTTGCCGAGGTCGCTGCTCTTGACCGCGCCCGTCTTGATGTCACCGCCGGTGACCGTGTTGCTGCCGGGTAGCGCAACGGCGGTTCCGCCGAGCGCGGCGAGCAGCGCGATGAACGCCACCGCCATCGCCGGCGACGGCATCCGCTTGAACCTGTCGACCATCGAAAGCCTCCTACGGGTGGATTGGGGGTGGGCACTTGCGTCGACCCCGCATCGGGGTAGTCGCGAGTCCCGTCGGGGCGATCCTCCCTTGCCGCGCGAGCCCCTGTCAAGCGGGCCGCCATGTGAGACTGGCCGTATGGCCGACTGGCTTCAGAAGTGGCGCTGGTACGAGCGCAACTCGCTGCCGTGGAACCGGCTCGCGATCCACCGCGAGATGGCGCGGCGCGGGGCGTTCGTCCGCTGGCCGATCCAGGGGAACGTTCTCGAGGCGCTGCGCGACGGCCGGCTCGAGGTGGGGGAGGGCACGCTGTTCGAGCCCAACGTGTGGCTGACCGCGCCGGACGACGCTCGCATCCGCATCGGCCGCGGCTGCTTCCTCAACATCGCGGTCATGGTGGCGGCGATGGAGCTGGTCGAGATCGGCGACCACTGCATGTTCGCCAACGGCTGCTTCGTCACCGACGCCGCGCACCGCTTCGACGACCCGGCCCAGCCGATCACCTGGCAGGGCTTCACGTCGAAGGGGCCGACCCGTATCGGCGACAACGTCTGGTGCGGCGCCAACGTGGTCGTCACCAGCGGCGTGACGATCGGCGAGCGGTGCGTGATCGGCGCCAACAGCGTGGTCACGCGCGACCTGCCCCCGCACACGATCTCCGCCGGCTCGCCGGCGCAGGTGCTGCGCGAGATCGAGTACCCCTAGCGGGGCCCGCTCAGCAGCTCACTATCAGGTGAAACGCGCGGTTGGCGAGGGCGCCGGTCTCGTTGAACGTGCGCACCGCCACGCCCGTCGGGATCGTCGCGAGGCTCCCCACCGCGGCGGTCCCGTGCCCGGGGGCGGCTGCGCTCGGATCACCCACGGTGGCGGAGTACACGCATCCGCGCATGTCCCGGTTGAAGATCACCTGGTAGCGCCCGGTCCCGGTCCGGGCCGCGCTCGAGACGCCGCGGCCACGGCGGAACGCGCCGCCCGCGGTAACCACGGCCGTGTGGCTGATCGCCTCGGCCTGCGGCACCACACCGAGCCGCCCCTCGTTGATGGAGAGCCCTCCGACGGACTCGCGCTTGAGATCCTTGCCCGTCAGCGCCTTGTTGCGCACGTCCTTGCCGCGAATCGTGTTGTTGCGGATCTCGCGGCTGCTGATCGAGCCGGTGGCGAGACCGTAGGACACCCCGCCCATCGCGATAAACAGTGCGATGCAGGCCACGACCATGGCGGGTGACGGACGACGAACGAAGCGCTTCACGGGACCTCCCCCGGATCGGTGATCGCTTCAGACTACGAAACGACCTGGACCGTAACCGTGCGCTCGCGCGGGCGGTCGTCGAAGTCCACCAGCACGAGCTGCTGCCACGTGCCTGTGACCACCCGTCCGTCCACCACCGGCATGGTCTCCGACGGGCCCACGATCGCGGCGCGGATGTGTGCGTGCGAGTTGGTGTCGTGGTTCAGGCGGTTGTGCTCGTAGTCGCCCTCGCGCGGCACCAGGCGGTCGAGTGCCTCGCGGAGGTCGTGCACGCCGCCGGGTTCGTACTCCATCGCCGTCACGGCGGCCGTCGACCCGGGCACGGACACCGCCACCACGCCGTCCTCGATGCCGGACTCGCGCACCACGCTCGCCACCCCGTCGCTGAGGTCGACCACGTCGCCGTCGCCCCGGGTGGAGAGGCGTAGCTGACCGGTGTGGATCGTCAAGCGCCGAGCAGGCCCTTCAGCCGCTCACGCTCGTCCGGCGCCATCGTGTAGCCGTGCTCGGGCTCGGGGTAGCGCCGCGCCCGCACGTCCTCGGCGAACGCGTGCACGCCGGCGATCATCTGCTCGCGCACGTCGGCGTAGCGCTTCACGAACCGCGCCGCGTGGCCGTCGTAGATGCCGAGCAGGTCGTGGAACACGAGCACCTGGCCGTCGGTGGCGGGGCCCGCGCCGATGCCGATCACCGGGATCTGGAGCCGCGGCATGATCAGGTCGGTCACGTCGGAGGGGATCGCCTCGAACACGATCGAGAAGCAGCCCGCCTCCTCCAGCGCCAGCGCGTCCTCGCACACCTCGAGCGCCCGCTCGGCCGTGCGGCCCTGGGAGCGGTAGCCGCCGAGAGCGGTGGCGGTCTGGGGCGTGAGGCCCACGTGGCCCATCACAGGGATGCCGGCGCCCACGATCGCCTTGGCGCGGTCCACCGAGCTGCCGCCGCGCTCCAGCTTCACCGCGTCGCAGCCCGCCTCCTTCACGAACCGCTGCGCGGTGGCGATGGCCTGCTCGTCGGATACCTCGTACGAGCCGAAGGGGAGGTCGCCCACCAGCAGCGGCGTCTTCAGCCCGCGCCGCACGGCCGCGGCCAGCATCAGCATCTCGTCGAGCGAGACGGGCACCGTGGACGGGTAGCCGAGCACCGTCATGGCGGCGGAGTCGCCCACCAGGACCACGTCCACGCCGGCCTCCTCGGCCACCTGCGCCGACGGATAGTCGTAGGCCGTGACCATCGCGATCGGCTCGCCCAGCGCCTTCTTCTCGCCCAGCGAGGAGAGCGTGACCGGCTTGCCCTTTGCCGGAGGGGCGGCTGCGATCTTCGGACGCGTGCTCATGACAGCAGCTCCGCCACCGCATCGTCCACGGTGACGATGTCGTTCTTGGCGTCCACGTGCACGACGCGGGGCTCGTAGCTCTCGAGCTCGGCCTCGTCGTACTCGGCGTAGGACACCACGATCACCTTGTCGCCGGTGTGCACCAGCCGGGCGGCGGCGCCGTTCACCTGCATGTCGCCCGAGCCGCGGGCGCCGGCGATCGTGTAGGTCTCGAAGCGGGCCCCGTTGTCGATGTCGAGCACGTGCACCAGCTCGTGCTCGCGGATGTCGGCGGCGTCCAGCAGGTCGGCGTCGACGGTGATCGAGCCCACGTAGTTCAGGTCCGAGCCGGTGAGCGTGGCGCGGTGGATCTTCGACTTGAGCATCGTTCGTCTCATGCGATCCCTCCCAGGATCTTGTTGTCGATGAGGCGGGCACGGCCCACGCGGGCCGCCACTGCGAGAAGGGTCGAGCCGTTCACCGACTCGACGGGGGAAAGGTCTTCGGCGGAGCGCAGCTCCAGGTACTCGGGCTCCACGCCGCCGGCGGCCAGCTCGGCGCGGGCGGCGGCCAGCACGGCAGAGGCGCCGCGGTCTCCGGCGCGGACGGTGGCGTCCGCGGCCGCCAGCGCGCGGCTGAGCGACAGGGCGCGCTCGCGCTCGCCGGGGTCGAGGTAGGCGTTGCGCGAGCTGAGGGCCAGGCCATCGGGCTCGCGGACCGTGGGGCAGACCTCGATCCGCCACCGGCATGTCGAGGTCGCGCACCATGCGCCGGATCACCAGCGCCTGCTGAGCGTCCTTCTGGCCGAAGAACGCCACGTCGGGCGCGGCCATGTTGAACAGCTTGGCCACCACGGTGGTCACGCCGTCGAAGTGCTCGCGGCCGCGGTGCTCGCCGCACAGCACCTCGGTGATCCCCTCCACGCGCACGGTGGTCTCGAACCCGTCCGGGTAGACCTCGTCGAGCGGCGGTGCGAACAGCACGTCCACGCCCTCGGCCTCCGCCATGGCGGCGTCGGCCGCCTCGTCGCGGGGATAGGCGCCGAGGTCCTCGTTCGCCCCGAACTGGGTCGGGTTCACGAACAGCGACACCACCACGACGTCGGTGGTCTCGCGAGCGCGGCGCATGAGCGACAGGTGACCCTCGTGGAAGGCGCCCATCGTGGGTACGAGGCCGATTGTGCGCCCGGCCCGGCGCTCGGGCGCCAGCGTCTCGCGCAGCTCGGCCACCGTGCGAACGGTCCTCATGCCGGCACCTCGGCAAGGGCCCTGGTGCGCTCGACGAGCTCGTCGAAGAGCGGAAGAAGGTGAGGGGCCGTCTCGGACACCGCGTCGCGCTGCGCCGACACCGTGGCGTCGTCGCCGCGGGCGATCGGCCCCGTGAGAGCCCGCTCGGGGCCGGACTCGGCCCAGTTGTCCACGGTGGCGCGCACCAGCGGGGCCAGCAGCTCGCGCGCCTCATCGGCCTCGAGCCCCGCGCCCGCCGCCACCTGCTCGGCGGCGTCTTCGAGCGTGATCAGGAAGTTGGAGGCGATCGAGGCGGCGGCGTGGTAGGCGGCGCGGCCCGAGTCCTCGATCTCGAACGGGCGCATGCCGAGCGCGCGAGCGAGCGCGGCCGCCGCCGCAAGGGCGTCGGGCGTGGCCCCCGCCACGGCGCAGCCCGCGCCGCGGAAGCGCTCGGGGCCCTCGCCGCCCGCGAACGTCTGGAGCGGGTGCAGCCCGAAGGCGCCCGGCCCGAGGCCGGCGATCGGCGTGGCCCCGCTGGTGTGCCCGACCAGCGGAGCGGCGCCCGCCGCGACCGAGGCCGCGGCGGCGATCTCGGCGTCGGGCACGCACAGCAGCACCGCATCCGCCTGCGGGACCGGCTCGTCGCGACCCGTGGGGCCCAGAGCGTCGATGCCCGCCGCGCGCAGGGCGGCGGTGATGGCGGTGCCCAGGCGGCCGGCTCCGACGACGGAGACGCGCGCGGGCGCACGGAGATGTTCTGGCGACGGTCTGGTCCATCTGGTCAGGTCCACTCCCGGCGGCGGGTAGCGGCCAACGCTGCGTCAATTGTACACCGGCCGTAGGCTCCCACTGCATGTCCCGGCCGGCCGCCGAACGCCGTGAAGCGCTGGTAGCCCTTTACCACGAGGTTCAGGCGTGCAAACTCTGCCCCCTGCACGAGACGCGCACCCGCGCCGTGTTCGGCAACGGGAACGCCGACGCCGACCTGATGTTCGTGGGCGAGGCCCCCGGTATGCACGAGGACCAGCAGGGGCTGCCGTTCGTCGGCCGCGCGGGCCAGCTGCTGGACGAGCTCCTGCGCGAGGTGGGGCTGAGCCGCGACGAGGCGTTCGTATGCAACGTCCTCAAGTCGCGGCCGCCGGGCAACCGCGATCCCCAGCCGGAGGAGATCCTGGCCTGCCGCCCCTACCTCGACAGGCAGGTCGAGCTGATCGAGCCACGCGTGATCTGCACGCTCGGCAACTTCGCCACCAAGCTGCTCACCCGCTCCCAGCGCGGGATCACCCAGGTGCGCGGCGTCCCGCAGGACCACCAGATCGGCGGCCGGGCGGTGAGGATCTACCCGATCCTCCATCCGGCCGCCGCGCTGCGCACGCCGAAGGTGAAGGAGCAGCTGCGCGGGGACTTCGCCCGCCTGCCGGAGCTGCTGGCCGAGGCCGTCCCCCAGCCCGAGCCGGAGCCGGCGCCCCCGCCCGAGGAGCCGCGCGCCGACCAGCTCGACCTGTTCGGGTGATCAGCGAGAGCGCGGCCGAGACCGAGGCGGCGGGCGCCGAGCTGGCCGGGCGGCTGCGACCGGGCGACGTGGTGCTGGTGCGCGGCGAGCTGGGCTCGGGGAAGACCACGTTCGTGCGCGGGGCGTGCCGCGCGCTGGGCGTGGAGGGGCCCGTGACCAGCCCCACGTTCACCATCGGGCACCTGCTGAAGGGCCGCGTGGAGGTGGCGCACCTCGACCTCTACCGGCTGGCGGGCGAGCCCGAGCCGGACGTGCTCGAGGACTACCTCACCCCGGACCGGATCGGCTTCGTCGAATGGCCTGACGCCGCGTTCGAGCCGGAGCGGGTGGCCGCCCGGGTCACGCTCGAGCACGCGGGCGGGGATCGGCGCCGGCTCGAGATCGCGTGAACCTGCTCGGCATCGACACCTCCACGGCGGCGTGCGCCGCCTGCGTGCTGCGCGCGGACGGCCGGTCGTTCGAGCACGAGCCAGAGCCCGGCGGACCTGGACGCGCGGCCCGCACACGCCGCCGAGCTGCTGCCCGCGGTCGCGCGGGTGATGGAGCAGGCGGGCCTGGGCTACGGCGACCTCGACGCGGTCGGCGTCGGGATCGGGCCCGGCGGGTTCACGCGGTCTGCGGATCGGCGTGGCCTCGGCCCGGGCGATCGCCGAGTTCGGCGCGGCTGGAGCTGCGGCCGGTGTCGTCACTCGCGGCCCTCGCGGACGGGCATCGAGGCCGACCACAGGCTCCCCCTCATCGATGCCCGCAGAGGCCAGGTCTTCGCGGCTCTCTACGAGGGAGCGCAGGAGCGCTGGCCGGCCGAGGCCGCGGCCCCGAGGACGGTGGCCGAGCGCGTTGTGGCAAGCGGATTGCAGCCGCTGGCGGCGGGAGATGGGTCGGTACGATTCGCAGACGTCCTCGAGGCGGCAGGAGTGCGCGTTGCCCCGGCCGGCTCTCGGGCCCACGTGGTTCGCGGGGCCTCCATCTGCCGGCTGGCGCTCGAAGCACCCCCGATGCCTCCGCAGGCCGTGTTGCCCCAGTACCTGAGAGAGCCCGACGCCAAGCCCCGGAGCCAGTGAACGAGCCACTCGAGATCCGCCGTCTCACCTACGCCGACCTCCCGCAGGTGATCGCGATCGAACGCCGCGCGTTCACCACGCCCTGGTCGCTGGCGATGTTCGTGCTCGAGCTCTCCAAGCCCTCCGGCATCTGCCTGGCGGGGCTGCGCTCCGGGCGCCTGGTCGGGTACCTGGTGTGCTCCCGCTACGACACCGTGTGGCACCTGATGAACGTGGCGGTGGACGACCGCCTCCTGCGAGAGGGGATCGCCACGGCGCTGATCGAGCACCTCTTCGCGGAGGCCGACGGGCCCGGCGAGCAGTACACGCTGGAGGTGAGGACGTCCAACCGGGCGGCGATCCACCTCTACGAGCGGTTCGGCTTCAGGCCCGCCGGCCGCCGGCGCGGCTACTACCACGACAACCGCGAGGACGCGGTGATCATGTGGCGGACCGCGCCCGAGCCCGCCGCGGCCGCCCAGGCGTGATCCTGGCGCTGGAGACGAGCTGCGACGACACCTGCGCCGCGGTGGTCACCGAGGCGGGGGAGGTCCTCTCGAACGCGATCTCCTCGCAGGGGCTGCTGCACGCCCGCTACGGCGGCGTGGTGCCCGAGATCGCGTCCCGCAGCCACCTCGAGCTGGTCGACGCGGTCACCGCCGACGCCCTCGAGCGGGCGGGCGCCACGCTCGACGACATCCGCTCGGTGGCCGTGACCCGCGGGCCGGGACTGATCGGTGCGCTGCTGGTGGGGGTGTCGAGCGCGAAGGCGCTGGCCGCGACCCGTGGCCTGCCGCTGGCGCCCGTGGACCATCTGCACGGCCATGTGGTGGCGAGCACGCTGCTGCCGGAGCCGATCGAGGCCCCCTACGTCTGCCTGGTGGCCAGTGGCGGCCACACGTTCCTCGCGCGCGTGGACGACCCGCGGGCCTACCGGGTGCTGGGCCAGACGCTGGACGACGCCGCGGGGGAGGCGTTCGACAAGGGCGCCCGGATGATGGGGTTGCCCTATCCGGGCGGTCCCGAGGTGGATCGGCTGGCGCGTGACGGCGACCCGGACGCGTTCGACTTCCCCCGCTCACTGCCGGGCGGCGACCTGGACTTCAGCTTCTCGGGGCTGAAGACCGCCCTGCTGTACGCGATCCGCGACCTGGGTGAGGACGCCGCGGCGGAGCGCCGGGCAGACCTCGCCGCCTCCTATCAGCGCGCGATCGTGGCGGCGCTGATCGCCCGGCTGGGCCAGGCGATAGGGCGCGAGAAGGTGGCGCGCGTGGCCCTGGGCGGCGGGGTGGCCGCGAACTCCGCTCTGAGGGCCGCGGCGCAGGACCTGTGCGCGGACCTGGGGGTGGAGCTGCACGTGCCGCCGATCGAGCTCTGCACCGACAACGCGGCGATGATCGCGGCGGCAGCCCGGTTCACCGAGCCGCTGAGCTATCCGGACTACCTGACCCTCGACGCCACGCCGTCGTGAAGCTCACCCTGTACGGCAAGCCCGGCTGCTGCCTCTGCGACGAGGCCAGGCAGGCGATCGACGAGGTGCGTGACGAGTTCGGGTTCGAGCTGGAGCACGTGGACGTGTCGCTGGACCCGGCCCTCCACAGGAACTACGGCGAGCGGATTCCGGTACTGGACATCGACGGCGACGAGGCGTTCGAGCTGGGCCTGGACGCCGCCGCGTTACGGCAACGCCTCGGTAAGGTGGACGCGTGAGCTTGCCCGAACCGATGGCGGCCAGGCCACCGCTGGAGGACGGAGCGCCGGAGCGCCTCTCACTGGGCGTGGCCGCACGCCTCTCGCGGTACCTCCAGGTGCTGACCCAGGCCAAGAAGATGGGCAAGGAGACGATCTCCTCCCAGGAGCTGGCCAGCTACACGCACGTCAACTCCACGCAGATACGCCGGGACCTGTCCGGGTTCGGCAAGTTCGGCAAGCGCGGGGTGGGCTACAACGTCGACTCGCTCGTCTCGCAGATCCGCAAGATCCTGCGGACCAGCGGCAAGCACAACATCGCGCTGTTCGGCGCCGGCCACCTGGGCCAGGCGATCGCCGCCTCCGACATCTTCGCCGACCACGGCTTCCGCGTCGTGGCCCTGTTCGACACCGACCCGCGCAAGATCGGCAAGCGCGTGAACGAGCAACTCGTGGTGCGGGGCTTCGACGAGCTCGGCGATGTGGTGCAGGAGGACGAGATCGTGGTGGGGGTGATCGCCGTTCCCACCGAGGCCGCCCAGTCCGTGGCCGACGAGCTGGTGGACGCCGGCGTGAAGATCATCTTCAACTACTCGGAGGCCCTGCTCAAGGTGCCGCCGGAGGTCACCGTCCACACCTCCAGCCCCGCGGTCGACCTCCTCTACGCGCTCTACTTCTACCTCACCTAGCACCTCACCCAGCCATGCTCGACATGACGCGCGCACGGGAGGTCTTCGAGGCCTCCGAGGACTTCACGGTGGGGCTCGAGGAGGAGTTCCAGATCCTCGACCCCGAGACGCGCTCGCTTGCCCAGCGCTTCGGCGAGCTGAACACGATCGCGATGGAGGACGACGTGCTGGCGGCGGCCGTGGCCGGCGAGCTGATCCAGTCCGAGATCGAGATCCGCTCGGGCAAGGGCGCCACCTTCGAAGCCGCCACGGCGAGCCAGCGCGAGGCGCGGGCGCGGCTGTTCAAGCTCGCCGCCGACAACGGAGCCCTGCTGGGCGCCACCGGAACCCATCCATGGAGCCCGTGGCAGGAGCAGCGGATCATCGATACCGACCACTACCGCCGCGTGGAGGAGGGGCTGCAGTACGTGGCCTGGCGGAACAACACGTTCAGCCTGCACGTGCACGTGGGGATCCGGGGCGCCGACCGGGCGATCGCCGTCTGCGACCGCCTGCGGCCGGTGCTGCCCCAGCTGCTGGCGATCTCCGCCAACTCGCCCTTCCTGGACGGCCGCGACTCGGGCCTGCACACGGCGCGCACGCAGATCTTCACCAAGAGCTTTCCGCGCTGTGGGATTCCCGACGTGATGGGCGGCTTCGACACCTACGCGGACTACGTGGACCTGCTCACGCGCACCGGCTCGATCGTGGAGCACACCCAGCTGTGGTGGAGCGTCCGGCCGCACCACTCGTTCGGCACCGTGGAGTTCCGCATCTGCGACGCCCAGACGCACGCCGAGGATTCGACCGCCCTCGCAGGGCTGATCACGGCATGCATCGCGCAGGCGGCCATGGACCACGACGAGGGCGTGCCCGCCGACCATCAGCCGGGGCGGCTGATCGAGGAGAACTTCTGGCGCGCGATCCGGTACGGCCTGGACGGGAAGATGATCGACCTCGACCGGGGTGAGGAGTTCCCGGCCGCGGTGCTACCGGACCGCCTGCTCGCCTGGACCGCGCCCGCCCGGGCGGCGCTGGGCATCGATCCGGCGATTCCATCCGAGAACGGCGCGCAGCGCCAGCGGCGCGCTTTGGCCGGCGGCGCCTCCAAGGAGGAGGTGTTCGCGGCGGAAGTCGCCGAGACCCAGAGTTCCTATGCGGCCGCGGAGGTGAGGTCCTGATGCATGACGAGATGACCGAGGAGCAGTTGCAGGCAGCGTTCGAGGAGCAGATGCGCAACATCCGCGTGGAGGACGTGGTGCTGCAGACGGTGGCCACGCTGGTGAACCTGGCCGGGCGCCGGCTGGGGCTCGCGGGTGAGGCGGAGAAGGACGTGGCGCAGGCGCAGGTGGCCATCGACGCGGCGCGTGCGCTCATGGCGTTCGTGCCCGAGGAGCAGTTGCCGCCTATCAAGCAGGCGATGTCGCAGCTGCAGATGGCGTTCGCCCAGGAGTCCACAGTCCCCAGTCCCCAGTCCCCAGGGGCGAAGGACGAACCGCCTGCCAAGGAAGAGGAGCCGCCGCCCTCGCGAATCTGGACCCCGCCCGGCTCTTGAGCGAGGCCGTCGGGATCTTCGGGGGGTCGGGGTTCTACGAGTTCCTCGACACGGGGGCCGAGGAGGTGGCGGTCGACACGCCGTACGGACCGCCGTCGGCGCGGATCCGGGTCGGGGAGGTGGAGGGGCACCGGGTGGCGTTCATGCCCCGGCACGGCGACGACCACACGCTGCCTCCGCACCGCATCAACTACCGCGCGAACATCTGGGCGATGAAGCAGGTGGGCGCCACGCGGATCATCGGGCCGTCCGCGTGCGGAGCGCTCAAGCCCGAGCTGGAGCCGGGCACGTTCGTGATCAGCGACCAGTTCGTGGATCGCACCCGGGGGCGCGAGGACACGTTCTACGACGGCCCGCAGACCACCCACGTCTCCGCCGCCGACCCGTACTGCGCGGACCTGCGCGCCACCCTCGTGGAATGCGCGAGAGAGCTGGAGATCCCGGTGGCCGACGGCGGCACGGTGGTCGTGATCCAGGGACCGCGATTCTCCACCCGCGCCGAGTCCCGCTGGTTCTCCGCGGCCGGGTGGGACGTGGTGAACATGACCCAGTACCCGGAGGCATGGCTGGCCCGCGAGCAGGAGCTCTGCTACGCCAACGTGTCGCTCGTGACCGACTACGACGTCGGCCTCGAGGGGATGCCGGAGGTGCCACCCGTCTCGGCGGACGCCGCCTTCGCCGTCTTCAAGGAGAACCTGGACAAGCTGCGAGCCCTCCTGTTCGCGGCGGTGCCGCGGATCGGACCGCAGCCGCGAAGACCAGTGCGCAACCGCTCTGGCAAGCGCGATCGTGCACTAGCCCCCGAGGCCTGAGGCCCGAGGCCCGAGGCCTTCCTGTAAGCTGCCGCGCGCTCTTCGGCGGGCCGCCCGCTGTTTCCGACGACCCCCTACGAAGGAACCTTCTCTTGACTGACTTTCTGACCGACTACGGGATCATCGTCGCGCTCGGCTGCGCCGGTGCCGCCGTGGTCTACGGCTTCACCACCTCGCGCTGGCTGCTCGCCAAGTCGCCCGGAAACCAGGAGATGCAGGACATCTCCGCGGCCGTGCAGGAGGGCGCGAGCGCCTACCTCACGCGTCAGTACCAGATCATCGGCATGGTGGCCGTGGTGCTGGCGATCCTTCTGGCGATCGCGCTCAACATCGAGACCGCCATCGGCTTCGCCATCGGTGGCGCCTTCTCCGGCGCCGCGGGCTTCATCGGCATGAACGTGTCGGTGCGTGCCAATGCACGCGTGGCCGAGTCCGCCCGCGGCGGGGTCAGCGCCGCGCTGGAGGTGGCCTTCAAGGGCGGCGCGATCACGGGCCTGCTGGTGGCCGGCCTGGCGCTGCTCGGCGTGGCCGGCTACTACGGCGTGCTCCTGCTCGCCGACGTGAGCGAGAAGGACGCGATCGACGCGCTCGTGGGCCTCGGCTTCGGCGGCTCGCTGATCTCCGTGTTCGCCCGTCTGGGCGGCGGCATCTTCACCAAGGCCGCCGACGTGGGCGCCGACATCGTCGGCAAGATCGAGGCGGGGATCCCCGAGGACGACCCCCGCAACCCGGCGGTGATCGCCGACAACGTGGGCGACAACGTGGGCGACTGCGCCGGCATGGCGGCGGACCTGTTCGAGACCTACGCGGTCACGGCCGTGGCGGTGATGCTGCTCGGCGTCCTCACGTTCAACCAGATCGGCGAGGTGGCCGTCTACCCGCTCGTGATCGGCGGCGTGTCGCTCATCGCCTCGATCATCGGCACGTTTGCCGTGCGCAGCGCCTCCGGAAACGTCGAGCGCGCGCTCTACCAGGGCCTGATCGTGTCCGGCGTGCTCGCCGCGCTGGCGTTCCTGCCGATCACGCTGTGGCTGATGGACGACGTGACGTTCCAGAGTGGCGCCTCCGCGCTGATCACCGGCGGCGGCGAGGTGGCCAGCGGCTTCGACTTCTGGCTCTGCACCCTGATCGGAATCACCGTGACGGCCGGGCTGTTCGTGATCACCGACTACTACACGTCCACCCGCTTCTCGCCCGTGAAGAGCACCGCTCGGGCGTCGCAGACGGGACACGCCACGAACATCATCCAGGGCCTCGCGCAGGGCTTTCAGTCCACGGCGGCGCCCGCGATCCTGCTGGCGCTCGGCATCCTCGCCGCGAACGAGCTGGCGGGCATCTACGGAATCGGCGTGGCCGTCATGGCCCAGCTGTCGCTCACCGGGCTGATCGTGGCGCTCGACGCATTCGGCCCGATCACCGACAACGCGGGCGGCATCGCCGAGATGGCCGAGATGCCCCAGGACGTGCGCGACGTGACCGACCCCCTCGACGCGGTCGGCAACACCACCAAGGCCGTCACGAAGGGTTACGCCATCGGCTCCGCGGTGCTCGCCGCGCTGGTGCTGTTCGCGGCCTTCGTCGAGGAGTTGCGCGACGAGGCGGAGAAGGAGGGAGTGACCCTCCAAGGGTTCGATATCTCCCAACCCGAGGTGCTGATCGGCCTGCTCGTCGGCGGCATGATGGTGTTCCTCTTCGTCGCCTTCTCGATCGAGTCGGTCGGGCGCGCGGGCGGGCTCGTGGTGGACGAGGTCCGGCGCCAGTTCAAGGAGAAGCCGGGCATCATGGACAAGACCGAGAAGCCCGACTACGCCCAGTGCGTGTCGATCGTGACCGCCGCGGCGCAGAAGGAGATGATCGCTCCGGCCCTGATCCCGATCGTGATCACGGTGGTCGTGGGGATCCTGTCCTACCAGGCCCTCGGCGGGCTGCTGATCGGCGTGATCATCGTCGGGTTCTTCACCGCCGTCTCCATGACCGCCGGCGGCGGCGCGTGGGACAACGCCAAGAAGCTGATCGAGGACGGCGCCTACGGCGGCAAGGGCTCGGAGGCCCATGCGGCGTCGGTCACCGGCGACACGGTGGGCGACCCCTACAAGGACACCGCCGGGCCGGCGATCAACCCCATGATCAAGGTGGCCAACATCGTGGCCATCCTGATCATTCCGTTCCTCGTATAGACGACAGTCGACAGTCGACAGGGGGAGCGCCGGTCAGCTACCCCGAAGGTGCCCGAGGCCGGTCCAGAGCAGGTCCGTACCCGCGTCGATCAGGTCGTCGTCGCCGGCGCCGGGGTTGACCCGCCGCCATTCGACCGCACCGCGCAGGGCGGAGATGAGCATCTCGACGATGATCTCCGCACGCCGGCCATCAGGGTCGATGCCCGCATCCTCGAAATCGGAAGCGAGCAGCAGCCCGACGGCCGCCGCGCGGCGCCGGTGCAACTGGGCCACGACGTCGTCGATCTCGCCGTCGCCGTTCGACGCGTTCCCGAAGAGAAGGCTCCAGGTCTGCGGCCGCTGCTGGGCGAAGCTGAAGACCGCGCTCATCGTCTCGCGCATCCGGTCGCGCTGGCTGCCCGAGCCGGAGATCGATGCACCGACGTGTCCGAGGAAGATCGTGTTCTGCTCCTCGATCACCGCGAGGAAGAGGGACTTCTTCGATGCGAAGTGGTCGTAGAGGACCGCGCGCGTGACGCCGGCCCGGCCGGCCACGTCGCCCATCGAGGTCGCCCCGTACCCGCCACTGCCGAAGGCGTCGAGCGCGGCGGCGAGGATCCGCTCGCGACGGGCGGCGGCCGACATCCGGCGCCGCACTCGCGCAGGCTTGGTATCCACTGACACACCGGTAGGTTAGCTCGCCCATTTGACAACCAACACACCTGTTGGTTAGGGTGCAGCGCCCACGCTCGAACGGGAGGGAGCGATGACGAACGAACTGACGAGGCGCGGCTTCGTGGCAGGGGCCGCCGCCGGTGCCGCAAGCGCAGGCATTGCGGCGAACCCGCTGCTCGCGCGGGCGCTGGCCGGCTCGAGGAAGGGCCGCCGGGTGGCGGTCCTCGGAGGGGGCATGGCCGGCCTCACCGCCGCCCACGAGCTCGCCGAGCGCGGCTTCAAGGTCGACGTCTACGAGCCCGTGGCGCTCGGCGGCAAGGCCCGCTCGATCGGCGTGCGGGGCAGCGCCCGGGGCGGGCGCAGTCGGCTTCCCGGCGAGCACGGCTTCCGGTTCTTCCCAGGCTTCTATCACCACGTTCCCGACTCGATGCGCCGGATCCCCTACGGGAACAACGCGAACGGGGTCTGGGACAACCTCGTCGACACCACCGAGGGCAAGTCGGTGCGCGCGAACGGCCGTCCCGACGCCCTCTTCCTGGGGATGCTCTACAACCCGCCCGAGGCGTTCAGCCCCCAGGGGCTTCAGAACATCCTCGTCGAGGAGATCGTGAAGCAGAAGTGGCTGCCGCCGCACGAGGCCGCCTACCTGGTCGAGCGGCTGATGGTGTTCTTCACGAGCTGCGACGAGCGCCGCTTCGGCGAGTGGGAGAACGTGGCGTGGTGGAAGTTCATCGGCGCCGCGGAGCGCTCCGAGGAGTACCAGCGCGTGGCCGCACGCGGGTTGACACGCTCGTTGGTCGCCGCCAAGGAGACCGTCGCTTCGACACGGACGATCGGCAACATGGCAGAGGCGTTCGTGATGAACATCATGGGGCGCGGCAACGACGGCGCCCTCGACCGCGTGCTCGACGCCCCCACCAACGAGGCCTGGATCAGGCCCTGGGTGCGGCTGCTGAGGCGCATGGGAGTCCGCTTCCACATGGGCCAGGCGGCGGCGCAGCTCCACGTCGGCCGGGGTGGGCGGATCACCGCCGCCACCGTCCGCGACCGGCACGGCCGGCGCAGGCGGGTCGAGGCCGACTGGTTCGTCTCGGCGATGCCCGCCGAGCGCGTGCGCAGGCTGCTGTCGCGCAAGCTCCTCGCGCAGGACCCGGACCTTGGCCGGATCCGCGAGCTGGAGACCGACTGGATGGTCGGGGCGCAGTTCTACCTGCGCAAGCCGGTCGAGATCACTCACGGTCACGTCACGTTCGTCGACGCGCCGTGGGCCCTGACCGCGCTCACCCAGGCCCAGTTCTGGGGCGAGCGCGATTTCGCCGCCGACTACGGCGACGGCAAGGCGGTGGACTGCCTGTCGGTCGACATCTCCGACTGGGACACGCCGGGGATCCTCTACGGCAAGCCGGCGAAGCGCTGCACCAAGCGGCAGATCAAGCGGGAGGTCTGGGCACAGATCAAGGCCCACCTCGAGGACCGCGGCGACTCCTATCTCCCTGACGGCATCCTCCACTCCTGGCACCTGGATCCGGGCGTCAGGTGGAGCCGCGCCCGCAAGCGCAACACCAACCAGACGCCGCTGCTCGTGAACACCGTGGGCTCCTGGTCCGACCGGCCCGAGCCCCGCACGAAGGTGCCGAACCTGTTCGTCGCCGGCGACTACGTCCGGAACGACATCGACCTGGCGACGATGGAGGGCGCGAACGAGACCGGGCGCGCTGCCGTCGCGGCCCTGCTCGACGAGGCGGGCTCGAAGGCGGCGCCCCCGCAGATGTACCGGCTGTACGACCCGCCCGAGTTCGAGCCTGCCAAGGCGGTCGATCGCGAGCTGTACAGGCAGGGCCTGCCGAACGCGCTCGACGTTGGCTGATCGAGCCCGCGAGCACGCCGACGCGGTGATCGTCGGGGCTCGCTGCGCGGGGGCGGCGGCCGCGATCACGCTGGCGGGGGCCGGCCGGCGGGTGGTGGCGATCGACCGGGCCCGCTTCCCGTCCGACACGCTGTCGACCCACCTCCTCTGGGCGGGCGGCGTCGCCGAGCTCAAGCGCCTGGGTGCGCTCGAGCGGGTCGAGGCGCTCGGCGCGCCGCGGCTCCCCGAGGCGCTCGCGGGCTGGTCGGGCCACGAGATCCGCGGCGGCTACACGCCCGTCGACGGGATCGACTTCGCGCTCTGCGTCCGGCGTCCGGGCCTCGACGCGGCGCTGGTCGACACAGCGCGAGCGGCCGGGGCCGACGTGCGCGAGAAGTGCACGGCCACGGAGGTCGTGCGCGACGACGGCCGGGTGGCCGGGGTTCGCTATCGCGATCCCCACGGCGACGAGCGCGAGCTCCGCGCGCCGCTGGTCATTGGGGCGGACGGGCGCCGGTCGCTGGTCGGGCGCGAGGTGGGAGCCGACCGCTCCTCGCTGGCGAACGAGAACGGGCGCGGGTGCTACTTCGCCTACTGGCGCGACGCCCGGCCCGAGTGGCGCGGGATCGCCGCCCAGTGGCGGTCGGGGGAGGAGCTCGTCACCGCCTTTCCCTGCGACGGCGGGTTGCTGCTCGTCCTCCTGATGCCGCCCGTGGGGCGCGCCGGCGACTTCAAGGGCGACCTCGAGGGCGAGTACGAGCGGACGGTGGCGGCCGTTCCAGAGCTCGCCGCGCGGCTGGAGGGATGCGAGCGCGCCACCAAGGTCCGCCACACGCCGTCCACCATGTCGTACTTCCGCCGCTCGTCCGGCCCGGGCTGGGCGCTGCCCGGCGACGCCGGCCACTTCAAGGATCCGGTCACCGCACAGGGGATCCGCGATGCGCTTCGGTTCGGGCGGCTCCTGGGCGAGGCCGTGGCCCCGGTGCTCGATGACGAACGCGCGCTCGACCGCGCGCTCGACGCCTGGGAGCGCCGCCGCGACCGCGAATGCCTCGAGGTCTACCAGTGGACCAACCTCGTCGGCCGGGCGGAGGCGATGAACCCCATCGAGGCCGAGCTCTACCGCCTCGCGGAGGGTGACCGGCGGTTCGGCACGACCTTCCTCGACGTCTTCTCGCGCAGCGTGCGCCCGGGGAAGTTGCTGGGCGCAAGGCGCCTAGCACGGCTGACGGCCCGGGCTCTCGTCCGCGGGGAGGGCGACCGCGGCGAGGTCCTGCGGGTCGCCGGACGCGAACTGCGGGCCGGCGCACGACATGGGGGGCAGCGCCTGTGGCTGCGCCTACGCGGTTCGATGACGCCCTGGCTTGGCGTTTCTGACGTCTGACGTCTGATGTCTGAGGTCTCCGGTCTGTAGCTTCCGCCCGTGGCTGAGCGCAGGCCCAAGGGTGCCGGACTCGAGCGCGTCCTAGGAACAGGCGCCCTCTTCGCCTCCGCCTACGGCAACGTGGGCAGCTCGCTGTACTACGCGCTCGGCCTGGTGGCCGGGTTCGCGCTCGGCATGACGCCGGTGGTGTTCGTGATCGCCGGGCTGATCTTCGCGGCCACCGCCGCCTCGTACGCCGAGGCCACCACCATGTTCCCCGAGGCCGGCGGCTCGTCCTCGTTCGCCCGCCGCGCCTTCAACGAGTTCTGGTCCTTCTTCGCCGCCTGGGGCCAGATGCTCACCTACATCATCACCGTCGCCATCTCGGCGTTCTTCGTGCCGCACTACCTCGGCGGTGTTCTGGGAGCCGCTGGGCGAATCGCCGGCGGACATCGTCGTGGGGATCGTGGTGGTGGCGCTCCTGGCCGTCGTGAACATCCGCGGCGCCAGGGAGTCGACCGGCGTGAACGTGTTCTTCGCCGTCGCCGATTTCTTCACCCAGGTCGTCCTGGTGATCGTGGGATTTGTCCTGGTGCTGTCACCGGAGACGCTGGTGGACAACGTGGACCTCGGGGTGTCGCCCACTTGGCGCGACTTCCTCGTCGCGATCCCGGTGGCGATGCTGGCCTACACCGGCATAGAGACCGTCTCCAACCTGGCCGAGGAGGCGCGCGACTACGGCCGCACGATCCCGCGCGGGATCGGGGGCGTGGTGGGCGCGGTGGCCGTGATCTACGCGTTCCTTCCGGCGGTGGCGCTGTCGGCGATGCCGGTGGTGAACGGAGAGACCCTGCTGGCGCTGCCCAGCGACGAGGGGGGCTACGCCGAAGATCCGGTGCTCGGGGTGGTGGAGAACATGGACCTCGGCGTGTTCCAGAGCGCTTCGGAGATCTACGTCGGCGTGCTGGCGGCCACGATCCTGTTCATCGCCACCAACGCCGGGATGATCGGCGTCTCGCGCCTGACCTACTCGATGGGCCAGTACCGCCAGCTGCCAGAGGGCCTGCGCCAGCTCCACCCGCGCTACCGCACCCCCTACATCGCGATCATCGTGTTCGGCGCCATCGCCTGCCTCACGATCGTGCCCGGGCAGGCGGAGTTCCTCGGGAAGATCTACGCCTTCGGCGCGATGCTCTCCTTCACCATCGCCCACGTATCGGTGTGCGCGCTCCGCGCCAGCGAACCCGACCGCGAACGCCCATACAGGATCCCCTGGAACGTGCGCGTGCGGGGCACCGAGCTGCCGGTAGCGGCGCTGATCGGAGGCGTGTCCACGGGCCTCGCGTTCGTGGTGCTCTCGGTGCTCAACCTCGAGGTGCTGATCTCCGGGGTGGTGTGGCTGGCGCTCGGCATCGCCGGCTACGTGCTGTACCGGCGCCACCATGACCTGAGCCTGACCCAGACCACCAAGGTCGTGATGCCCGAGCCGATCGTGGAGCACGAGGTGGAGTACCAGTCCGTGCTCGTCGCCTTCGAGGACGCCGGCTACTCGGCCGATGCCGTGTCCACCGCCGCCAAGCTCGCCGCGCGGCGCAGGCGCGGGATCCACGTGCTGGTCACGATCACCGTGCCGGCCAACTCGCCGATCGACGCCTCGATGCCGGCCGCCGAGGAGAAGGCACAGGCCGTGGTGGACTCGGCGAAGGTGCGCGGCGGGCGGCGGGTGACCGGCCACTGGGAGAAGGTGCGGGCGGGCGAGGCCGGTCGCCGGATCGTGATCGAGGCGCGGGACATCAAGGCGGCGGCGATCGTGATGCCGATTCCTCCGAAGCGCACCGGCGCGTCGATCTTCGGGCGCACGCTCGAGACCGTGCTCGCCGAGCGTCCGTGCCGGGTGATCATCGACTCACCGCCGGTCAGCCGGGCCTAATATCGATCACGTGAACCGGGCCTACTCCGAGTCGGCGAAGGTGCTTGGCGTGCTGCTGATGGTGATCGGCGCCGCGATGGTGGTGAGCACGCTCGCGCGCGGTGGGGGCCCACTTGCGCTCGGGGTGGTTCTCGGCGTGATGTTCGTGGTGCTCGGCGCCGCCCGCCTGAGGCTGGCGCGGGCGCTCGGCCCCCAGCGCGGCTCGTGAGCCGGTTCCCCAACGGACGGCGCCGCGGCGCGAACGCGGAGGCGCGCTTTGCCCGCGGGATCGGCGAGCCGGCGCTGTTCGCGATCCTGCTGCTCGCGGTCAGTTCGTCGATCTACTTCGCCCTCGGCCTCGTGGCTGGCGACGCGATGGGGCTCACGCCGCTCGTCTTCCTCATCGCCGGGCTGTTCTTCGTCATCACGATGCTCACCTACGTCGAGGGCAACTCCCTGCACCCCGAGCGCGGCGGCGCCTCCACGTTCGCGCGCTACGCGTTCAACGAGCTCTGGAGCTTCATCGCGGGCTGGGCGATGCTCCTCGACTACCTGATCGTGATGGCGGCGGCCGCCTTCGCGATCTCGCACTATCTGACGGCCTTCTGGGGCGTGGCGGACAGCAAGACCGCCGAGATACTGATCTCGGGGGCCGCGATCGGCTACGTGGCGTGGGCGAACTTCCGCGGCGTGTCGGCCGAGCGCTACCGGCTCGTCCTACGCCTGTCGGTGGTGAGCATCGTGGTGTTCCTCGCGATCGTCGTGATCGGCACGGTCCAGCTCTTCGACCTGTCGCTGATCACCGACAACACCGACGTCGGCAGCAGTCCCGAGCTCGACGAGCTGCTGTTCTCGGTGGTCGTGGCCACGGTGGCCTGCACCGGGATCGAGGCCGCCTCCGGCCTCGCCGGCGAGGTGCGCGTCGGCCGGCGCGGGCTCCGGCGGGTGGTGATCGTGTCGAGCCTGGCCGCGATCGTCCTGTTCGTCGGGATCTCGCTCGTGGCGCTCATGGCGGTTCCGATCGGCGAGAGCGGGACGGAGCTGGGCGGGGCCTTCGTCGAGGCCCCCGTGCTCGGCGTGGTGGACGCGTTCGATCCGCCCTGGCTTGCCGAGGTCTTCCGGTACGTGGTCGGGGGGGTGGCCGCGCTGGTGCTGCTCCAGGCTGCGAACGGGCAGATGCTCGGGATCGGGCGGCTCACCTACTCGCTTGGCACCCATCGCCAGATCCCGAGTCTGCTGTCCAGGCTGGACGACCGCTGGTCCACGCCCTACGTCACGATCGGGCTGTCGGCCGCGATCGCGTTCGGGCTCACGCTGTCGGCCGACCTCGAGTTCCTCGCGGGCATATTCGCCTTCGGCGCGATGCTGGCGTTCACGATCGCCCACACGGCGGTGATCGTGCTGCGTTTCCGCGAGCCCGACCGGCCGAGCGCGTTCCGGGTGCCATGGAACGTGCGGGTCCGGGGAGTGCCGGTGCCGGTCCTCTCCGCGCTCGGCGCGCTGATGGGCGCATTCGCCTGGGTCACGGTGATCGTGCTGCACGAGGGCGCGCGGATCGTGGGCGGCAGCTGGATGGTCTTCGGGATCGCCCTCTACGTGATCTACCGCCGCGGCCAGCACAAGCCCCTCACCAAGCGCTTCACGATTCCCGAGGAGGCGCTGCGGGAGTCCAAGGACGTGGAGTACGGCAGCATCCTCGTGCCCGTGTTCGGCGAGCCGCTGGACGACGACATCGTCGGCACCGCCGGGCGGCTGGCCTCCGATGAGTCCGACGACGGCGAGGGCGGCGCCATGCTCGAGGCGGTGTACGTGTTCGAGGTGCCGATGTCGCTGCCGATCGATGCCCGCGTCCCCGAAGACCGGGTCGAGAAGGCGCGCCGGGCGCTGGCGCGGGCGAAGGAGGTAGGAGAGGAGTACGAGGGGGTGGAGGTGGCCACGGCGATGGTGCGCGGGCGCACGGCGGGTGCCGCAATCGTGAACGAGGCCCGCCGGCGCGGGGTGGAGGCGATCGTGCTCGCCGCCGAGCAGCCGAGCCGGATCAAGGGCGGGGCGATGTTCGGCGGCCGGCGCCGGGCGAGCGATCGCTTCGCCGGCGACACCACCCGCTACGTCGTCGAGAAGGCCCCCTGCCGGGTGATCCTCACCGCGCCGCCTGCAACGGCGGATGCGCCGGAGCCCGTGCCTGCGGGCTGACGCCGCGTCGGCGCTATTCTGGCCCAATGTTCGTCCTGATCGTCGGTTGCGGCCGTGTGGGCTCTGCGATCGCCAAGTCGATGCTCGCGGAGGGCAACGAGGTTTCGGTGCTCGACGAGAACCCCGAGGCCATCGCTCTCCTCAACCGCGGCCAGGACGAGAACTGGGAGGACCTGGGCGGGTCGTTCACGGTTGGCACCGCTCTCGAGATAGACGCCCTCACGGCCGCCGGCATCGAGCGGGCCGACGCGTTCGTGGCCTCCACCGACGGCGACAACACGAACCTCGTGATCGCCCAGATCGCAAAGCGGCGGTTCGAGATCGAGCGCGTGGTGGTGCGTGTTCTGGACCCCGGGCGGGCGAAGTGGTACTCCGAGCAGGGCCTCCAGACGGTGTGCCCCACCCAGACCGCGATCGAGCTGCTGGAGGCGGCGGTCCGCGGCCAGATCCGCTTCGAGGGGGTGAGCGGCTAGATGTACGTGCTGATCGTCGGCGCCGGCAAGGTCGGCTGGAACCTCGCCCGTGAGCTGATCGGGAAGAACAACGAGGTCACCGTGGTCGAGGTCGACCGCCACCGCTACGAGGTGGTGGAGGAGGAGCTCGAGCACAACATCCAGCAGGGCGACGGCACGGAGCTCTGGGTACTGGAGCGCGCCGGCATCGAGCGGGCCGACCTCGTGATCGCCGTGACCGGCGACGACGAGGACAACATCCTGATCTGCCAGGTGGCACGGGAGAAGTACGGCGTGGACCGCGTGGTCGCGCGCTGCAACAACCCGCGCAACCTCCAGCACTTCGAGCTGCTGGGAGTGAAGCCGGCCGTCTCCGCCACCGACCTGATCCTGCGGTTGATCGAGCACGAGGTGCCCAAGTACGGCCTGGTGCACCTGCTCGATCTCAAGGAGGAGCGGCTCGAGATCATCGAGATGGAGGTGGCCGAGGGCTCGGCGGCGGACGGGATGGCGGTGAAGGACCTCGGCCTGCCCGACGGCTCGCTGGTGATCTCGATCCTCCGCGACGGCGGCGGCTTCGTGCCCGCCGGTGACTCGGTGATCCAGGCCGACGACGAGGTGCTGCTCGTGCTCGACATCGGGATCGAGGAGACGGTGACCGAGGTGTTCTCAAACCGCGTGACCGCCTGACCGTTGGCCGCGCGCGAGGTCGACCACCTTCTGATCGGCGGCGGGATGGCCGCCGCGAACTGCGCCCGCTGGCTGCGCGAGGAGGGGGCCGAGGGCTCCGTGATGCTCGTCGCACGCGAGCTCGATCCGCCCTACAACCGGCCGCCGCTCTCGAAGGGCTACCTCCGCGGCGAGGAGTCCAAGGAGGATGTGCTCTTCCGCCCCGACGACTGGTGGGGCGAGCAGGACGTCGAGCTGCTCACCCGCACCAGCGTGATGCAGCTCGACGTGAACGAGCGGGTCGCGACCCTGTCGAACAAGGACGAGGTGAGCTTCGGGAAGGCCCTGCTGGCCACGGGCTCGAATGTCCGGCGGCTGCGCGCCGACGGCTGTGAGCTGGACGGCATCCACTACCTGCGCGCGTTTGGCAACTCCGACGCGATCCGCGCCGACGCGGAGAAGGCCGAGCGGGTGGTGCTGATCGGCGGGAGCTACATCGGGACCGAGGTGGCGGCGTCGCTGGTGGCCGCGCTCGGCTGCGAGTGCGAGATCGTGATGCAGGAGGACACGACCCTCGAGCGGCAGTTCGGCCGCGAGGTCGGCGGCTTCTTCCAGGGGGTGCTGGAGGAGCACGGGATAAAGGTCCACGGCGGCGACGAGCTGGAGCGCTTCGAGGGCTCCGACGGCCGCGTCGGCCGGGTGATCACGGGCGGCGGGCTCTCGCTCGACTGCGACATGGTGGTGATCGGCGCCGGTGTGATGCCCGAGGTGACGCTCGCCCGGAGCGCCGGCCTCGATCTGGGCGAGGCGGGCGGCGTGCTCTGCTCGTCCCGGTTGGAGAGCTCGGCGCCCGGCGTGTACGCCGCCGGCGACATCTGCGAGTACGACAGCCCCATCCACGGCCGTCACCTGCGCGTCGAGCACTGGGACGTCGCGTTCAACCAGGGCAAGACCGCCGCGCTCAACATGCTCGGCCGCGACGTGGAGCACGACACCGTGCCCTACTTCTTCTCCGACCTGGCCGACTGGTCATCGATGGAGTACGTGGGCCCGGGGTCGGGCGACCCGGTGATCCGCGGCTCACTCGATGACGGCGACTTCACGGCCTTCTACGTCGATGGCGACCGCGTGACCGCGGCGCTCACGGTGGGGCGCTCGGACGACCTGGAGCACGCGCGCCGGTGGATCTCGGAGGGCGGCCCCGTGGATGCGGCCGGGCTGGCCGACGAGTCGACGGACCTCGCTTCTCTCTGACCTGGACGCGGGTAGAGCGTTACTGGGGGGCAGGGATTCGAACCCCGATAGCCAGCTCCAGAGGCTGGAGTCTTGCCGTTAGACGACCCCCCAACGAGCCAAGAGAATAGCGCCCGCTACTGCTGCGTCTCATGCGCCACACCGCGGCCATCGTCGTGGCAGCCACCGCCCTCGCCCTCGCGGGCTGCGGCGACGACGACGAGGGTCGCGTGGACGTTCAGGGCGGCACCGACACCGCGGGCACGAGCACCACCGGGACCAGCACCTCGGCCGAGTCCGCGGCCCCCGCGGGCGCGCCGGTGGCGACCGTGAAGGTCTCCGAGACCGAGTACCGGCTCTCGCCGGCCAACCCGTCGGTGAAGAAGGCCGGCGTGGTCGAGTTCGCGGTGAGCAACGACGGGCAGATCGGCCACGCGCTCGAGGTCGAGGGCCCCAACGGCGAGGTCGAGACGGAGGAGATCGCCCCCGGATCGAAGGCAACGCTGAAGGCCGATCTCGGCAAGGCCGGGCGCTACGAGTGGTACTGCCCGATCGGCGACCACAAGGACCGCGGGATGAAGGGCGAGATCACGGTCGCCGGCGGCGGGGGAGCAGAAGAAGGAAGACAGCGAAGCCGGCTCCGACGGCCACCGAGTCCGGTTCCGACGGGCTTAGCCGGCTACTGAGCCCGAGGCCTCGAGGCCCGAGGCCCGAGGCCCGAGGCCTGAGGCCTGAGGCCTGAGGCCTGACGCCTGAGGCCTGACGCCTGACGCCTACGCCGCCGCCTGCTCAGCCCAATCCCGATACAGCCGCGCGTACGCCCCATCCGCCTCGAGCAGCTCCTCATGCGTGCCCTGCTCGGCGATCCGGCCACCCTCGAGCACCACGATCCGCCCGGCGTCGCGGATGGTCGACAGCCGGTGGGCGATCACGATCGCCGTGCGGCCCGCCAGCAGGCGGCGCAGCCCGTGCTCGATGCGTGCCTCGGTGTGCACGTCCACGTTCGAGGTGGCCTCGTCCAGGATCAGCACGCGCGGATCGGCCGCGGCGGCGCGGGCGAACGCCACCAGCTGGCGCTGGCCCGCGGACAGGTGCCCGCCGCGCTCGCCCACCTCGGTGTCGTAGCCGTCGGGCAGCCTGACGATGAAGTCGTGGGCGCCCACCGCGATGGCTGCCTGCTCCACCCCGTCGCCGGAGGCATCCGGGCGCCCGAAGGCGATGTTGTCGCGTATCGAGCCCGAGAAGAGGAACCCCTCCTGCGGCACGATGCCCAGCTGTGAGCGCAGCGACCGCTCCGTGACCGAGCGCAGGTCGTGGCCGTCGATCGAGATCCTGCCCGCGGTCGGGTCGTAGAACCGGGCCACCAGCTTCGCGAGCGTGGACTTGCCGGCGCCGGTGGCGCCCACCAGCGCCACGGTCTGACCCGGAGGCACATCCAGCGACACGTCCTCCAGCGCGAGCGGGCCATCCGGCGCGTAGCCGAAGTCCACGCCCTCGAACCGGATCTCGCCGCGAACCCGCGGCAGCTCGATCGCGTCCTCGGCATCGTGGAGGTCGGGCTCCTCGTCGAGCAGCTCGAAGATCTTGTCCAGCGCCGCCATGCCGGCCTGGTAGGTGGTGTACAGCTGCGAGAGCTGCTGGATGGGGTCGAAGAAGGTCTGCAGGTAGAAGACGAACGAGGCGAGCACGCCGATCGTGACCGCGCCGTCGATCACCTGGTTGCCGCCGTACAGCAGGATCGCCGCGGTGGCGACGGTCGACAGCAGCTCGACCGACGGGAAGTACGCCGCGTTGAGGTTGACCGTGCGCATGTTGGCCTCGCGGTTCTCGTCGTTGAGCTCCGAGAAGCGGCGCGTGTGGCGCGGCTCCTGGCCAAAGGCGCGCACGATCCGGATGCCCGACAGCGTCTCCTGCAGGTAGGCGGTCACGAAGGCGATCCGCTCGCGCGTGAGCCGATAGGCGCCCGCGGATGCGATCCGGAACGCCACGCTGCCGATCAGCAGAATCGGGAACACCGAGAAGGTGACCAGCGCGAGCTGCGGATCCATGAACAGCAGGATCCCGGCCGTGCCCAGCAGCGTCAGCGACGCCGAGAACAGCGTGACGATCCCGTCCGTCACGAGCTGGTCGAGCGCCTGGACGTCGTTCGTGAGCCGCGAGATCAGCACGCCCGACTTGTTGCGCGAGTAGAACCCGATCGAGAGCGACTGGAGGTGGCTGAAGATGCGCGAGCGCAGGTCCTGCAGCGCGCGCTGGCCGACCCAGCTGACCAGGTAGGTCTGGAGGTAGGTGGCCCCCCAGTTCACGAGCGCGGCCGCGATGAACACGACCAGGATCACGGTGAGCGCGCCCGTGTCGCCGGCGCGGATGCCGTCGTCGATCGCGCGGCCCGCCAGGTAGGGGGGAGCGAGCGCCGCGGCCGTGCCGACCGTGAGCGCGGCGAGCATCAGGATCACCCGGCGGCGGTACGGGCGCAGCAGCGCCAGCAGCTTGCGGAGCTTTCGCGTGCGGCCGCGCTCGCCGCGGAGGATGTCCCACAGGCGCCTCACAGCCCCGCGACCTCCCGCTCCTCTGGCTTGCGGTTGAGGAACACCTGGTCGGGCAGCCCGCGCTCGGCGATCTCGCGGTAGAGCCCGGAACCCTCGACCAGCTCGTCGTGGGTGCCCCGCTCCACGATCCGGCCCTCCTCCAGCACCACGATCTCGTCCGCGAGCGCGATGGTGGAGAGGCGGTGGGCGATCACGAACGTGGTGCGGCCCTCCATCACCTCGCTCAGCGCCTCCTTGATCCGGTTCTCGGTGGTGGCGTCCACGCTGGAGGTCGCGTCGTCGAGGATCAGGATGCGCGGCCGGGCGAGCAGGGCGCGCGCGATCGCCACGCGCTGGCGCTGGCCGCCGCTCAGGGTCAGCCCGCGCTCGCCCACGAGCGTGTCGTAGCCGTGCTCGAGCCCGCCGACGAACTCGTCGAGACCCGCGCGGCGCGCGGCGTCGCGGATCTCGTCCTCGCTCGCGCCCGGCCGTGCGTAGGCGATGTTCTCGCCCAGCGGCGCGGAGAACAGGAACGCGTCGTCGGAAACGAGCGCGATCTCGCGCCGCAGAGCGGCCGGGTCGACCTCACGCACATCGGCGCCGTCCACGAGCACCGCGCCCGAGGTCACGTCATACAGGCGCGGAATCAGGTTCACGAGCGTCGTCTTGCCGGAGCCCGTCGCGCCCAGCACCGCCACCGTGCGGCCCGCCTCAACGTCGAGGTCCACGTCGCGGAGGATCGGATCGGCTCCGGCGTAGCCGAAGCTCACGTCGCGGAATTCCACGCGGCCGCCGCCTTCCGGCAGGCCGGGTGCGCCGGCGGGGGCGGTCATCTCCGGTGCGCGGTCGAGGATCTCGAACACACGCGTGCCCGAGGCCACCGCGCGCTGGGCCATGCCGAGCGAGACGCCGAGCATCCGCATCGGCCCGGCGAGCATCACCACGTAGCCGTAGAAGGCGACGAAGTCGCCGAGCGTGATCGTCCCCTCGATCGCCTGCCGGCCTCCGATCAGCAGCACCGCTGCCAGGCCGAGCTGGGGGAGGAAGCCGATGAGCGGGTTGTAGAACGCGCGCAGCCGCGTCGAGACCATGCTCTGGTCGAACACCCGCTTGACCGCATGGTCGAACCGGCGCAGCTGGCGCTGCTCCTGGGCGAACGCCTTCACCACCCGCACGCCCGACACGTTCTCCTCCGCCTCGGCCGTGAGCTCCGCGATCCGCTGCTGCACCTCCTGGCTGGCGGGCCGGTTGAACTTGCCGTAGCGAAACGCCGCCCAGATCACGAACGGCGTCGGCGCCAGGGCGATCGCGGCGAGGCCGGGGTTCACCGCGAGCATCACGCCGGCGGCGATCACGATCGTGAGCGCGGCCTGGAGCATGAAGATCAGCCCGTAGCCGAGGAAGAAGCGGACCGCGGACAGGTCGACGGTCGCGCGCGACATCAGCTGACCCGTCTGCTGGGAGTCGAAGAAGCCGAGCTCCAGCGACTGCAGATGGCTGTACATGAGGTTGCGCAGGTTGAACTCGACGCCGAGCGACACCCGCCCGGCCACCAGCCTTCGGACCACGGAGAACACCAGCCGCAGCAGCCCCGCCGCCACCAGTGCGATGGCCAGCGTCGTGAGCGACCCTCCGCCGTCGTCGATGTCGTCCACCGTGCGACCGATCAGGAAGGGGATCAGCACGCCCATGCCCATCGCCGCGGCGGCGAGGACGAACGAGATCACCACCCCGCGCCGGTAGGGGCGCAGGAAGCCCAGAAGTCGCCAGAAGGTGTGCACCGCTCCTTACTTTACTTTATGAAGTAAGGATCCGACCGAGTCGCGCCGGTAGTCGAAGATCCGCTTCAGGTCGCGTCTCACCAGCGGTCTGGCGAGCTCGCCGAGCGGCCACGCCGGCAGGGCGTAGCGCACCACGTCGTGCATCAAGGTGCCCCCGTCGCGCGCCTCGAAGGTGTGGGTGTGGTGCCACAGCCGGTAGGGGCCGCTGACCTGGACGTCGACGAACCGCTCGTTGGGCTCCCACGCCTCGATCCGGGTGAGCCAGTTCACCCGCAGCCCGTGCAGCCGCAGGCGATACCGGATCAGCGTGCCGGCGCGCATCTCGATCGCTCCGCGCGTGACGACCTCGAAGCGAAGCAGGGGAGGGGTGATCCGCTCGAGGTTGCGGGCGTCGGCGAAGAACGGGAACACCTCCTCGACGGGGAGGTGCAGGAACTGCTCGCGCTCGAGGGTATGGACCCTCACGCAGGTGTTACGTCAGCCCCAGGCGCGCGAGATCTCGGCCACGTGGCGGTGATCGGTGCCGCAGCAGCCTCCGAGCACCGTCAGCTGTGGCAGGGCGTCGCGCAGGCCGGCGTAACGCCGCCCGAGATCGGCCGGGTCGCCGTCGTCCAGCTCCGGGGCCTCGTCCAGCTCCGCGTGGCTCATCGTGGACGCGTTGGCACGCAGGCCGAGCACGCGCTCCCTCCAGTCGCCCTCGAGCACGTCCTCGAAGTGCGTCGGGTGGGCGCAGTTGATCATGAAGTACGCCGCGCCGCCGCCCGTCTCGGCGTCCGTCTGCTCGATCGCCTCGCCCAGCGCCTGCCCGCTCGGCAGCCGGCCGTCGGTCTCCACCGTGAACGAGATCGCCGCCGGGATGCCCGCGGCCTCGGCGGCCCGCACGATCCCGATCGCCTCGTCGGCGTAGGTCATGGTGATCGCGGTCACCAGCTCGGCGGCGGTGTCGGCGAACGTCGCGATCTGGGTCGAGTGGTACTCCTGCGCCTCGTCGGCGCTGAGCAGCACCTCGGGGTCGTAGCCGTCCCCGTGGGGGCCGACGCAGCCGCTGATCACGATCGGCGACACGCGGTCGCGGTAGGCCTCGCGCAGCTCCTCCATCAGGCCGATCGCCTTGCGGTTCATCCGGTCCAGCTCGTCGGCCGAGTAGCCGATCTCCTTCGCCCAGTGCGGGCTCGCGCGCCATGTCGGGCTCTCGAGCACGAACCCGGCTCCACGCTCCCCGGCCAGATCGAGGTAGTGCTCGTAGTAGCTGCGCAGCTCCTCGGTGCCCTCGTCGTCCTTGAGCTGGTCGAAGGCGGCGAACTCTGGCAGCTCGCGGTCGCGGAGGAAGATCAGGTAGGTCTCGAGGCCGCCGTCGGTGAGGAACAGGCCACCGTCGAGCTGGGGAAGGGCGGTTCGGCCTTCCATGCGCCGACTCTAACGCGACCTGCAATAGCTCGGGGTGGAATCGAACCACCGACCTCTCGATTATGAGTCGAGCGCTCTAACCGCTGAGCTACCGAGCCGTGGATCCGAGTGTACGGCCTCCCTGGGGGCGCGGCCGCTCGCGCTGAGCTACCGCGCCATGTCCAGGAGATTTGCGGCAAGATTGGGCCTGCATGCGAGAGGCGCGGAGACTCGCGGGACTGGTGCTGGCCGGGGCGACCCTCGTCGCGCCGAGCCTTGCCTCGCCCGACCGCGCGCACGGCCGGACGCTCACCGCCGTGACCAAGAGCGGCAAGCGGATGCCCGGGCCCTACCAGCGCTGGATCGACAGGGCGCTGGTGCCCACCGTGCGCGGACGGGTGCACATCCTTCTGACCGGATGCCCGCGCCGGCCGCGGTTCGCCGGCTGCGTCTACAGCCGCCGCCTGCACACGATCTACATGAAGCGCCGGGTGCGCCAGCGGCGGCAGGTGCTCTACCACGAGCTCGGCCACCTGTTCGACTTCCGGCTGCTCAGCCACGCCGAGCGGCGCGCATACAAGAGGCTCGTCGGGCAGCCGCGGCGCGGCTGGTTCGGCGGCGTGAACCCGCCGTCCGAGCAGTTCGCCGAGGCCTACGCGCTGTGCGCGCGCCGGCACCGGATCGCGGCGCACGGCCCGCGGCAGCTACCACTTCCGGACCACGCCACGACGCCACGCCACGGCATGCGCGCTGATCCGCCGCGCCGCCGGGCCGGCCGATCGGCCGCAGCCGCCCAAGCGGCCCCCGGTGGTCAGCGGCCCGCCGCCCGCCACCGCGCCGCCGCCTGACCGCCGCCGCCGTCAAACCCTCCCGACGAGCACGAAGAGGACGAGTCGCTGCTCGAAAAGCTGCTCCCGCGGATGAGCGACCCGCTGGGGAACCTGATCGCCGTGCCCAACGTGAGCGAGGGCCGCGACGCGCACCGGCTCGAGCATGTGGAGCGCGGCTTCGCCCCGGCGCTGTTCCTGGACATCCATGCGGATCCGGACCACGGCCGCGCCGTGTACACGCTCGCCGGCCCTCCCGGCGTGCTGGCCGACGGCCTGGTCTCGGGGGCCGCGGCGGCGATCGAGCACGTGGACCTGACGACCCACGAGGGTCTGCACCCGTTCGTGGGCGCGCTCGACGTGATGCCGGTCGTCTATCTCGACGAGTCGCAGCGCGGCGCCGCCTGCGCCGAGGTGCTGGCGGCGGCCGGGCGCATCGGCGCCGAGCTCGATGTGCCCGTGATCCTCTACGGCGAGCTGGCCACGCGGCCCGAGCACGAGGAGCGCGCGTGGCTGCGGCAGGGTGGTTGGCGGCGCCTGGCCGAGCGGCTGGAGTCCGGCGAGGTCGTCCCTGACTTCGGCCCCGCTCGCGCTCATCCGACCGCCGGCGCCGTGCTGGCCGCCGCCCGGCCGCCGCTGATCGCGTTCAACCTCGACCTCGAGGGCGGCGACCTGGAGCTGGCGAAGGAGGTGGCCGCGAGCATCCGGGAGTCCAATGGGGGCCTGCCCGGCGTGCGCGCGATCGGCCTGTACCTGGAGGGGCGCGACTGCTTCCAGGTGTCGACCAACGTGCACGACTACCGGATCACGCCGCTGCGCGACGTCGTGGAGGCGGTGCGCGCTCAGGCGGAGGTGGCGGAGGCGGAGCTGGTGGGGCTCGCGCCCGAGGCGGCATTCCAGCGGTTCCCGGAGGACCTTCCGATCAGGGGCTTCTCGCCCGAGCGGCACGTGCTGGAGAACGCACTACGATCAATCTCCTGAGCTGATGGCCCAGACCCGGAACAAGCGCAAGCGCAAGCACCGCGGCACCCCGGCCGGGACGATCGAGCGGGCCGGGCGCACCGGCAGCTCGCGGACCCGGACCGACGCCAAGCAGATCGCCCGCCAGCGGCGCGAGGATCGGGTCAACAAGGAGCCCACCTGGCGCGGCGCGGTGAACCGCGCCGCGATCGCGGCGGCCGTGTTCGGCGTGCTGGTGGTGGTGCTGTTCGGGCGCGACCCGGCCCAGGGCGCCGCGCTCGGGGCGTTCATGTTCGTGCTCTACATCCCGCTCGGCTACGTGACCGACCGCGCGATCTGGAACTTCCGGCAGCGCCGGCGCAAGTAGGCTGCAGCACCTATGGAAGTGCGCATGTTCACCGTGGGGATGGTGCAGGAGAACTGCTTCCTGTTCCGCCGCGATAGCTCCGACTCGGCCCTGATCGTCGACCCGGGCGACGAGCCCGAGAAGCTGCTGGCCGCGATCGACGCGCTGGGCGTGACGCTCGACGGCATCCTGCTCACGCACACGCACTTCGACCACGTGGGGGCGGTGGCGCCGGTGGCGAAGGCGACCGGCGCCGAGGTGTGGGTGCCCGAGCTCGAGAAGCCGGTGCTCGCGGACATCAACGCGTTCGTGCCGTGGCCGGACTTCGGCCCGTTCGAGAGCTGGGACGCCGAGCACACCGTCTCCGGCGGCGAGAAGCTCGAGCTGGCGGGGTTCGAGATCGACGTGCTC
This sequence comes from uncultured Thermoleophilaceae bacterium, assembly GCA_963761505.1. Classification (GTDB taxonomy): domain Bacteria; phylum Actinomycetota; class Thermoleophilia; order Solirubrobacterales; family Thermoleophilaceae; genus JAAYBF01. The sequence continues at coordinate 320,516 of CAVXGW010000012.1, forward strand.
TTCACGCCCGGGCACAGCCCCGGCCACGTGGTCTACTCGATCCCCGACGAGCAGGTCGTGTTCAGCGGCGACGTGCTGTTCCAGGGCTCGGTCGGCCGCACCGACCTGCCCGGCGGCGACTGGCCCACGCTGCTCGAGTCGATCCGCCTGCTCGTGGACACGCTGCCCGACGAGACGCGCGTGCATCCCGGCCACATGGGGCTCACCACGCTGGGCGCCGAGAAGGCGAGCAACCCCTTCCTCGCCGAGCTGGCCAGGTAGCGGGGTGGCCGAGAAGCTGCAGGCCCCGCGGGGGACGTTCGACGTGCTGCCGGAGGACGGGCGCGCGCGCCTGGACCTGCACTCCGCCTCACGCTCGCTGCTGGAGCGCGCCGGCTACGGCTACTTCGAGTCGCCGATCTTCGAGGACACGGAGGTGTTCGCCCGCGGAGTGGGCGAGTCGACGGACATCGTCCAGAAGGAGATGTTCACCTTCGAGGACAAGGCCGGGCGCTCCCTCACCCTGCGCCCGGAGGGGACCGCCGGCGTGTGCCGCGCGTACGCCGAGCACGGGATGCACAAGCTCCCGCAGCCGGTGAAGCTCTGGTACTGGGGCCCGTTCTTCCGTCACGAGGCGCCCCAGGCCGGCCGCTTCCGCCAGTTCACCCAGGCCGGCGCGGAGGCGCTGGGGTCCGACGACCCGTCGCTCGACGCCGAGCTGATCCTCTTGCTCCAGGACCTGCTCGAGTGGGCCGAGGTGAAGGACGTCCGCCTGCGGCTCTCCAGCCTGGGCGACGCTCCGACGCGCGAGTCCTACGGCGCCGAGCTGAAGGCCTACCTGCGCGAGCACGAGGGCGAGCTGTCGGAGGAGGTGCGCGCTCGGATCGACTCGAACCCGCTGCGCGCGTTCGATGCCGACCATCCGGGCACCCGCGAGGTGATGAAGGGGGCGCCCCAGCTGCTCGACCGCCTCGCGCCGCGACGACGCCGAGCACTTCGCGGAGGTCCGCGCGCTTCTGGACTCGGCGGAGGTGGCCTATGAGCTCGACCCCACACTGGTGCGCGGCCTGGACTACTACACGCGCACGGTGTTCGAGTTCGAGAGCGGGAAGCTCGGGGCCCAGAACGCGCTGGGCGGCGGAGGGCGCTACGACGGCCTGGTGGAGCAGCTGGGCGGCCCCGCGACCCCGGCGTCGGCTGGGCCGCCGGGCATCGAGCGGATCCTGCTTGCCGGGCGACGCCGGCGGGGAGGCCGCGCCGACCGGTGTTCGTGGCGGTGGCCAAGCCGGAGGCAGCGGGGACCGCATTCGCGATCGCCCGCGAGCTGCGGGCGGCACGGGCGCCGCACGGAGGTCGAGCAGGCCGGCCGGTCGCTGAAGGGCCAGTTCAAGCACGCGGACCGGATCGGCGCGACATACGTGGTGATCGCCGGCGACGGCCTCGAGGTGAAGGACATGGCGAGCGGCGAGCAGCGCGAGGTGGCCGGCGTCGACGAGGCCGTCGACGGCGGTGGCGCGCATGACCGACACCTTCTCCAACCGCTACCGCAGCGCCTGGTGCGGCGCGCCCGCGCAAGGACGACGTCGGCCAGGAGATCCGCGTGGCCGGCTGGGTGCACCGCCGGCGCGACCACGGCGGCCTGATCTTCATCGACCTGCGCGACCGTGAGGGGTTGCTGCAGCTGGTGTTCCGCCCCGAGGAGAACGCCGAGGCGCACGCGGCAGCGCACGCCCTGCGCCCGGAGCACGTGATCTCCGCCGAGGGCAAGCTCGTGGAGCGCGAGGAGGGCGCGGTGAACCCCGACCTGCCGACCGGCGAGGTCGAGCTGAACGTGTCCCAGGTGGATCTGCTGGCGGACGCGAAGACGCCCCCGTTCGAGATCGACGAGGACGACCAGGTGAACGAGGAGCTGCGGCTTCAGTACCGCTACCTGGACCTGCGCCGCGCGGGCATGTCGCAGGCGATCACCCTGCGGCACAGGGTGGTCTCGGCCATCAGGCGGCACCTCGAGGACCGCGGCTTCCTGGAGATCGAGACGCCGGTGCTCACCCGCTCGACGCCCGAGGGCGCGCGCGACTACCTGGTGCCCAGCCGGGTGGCGCCCGGATCGGTGTACGCGCTGCCGCAGTCGCCTCAGATCTTCAAGCAGCTGCTGATGATCTCCGGGTTTGAGCGCTACTACCAGATCGCCCGCTGCTTCCGCGACGAGTCCTCGCGCGCGGACCGGCTGCCCGAGTTCACCCAGCTCGACATGGAGCTGGCGTTCGTGGACGAGGAGGACGTGATCGGCGTGCTCGACCCGCTCATGCGCGAGGTGCTCGCCATCGGCGGGGTGGAGGTGCCGGACCCGGTCGAGCGGATGGGCTACGACGAGGCGATGCTGCGCTACGGCAGCGACCGCCCGGACCGCCGGATCCCGTTCGAGATCACGGACCTGAGCGACGTGTTCGCCGGGTCGGAGTTCAAGGTGTTCTCCGGCGCGCTCTCCAGCGGCGGCGTGGTGCGCGGCTTCGCCGCGCCCGGCGAATTGCCGCGCAAGCGCTTCGACGAGCTCACCGAGCGCGCCCAGAGCTTCGGCGCGAAGGGGCTGGTGTGGGGGGTGCTCGAGCCCGATACCCCGGAGGGCACAGGTGGCTGGCGCTCGCCCGTGGCCGAAGTTCCTCTCCGAGCAGGAGATCAGCGGGCTGGTCGAGGCCACGGGCGCGAAGGAGGGCGACGCGATCCTCGCGGTCGCCGACGACGCCGCCACCGCCGCGCGCGTGCTCGGCGACCTGCGCCTGGAGGTGGGCGAGCCGGCGGAGGGCGACGACTTCCTCTGGGTGGTGGACTTCCCGATGTTCGAGTGGGACGAGGAGACCGGTAGCTGGGACCCGATGCACCATCCGTTCACCTCGCCCAGCGGCGACCTGGACGCCGACCCCGGCACCTGGCGCAGCCGGGCCTACGACATGGTCTGGAACGGCGCGGAGATCGGCGGCGGCTCGATCCGCATCTCGGACCCCGCGGTCCAGCGCAAGGTGTTCGACGCCGTGGGTCTCAGCGAGGCCGACGCCCGCGAGCGCTTCGGATTCCTGCTCGACGCTCTCACCTACGGCGCGCCGCCGCACGGCGGGGTGGCGTTCGGGATCGACCGGATCATCGCGCTGCTCGCCGGGCGCGAGACGATCCGCGACGTGATCGCCTTCCCGAAGACCGCCAGCGGGATGGATCCGCTCACGGGCGCGCCCGCGCCGGTCGACCCGGCGCAGCTCCGTGAACTGGGCCTGCGGCCTTGGTAGCTTTGCGGCAGGCCCTGGCTTGTACGCCAGCCACTCACCACGTTGAGCCAACATCAACGGAGTGGGAGCCCGGCTCGGTCCGCGCCAGGCGTATTGCCGCCAGGTAACGACCGGAGGGCACCCAGCTTGCTACAGCAGGCCCAACTCCCGAGTAGGTAACGGCAAGGTGGGGCCCAATGAGTAGCTCTTGCGGCCATCCATGGCCGCGCCGTGAGAATCTCGGCGCCATCCTGGCGCCTTGAACGGGCTGGCTGCGCCAGCCCTCCTATCCTCCGTGCAATGGGGGCCTCCGACCTGAGTGACCATCTCGCCCGCCCGCGGGGGGAGGGCGCGCTTGCGCGCGCGCCCCACACGGGCGCGGCCGGCGGGGCCGTGTGCGGCGACCTCGTGCGCGTGTCCGTTCGCATGGAGGCCGGCCGTGTGGCCGAGGCCGGCTTCGACGCCGGCGGCTGCGCCGCGGCACGCGGCGCCGGCAGCGCCGTGGTGGAGCTGGTCGAGGGAGCGCCGCTGCGGGATGCCGCCCTGATCACGCCCGAGGCGATCGCGGAGGAGCTCGGCGGGCTGGCGCCGGCGTCGATGCACGCCGCCTCGCTGGCGGCGGACGCGCTGCACAGGGCGCTGGGGCTGGCCGCCCGCGACGGCGCCGCCAGCCTCCCCGACGCGCCCCGCAGGACGCTGGTGGCCATGAGCGGGGGCGTGGACAGCGCGGCCGCCGCCCAGCTCGCGCTCGACGCGGGGGACGACGTGATGGCCGTGACGCTGGAGCTGTGGTCGGACCCGGGCACCGACGGCGAGCAGAGCTGCTGCTCGCCGCAGGCGGTGACCGCCGCCCGCGCGCTCGCCCACAGGATGGGCATCCCCCACATCACCCTCGACCTGCGCGACCGCTTCCGCGAAGGCGTGGTCGAGGACTTCCTCGGCGGCTACGCCGCCGGAGCCACGCCCAACCCGTGCGTCCGCTGCAACGGGCTGGTCCGGTTCGACGCGATGCTCGAGCTGGCCGCGTGTCTGGGCGCGGCCAAGCTCACGACCGGGCACTACGCCCGCATCGCCGACGACGGCGAGGGCCCGCTCGTGCGCGCGGGGGCCGATCCCGCAAAGGACCAGAGCTACGTGCTCGCTCGCCTCACGGCCGGCGAGCTCGCTCGCCTGGGCTTCCCCCTCGGCGAGCTCGAGAAGCCCGAGGTGCGCGAGCTGGCCCGCGCGGCGGGTCTGCCCGTGGCGGACAAGCGCGAGAGCCAGGACCTCTGCTTCCTGGCCGGCACCAGCGGCCCCGACTTCATCCGCCGCCACGGCGAGCCCGCGCGCGAGGGCGAGATCGTGGACCGCGCCGGGCGCGTGCTGGGCACCCACGGCGGCCATCACCGCTTCACGGTGGGGCAGCGCCGCGGCATAGGCGTGGCGGCTCCGTGAGCCGCTGTACGTGCTGGGCAAGGACGCTCGCAGCAACCGCGTCGTGGTCGGGCCGCGGGCGGAGCTGGGCACCCGCACGGTGGCCGCCGAGCCGGCCGTGCTGCACCGCGGCGCGGCGCGGGCCGACTCGGTCCGCCTTCGCTACGGGGCCGCACGGGTGCCGTGCTCGGTGGCCGCGGAGCCCGCGCGCGTGCGGATCGACCTCGAGCGCGAGGTCGCGGCGCCCGCCCCCGGGCAGACCGCCTGCCTCATGGACGGCGATCTCGTGGTGGGCTGGGGCACGATCGCCGACCCCGCCGGGGAGCCCGGGTGGCTGACCACGTCCGCCTCGACGCGCCGCTGGACGAGGACTTCCGGCCGGTGGTGAGGATGCTCGTCGGCGGCCTGGCCGAGCGCGCCGACTTCGGCTTCGCGGAGATGGACGACCTGCAGCTGGCGGTGGAGCGGCTGCTGGCGGAGGCGGGCGGTGAGGGCCGGGTGGTGCTCGCGTTCGAGCTCGATCGGCGGCACATCCGCACCCGCATGGGCCCGCTGCGCGAGCGAGGGCTCGCGGAAGCGCTCCAGCGCGAGGACGCCCCGGGCACGCTCACACTGCGGCGCGTGCTCAACACCGTCGTCGACTCGTTCGGGGTCGAGGAGTCAAGCGACGGCCGCATCACCGTCCGCCTGGAGAAGCTCGCCGATTGGGCCCGATGACGATGGGAACCGATTCCGAGCGGGCCCGCCAGCGCGAGGAGGATCGCGAGTTACTGCGCCGCTACCACGAGGACGGCGACGTGTCCGCGAGGGAGCAGCTGGTGGAACGCCACCTGCCGCTGGTCCGGTCGCTCGCCCGCCGCTACGCGAACCGCGGCGAGCCGCTCGACGACATCGAGCAGGTGGGGGCCATCGGCCTGCTGAAGGCCATCGACCGCTTCGAGCTGGGACGCGAGGTCTCGCTCGCCACCTACGCGACGCCCAACGTGGTCGGCGAGATCAAGCGCCACTTCCGGGACAAGGGCTGGTCCATCCGTGTGCCGCGCGCGCTGCAGGAGCTGAACTCGCGGATGTCGGGGACCATCGACGGGCTCACCTCGAGGCTCGGCCGCTCGCCGAGCATCGCGGAGATCGCGGCGGCCCTCGATACGACCCCGGAGGACGTGCTCGAGGCGATCGAGGTCGGGTCGGCCTACAGCACGCTGTCGCTGTCGCGCCCGGCCGGCGGGGAGGAGGAGTCGGACCCGCTGGAGGCGATCGGGTCGGAGGACGAGGAGTTCGGGCGCTCCGAGGACCGGGCCGCGCTCGCGCCCGCGCTGGCGCAGCTGCCGCAGCGCGAGCGCGAGATCCTGAGGATGCGCTTCGAGGAGGGCCTGCCCCAGACTCAGATCGCCGAGAGGGTGGGCCTCTCGCAGATGCACGTGTCGCGGCTGATCCGCAAGGCGCTCGCCACGATGCGAGACGAGCTGGCGTGAGGCGGGCCGCGGCCGCGGCTCTCGCGCTCGTTGCGCTGGCCGGCTGTGACTCCGACGACGACGGCCCCGGCGGCAGCGCCCGCGAGGGCGGGTCGATCACGGTCGGCCTGGCCGCGGCACCCGACTCGCTCGATCCCGCGGTGGCGTCCACGCCGGAGGCCCTGCAGGCCGTGTGGCTCGCCCACACGCCCCTCCTCACCTATGCCCGCCGTGAGGAGCGGGCGGGCACCACGCTCGTCCCGGGCCTGGCCGAGCAGCTCCCGGAGGCATCGCAGGACGGGCTCAGCTGGGAGTTCAAGGTCCGCACGAATCTGCGCTATTCCGACGGCCGCAAGCTCGTCGCGGCGGACTTCGAGCGCGGGATCAGGCGGGCACGTGCCCTCAACCCGCGCGCCCGGCGGGCGATGGGGAACGTGGAGCGCGTGGTCTCGGACGACCGCACTCGCACCGTCCGGGTCGAACTCGGGCGCCCCGATTCGCTCGTGCTCTACGCCCTCGCCTCACCGTGGGCGGCGCCGGTGCCGCGCGGCACCGCGTCGAGGGAGCTCAGATCCGTCCCCGGGGTGGGGCCCTACGTGGTGTCGCGGCGAGCCCGTGGCATGGCCTACACGCTCACGCGCCGCCGCTCGTTCGAGCTCCCCGGGATCCCGCGCGGCAACGTCGACCTGATCTCGGCGCGGGTAGTTCCGCGGTCGTCGGCCCGCACGGCGGAGGTGCTGAACGGCGCCCTGGACGCGATGGAGGGCCGGCCGCCCGAATCCAGGCTGCCCGAGATCAGGTCCGAGTTCAAGGATCGCTATTCCGAGCACCGCACGCTGGAGACGCGGTACGTCGAGCTCGACCTGGACCGGCGGCCGTTCCGCGAGGAGGACGTGCGTCGCGCGGTGGCGTTCGCGCTCGACGAGCGGCTGCTCGCCCGGCTCGAGAACGGATTCATGTCGCCCTCCTGCAACGTGCTCCCCCCGATGGTGGCGGGGTACCGGCCGCCGAACCCCTGCCCCTTCGGCGATCGGGAAGGCGACGCCGACCTGGTCGAGGCGAGCGAGCTGGTCGAGCGCTCGCCCGGCACCGGCGTCCGCGTGCTCGTGGACGGCGGCGACGGCCCCCAGCGCGCGGCGCTCGCGCGCTACGGGGTCGAGACGCTCGACAAGATCGGGCTTCGCGCGCGCGCCGCGCGCGGCCCTTCCGAGCGCCGGCGGGCTCAGTTGCGCTTCGCGTCACGCCTCCCCGCCCTGCCACTCCCGGCCCGCTACCTCGAGGTGACCGACGACGCCCTGCTCGACAGCCGGGTCGCGCTGCTCGAGCGCGAGGGGCTTCCGGCACGGCAGTCGGACCGGTGGGCGGATCTCGATCGAGAGGCGGTCGCCTCCGCGCTGCTGGCGCCCTACGGAGTGAGCACCACCGGGCTGCTTCTGTCGGAGCGCCTGGATGCTGAGAATTGCCTCAGATATCACCCGGTGCACGGGCTCGACCTGTCGAGCCTGTGCGTGCGCTGAGGGCAGGAGCTTGGGATTCGCGCACAGAAGGGTAGGTTCGGCTCCGAGGGGGAGCTAAACCGACGGAAGGATCCTCGTGAAGACCGGAAGCGCCCTGGCTGCCCTTGCTATGACCATCGCGATCGCCGCCTGCGGCAGCGATGCCTCCGACGACGGTGGCGGCGGCGAGGGCAAGGCCGGCGGCGAGTTCGTCGTGGCGTACGGCTCCCAGCCGGAGTCCCTCGACCCCGCCACCGACTACACCGTCGACGGCTGGGCCGCCATGTGGAACGTCTACCTCGGGCCGACCGGCTACAAGCACGCCGAGGGCAAGGAGGGCACGGAGCTCGCCCCGATGCTCGCGGAGGAGCTGCCCAAGGCCTCCCAGGGCGGCAGGGTCTACACGTTCAAGTTCCGGGACGGGATCAAGTTCTCCGACGGAACCCCGCTGAAGGCCAGCGACTTCGAGCACACCGTGAAGCGGGTGCTCAATCTCGAGTCCGGCGGTGCCTTCTACTACGAGAAGATCGAGGGCGCCGACGAGTTCGTAAAGGCCAAGGACCCCAAGACGGCCGACATCTCCGGCATCGAGACCGACGACAAGACGGGTGAGGTGAAGGTCACGCTCACCGAGCCGGACGGCACCTTCCCGGCCGTCCTCGGGCTGCAAGTTCTCCGGCGTCGTTCCCAGCAGCACGCCCTTCGAGCTTCAGACCAAGAGCCCGCCGCCCGGCACTGGCGCGTACAAGTTCACCAAGTCCGAGCCCAACCGCGAGTTCGTGCTGGAGAAGAACAAGGAGTTCCAGCCGATCGACGGCGTGCCGGAGGGCAGCCCGAACAAGATCACGTTCAAGATCATCAAGAGTCTCGACCGCGCCGCGCAGGGTACGATCAGCGGCAGCGTCGACTCGCTGCACGACCCGCCTCCGGCCGACCTCCAGCCGGAGATCAAGGCCAAGTACTCGGACCGCTACGCCAGCTTCACCACCCAGTCCACGTACTACTTCTTCCTCAACGAGCAGCTGGCGCCGTTCGACGACGAGAAGGCGCGGCAGGCGGTGAACTACGGCATCGACAAGCCGGCGTTGGCGCGCCTCTTCGGCGGCGGCCTGTTCGAGCCGGGCTGCAACCTCCTCCCGCCGGGCATCCCCGGCTACGAGAAGGTCGACCCGTGCCCGTGGGGCGACCCGAAGGGCAAGCCCGACCTCGCCAAGGCCAAGCAGCTCCTGGAGGAGTCGAATTACAAGGGCGATGAGGTCACCGTCTGGGGCAACAACGAGGACCCGACCAAGAAGGTCACCGAGGCCTACGCCCAGATGCTCAACGAGATCGGCTTCAACGCCAAGCCGAAGATCATCGACGGCGGCTCGTACTTCGCCACGATCGGCAACGAGAAGACCAAGGCGCAGACCGGTTTCGACAACTGGTTCGCCGACTTCCCGAGCCCGGCGAACTACATGTTCCTCGTGAACGGGAAGTCGATTCAGCCCACCAACACCAAGAACACCGGGAGGGTGGACGTGCCCGAGCTCACGGACAAGATCACAGAGCTCGAAGCCAACCCCGACCCCGGCTCGGTGGCCGACGAGTGGGCGGAGACCGACCGGACGGTCGTCGAGGGTGCCCACAACGCGTACTACGGGCAGCGCAAGCTCACCACGTTCGTGTCCGAGCGCGTGGACTTCGAGAACTGCGCGCCGTTCCACCCGCTCTACCAGAACGACTACAGCGCGCTCTGCTCCAAGTAGGCCTCCGCGCTGCCTGACATATGGCGGTAGATCCCGCAACCGAGTTCTCCGTCGACGTCCCGGCCGACCTCCGGCGGGAGTCGCGGGACGGGGCGGGGACCGGTCCATGGCGCCTGGGGCTGCGGCGCCTGCGCCGCAACCGCGCGGCGCTGGCCTTCGGCGTGGCGTTCCTGCTGATGGTGGGCACCGCCGTGGCGGCCCCCCTGTGGTCGAAGTACGTGGCCGAGCGGGGCGTGGCCGAGGGCAAGACCACGGACACCGTGGTGATCGACGGCAAGGAGACCGACGTGGTCTCCGAGGACTCGATCCCGATCGGCCCCACCTGGGGCGCGAAGTACTTCCTCGGGGCGGACGAGAACGGGCGCGATGTGATGGTGCGCCTGCTCTACGGCGGGCGCAACTCGCTGCTGATCGGCGTCACCGCGGCGCTGATCACCACGATCGTGGCCGTGATGCTCGGACTGTTCGCGGGTTACTTCCGCGGCTGGATCGACGGCGTGATCGCGCAACGTGCTGGACATCATGTGGTCGTTCCCGGTGGTGATCCTGGGCGTCGCGCTGGGCGTGGCGCTGGCGCTGGGCGGGCTGAAGATCGGCCCGATCGAGATCGAGGGCGACTCGAAGGCTGATCCCGCTCCTGATCATCGCCTTCGTCTACGTGCCCTACATGGCGCGGCCGGTGCGCGGCCAGGTGCTGGCGCTGCGCGAGAAGGAGTTCGTGGACGCCGCCCGCGCGCAGGGCGCCGGCCCGCTGCGGATCATCTTCGGCGAGCTGCTTCCGAACCTGGCGAGCACCGTCGTGGTCTTCTTCACGCTGCTGGTGGCCAACGCGATCCTGCTGGAGGCGGCGCTCTCGTTCCTCGGAGCGGGCGTTCAGCCGCCCGAGACGTCTTGGGGCACGCTGCTCGGACTCCGGGGTGCGAGCGGATCGCCACCGCGCCGCACCTGACGATCGTGCCGGGCCTGATGCTCGTGGCCACCGTGCTCTCGCTCAACGTGTTCGGAGACGGCGTGCGCGACGCCTTCGACCCTCGGGCCAAGGTGCAGGATCGAGCACTAGATGGCCCGGTTCGCCTTCCGCCGCTTCCTCTCGATGCTGCTGGTGCTGTTCGCGGTCTCGATCGTCACGTTCCTGATCTTCAACGTGATCCCCAACGGCGATCCCGCGGAGCGGATGGCGGGCAAGATCCCGACCGAGACCAACATCGCCGCGATCCGCGAGGAGTGGGGCTTCAACGACAGCCGTCTTCGTGCAGTACGGGAAGATGATGAAGAAGGTCTTCACGGGCGACCTCGAGTCCTACTTCACCCAGCTCAACGTGGGGGAGGAGATCCGGCAAGGGGCTCCCGCCACCCTCTCGCTCGCGATCGGCGCCGGCATCATCTGGCTCGTTGCGTCGATCGCGCTCGGCCTCTACAGCGCCATGCGCGCGGGCCAGGACGGCCGACCGCTTCCTCACCGGCCTCGCCCTCGTCGGGGTGTCGATGCCCGTGTTCTGGGTCGGGGCGCTGATGAACTACTACCTCGGCTTCAAGCTCGGGATATTCCCCAACGGCGGCTACGTGCCGCTCACGGAGAACCCGTTCGACTGGTTCATCCACATGGTCATGCCATGGACGGCCCTGTCGCTGCTGTTCATCGGCTTCTACTCGCGCGTGCTGCGCTCCAACGTGCTCGACACGATCAACGAGGACTACGTGCGCACCGCGCGCGCGAAGGGGCTGTCCGAGCGCCGCGTGATGGTCGGACACGTGCTGCGCAACTCGCTGATCCCGGTGATCACCCTCTGGGGCCTGGACTTCGGCTTCGTGGTCGGCGGCGGCGCGGTGCTCACGGAGACGGTCTTCGACCTCCAGGGCGTGGGCCAGTACGCCGCGGAGTCGATCGCGCAGCTCGACCAGCCCCCGGTGGTGGCGGTCACCCTGTTCGCGGCCTTCTTCATCGTGATCCTGAACGCCGTGGTGGACGTGGTCTACGCGGCGCTCGACCCTCGGATAAGGCTCGAGGCATGAGCGAGCGGCTGCTCGACGTGAGCGATCTCGCGGTCTCGTTCCGGACCGAGGACGGCCTGGTGCAGGCCGTCGACGGCGTCTCCTTCGACCTGCGCAAGGGCGAGGTGCTGGCGATCGTGGGGGAGTCCGGCTCGGGCAAGTCGGTGAGCGTGATGACGCTGATGGGGCTCACCCGGTCGCCCAACGCGACGCTTCGGCGGGCGCGCCGTGTTCAGCGCCGACTGGGGCGAGGACCTGGAGCTGGTCGGGGCGTCCGAGGACCAGCTGCGCCGGGTGCGCGGCGCGGAGATCGCGATGATCTTCCAGGATCCGATGACGTCGATGAACCCGGTCCAGCGGGTGGGCGACCAGATCGTGGAGCAGATCCGCGCCCACCGGGACGTGTCGGAGGCCGAGGCGCAGGGCCAGGCGGTGGAGCTGCTCGACCGGGTGGGGATCCCGCGCGCCGCCGAGCGCGCCCGCCACTTCCCGCACGAGTTCTCGGGCGGCATGCGCCAGCGGGCGATGATCGCGATGGCGTTCTCCTGCGATCCGCGGGTGCTGATCGCCGACGAGCCCACCACGGCGCTCGACGTGACCGTGCAGGCCCAGATCCTCGAGCAGATCAAGACCATGCGGGAGGAGGCCGGCGCCGGGGTGATCCTGGTGACCCACGACCTCGGGGTGGTGGCCGACATCGCCGACCGGATCGCCGTGATGTACGCGGGCCGGATCGTGGAGCAGGGCACCCTCGACGAGCTCTTCTACGACCCCCAGCATCCCTACACCTGGGGGCTGCTCGGCTCGATCACCCGGGTCGACCGGCCGCGGCCGGAGCGCCTGCCCGCCATCCCCGGCCTGCCGCCGTCGCTCGACCGCCCGCCGGAGGGCTGCCACTTCCGGCCGCGTTGCCCGCACGCGTTCGGGGCGTGCGCCAAGACGCCCGCGCTGGAGCGTCGCGGGGGTGCGTCCGACGGGCACCGGGACCGCTGCTTCCTGGACCCCGAGCAGAAGCGGGAGCGCAGGCTGGTCGACGGCCAGTTCGGCCTGGAGGCGGCGTGAGCATCGTTTCCGTGGAACACCTCCAGCAGCACTTCCCCGTGAAGGAGGGCGTGGTGTTCGACCGCGAGGTCGGCGCGCGTCCATGCCGTGGACGATGTCTCGCTTCGAGCTGGCCGAGGGGGAGACGCTCGGGCTGGTGGGGGAGTCCGGCTGCGGCAAGACCACCCTGGCGCGGACGCTGATGCGTCTGCTGGAGCCCACCGCCGGCAGGATCGAGTTCGACGGGCGCGACATCACGCACAGCTCACAGCGCGAGCTGCGCCCGCTGCGCCAAGAGATTCAGATGGTCTTCCAGGACCCGTTCGCATCGCTGAACCCGCGCAAGCGGGTGAGCCAGATCGTGGGTCAGCCGCTGCGTCTGCACGGCACGCCGCGAGACGAGGTGCCGGGAAGGGTCGAGGCCCTGCTCGGCCAGGTGGGCCTGCAGGCCGAGCACCTCAACCGGTACCCGCACGAGTTCTCCGGCGGCCAGCGCCAGCGGATCGGGATCGCCCGCGCGCTAGCGCTGCAGCCGCGGCTGATCGTGCTCGACGAGCCGGTTTCGGCGCTCGACGTGTCGGTCCAGGCGCAGATCGTGAACCTGCTCGAGGACCTTCAGGCCGAACTGGGCCTGTCGTATCTGTTCGTGGCCCACGACCTCAGCGTGGTGCGCCACGTATCGGACCGGATCGCCGTGATGTACCTCGGCAAGCTCATGGAGGTCTCGCCCTCGGAGGAGCTGTACACAAAGCCCATCCACCCCTACACGCAGGCGCTGCTGGCGGCGGTGCCGATCCCGGACCCGCGCGAGAACCGCGCGCGCGAGCGGATCGTGGTGAGCGGCGAGCCGCCCAACCCGATCGACCCGCCGTCGGGCTGCGTGTTCCATCCGCGCTGCCCCCGCGCCACCGATGTCTGTCGCGAGATCGAGCCACCGCTCGTCACCTATCCCGGCGGGCACCTCGCCGCCTGCCACCACCCGCTCAACGTGAGCGCCCAGGAAACCGCGGCGGCAGAACGCTCGCCCACCAGCCCGCTGACCGCGGGCGACGCTCTGCCCTCCGCGGCCTGAACCGGGTAAGACCCTCGTTATGGCGCGCACACCCCCTCCTGAGCCGAAACTCCCCCGATTGCACAGGTTCTTGCACGGTTGGTGGCGTAAACCTCCAACCTGTGCGATGCTCGGCCTCAGTTACGCACGGTTTGTCTCCTTGAAGCTGTGCACCCACCCCAGTGCGGCGAGGGAGGTAGCGGATGCCTGGCCGGAGAAACTAAGTAGAAGCGAACTGAAGATCGGGGCCGCGTCATCCGATGCGGCCCCGATTGCGTTCTGATGCGCTCCGCGATCGAGCTCATCCGGCACGAGCGGCGCGCGGCGGTCTTCTTCGCGGCGCTGACGCAGTCAGCGCTCGGCAACGGCGCCGGATACGTGGCGCTGCTGCTGATCGCCTACTCGCGATTCGAGTCGCCGTGGGCCATCAGCATCGTGCTGCTCGCGGATCTCGTGCCCGCCATGCTGCTGGGCCCGGTCTTCGGCGCCGTGGCGGATCGGTTCTCGCGCCGTGCCTGCGTGGTCGCGGCGGACCTCCTGCGAGCCGGAGCCTTCACGGGCATAGCGCTGGTCGACAGCTTCGAGGTCACCGTCGCGCTCGCCGTCATCGCGGGGACGGGGACCGCGCTGTTCACGCCGGCTGCCCTGGCTTCACTGCCGAGCCTGGTCGAACGGCGGCGCCTGCCTGCGGCGACGTCGGTCTACGGCGCGATCTCGGACCTGGGATACACGGCGGGACCCGCGCTCGCCGGTGCGATGCTGCTGCTCGGCGGAGCGGAAGCGATCATGGCGGTCAACGGCGCGACCTTCGCGCTCTCGGCGGTCGTGCTCGCCCTTCTCCGGTTCGGGGCGGCCCCGGCACAGAGTGGGACGCCGGCCGGAGGGTCGATTCTCCGCGCCGCCGCCGAAGGATTCCGGTCGGCTCGCGCGCTTCCGGGTGTCCCGACGATTCTCGTAGCCTCGTCGCTCGCCTTCTTCTTCGTCGGTCTCTTCAACGTCGCCGAGCTGCTGTTCGCCCGTGAAGTCCTCGGAACCAGCGAGGCCGGGTTCTCGCTACTGGTCGCGGTGTTCGGCGTCGGCTTCATCGCGGGCTCGCTGGCGGGGGCCGAGGGCGGGGTGTTGCCCGAGCTCAAACGCCGCTACCTGCTCGGACTGGCCCTGATGGGGGCGGGCTTCCTGGCCTCCGGGCTCGCGCCCTCGGTCGCCATCGCCGCCGGAGCGTTCCTCACCACCGGCTTCGGCAACGGGCTGGTCCTGGTCTACGAGCGGCTGCTGTTTCAGGCCACGGTCTCCGATGCGCTTGCCGGACGAGTATTCGGGATCAAGGACTCCCTGGCCGCCTGGGCGTTCGGGATCGCGTTTCTCGTGGCCGGCGGGTTGATCGAGCTCACGGACGTCCGAGCGGTGATCGTCTGTGCCGGCGTGGGCGGGCTGGTCGCCTGGGTCGCGGCGATCGTCGCCCTGCGCAACGTGTGGAACGAGAGGGAGGAGGAGGTACCGGCGGCGCCGCTAGGCGGTAGCGCGCACGCCGGCCGGGCAGGGGGTGCTGAGCCAGGACGGCGCGAATCCCGTCGGCCACGGCGACCGCCGGGGCGCCCTCCTCGATGACCTCAAGTAGGGCGTCGACGACAGCCGGGTCGAACTGGGAGCCCGCATTGCGCTTGAGCTCCGCGGTCGCCTCTTCGACGGGCAACGCGGCCCGGTAGACCCGGTCGGTCGTCATGGCGTTGTAGGCGTCACACACGAAGACGATGCGGGCGGGCAGCGGGATCGCCTCGCCCGCCAGGCCGTCGGGATACCCGCTCCCGTCCCATCGCTCGTGGCAGGACCGCACGATCTCGCCTATCTCACCGAGCAGGCCGCCCACCCGGTCGAGCATGTACTGGCCCTCCAGTCGTGTGCGTCTTCATCAGCTCGAACTCGCTGTCGGTCAGGCCTGCCGGCTTGTTCAAGATCTCCTTGGGGATCGCGATCTTGCCCACGTCATGGAGCAGAGCCGCGAACTCCAGGCGCTGCCGTTCCTGCGCGGGGAACATCGAGCTTGTCAGCGGTCGCCTCGGCCAGCTCGACGATCGAGCGGCTGTGTTGCGCGGTGTAGGGGTCGTCGAACTCGACGACGTCGGAGAGCAGAGTGACCGTGCCGCGGTAGGCGCGCTGCAACTCCAGGGCGCTTGCATAGCGGGCCTGCCGGTCGCGCGCGAAGAACTCGAGCATCCAGATCAGCGGAAGGAGCGTGACGAGCACCAGCGGGTCGTCCGCGGCGGGCACCGCGAACATCAGCGCGATCGGAGAGAGCACCACATCGACTCGTGCGGTCCCGAGCATTCCGACGAGCACCTCGCGCACGCTTGTGCCCATCCACCACCATGTCACGTACCAGCGCCCAGGCGAAGTCGAACAGCAGCTGCGCCGCGAGAGCCAGCGCATACACGCCGGCATTGGCCAGGCTGGCCTCTCCGGGGGCCAGCAGCGCCAGGACGATCACGGGGCCGATGCAGAACCAGCAGTCGGCCAGGCGGCCCACCCAGCGCTCGAGGTGCCAGTCGCCGTTGGCGGCGTCGGGGATTATCGAGAGCACGCTGGCCGCCGCGACGACGAGTGCGACGTACGGCAGCGGACAGATCAGGGCGACCGAGACGAACAGCAGTTGTTCCGGCGACACGTACAGGTTCGCGAACTCGAAGCGGATGCGCAGGAGGAGCGCGTAGGCGACGGTCAGCCCGGCGATCGTGGGCAGGCTGACGTCACGCTCGTTGGGGACGATGAGCGCGACGCACACCGCGGCGCCGAGAAACAGCAGGGCGGAGGCGATGTTCAGCCGTCGCTCACGGACGGACATGCGCCGCACGCGGCGCTCGCGAGCCACCCCCACCAATTGCTCCGAAAGCAACATCTGCGGTCGATGGTCGACAGTTCGCCCTACTCCCTCGCATGCGCGCGGGGAAGTGCACAGCTTTGCCGCCCGCAATCTCCACGCCCACTGGAGCATTCCCGCCGCAAAGCCCGGGGATTGCAGCGGGATCGGACTCTTGTCTACCCGAGAGAGGCGACCGGTGAGGTCCTAGACTCCGACGCCCATGAAGGTCGCCGACATCCGCGAGCGCTTCCTCGCGTTCTTCGAGGAACGCGGGCACCGCCGCATGCCGTCGGCGTCGCTCGTGCCCTCGAGCCACGACCCCACCGTGCTGCTCACCACCGCCGGGATGCAGCCGTTCAAGACCTACTTCCGCGGGGAGGAGGAGCCGCCCTCCGAACGCCTGACGTCCTGTCAGAAGTGCTTTCGCGCGACCGACATCGAGAACGTCGGCCTGACCGCGCGCCACCTCACCTTCTTCGAGATGCTCGGCAACTTCTCGGTGGGCGACTACTTCAAGCAGGGCGCCGCGGAGCTCGCCTGGGAGCTCTCGACCGAGGGCTATGGCTTCGACCCCGAGCGGATCTGGATCACGGTGTTCGGCGGGGACGAGGAGCTGGGCCTGGGGGAGGACGAGGAGGCGATCGCGGTGTGGCGGGCGATCGGGGTTCCCGACGAGCGGATCGTGCGCCTGGGCACCGAGGACAACTTCTGGCAGTCGGGGCCCACCGGTCCGTGCGGGCCGTGCTCGGAGCTGTATCTCGACCGTGGCCCGGATTTCGGACCTGAGGGCGACCGCCCCGGGGACGACACCGAGCGCCACCTCGAGTTCTGGAACCTGGTGTTCATGCAGTACGAGCTGCACGAGGACGGATCGCTCACCGAGCTGCCGCAGAAGAACATCGACACCGGCATGGGCCTGGACCGGATGGCGGCGATCCTCCAGGACGTCCCGTCGGTGTACGAGACCGACGCGTTCCAGCCGCTGATCGCGTTCGGCGAGCAGCGCTCCGGGCGCAAGTACGGGCAGGACTTCCCGACCACGCGTGCGCTGCGGGTGCTGGCCGACCACGGTCGCGCCGCCGCCTTCCTGATGGCCGACGGGGTGGTGCCGTCCAACGAGGACCGTGGCTACATCCTGCGCCGGATCCTGCGCCGCGCGATCCAGCAGGGCCGGGTGCTCGGGCTGGAGGAGGGCTTCGTGCCGGACCTGTGCGGGGTGGTCATCGAGGAGATGGGCGACACCTATCCGGAGCTGCGATCCGAGAGCGAGACGATCGCGCGCTGGGCGGCCGCCGAGGAGGAGGGCTTCGGGCGCACGCTCGCGCAGGGCGAGCGGCTGCTGGCCGACCTGATCGCGACCGCGAAGGCCGAGGGCGCGAGCGAGGTGCCCGCCGAGGACGCGTTCCGGCTGCACGACACCTACGGCTTCCCGTTCGAGATGACGCGGGAGATGCTCGGCGATCAGGGCCTGAGCGTGGACGAGGCCGGCTTCGCGGAGCTGATGGAGCGGGCGCGCGCGACCGCGCGCGCAGCGGCGAAGGAGCACGGCGCCGACGGCCTGGCCGAGCGCGCCGCGGGGTTCGCCCGCGACGCCGGCTTCGAGACGCATTTCGTGGGCTATGAGACCACCGAGGCGGACACCGTCGTGCGGGCGCTGGAGTCCGAGAACGGCACGCTGCTGGCGAAGCTGGAGGACAGCCCGTTCTATCCCGAGGGCGGTGGGCAGGTGTCCGACGACGGCACCGTCGCCACGGCCTCCGGACGGGCCCGGGTGACCGGCGTGTTCCGCCTGGGTTCCGATCAGGCGCTGGCACTGGAGCCACTCGAAGGTGAGATCGCCCCGGGCGACGAGGTGCACGCGGAGGTCGAGCGGGCCACCCGCCTGGCCACCATGCGCAACCACACCGCCACTCACCTGCTGCACGCGGCCCTGCGTGAGCGGCTCGGGTCCCACGTGCGCCAGGCCGGCTCCTACGTCGGGCCCGACAAGCTGCGGTTCGACTTCTCGCATGGCCAGCGCCTCTCCGACGAGGAGCTGGCCGACGTGGAGGCGCGCGTGAACGGCTGGGTGGCGGACAACCTGGCCGTGCGGGCGATCGAGACGAGCCTCGACGAGGCGCGCGCCCTCGGCGCGATGGCGCTGTTCGGGGAGAAGTACGGCGACTGGGTCCGGATGGTGGAGGTGGAGGACGTATCGCGGGAGCTGTGTGGCGGCACGCACCTGCGCACCACGGGGGAGGTCGGCCTGTTCCACGTGACCACCGAGACCTCGAGCGCGTCGAACGTGCGCCGGATCGAGGCCGTGACCGGAGCCGCCGCGACGGAGCTGTTCGAGCAGCGCACCGCCCGGTTGCGCGAGCTTTCGAAGCTGATGAAGGCGCCCGAGTCCGAGCTGGTGACGGCGGCGGAGCGCCTGGGCAAGCAGGTGAAGGAGCTGAAGCGCGCGCCGGCGGCGAGCGCGGAGGACGTTTCCGCGGAGACGGATCGGCTGACGGGCGCGGCCGAGGACGTCGGCGGCGCGAAGGTCGCCGTCGCCCGTGCCGAGGCGGCCGACCCGAAGGCGCTGCTCGGCCTGTCCGACCGGGTGCGCCAGAAGCTCGGCGAGGCCGCGGTGGTGCTGGCGACCGAGGCCGGCGGCAAGCTGGCGCTGGTGGCCAACGTGGCGCCCGAGCTGGTCGAGCGCGGCGTGAAGGCGGACGCCTTGGTGCGCGCCGCCGCCGAGGTCGCCGGGGGCGGGGGCGGGGGCCGCGACACGGTGGCCCAGGCGGGCGGCGGGGACCCCGAGAAGCTCGACGCGGCGCTCGCCGCCGCTCGCGGTGCCGTAGAGACGGCGCTGGCTTCCTAGACTGCCTCGAATGCGTGTGCTGGCGCTCGACCACGGGGAGGCCCGCTGCGGCTGCGCGGTGTCGGACCCGTCCGGCACGCTCGCCACGCCGCTCGAAGCGGTGAAGCGGCCCGACAGCCGCAAGGGAATCGCACGCATCGCCGCGCTGGCGGAGGAGGTCGAGGCCGAGAAGGTCGTGGTGGGCCTGCCCGTCACCCTCGCCGGCCGCGAGGGGGCGCAGGCGGCCTCGGCCCGGGAGTTCGCCGGCCGGCTGGAGGCCCGGCTCGACCTGCCCGTGGAGATGTACGACGAGCGGCTGACCACGCGCATGGCGGAGGCCACGGGCGGTCGCGCCGACGCCGACTCGCGCGCCGCCGCGCACCTGCTCGAGAGCTACCTCTCCTCGCAGAGCGAGTGACGCCCGAACGCACCCCCGAGGAGCGCGAGGCGGCGCGGCTCGAGCGCGAGGCCAAGCGGGCCGCGAAGCAGGGCCGCCCGCCCCCGCAGCGCCCGCAGAAGCCACCGCCCCCTCCGCCGCAGCGGCCGAGCAAGCCGCCCCCGCCCCCGCCCGAGCCGGCTCCGGCGACCTCCGTGCAGGAGGCACCGCCACCGCCACCACCCGCCCGGGAGACGCCGCGGCCACGCGTCGAGGCGGCCGCCCAGCGAGCGGCCAAGGCGCGCGAGATCCTGCACCGCCGCCGGGAGGCTCGAAAGGAGCAGAAGGCGCCGAAGGCGCCCGGGCGAGGCCGGCGCCGGGTGCTGCCGCTGGCGGTGCTCGGGGTCCTGATCGCGGCCGTGGGCTGGTTCCTGCTGTCGCTGTTCCAGCCCTTCAAGGGCGACGGTGAGGGGTCCGTGCGCGTCTCGATCCCCCGCGGATCGGGCGTGAGCGACATCGCCAAGATCCTCGAGAAGCAGGAGGTGGTCGCCAGCGCGTTCTTCTTCGAGGCCCGCGTGCGGATCGCGGGCCGCGGCGGCGACCTGAAGGCCGGCAACTTCCAGCTGCGCCGGGACATGAGCAACATCGCGGCGCTCGACTCGCTCGAGAAGGGCGCCCCGGATGACGTCGTGCAGGTGACGGTGCCCGAGGGCCGCTCGCGACGGGAGGTCAAGCGCGGCCTGCCGCCGGGTCTCAAGGGCGACTACGTGGCGCTGACCCGGCGCTCGAGCCTGCTCGACCCGGCCGACTACGGCGCCGAGGGCGCGACCAGCCTGGAGGGCTTCCTCTTCCCGGCCGGCTACGAGGTGAAGCGCGGCCGCTCGGTGAAGGTGCTCGCCAATGAGCAGCTGCGGACGTTCCGGCGCGAGTTCCGCAAGGTCGACCTGCGCGCGGCCAGGCGCAAGAAACTGACCGCCTATGACGTGCTCACGATCGCCTCGATGGTGGAACGCGAGGCCCAGGTGGCGCGCGAGCGGCCCGTGATCGCTTCCGTGATCTACAACCGGCTGCGCGAGGGAATCCCTCTCGGGATCGACGCGACGGTCCGGTTCGCGACCGGCAACTGGACCCAGCCACTCACGCAGTCACAGCTCTCGATCGCGTCGCCCTACAACACCCGCAGCCGGCGCGGCCTTCCGCCCGGGCCGATCGGCAGCCCGGGAATCGACGCCATCCGCGCCGCAGCCAACCCGCGCAGCACCCGCTTCCTGTTCTACGTGGTCAAGCCGAACACGTGCGGCGTGCACGACTTCTCCAAGACCGACGCCGAGTTCCAGCGCGACGTGGCTCGCTACAACCGCGAGCGCGAGCGCCGCGGCGGCAAGTCGCCGACCAACTGCTGATGGGCCGGACGCTGCTCGGCGTGGCCGGCTTCCCGGTCGCCCACAGCCGCTCCCCGGCCATGCAGAACGCCGCGCTCGCCGAGCTCGGGCTCGACTGGCTCTACCTGCCCCTTCCGCTGCCCCCGGACCTGTTCGTGGCGACGGCCAGGGCGTTGCCGGCCGCCGGCTTCAGGGGCCTCAACGTGACCGTGCCGCACAAGCTCGCCGCGCACGGCGTGGCGGATGAGCTGTCCCCGGCTGCGGCGGCCATCGGGGCCGTGAACACGCTGAGCTTCGGCGACGGCATCGCCGGGCACAACACCGACGCCGGCGGGCTGATCGACGCGATCGGCGACCCGGTGAAGGGCCTCCGCGCGCTGGTGCTGGGCGCGGGCGGAGCCGCGCGGGCCGCGGTGTGGGCGCTGGCCGACGCCGGCGCGGCGGAGGTGTCGGTGTGGAACCGCACCGCGCCGCGCGCGGAGGCGCTGGCGGCGGAGCTGGGCGCGCGGGCCGTGCAGACGCCGGGCCCCGCCGACCTGCTGGTGAACTGCACGGCGGTGGGGCTGGCGGGGGAGGGGATCGAGGACCTGCGTCTCGGCCGGATGGACCCGCCGGGCGTGGTGGTCGACATGGTCTACGGGGACGCGCCCACGCCGGTCCAGGAGTGGGCCGAGCCAAGCGGGGCACGATTCGTCGACGGCCTGGAGTTGCTGGTGCGACAGGGCGGCCGGTCGCTTGAGATCTGGACCGGCCGCGACGCGCCGATCGATGTGATGCGCCGCGCGGCACGAAACCGCCCGCGCTCATGATTTCCGGTGCGCTGCCGATGTAGGCCCCATGCCCATTTCCCGCCCTGTGTTGCTCGCTTTGATAGCGACGATCCTGGCCGCCGCGGCGTTTCTCGCCACGAGCTCCTCGCGCCAGGCGAGCGCGCCCGCGCCCGCGCCCGCGGTAAAGCAGCCCAAGCCGGCTGTCAAGAAGCCGGCGAAGGCCGACGCGGCCGCGAAGCCGGCCGCCAAGGCCGAGGCGAAGGCGCCCGCCAAGGAAACGAAGGCAGCCGCCAAGCCTGAGCCCAAGCCGAAGGCGGCCGCCAAGCCCGAGCCCAAGCCCGCCGCGGCGAAGCCGAAGGTCGAGGGCGTGCCGGCCGGTGTGGCCAGCGCGCTCGACCGCAACCGGGTGGTCGTCCTCTTCTTCCGTCAGTCCGGCTCGGCGGACGATCGCGCCGTCGCCGCGGCCGTCGCCGCCCAGCGCGGCCGCAAGGGCGTCTCGGTCTTCTCCGACAGCATCACCAAGCTCTCGCGCTACCGCGCGGTCGTCGAATCCCTGGCAATCGCGCAGGCGCCCGCGGTGGTGATCGTGAATCGCCAGGGGCAGGCCCACGTGGTCGAGGGATACATCGACCGGGGCACGCTCACCCAGCAGGTGGTCGACGCGCGGTGAACGACTCCCCGGGAGGCCCGGGACACCTCCGCCCCGTCGGAGACGCAGACACAGCGGCCACCGCCCGGGCCGAGCCAGAGATTTCGACCGGACTCGTCGCGCCCAGCAGGCGCGGCGGTCCGTCGCGCTTCATCGCCGACGTGATCGTGGAGCTCGGGTTCGCCACGCGGGAGCGGGCCGACGCGGCGGTCGAGGAGTCGCGCAAGGTGGGCCAGCCGGCCGGCCAGGTGCTGCTCGACGCGGGTGCGATCTCCGCCGACCAGCTGGCACGTGCCCTGGCCGAGCGATTCGGGCTCGACTACGTGGACCTCACCGTCTACAGCCCCGACGTCGGGGCGTCGAACCTGATCAGCGCCGAGGCCGCGCGCCGGTTCTCCGCTGTGCCGATCGGCTTCGCCGAGGACGGTCAGCTGCTGGTGGCGATGTCCGACCCGGCGAACGTGCTGGCGCTGGACGATCTCAAGCTGCTCACCGGCCACGAGGTGCGCCCGGTCGTGTCCACCCCGGAGGACGTGGCGGCGCAGATCGGGCGCCTGTCGCGCCTCGACGACGCGGTGGCGCAGGCGATCGAGACGGACGCGGACGACCCGGAGCTCGCCGGGGTGACCGACATCCGCGAGTCTGCCGAGGACGCGCCGGTGATCAAGCTCGTGAACTCGCTGATCGCCCGGGCGGTGGAGGAGGGCGCCTCGGACATCCACATGGAGCCGGACGGACGTGACATGCGCGTGAGGTTCCGGGTCGACGGCGTGCTGAACGAGAACACCACGATCCCGCGCCGGATGGTGCCCGGCGTGGTGTCCCGCGTGAAGATCATGGGGGACCTGGACATCGCCGAGAAGCGCGTGCCCCAGGACGGCCGCGTGGGGCTGACGGTGGCGGGGCACCCCGTGGACGTACGCGTGGTGACGATGCCCTCCGTACTGGGCGAGGGCGTGGTGATGCGCCTGCTCGACAAGAGCGCCGTGCAGATGGACCTCGACGCGCTCGGGCTCGTGGGCGACGGCCGCGAGCGCTTCGAGTACTCGTTCCACAAGGCCCATGGCTGCGTCCTCGTGACGGGCCCCACGGGCTCCGGTAAGTCCACCACCCTCTATGCCGCACTCACGGCGATCAACTCGATCGACAAGAACATCATCACGATCGAGGATCCCGTGGAGTATCAGCTCGAGGGGGTCAACCAGCTACAGGTGAACAACCGGGCGGGGCTCACCTTCGCCTCCGGTCTGCGCTCGATGCTGCGTGCCGACCCCGACGTGATCATGGTCGGCGAGATCCGCGACGGGGACACCGCCCGGATCGCGGTGGAGTCCGCGCTGACCGGCCACCTGGTGCTGTCCACCCTGCACACCAACGACGCGCCCTCGGCACTCACCCGCCTGACCGAGATGGGCATCGAGCCCTTCCTGAGCGCCTCGGCGCTGGAATGCGTGGTGGCACAGCGGCTGGTGCGGATGCTCTGCAAGCACTGCAAGGAGCGGGCGATCCTGAACGTGCCGACGCTCGAGTCCGCGGGCTTCCGCGCGGCCTTCGAGGTGGAGGCCTACCAGCCGGCCGGCTGTAGCCGCTGCGGCGGCAGTGGCTACAAGGGCCGCTGTGGCCTGTACGAGGTGATGAGCGTGACCGAGGAGATCCGCGCGCTCACGATCGAGCGCGCCTCCTCCGACGCCATCGGCCACGTGGCGATCGAGCAGGGCATGCGGCCGCTGCGCGACGACGGCTTCGAGCGGGTCAAGCAGGGGATCACCTCGATTGCCGAGGTTTCAAGGGTCACGTAACGCGACTAGCTGCCGATAGGGAGATCATGGATTTCGATTTCGCAGATGTGCTGCTCGAGGTGATGGAGAAGAACGCCTCCGACCTCCACCTCACCGCCGGGTCCCCGCCCATGATCCGCCAGCGCGGCGCGCTGTCGGCACTGGACTATCCGCCCATGACTTCGCAGCTGACGCGTGAGGTGATCTACTCGATCCTCACCAACGATCAGCGCCAGCGCCTGGAGACCGATTGGCAGATCGACCTGGCGTACTCGATCCCCGGGAAGGCCCGGTTCCGAGTGAACGCCTTCTACCAGCGCGCCTCGATCGGCGCCGCGTTCCGCCTGATCCCGACCCAGATCCCCGAGCTGGAATCCCTGGGCGTTCCGACGGTGCTGCGCACCTTCACCAAGAAGCCGCGCGGCCTGGTCCTCGTGACCGGCCCGACCGGCTCGGGTAAGTCCACCACGCTCGCCGCCCTCCTCGACGTGATCAACAAGGAGCGGCACGAGCACATCATGACCATCGAGGATCCGATCGAGTTCCTCCACCATCATCAGAGCTGCATCGTCAACCAGCGCGAGCTCGGCGCCGACGCCCAGAGCTTCGGGATGGGGCTGAAGGCGGCCCTTCGCCAGGACCCCGACGTGATCCTCGTCGGCGAGATGCGCGACCTCGAGACGATCTCGACCGCCCTCACCGCCGCGGAGACCGGCCACCTCGTCTTCGCCACCCTGCACACCCAGGACACCGCGCAGACCGTCGACCGCATCGTCGACGTGTTCCCGCCGGACCAGCAGCACCAGGTGCGCGTGCAGCTGTCGGTGTCGCTCCAGGGGATCGTGACCCAGCAGCTGCTGCCCACCGCCGACGGCCTCAGCCGGGTCCCCGCCTGCGAGGTGCTCGTGCCGACCCCGGCGGTGCGCAACCTGATCCGAGAGGGCAAGACCCACCAGATCTACTCGACGCTCCAGACCGGCGGCACACACGGCATGCAGACGATGGACGCCGCGATGGCCGAGCTGGTGCGCAACAACAAGATCAGTCGCGAGCTGGCCGAGCAGCGCTCGTCCACCCCTGAGGAGCTGCGCCGCCTCATGGGCACGGTGAGGGTGGCCTAGAGCCGTGGGCAACTTCGCGTTCAAGGCCCTTGACCTGGCCGGCGCCCGCACGCGGGGCGAGATCGAGGGCAGCGACAAGCAGGCCGTCGCCTTGCAGCTGCGCTCCAAGGGGCTGATCGTCGTCGACATCGAGGAGCTCGTCTCCAAGAGCGCGACCGACATCCTCTCCAACTTCCGCCGCGTCAAGGCGGCCGACCTCACGATCGCCACGCGCCAGCTCTCGACGATGATCTCGTCGGGAATGTCGCTGCTGCGGGCGCTGTACGTGATCGAGGAGCAGACCGACAACGAGAAGCTCAGGGAGACCTGGACCGCCGTCCGCAAGGACGTCGAGGCGGGCATCGCGCTGTCGGACGCGCTCAAGCGCTACCCGGACATCTTCAACGACCTCTACGTGGCGATGGTGGCCGCCGGCGAAACCGGCGGCATCCTGGAGTCCACGCTGAACCGGGTGGCGGACCAGCTCGAGTCCGACGACGCGCTCAAGCGCCAGGTACGCGCCGCGATGGTCTATCCGTGTCTGATCGGCGGCTTTGCGCTGGTCGTGCTGCTCGCCCTCGTGGCGTTCCTCGTGCCCGTCTTCGAGGGCGTGTTCAAGGACTTCGGAGGCGACCTGCCCGCCATCACCAAGCTCACCGTGGCCCTGTCGCACTTCGTGACCGGCCAGTGGTACATCGGCCTGGCAATCACGGTGGGCACGGTCTACGTCTTCCGCCGCTGGAAGCGCACCGACGCCGGCAAGACCCAGTGGGACACACTCAAGCTGAAGACGCCGATGAAGATCGGCGACATCGTTCAGAAGATCGCACTGGCCCGCTTCTCGCGCACCTTCTCCGGCCTGATCTCGGCGGGCGTGCCGATGCTCGAGGCGATCGACATCACGGGCCGCACCTCGGGCAACCGGGTGATCGAGAAGGCGATGGCCGACGTGCGCGAATCGGTGAAGAAGGGCGGCACGATCACGGCGCCGATGCAGAAGGTGCCGAACGCGTTCCCGGTGATGGTCACCCAGATGATCGGGGTGGGCGAGGAGACCGGCGCGCTCGACAGCATGATGAGCAAGATCGCGGACTTCTACGAGGACCAGGTGGCCGCCGCGGTGAAGGCCCTCACCTCGATCCTCGAGCCGGTGATGATCATGATCGTCGGCGGCATCGTCGGCTTCATCGTGATCGCGATGTACCTGCCGATGTTCAAGGTCTACGACGCGATCGAGTAACCCGCCTGCCAGGCTAGGCGCCGATGGAAGCGCCGATCCTGGCCGTCACGCTCGACGAGTTCGACACCTCCCTCGCGGTGCTGGGGGCCCTGCTGGTGGCCGGGGCCCTGATCTCGGGGCTGGTGCACCGCAGCTTCCTGTCGCTCACGGCGCTGTTCGTGATCGCGGGGTTCGTGCTGGGGGAGGGCGGGCTGGAGATCCTCGACTTCGACCCCGAGGGGGGGTTCGTGGCCTCCCTGGCGGTGCTCGCCCTGATCCTGATCCTGTTCCGCGACGGCCTCGAGGTCGAGGCCGAGATGCTCCAGGGTGCGTGGCACCTGCCGTTTCGAAAGCTCGTGCTGGCCATGCCGCTCACCGCCGGCCTGGTGGCCGTGGCCACGAAGGCGGTCACCGACCTCGATTGGACCGAGAGCTTCCTGCTGGGCGCCCTGCTTGCGCCGACCGACCCCGTGCTCTCCTCGTCGGTGGTCACCAACCCGCGGGTGCCGCGGCTGATCCGCCACTCGCTGAACCTGGAGTCGGGGCTCAACGACGGCCTGGCCCTACCCGCGGTGCTCGCCCTCACGGCCTCACTGGCGGCGACGGAGGACTTCGCGTGGCTCGAGTTCGTGCTCCAGGACCTGGGTGTGGGTTTCCTGGCGGGCGTGCTGGTGGGTTTCGTGGCGTCGGTGCTGCTGCCCAGGGGCACGGCGTTCGGGGTCGAGATACCGCCCCACCAGAAGGCGCTCTACGCCCTCGGCGCGGCGTTCGGCGCCTACGGCGTGGCGGTCCTGCCGCCCGAGGGGAACGGCTTCATCGCGGTGTTCGTGTGTGCGATCGTGCTGGGCATCCGGCGCCCTGACATCAGGGCCTGCTTCGAGAGCCGCTCGCAGGACATCATCGAGCTGGTGAAGCTCGGGATCTTCGTGGTATTCGGATCGCTGCTCACCTTCGGCGGGCTGTTCGAGGACGGCTGGGCGGCGGTCGCGATCGTGGCCTTCACGCTGCTGCTGGCGCGACCGCTTGCGATCGCCGTCTCGCTGGCGGGCACCCGGGTGGATACGGCCACGAAGGCGTTCATCGCGTGGTTCGGGCCGAAGGGCGTGGCCACCATGACGTTCTCGATCTTCGTGCTGGCGGAGGGCGTGCCCGCCAGTGAGGAGATCTTCAACCTCGCCGCGCTCACGGTCTTCGTGTCGATCGTGGCCCACGGCCTCACGGACACCCCCGGGGCGGACTGGATCGCGCGAAGATCGGAGGTTTAGACACCCGGCGCCGCAGGGGGCCACAGCGCCGGGTGCACCATGGGAACCTAGCGAGCGCTCCCGCCGGATTGGATGTCGAGGGTTCCGAGCTTGCTGCTGCGATCACCCGACGCAGGCATGAGCCGCACCTCGTATCGCCCCTCGCGCGCGGTGAGCACCTCGAAGCGGGCGGGAGTGAGCGGCTCCGCGGCCGCGCTGAGGCCCAGGCCCACCAGCTCGACCTCTCCCGGATCCTGAACCTTGACGGTCACGGTGGCCGGCCTGCCGGTCCGAAGGCGCTCGATGGGCGGCTGCCGAGCGGGCTCGAACGTGATCTCGGCGGGACCGCCGGCCGCCGGCTGCGGTCGTGTCGTGGGGGTGGAGCCGCCCGTGGCCGGGGCCGTGGACTCGCGCTTGTCCGAGTCGTTCTTGTCCGGGGAGCGCGACACCGACGTGGCGATGGCGGCGAGCCCCAGGACGATCGCGAACAGCAGCAGTGCGCGCCGGAGCTCCACGGCCGCCGACTCTAGCCGGAGACTGGACGCATGGCCTAGTGCACCTACGGTCGAAGTCCTAAAGGAACACCTGGTTCGGGTCGATGAGCTTGGCAAGCCAGAGCCAAGGTGAAAAAGGCAAACCCGTCGCGAGGCGGGGACGCAAAGCTCCGGGGCTCCGACGTTGGACTCACATCCACCGAACGAGCCGGCCGAGCTACCACCCAGGGACTCCCCGGACAGGCTCCACCGAAGCGACTGGCCCCCAGACCAACCCAACCAGTCACCTTCAAAGGAGGAGACAATCATGCTGCGGAAGCTCCGCGAGCGTATTCAGTCCGAGGAGAAGGGCTTCACCCTTATCGAGCTCCTCGTCGTAATCCTGATCATCGGCATCCTGGCCGCGATCGCCCTGCCGGCCTTCCTGGGCCAGCGGACGAAGGGCCAGGACGCCGAGGCCAAGTCGCTTGCTCGTAACGCGGTGTCGGAGGTCGAGTCCTGCGGGACCGACGCCAGCGACTACACCACGTGCGAGGAGGCGGACGGCGTCCTCACGGGCACCGGTCTCGACGCTTCGAAGCTCACCATTACGGCTGCTGACGCTGACAGCTTCGTGGTGACCGCGACGTCGAACTCGACCAACACGTTCTCGATCACCAAGACGGACGGTGCCGCGCCCGTGCGGGCGTGCACCCGGCCGAACACCTCTGGTGGGTGCCCGGCCGGTCTCACCTGGTAACTCAGGCGACCATCAGCACTGCGAGCGAGGCGGGCCTCCGGGCCCGCCTCGTTTGCGTTTGGGTCTCGGGCGGCCCTCCAACATGCGTTGACCCGCTCAAGCTCGCGCCCCCGCGGACCGATCACATCCCCATGGACCGCATCGCGCAGTCCGCATTCCGCCTGGCGAAGGAGGAATCCGGCTTCACGTTCATGGAGTTGCTCGTCTCCATGTCGCTGGCGATCGTCGTGCTGCTCGCCGCCGCCCTCTTCTCCGAGACGGCCAAGCGCAGCCAGGTGCGCACGACCGACCGGACCGAATCGCTCAGGCAGCAGACCGCGGGTGTCGAACGGATCACCAAGGAGGCGCGGCAGGCCGTGTCGCTGAACTTCATCACCTCGGAGAGGGTCGACTTCGAGACCTACGTGCGGATCGCGGCGAACGGCGCGAAGGAGAAGCGCCGGGTGCTCGTCGATTGCTCCACGGGATCGGAGTGCCGGCGCTACATCGCAAACGCGAGCGGCACGTTCCCGTCCACCTACACGACCCTGATCACCGGCGTGGAGAACGCCGAGGTGTTCCGCTCCTTCCAGGGCACGACCGAGACCTTCGTGAATCCCGACTACCTCGAGGTGAAGGTGCGCGTGAACCTGAGAGGGCAAAGCCAGCCGATCACCCTGTCGGACGGCGTCGACCTGAGGAACGACCCCCTATGACGCGCGGGCGCAATACCCAGGGGGGCACAGGCAGCTCCGAGTCCGGCTTCACGATCATCGAGCTGCTGGTGGCGATGACGGTGCTCGCGTTCGGGCTCGTGGCGGTGATGGGATCCGTGGACGTGGCGGGCAGGGCGGCGGTCTCGGCCCAGAAGAACGAGCAGGCGGTGTCGATAGCCCAGCGCGAGATCGAGCGGATCAAGAACCTTTCCTGGGCCGACGTCGGCCTGACCTCGCTGCCGGCGAGCGCGAGCCACGGCAACCCCGCCGGCGACACCTCGACGAACCCGACCAATCCGCGCTACTACGTGAGCGGCACCAACCTGCTCATCAAGACGAACTATCGCGACTGGACGAGCGGCACCGTGGCGGGCGTGGCGGCCGGAGGCGAGCAGATGGTGAGCGGGGGCGACGTCGCCCCCGGGCCGGACACGTTCTCGGCCAACGGGCGCAGCGGCAAGATCTACCGGTTCGTGTCCTGGCGCGATGAGAACTGCTCGGGCAACCGCTGTCCCGGCACGCAGGACTCGAAGCGCGTGACGGTGGCGGTGGTGCTCGATGCCGCCCGCGGGGGCCCCTCCAAGCCGCTCTGGTTCAGCTCGATCGTGAACAACCCCGACGCGGGCGCGCCCGGCTCACACTCCCCGCCCGTCAGCAACCCGGGCACCGGCAGCAACGTGTCCGCGCAGCCTTTCTTCCTCACGGACACGGGGTGCAACCAGGCTGCCCGGCAGGTTCCCGCCGGCAGCCACGCGACCGATGACACCAGCCGCGCCTCCACCACCTGCGCATCGGCCACCCGTCCCGACCTGATGGTGCCCGACCTCCCCACAATGGGCGTCGAGCCGCTGCTGGACTTCTCGACCGACCTCATCCGCACCAATCCCCTGGGGCTTGCCCTCAAGCGCCGCGACGCCACGTGCCCGGTCACCTACACCGCCACCGACGCGCCCGAGGCCAAGAAGAGCATCCACACCTGGGCCTCGCCCCCGATGGCGAGCCTCGTTCTCGGCGCCTTCGACCAACGCCGCCTCGGCGCTGTCGTTCTACACGCGGACGGTGGACGCGGCGGCTGCCGGCGCCACGCTCTGCTTCACGCTTCAGAAGCAGAGCGGCACCGGCACCCTCACCACGCTCGCCACGGGCACCTACGCGCTCGCGGAGTGGCCCACCGAGCTCACCGGGCTCTCCTTCGTGGTCACCCATTCCTCCTTCACCGTCGCGACCAATGAGCGGCTCCGCCTGGCCCTCTCGGTCAAGTCGACGTCCGGCGCCGACATCGAGATCGTCTACGACCACCCCAACTTCCAGTCGCTGCTGTCCGTGGCAACCACGACTCCCATCACCTGATGCCCGAAAGGAAGCCAGCCATGTCGAGCTTCGCCGAGCGCATACGGTCGTTCCTACGCCGGGAGGACGGAGTTGCCCTGCCGGCAGCCGTCGGGCTGCTCTCGGTCACGCTCGTGCTCGCCGGGGCGGCGATCCAGCAGGCCGAGAGCGCCGGCGACGACGCGGATCGCGACCGCAGCGTGAAGCGCGCGCTCCAGGCCGCGGACGCCGGCCTGAGCGCGGCGGTCTACCGCATGAACATGTTCGACATCAACAACATCCCGGATGCCGACCCCCAGTGCATCGCGCCCGGGGCCGGTTCCGCCCTCACGCTGGTCGCATACAGCGGCGACGGATGGTGCCCCGCCGTCACGGAGGACCTCGGCAGCGGCGCGTCGTACAGCTACCGCGTCTCGAGCGCCGTAGTCGGCTCGGGCCAGTCGCAGCGCACCGTCGTCGCCACCGGCGCCGTGGACGGAGTCCAGCGGCGCGTGGCCACCCAGGCCTATGCCGGGAGGGGCTACAACATCTTCGGCACCGACGCGGTGCGCTCAGACCAGACCCTCACGCTCGCCAGCAACTCCAGCATCGGCGACCCGGCTGTGCGCGGAAACGTGCGCAGCAACCAGAACATCGTGCTGAGCAGCAACACCCGGATCTGCGGCGATGCCAGGCCCGGCCCCGGCGGGACCTTCAGTGGCTCAAGCCAAAGCGGTTGCGCGATCGGCTCCACGGCACCGTCGCCCGACCTGTTCGCGCTGGCGCCGATCGACCAGGGCAACGCACGCACGGTGAACGACAACTATCGGATCTGCGCGACCACCGGCGTGAACAGGGATACGTGCACGGAAAGCTCGAGCATCTCCTGGAGCGCGACCACGCGGCGGCTGTCGCTGGACAGCGGCTCGACGCTGACGCTGACCGGCAGCGTGTACTCCTTCTGCCAACTCACGCTCGGCAGTAACTCCGAGTTGATCATCGCCGCGCGTCCCGACGGCTCGGCCACGCGGATCTACATCGACCACCCCGAGGACTGCACCGGCTCTCCAAAGGGAGGGTTCCAGATGGACAGCAATACGAAGATACGCAACCTCAACAGCAATCCCGTCACGCTCCAGATGTACGTGATGGGCAGCCGCAACTCCCCGCCCGCCACGACCACGGTCACGTTCAACAGCAACGCCACGAACATGGCCATCCCGATGGCGCTGTACGCTCCGCAGTCGGCTGTGACCCTGAACAGCAACACCGAGATCTTCGGGGCGATCGCGGCGAAGCGGGTGACTATGGACAGCAACTCCGCGGTCCATTACTCGCCTTTGGTCGCCGGCATGGAGACGAGTGTGAGGACGCGCTATGGGATGGGTTCCTACCGCGAGTGCGACACCAAGCTCGCCGGCGGAGAGGCCCCGGACGCGCGCTGCTGAGCGCGCGGGTCGCGGATTCGGGAAATGCTTGCGATAGTCGCACCGGCAGGGGTCCTCGGCGCGCTCGTCGGCTCGTTCCTCAACGTGGTCGTGCATCGCATCCCGCGCGGCGGGTCGATCGTGGCCCCGCGCTCCAGCTGTCCAGGGTGCAAGACACCCGTACGGCCCCTGGACAACGTGCCGATCGTCTCGTGGCTGATGTTGCGCGGGCGATGCCGGGCCTGCGGGGTCGCGATCCCGAAGCGCTATCCGCTGGTGGAGGGCCTCACCGCCCTGACCTTCGCCCTCGTCGCGCTGGTCCGGGGCATTGACGCCGGCCTGCTGCTGGAGCTGCCCTTCGCCGCGATGCTGATCGCGGTGGCGGTGATCGACCTGGAACACCGGATCGTCCCTAACCGGATCCTCGCCCCGGCGGCGGTCTACGCCGTGGCGGCGAGCGCGGTGCTGCGGCCCGATGTGCTTCCCGAGCTGCTCGTGGCAGGCGCGGGGGCGTTCACGCTTCTGCTGCTGGCGGCGCTCGCCTACCCCGGCGGCATGGGCATGGGCGACGTGAAGCTGGCCGGCACGATGGGGCTGTATCTCGGCCTGTCGGTGGCACCGGCGCTGCTCGTGGCGTTCCTGTCAGGGAGCGTGGTCGGCCTTGCGATAGTCGCCCGCCAGGGCGCCAAGGCGCGCAAGCAGGCGGTGCCGTTCGCCCCCTTCCTCGCGCTCGGCGGGCTCGTGGGCCTGCTGGCCGGGCCCGAGCTGATCGACCTTTACGAAAGCGCCCTGCTCTCCTGACTCAAGGTCGGCGCGGACCGTGCCGATACCTCGGGCATACGGTCCCGTCATGGCCCTCTCGCTCCGAAATAACTCTCCCCGCGGCATCGTCGGTCTCGACATCGACGGCGGCTTCCTCGCTGCGGTGCACGCGGCCGACGGCCAGGTGAAGTCCGCCGTGAGCACCGAGCTGGAGGACGGCATCATGTCCGACGGCGAGGTTGCCGACGGCGCGCGGCTGGCCTCGGCGCTGAAGGACTTCTTCAAGGAGCACGATCTTCCGCGGAAGGTCCGGCTCGGAGTGTCGAACCCGCAGATCGTGGTGCGCCAGATCGAGCTTCCCAAGATCGAGGACAAGGGCGAGCTGGATGCGGCAGTGCGCTTCCAGGCGCCCGAGGCCATCGCGATGCCGCTGGACGACGCCGTCCTCGACTACCAGGTGACGGGGGAGACGGACGTGGGCGGGACGCCGAGGCTGACCGTGGTCATCGTCGCGGCCCGTCGCTCGATGATCGAGGCCCTGCTGGAGGCCGTGCGGCAGGCCGGCCTGAAGCCGGCGAGCGTCGACCTCGACGCGTTCGCGCTCGTGCGGATGCTCGCCTCCGAGCTGCCGTCGGATGACCATGCCCGCGTCTACTGCCACCTCGGCGCGGTCACCAACCTCGCGCTTGCGGTCGGTACCTCGGTGGTCTTCACCCGCGCGCTGTCGACCCGCCTGAACGGCGACGTCGAACAGGCCGCGTCGGCCCTGGCCGGCGAGATCCGCCTCTCGATCGACTACAGCGTCGCGCAGGCCGGTTCGAAGCCGGTGGCCGAGCTGGTGATCTCCGGTCCGGGCGCACGCGTCGAGGGGATTGCCGAGGCGCTCGAGGCGCAGACACATCTTCCGACCGTCGTGGCCGAGCCGCTCGGCGTGCTCGAGGGAGCCGCGCTCCCGGCCGACGACGATCCGATGCGATACACGGTCGCCGCAGGTCTGGCGATGGGGACGGCGGCGTGAGGCCCGTCAACCTCATACCCGAGTCCGACCGCGCCGCCCGGGAGGCGGGCGCCAAGCCCGGCAGCGCCTACATCGTGCTGGGCGTGCTCGCGGGCCTGCTGCTGATGGTGGGCGCGTACGTGATGACCTCGAACCGCGTGAACTCCTCGAAGGAGCAGACGCTCGAGGCCAAGCGCGAGGCGACCGAGGCCGAGGCAAAGGCCAAGGCGCTCGGGTCGTTCGCCGACTTCGCGAAGATCAAGGAGACCCGCGCAGCCACCGTGCGAGAGATGGCCAAGGGCCGCTTCGACTGGGAGCGGCTCGTGCGCGAGCTGGCGCTCGTGCTGCCCAGCGACACATGGCTCACGGACATGGACGCCGCGGTCGCCCCCGGGGAGGATCAGGACGGCCAGGCTACCGGCACGCTGCGCGCCACCGAGGGCGGGCCGCGCGCGACCCTCAAGGGATGCGCCAAGCGCCAGCCCGACGTGGCGAAGCTGATGGTGAGGCTGCGCAGCATGCACCGGGTCGAGGACGTCGGCCTGACCGAGTCCTCCCGTTCTGAGGGGGACTCCGCCGCGGGTGGCGTCGTGCCCAGCAACGCGACCAACGTCGGCGGAGGCTGCGGAGACGCCTACGAGTTCGAGCTGAAGGTGGCCTTCGAGCCGGCGGCCGCCACAACGACGGGCAAGCCCGGACACGTCCCGGCACGCCTCGGAGGCGGGTCATGAACCTCACCGAGCGCGACCGCAAGATCATGATCATCATCGCTCCCCTGGTGCTGGTGCTCGCCTACTGGTTCCTGGTCCTGTCGCCCCAGCGCAAGGAGTCGGCCACGGCCGCCCAGACGCTCACGAAGCAGGAGAAGCGGCGTGACGCCGCCCAGGCGAACCTCGAGCAGCTCCAGCGGTCGAAGTCCTCGTTCGGCTCGGACTACGCACAGCTGGTGAAGCTCGGCAAGGCGATCCCGTCCTCGGTGGACATGCCGACCCTGATCGTGCAGCTCGACTCCGCCGCGAAGGGGACCGGCATCAAGTTCAGCAAGATCGCGGCCGGCCAGCCGCTGGAGCCGGGCTCGGCTCCCTCGGCGCCGCCCGCGGGGGGCTCCGGTGGCGGTGCCCAGACCGGGCCCGGCAAGGCGGCCCAGAACGCTTCCGGCGGCGCTCAGACCGCGAACAACGCCACGCAGAGCAAGGAGCAGGCGGCGCAGAAGAGCGGCGCGGCCCCGGCCGACGCGCAGACCTCCAGCTCCCCGAAGAGCGGCGGCCTGCCGGTCGGCGGCGGCCAGACGGGCGGCGGCGGCTCGAGCGCGGCGGCTAGCGCGTGTGGCGCGGGCCTGGACTGCGTGCCGCTCGAGTTCGAGTTCAGCGGCGGCTTCTTCGACCTCGCCGACTTCTTCCACCGCATGAAGCGGTTCGTGCGGGTGGCCAACGAGCGCCTCGACGTGAGCGGGCGGCTCCTGACCGTCGACGCTCTCAAGTTCTCCAGCGAGGGCAGCTCGTTCCCCAACCTGAAGGCCGAGGTGAAGGCCACCGTCTACCTCTCGCCCAAGAGCGAGGGTGAGACCGCGGGCGCGACGCCCGCCGGCCCGGCCCAGACCCAGCCCGCCGGATCGCAGGCGCCCGCCTCGAGCTCGGCACCCCCGACCGCAGCGGTGACCCCATGAAGCTCCTGATGGCAGACCTCTGGCACGACCTGCGCGAGAAGCGCCTTGCGCCCGTGGCCATCGTCCTGGCGCTGGCGCTGGTGGCGGTGCCCGTGCTGCTCGCCAAGCCCGCTCCCGAGGAGGGGGCCGCCAGCGCACCCGCTCCGGCGACCGCGGCGGCCGTGCCGAGCGCAAAGCCGCTGGTGGCGCTCGCGGACGCGGGGGCAGATGCCTCTGACCTCAGCCAGTTCGACCCGAAGAACCCCTTCGCTCCCAAGGACCTCAAGCAGCTGCAGAGCCTTTCCGGATCCGGTGGTGTCGTGGCCGCGGCCGACGCATTGAACGGCTCCGCCGGCTCGGCCGACTCGGCGCGGCTCGACGAGCGCGGGCGGCGATACGGCCCCGGCGGGTGGCGGCGGAGGCAGCGCGCCGGACACCGGCTCCGGTGGCGGCGGCGTGAACATCAGCCCGGCCAAGCCGAAGGTCACCAAGTACACCTACGTGGCCGACGTGACCTTCGTCCGCAACGGCAAGGCGCGCCGCATCCGCAGCGTGAACAAGCTCGACATGCTGCCCAGCCAGGACATCCCGCTGCTTCTCTTCCTCGGCGTCGACGACGGGGCCGACAACGCCGTCTTCCTCGTGGACTCGTCACTCACGGCCCAGGGCGAGGGGCGCTGCAGCCCGAGCGCCAGTGACTGCAGCGTGCTGAAGCTGGGCGCGGGCGCCGAGCACGAGTTCGTGGACGGCAACGGCAACTCCTACGGCCTGAGGATCAACGAGATCCGCAAGGTCGAGGTCTCCAAGGCCGCGGCCAGCGCGAAGCGCGCCGCCGCCGCCAAGGCCAAGCGCCGCAGGACGGCACACACGTCCGTCGGGCACAAGCAGAAGCAGACCCGACGGCGATTCATGCCGCAGATCCTGGCGGACCTGGTGACGCTGGTCACCCCCGCTGCCGATGACAATCACTCAAGTGCGCCTGCGGGCAGCCGATAAGGGGTAATAGGAATGGGACGCCGCTCGATCATCACTCTCTGCCTGGCCGCCGCCGCGCTGGCAGCTCTCATGCTCGCGCCGGCAGCCGCTCCCGCGAAGTCCCGCGGAGCGAAGGCCAAGCGCCCGTCGATCACGCGCGTGACCCCGATGCGCGTGTCCGTGGGTGCCTTGCTCACGATCCGGGGCCGCAACTTCAGCAGGCGCCGGACGCGCAACACGGTGATCTTCAGGGCGCCCAACGGCCGCAGCGTCTTCGTCAAGCCGACCCGCGCGAGCACTCGCAAGCTCGTCGTCCGCGTGCCCTCCGCCGTGGCCCGCATCACCGGCGGCAAGCCCACCCGGTTCAAGCTGCGGGTGCTCGCCGGCAAGTTCAGCTCCTTCACCAAGAGGCGCCTGTCGCCGGTGCTGCTGTCGAGCAAGAAGACCCTCCCGGGCGCCAAGCGCGCGCCCGGCGCCCCCGGCGCCCCCGGCGCCCTGACGACCTCCTGCGCCGCCGGCGACGTCGACGGCGACCTGCTCTCCGGCGCGCTCGAGGCCCAGATCAAGACCGATCCGTGCCTCAGGGACACCGACCGTGACGGCAGCGAGGACGGCTACGAGTACCAGTCCGCGCTCGACCTCAACCACTACCCGGCCACGCCGCCGCTGCCCTACCCGGGCAAGCGGCCCTACCCGAACGCGCTCGACCCGTCCGACGCCTTCACCGACTACGACGGCGACGGCCTGGCGCTGCGCTGGGAGTACACCCTGTGGGTGCGCTACAGCGGCGACGGCGCTCCCCGCTCGGGGCGGCCGACCACCCTCAGCAATCTGCTCTACAGCGACGGCCTGCAGAGGTCGCGCAGCGTCGCGGCGCCCGGCGGGACGAGCCTGCTGGACTGGTCGCTCGACGCCGATGAGGACGGCATCCTCCACGACGACGAGCGCGACGGCGACGGCGACGGGCTGGGCAACTGGGACGAGGCCAACGGCAAGCTCACCGAGGCGTGGTGGCCCGCCATGCACGACGGCGACGAACGAGCCCAAGGAATCGAAGTACCCGGAGCATCAACTTCCTGGACAACGCCGACCTGCCCCTGCAGGACGCCTACGCGGACGACGACATCGACGGGGACGGCGTGCTGGACGGCGCCGACGACGCGGACCACGACGGCCTGAGCAACCAGTTCGAGCTGCGCCGGCCCAGTAACTGGTACACCCAGGCGTTCGCGGCCGCCGCCTGCGGACTTCAGCCCCGGTGCGAACCCGTGGGCCTACACGAACCCCTTCAACCCCTGCAAGCCCTTCAACTCCGAGCGCTGCCACCTGCATCCCCCCTTCGGCTACTACGACTCGGACGAGGTGCCGCCGATCGGGCCGAACCCGCCAGGCGGCTACCCGGGCGGCGGACCCACCACGCCGAACGGCTGAGCCGCAGGGCCTGAGCCCCGCCGCCCCGCCAATAGAGTGTGGGGCGGCATGCCGTTCCGCTTCACCACAGCGGGGGAGTCGCACGGTCCCGGCCTCACGGCGGTGATCGAGGGGCTCCCCGCGGGGCTCGAGCTGACCCCTGAGGACATCGACCGCGACCTCGCGCGGCGCCAGCTCGGCCACGGCCGGGGCGGCCGGATGAAGATCGAGAAGGACCGCGCGGAGGTGACCTCCGGGGTGCGCCATGGGCGCACCCTGGGCAGCCCGGTGGCGCTGCGGATGGCCAACCGCGACTACGCCAACTGGGAGGAGCGGATGAACCCGTGGCCGGTGGAGGGCGAGGTGGAGGAGGTGCACCTCCCGCGCCCCGGGCACGCCGACCTCGCGGGCGTCCAGAAGTTCGGCTTCACCGACGTGCGCAACGTGCTCGAGCGCGCCAGCGCGCGCGAGACCACCGCCCGGGTCGGCGTGGGCGCGGTGGCCAAGGTCTACCTGCGCGCGCTCGGGGTGGAGATCCGCTCGCACGTGCTCCAGATCGGGACCGTCGCCGCGCCCGCCCGCCAGGGCCTCGGCGTGGACGACTTCGAGGGCGTCGACGAGTCGCCCGTCCGGTGCCTCGACGGCGCGGCGAGTGACGCGATGGTGGCCGAGATCGACGCCGCCCGCAAGGCCAACGAGTCGCTCGGCGGCATCTACGAGGTGGTGGCCTTCGGCGTGGTGCCCGGCATCGGGTCGCACACCTCCTGGGACGAGCGCCTGGACGGCCGTCTGGCCCAGGCGATCATGTCGATCCAGGCCATGAAGGGCGTGGGCATCGGGGACGGGTTCGACCTCGCCGGCCGCGTGGGCTCGGAGGCCCACGACGAGATCTTCTTCTCCGAGGAGCAGGGCTTCTTTCGCGAGACCAATCGCGCGGGCGGGCTCGAGGGCGGCATGACCACCGGCGACCCGCTGGTGGTGCGCGGCGCGATGAAGCCGCTTCCGACCCTCACCAAGCCGCTGCGCAGCGTGGACCTGCAGACCAAGGAGCCGGCCGCGGCGCTGCGCGAGCGCACGGACTCCTGCACGGTGCCCGCCGCCGCCGTGGTGGCCGAGGCGATGGTGGCGCTGGTGCTGGCCGGCGGCTACCGCGACAAGTTCGGCGGCGACAACCTCGACGACGCCCGCGCGGCGCTCGACGCCTACAGGGAGAGGATCCAGTGGAGGCGCTGACCCACGGGGCGTCCGGCGGCGCCACGCCTCCCGGCGGCGCGGGTGGGGGCGCGCTCGTGTTCATCGGGTTCATGGGCGCCGGGAAGACCAGCTCGGCCCGGGCCGTGGCGGCCGAGCTGGGCGTCGAGCCGCTGGACTCCGACCGCGCGCTCGAGGCGGAGCTGGGGGAGCCGATCGAGGGGTTCTTCGACCGTGAGGGGGAGCCCGCGTTCCGTGCGCGCGAGGAGGAGCTGGTGCTGCGCCTGCTCGAGCGGGCGGGCGACGGCGTGGTGGCGCTCGGCGGCGGCGCCCTGGACTCGGAGCGGGTACGCGAGGCCCTGGCCGCCCACACGGTCGTCCACCTCGAGGTGGATCCTGGAGAGGCCTGGCGCCGCGCGACCGGCAAGGGCCGCCCGCTGGCGCGCGACCGCGGGCGCTTCGAGCAGCTGCACGCCGACCGCGCGGCCGGTGTACGAGACGGTGGCCAAGGCGCTGATCCCGCCCAGCAGGGCGCGACGTGGCACGCAGGGCGCTGCCCGCGCTGCTGGCGCTGCGTGAGGCACGCGCGATCGGCAGACCGGTCTGCGGCTGGTGTGGGCGCAGCGCATCCGCGGGCTACCCGGTGTTCATGGGCCGCGGCCTGCTGGCAGGCGGGCTTCTTCTTCCCGCTGGACGGGCGGCGGTTCGCGGT
The DNA here is from genome assembly GCA_963761505.1 of uncultured Thermoleophilaceae bacterium. GTDB lineage: Bacteria > Actinomycetota > Thermoleophilia > Solirubrobacterales > Thermoleophilaceae > JAAYBF01. The sequence goes on from CAVXGW010000012.1 coordinate 360,498, forward strand.
GACCGACGAGAACGTGGCCGGCTTCCATCGCGTGGACGCCGAGCACACGGTGGCCATCCCCGCCGGTGAGGAGACCAAGGTGCTTGACACCGCGGAGCTCGTGCTGCGCCGCCTGGCCCAGGCGGGCGCGGAGCGCCAGCGACGTGCTGGCGGCGGTGGGCGGCAGGGGTCGTCGGCGACTCGGCGGCTTCTGCGCGCGCCGTGTACCAGCGCGGCATGCGCACCGTGCAGGTGCCCACCACGCTGGTGGCCCAGGTGGACTCCGCCTACGGCGGGAAGACGGCGGTGGACCTTCCCGAGGGCAAGAACTACGTGGGCGCGTACCACCAGCCGGCCGCCGTGCTCTGCGACCCCGCGGCGCTGGACACCCTGCCCGCCGAGGAGCTGCCGCCGGGCTACGCCGAGGTGGTGAAGACCGCGCTGATAGCGGGGGGATCAGCTGTGGGCCCGAGTGCGCGCGGGCGACGAGGTGGACGAGCCAGATCGTTCTCGGCTGCCTGCGGACCAAGCTCGCGGTGGTGGCGCAGGACGAGCGCGACACGGCGCGCGCCAGGCGCTCAACCTCGGCCACACGGTGGGTCATGCGATCGAGGCCGCCACGGAATACCGCCGCTACCGCCACGGCGAGGCCGTCGGCATCGGGCTGCTGGCGGCTCTACGGCTGTCGGGCAAGGACGCGCTGCGGGGAGAGGTGGCGCGAGCTGCTGGCCGCGCGCGGGTTGCCGCTGACGTTCGAGGGCGCCGCGGTGGACGACGTGCTCGACGCAGCGGCGCGCGACAAGAAGCGCGAGGGCGGGCGGGTGCCGTTCGTGCTCGTCGAGGCTCCCGGGGAAGTGAGCCACGGGCACGACATCCCGCCCGGCGACCTGCGCGCCGCCGTCGAGGAGCTCCACTCGGGATGAAGAACCGGATCGACGTCATGCACGGCGTGAACCTCGATCAGCTCGGCCGCCGCGACCCCGACCACTACGGCGGGATGACCCTGCCCGAGCTGCAGGTGAAGGTGAAGCGGTTCGCCACCGAGTTCGACCTGGAGGCCACGTTCTGGCAGACCAACCACGAGGGCGAGTACTGCGAGAGCCTCCACATCGCCGCCGAGCGCAGCGACGGGCTGATCCTCAACCCGGGCGCGTGGACCCACTACTCGTGGGCGATCCGCGACGCCCTGGAGTTGTGCGGGGTGCCCGCGGTCGAGGTGCACCTGAGCGCGATCGACGAGCGCGAGGAGTGGCGCCACACCTCGGTGATCCGCGACCTGTGCATCGGCACGGTGCACGGCAAGGGCGTGGACGGCTACCGCGAGGCCCTGGAGCTGCTGAAGGCGGCAATGGACTCGTGACCCCCGTATCCACCGCCGCCCGCGCGGACAGAGTGGTCGACCTCCTGGCCGAGCGCGAGCTCGACTCGCTGCTGGTAACCGACCTGGTGAACGTGCGCTACCTGACCGGCTTCACCGGCACCAACGGCGCCTGTGTGGTCACCCCGGAGGAGCGCCTGTTCCTGACCGACTTCCGCTACGTGGAGCAGGCCGAGGCGCAGGTGCGCGACTTCGAGCGCCTGCCGGCGGGACGCGACCTGGCGGGCGACCTGGGCCCCCACCTGCGCGGCCGCGCCGGCTTCGACGACGCCCACATGAGCGTGCGCGCCCACGCCAAGCTGGCCGAGAAGCTGGGGGAGGGGGTGGAGCTGGTGCCCGCCGGCGGCCTGGTGGAGGCGCTGCGCGAGGTGAAGGAGCCCGCCGAGCTGCGCCGGATCGCCGAGGCGGCCAAGCTGGCCACCGCGGTGCTCGAGCGGGTGCTCGAGGCGGGCCTGGCCGGGCGCACCGAGCGCGAGGTGGCGCTGGCCATCGAGGGCGGGATGCGCGCCGCGGGCGCCGAGGACCCGTCGTTCCCGGCGATCGTGGCCGCCGGGGAGCACGGCGCGCTGCCCCACGCCGAGCCGCGCGACGTGGAGATCCCGCCCGGCGTGCTGGTGGTGATCGACTGGGGCGCCCGGCTGGACGGCTACTGCTCGGACTGCACCCGCACGATCGCCAGCGGCCCCGTGGGCGCCGCGGCCGAGGAGGTCTACGAGCTCGTTCACCGCGCCCAGGCCGACGCGCTCGCCGCCGTGCGCGCCGGAGCGGACGCCCGCGGGGTCGACGCCGTGGCGCGTGAGGTGATCGACGCCGCCGGGCACGGGGACCGCTTCGGCCACGGCCTGGGCCACGGCGTGGGGCTGGAGGTGCACGAGGGCCCGCGCCTGACCAAGCAGGCCGAGGGCGAGCTGGCCGCCGGCAACGTGGTGAGCGTGGAGCCCGGCGTCTACCTGCCCGGCGAGCTGGGCGTGCGGATCGAGGACCTGGTGGCGGTGACAGACACCGGGGCGGACGTGTTCACGAGCTTCCCGAAGGAGCTCGTGACGGCGGGCTGAGCGGGGCGCCGGGCGCGGGCCGTCAGTCGCCGTGCAGGCGGCGCTTCACCGGAATGGCGTACTTCGACGGCTTGGTCGGCACGACCGGGTTCTCGATCTCGCCCAGGCGCTTCAGCAGCTTGGGCCACTGGCCGGGCTTGAGCACGGCGCGGGCCTGCTTGGAGAGGCGGTTGTTGGCGCCGAAGCGGGGGCGGAAGCCCACGTGGATGTGGTCGTGGTGGTCGCCCATCGCGACGGTGTTCGCGCCCAGCTCGAGCAGCGAGATGATCTGGTCGGGGCGGATCGTGCCCTGGAGCTGCATCAGCCGGCGCACGGCCTGGTCGGTCACGCCGCCGGGCTCCTGGTGGCCCAGGATCGACACGCCGTTGATCTCGGCGATGTCCACCGCGTTGCCCGAGGAGTGGTGGGACACGTTGCCCGATGAGGTGAAGTACCCGTGGCCGGTCTTGAGGCTGGTCACCGACGGCCTCAGGCCCGACTCCGCCAGGTAGGCGAGGGTAGCCAGCACGCGGCGGTCGACCTGGCCCGAGCGGATGTCGTCGCGGCCGCCGCCGTAGACGTTGATGCGCTCGTCGCCCAGCACCCGCTTCTCGAGCTGGGGCTTCGGCATCAGCAGGATCTGGCCGATCGAGTAGCGGCTGGCGCCGCCGCCGGAGCGCAGCGCGTTACGCCCGGAGGCGCGGTAGATCGCGGTGGCCTCGAGCAGCTTCCAGCCGTCGAGGATCGGCTTGGGGTCGATCCGCGGAGCGCCCTTCCCGGCCGGGCGGATCGAGAAGTCGAGGTGGGCGGCCTTCGCGGCCTCGGTCTTGCCGAGCCGGCCGAGCACGGTGCCGCCGATCACATGCGCTCCCTTGCGCAGGCGGCGCAGCTCGAAGCGCCGCGGGTCCAGGCGGATCGGGCGGGCGAAGCGGCCGTCGTAGGTCTCCAGCGCGTCGCCGCTCTGGGCCTCCATCAGCTGCTCGAAGCCGCCGTTCTCGCGCGCGCCCGGGATGTCGGGGTGGGCGAACAGCCGCTCCTTCACGGCGGTGGGCTCGTCGGGCGCGACGTCGTGGCTCTCCGCCTTCTCCAGCTTGCGCGGCTGGCTGCCCTTCGACGCGGGCGCGTCGGGCCGCGGGTCGGCCTTCGCGTGCACCACCTTCAGCCTCGTCTTGGAGTCGGAGGGGTCGTTCTTCGGCACCGGGTAGTAGCGCGAGACCGTGCCCAGGCCCGCGTACATGTAGCGGTTGCCGTAGACGTCCTGGAGGACCATGTAGCGCCCGCGCGCCTTCGTCTCACCGATCTCCTTGACCACGCCGTCGTTGGTGGCCACGACCGGCGAGTCCTCGTCGGCGAAGATCTCCACCGCCCTGCGGTTGTCGTCGTCCTCGACCACGTTGGCGGCGTTCTCGCCGGCCTTCACGCGCTTGGTCGCGGCCTTCTCCTGCAGGTCGTCGGCGTAACGCGCGCGCGCGGCGACGGGGAAGCGGCCCTCGGTCAGCCCGGTCAGCGAGCCGACCAGGTCGGCCGGCACACCGGCGATCAGGCGGGCGCGCAGCATCACCGAGTCCACGTACCAGTCGGCGTGGTTGTAGGCGAAGATCGCGCGCCGCACGTCCTGTTCGTAGCCGGCGGCCTTCAGGTAGCGCCCCGCGGCGAAGATCGCGTCGACGGGGTTGTAGGGATCGCGCTTGCCGTCCTTGTTCGCGTCGGTGCCGTATGCGCGCCAGGTGGAGGGCATGAACTGCATCCAGCCGAGCGCGCCGGCGCTCGACACGTTGAGGTTGCGGCCGTAGTCGGTCTCGATCTCGTTGATCGCGGCGAGCACCTCCCAGCGGATGCCGTACTGGATTCCCGCGGCCTGGTAGATCGGCAGCAGGAACACCGGCACCCGGAACTTGCGGATCACGAAGTTGGGCACGCCCGTGGTGTACGAGGGCCCGGGCAGGGCGTCGACGAAGCCGGGGTTGCTCGGGGTCGGGGAGCCGTCGGGGTTGCGCAGCGGGGTCCGCGGGGCCTGCGCCCCGCCGTTCCGGTGACCCTCATGCTTGGGTCGAGGCTTAGACTTTTTCCTGGCGGGGCGGCGGACCTTGCGCTTCGACTCGGTGGTCCTCTGCGGCTCCTCCTCGAGCGTGGTCGGCTCGGCGGCCTTGGGCTCGGCCGGCTTCGCGGGGGCCGGGGCGGCCGGCGCGGGTGCGGGCTTCGGAGCGGGCGCCGGAGCCGGGGCCGGGGGCGCCGGGGTGGTGGTCGCCTCCTCGGCGGCCTCGTCCTGCCCGGCGGCCTCGTCCTGCCCGGCGGGCAGATCGCCGGTGTCCGTGAGCTCGGGCGGGACCTGCCCGTCCTCGGGTGCGGGGCCGATCACCTCGGCGCCGACGGGCACCTCGGTCACGACCGCGTAGGTCCCGTTCGGCAGACGCACCAGCAGCTCCTCCGCGGCGGCCGACGGGATCGTCAGCGCCGTGAAGACGGCGATGGTCATAACGACCAGCGCGAGTATGAGTTGGGGAGCGGGACGCTTCACTCCAATGCCTATCGGCCATTCGTCCGCCGGCTTGAGGCTGGGAGGCCTTTTCACGGCGTCTCCATATGCGAACATACGTTCGCCCCATGATCGTATGCGTCCTGATCCCCCGCTTCTCGCTGCTGGCGGCCCTCGGGGACAGGCGCGAGCTGCTCTCCGAACCGGTGGCGCTGGCGCCCGAGGCCGGCAGGGAACAGCAGGTCGGGGAGGCCTCCGCCGCGGCCGAGGCCACGGGGGTCGTGGCGGGCATGAGGATGGGCGAGGCGCTGGCGCGCTGCCCGGTGCTGCGCCTGGTCCCGCCGGACCCCGAGGCCACCCGCTCGCTGTGGCACGAGGTGCTCGACCGGATCGAGTCGATCGGCGGCGCCCCCGAGTCCGAGCGCGCCGGGGCGGCCTTCTTCGAGGCGACAGGGCTGATGGGCATCCACGGTGGGGATCTCAAGGGAGTTCTGGGGGCCACGCGCCGAGTCCTTCACGGCGGGCGCTTCAGTGCACGTTTGGCCTGTGGGCCGTCGAGATTCGCGGCGTACTGCGCGGCCCGCCGGGCCCGCCCGCGCAGGCCGCCGCCGGTGGTGGACGAGCGGGGGGCGCCCGCCTTCCTGGCGCCGCTGCCGGCGTCGCTGCTGCGCTCGCGGCCCGAGCTGGCGCCGCTCGTGGAGGCGCTGGAGCGCCTGGGCATCAGGACCCTGGGTGAGCTGGCGGCTCTGCCCTCCCGCGCGGTGGCCGAGCGGTTCGGCCATCCGGGGCTGCTGGCGCTGGACCTGGCGGGTGGCCGCGACACCCCGCTGGACCCCCGCCGGCCGCCCGAGCCCGTGGTCGAGCGGATCGACCTGCCGGAGGCCGCGTCCGGCCAGCAGCTGGAGCGGGCGCTGGAGATGCTGGTGGACCGCGTCCTGGCCCGTCGCGAACGGCGCGGGCGCACCCTGCGCGGGCTGGCGGTCTCGGCGCGGTTCGTGGCGGGGGGGACGTGGCGTGAGGCGGTGACCCTCCGGATCGCCAGCGCAGACCCCGCCAGAGTAACTCTAACCCTCAAGTCGAGACTTAGTTATCTGCCTGCGCCGGCCGAGTCGCTCGCCCTGGAGGTGGAGGCGTTCGGGCCGCCCGCCGGCGACCAGTCGGCGCTGGTCGAGGAGGGGGAGAGGGCCCGCCGAGACCGCCTGGGGGAGGCGGTGCGACAGGCCCGCCAGGCGGCTGGGGACGAGGCCGCCATGAGGGTGCTGGAGGTCGACCCCGACTCGCGGCTGCCCGAGCGCCGCTCGGTCCTCACCCCGTGGAACCGGTGACGCGTCCCCGGCGGATGTCCGCACCGGGCCCCGTGCGGGTGCGCGCGGGGGGCGATGGCGTTCCGGAGGGGGTGGAGGGCAGGGCCGTCGACTGCGTGCTCGAGCAATGGGTGGTGGAGGACCGCTGGTGGACAGGGAGGCCGCTCCGCCGGCGGTACTTCGAGCTCGTGCTCGCCGACGGGCGAAACGTGGTCGTGTTCCGGGATCTGGTCGCGGGTGGGTGGTTTGTCCAAAGGGGTTAAGGCACAGCCCCGGATTGACGATGGGACGGCAGTGGCATTCGACCTCGATACCGCTTTGGAGACGGCCCTGGCCCTCGGCGCCTCGGACCTCCACGTGAAGGTGCTCGCCGTCCCGCGCGTGCGCGTGGGCGGCCGCCTGCGCGAGCTGGAGGGCTTCGAGCCGGTCAGCCTCGCCGACGCGGACCACGTCAAGAGCAGCGTCCTGCTCAGCCCCCACAAGCGCGAGCACTTCGAGCAGACAGGCTCGGCCGACCTCTCCTACTTCACGACCCACGGTCGCTTCCGGGTCGCCGCCTTCACCCAGCGCGGCTCGGCCTCCTTCGTCTTTCGCTCCATCCCCGCGGCGCCCGCCACCGAGACCCTCGGCATCCCTCCGACCGTCCTGTCGTGGGCGGACGAGGTGCGCGGGCTGGTGGTGATCACCGGTCCCACCGGATGCGGCAAGAGCACCACGGGCGCGGCCCTGATCGACCGCGTGAATCAGACCCGGCCTCTGCACATCCTCACGGTCGAGGACCCGATCGAGTACCTGCACCCCGACGCCCAGGCGATCGTCACCCAGCGGGAGATCGGCCTCGACGTGCCCGACCACCACGTGGCCCTGCGCGCGGCCCTGCGCCAGGACCCCGACGTGATCCTGATCGGCGAGGTGCGCGACGCGGAGACGGCGATGACCGCCCTCCGGGCGGCGGAGACCGGCCACCTCGTGATCTGCACGATGCACACGATCAACGCCTCGGAGACCGTGCAGCGCTTCATCGACCTCTTCGGCGAGAAGGAGGCCGGCCTGGCGCGCCAGATGCTGGCCGCCACCCTCGTGGGGATCGTCTCGCAGCGCCTGATCCCGGCCGCCTCAGGCGGCCTGGTGCTGAACGCGGAGGTGCTCGTGAGCTCCTCGCGCATCCGCGACCTGATCTCCAACGGGAAGAGCCAGAAGGAGATCGACCTGGCCGTGGCGGAGGGCGACTACTACGGCATGCGCACCTTCGACCAGTGCCTGCTCGCCCATCTGCACAGCGGCATGGTCACTCGCACCGACGCCGTCGCCTTCGCCACCAACCCGCACGACTTCCAGCTGATGCTGGAGGCCGACCCGGTGCCGGCGCCGAAGTCGAACGGCAGGCCGGCGAGCGACGGCGCGCCTGCCTGAGCCTCGTCCCGTAGGCATGCGAACATACGTTCGTGCCCTACGCCGAGCTGCACTGCCACACCGCCTACTCGTTCCTCGACGGCGCCTCGCATCCTCAGGAGATCGCCGGGGCTGCCGCCGAGCAGGGGCATTCGGCGCTGGCGGTCACCGACCATGACGGCCTGCATGGCGCGATGGAGGCCGCCCAGGCGCTGAAGCCCCTTGGCGTGAGGCCGATCACCGGCGCGGAGGTGTCGATGGAGGACGGCTCGCACCTCACGCTGCTGTGCGAGACGCGCGCCGGCTACACCAACCTCTGCCGCCTGCTCACCGAGGCGCACGCGGGAACACGGCCGCATCCGGATCGGGAGCCGCTGGACCCGGTCACCACCTACGAAGCCCTCGAGCGCCACTCCGAGGGCATCGTCTGCCTCTCGGGCTGCGCCCGCCATGGCCCGGTGGCGCGGGCGGTCGAAGCCGGAGAGCACGCCGCGGCGGGGGCGGCGGCGCGTCGCCTCAAGCGGATCTTCGGCCCGGACCGCCTGCGGATCGAGCTCCAGCGCCCCTTCGCCCGCCACGACCGCCGCCGCAACCGCCTCCTCTCGGAGCTGGCGGAGCGGATCGGCGTGGCGTGCGTCGCGACCGGCGACGTGCACTCCCACAGCCGCGGGTCCACCCGGCTCCAGGACGCGCTGGTGGCGGTGCGGCTGGGGCGCACGCTCGACGAGTGCGAGCCGGTCCGGCGGGGCAACAGCTCCAGCGCGCTCGCCTCGCCGGAGGCGATGGCCGCCCGCTTCGCCGAGCACCCGGAGGCGGTGCACGAGTCCGGTCGCCTCGCCGAGCGGCTGACCTTCGACCTGACCAGCGATCTCGGCTACTCCTATCCCGGCGCGGAGGACGAGCACGCCGACCGCAAGCTGGCCGACGTCTGCGCCCATCGCCTGGACGAGCGCTACCCGCGCGGGCACGAGCGCGCGCGGGCACGGCTGGACGAGGAGCTGGCGGTGATCCGCCACCTGGGGCTGTCGGGCTTCTTCCTGCTCCACCGCGACATGCTCGAGCTGGCGCGCGAGGTGGCCGCCGAGGTGCGCGGGGCGGACGAGGTGCGCGCGATCCTGCCGCCGGGGCGCGGGCGCGGCTCCAGCGTGGCGTCGATCGTCTGCTACCTCACCGGCCTCTCGCACATCGACCCGCTGGCCAACGAGCTGCACCTCGGCCGCTTCCTCAACGAGGACCTCACGGCGCTGCCGGACATCGACCTCGACTTCCCGCGCGACATCCGCGAGGTGCTGATCCCGCGCGTGCACGAGCGCTACGGCCACGACCGCTCGGCGCTGGTGGCGGCCTTCGCCACCTACCAGGTGCGCTCGGCGGTGCGCGACTTCGCCAAGGCGCTGGGGCTGCCGCCGGGGGAGATCGAGCGCCTGGCGCGCACGGTCGACCCCTGGAAGCCGGGGAACGATGTGGAGGGCGACGTGCCGGATGGCTCGCCGCGCTGGCGGGCGCTGGTGCAGCTCGCCCGCATGGCCCACGGGCTGCCGCGCCACCAGTCCCAGCACCCCGGCGGCATGGTCATCTCCACCAAGCCCCTGGTGGACCTGTGCCCGATCCAGCCGGCGGCGATGGAGGGCCGCCAGATGGTGCAGTGGGACAAGGACTCCTGCGCCGACGCCGGCTTCCTCAAGCTCGACCTGCTGGGCCTGGGGATGCTGTCCGCGGTCGAGCGCTGCGTGGTGGAGATCGAGCGCACGCGCAACGAGCGGATCGACCTGTCGCGGATCGACTTCGACGACGCGCAGACCTACGCGGCGATCCAGGCGGCCGAGACCACCGGCGTGTTCCAGATCGAGAGCCGCGCGCAGATGTCGATGCTGCCGCGCACCCATCCGGAGAACCTGGACGACCTGACCGTGCAGGTGGCCCTGGTGCGCCCGGGGCCGATCCAGGGCGGGGCGGTGCACCCCTACATCGAGCGCAAGAAGGCGCTGCGCGAGGACCCGTCGTTCCAGGTGCCCTACGAGCACCCCTCGCTGGAGCCGGTGCTCAAGGACACCCTGGGCGCGATCGTCTTCCAGGACCAGGTGATCGAGGTGGCGATGGCGTTCGCCGGCTTCACCGCCGGGGACGCCGAGGGGCTGCGCCGCGCGATGAGCCGCAAGCGCTCGGAGGCCGCCATGCGCGCCTACGAGCGCCAGTTCATCGAGGGCGCGGTGGAGCGGGGGGCCGATGCCGAGACCGCGCAGCGCGTGTACGACCAGATCGTCGGCTTCTCGGGCTTCGGCTTCCCCAAGTCGCACTCGGCCGCGTTCGGGCTGCTGGCCTACCAGTCCACCTGGCTGCGCGTGCACTACGGGCCCGAGTTCCTGTGCGCGCTGATGAACGAGCAGCCGATGGGGTTCTATCCCTCGGACGCGCTGGTGCACGAGGCGCAGCGGCGGGGCATCGAGGTGCTGCCGCCCTGCGTGATGCTCAGGCGTCAGACTGTCATGTCGAGGCCTCGGGCCTCAGACCTCAGACAGGGTCTGAGGGTTCGGATGGGGCTGGGGTATGTGAACGGCGTCCGGGAGAGCCGAGGTTCGGGCGCTGGTGGAGGAGCGGGGGCGTTCTCCCTGGCGGTCGGTCGAGGATCTCGCCTCGCGGTCGGGCTGTTCGATCGACACCCTGGGCAAGCTCGCCTGGGCGGGGGCGTGCGACTCGCTGGTGGACGGGCCCGAGGACGGGCGGCGGCGTCAGGCGCTGTGGCTGCTCGGCGTGGCCGCGCCGGGGGTACCGGTCGGGGTGGGGGGCAGGGAGGGCACTCAGCTCGCGCTGCCGCTGGACCTGCACGACGCGCCCGAGCTGCGGCGGCTGGGCGTGTGGGACCGGATGCTGGCCGACTACGGATCGACCGGAGTCACGCTGCGCGAGCACCCGATGGAGCTGATGCGCCCCGACCTGCCGGGACACGCGGTCACCAGCGCGGACCTGGAGCGGTTGGGGGACGGGTCGGCGGTCACGATCGCCGGGCTGGTGATCGCCCGCCAGCGCCCCGCCACCGCGAAGGGCGTCACGTTCATGCTGCTCGAGGACGAGCACGGCACGCTCAACCTGATCGTGCCCCCGCCGGTGCACGAGCGCTGCCGGGTGGCCGTGCGCGGCGAGCCGCTGGTGATCGCCGACGGCAAGCTGGAGCGCCGCGAGGGGATCGTGAACATCCTCGTCCACGACGTGCGCCGCCTCGAGCGGGCGGACCTGCCGAAGGCCGAGGTGCGCCACATCGAGCCCACGCGCACGTGGAGCAGCGAGGCGGGGGAGGACGTCGGAGACCTGGCGGCCGCGCTGCCGGCGGCGAACAGCTTCGGGCGCGGCCGGCGCTAGGAGAACCTCAAAGGGGGGCGAACTCGCCCCCCTTTGCAACCCCCCGAACGGCGCCTTCGGCGCCTAGTGTCCTTGTCATGCCCGGGCGAATCCTCATCGGCACGTCGAGCTGGGCCGACCCCGGCTTCATCAAGGACTGGTACCCCGAGGGCATGGCCGCCTCCGAGCGGCTGCCCTGGTACGCACAGCGGTTCGAGGCGGTGGAGCTGAACTCGAGCTTCTACGCGGTGCCCGAGCGGTCGACGGTGCGGCGCTGGTGCGAGGTGACCCCGGACGAGTTCGTGATGGACGTGAAGCTGCACCGGCTGCTGTCCCGCCACTCCGCGGGCATCGACTCCCTGCCGCCGGACATCCGTGAGATGGCGCGCACGACCCCGCGCGGGCGGGTCGAGCTCACGCCCGAGCTCGAGGAGGCGCTGGCGAAGGAGGCTCTCGCCGCGATCGAGCCGCTCGCGAAGGCCGGCAAGATGGGCGCGCTGCTGCTTCAGCTGACGCCCGGCTTCTCGCCCAAGCGCAACGAGCTGTCCGAGCTCGAGCCGCTGATCGGGCTCGTGAGGCCGCACCGGCTGGCGATCGAGCTTCGCAACCGGCGCTGGGTCGACGAGGAGCGCGCGCCGGAGACGCTCGGCTGGTTCGACGAGCAGGGGGTCGCGTTCGTTTGCGTGGACGGGCCCCCCGGCGACGAGACGCCGATCATGCCCCCGGTGGACGCGGTCACTCGCGACGACCTCGCCTACGTGCGGATCCACGGGCGCAACACCGACGGCTACCTGCACGGCAAGTCGGTGGCCGAGCGCTTCGGCTGGATCTACGGCGACGAGGAGCTGGAGGAGATCGCCGTGCGCGCCCGCGGCCTGGCCGAGGACGCCGGCGAGGTGCACGTGTTCTTCAACAACAACCGCGACGACGACGCGCCCACCGCGGCGCGCAGGTTCCGGGCGCTACTGGGACAGGATCCCGGGCCGCCGGCGGAGGACGCCCAGCTCAGGCTGGGCTGACGCCGGCGCCGCCGGCGACACGCCCACGCGCGCCAGGCTGTAGCGCTTGAGGGGCGCGCCCGCGGAGGGCGCGCGGGGCACGAGCATGTATCGGCTGAGGGGCTGTGGTCGGTTCATGGGGACGATGTTCGCCCGCAACCGGCCACGTTCCATCGGCACGCGGGCCAAGATTCGGGTGCCGCGCCTCGACGGGATGTCGAGCGTCAGGCGGTGCGCAGGACTTCGAACCAGACGCGCTGGTGCCCGGAGTCTTCCTCCACGCCCCAGGCGTCGCTGAGGCGCTCGACCAGGAAGAGACCCCAGCCGCAGTCGCTGCTCTCGCTCGGGTCGCGAAGCACCGGCTCGAACGGCGAGCCCGCGTTCGCGATCTCCACGCGCACGCGCCCGGCGCCGACCAGCACGGCCAGCTCCACGGTGCCGGCGGCCGCGTGCCGCACGGAGTTGGTCACGAGCTCGGTCACCAGCAGCCGGATGTTCTCGAGCAGCGGCGGGTCGAGGTCGGCCCGCAGGCGCGACAACTCGCGCCGCGCCTTGCCCGCGGCTACCGCGCCTCCGCCGATCGACAGGCGGAAGCCCTCCGGTCCACCCCCTGCCCTGCTGGTGGGGCCCGTCACGCTTAGTGACTCCATCTAATGCAGGGGATACCCATTTTCGCCGACTCCACCCACATCCTCGAAAGCGGGAACGCAGGATCTCTTGCAGGCGGCGCTCGCCGGGGCTGCAAGGATGCCTCATCGACGCGGGCGCCAGAGACACCGACCCGCCGGGCATCGCCCGGGTGCGAGCGTCGAATCCGTCCCCGCTGACGCTCGACGGCACGAACACCTACGTCGCGGCGGGATGGGTGGTCGATCCGGGCCCGGCGGACGAAGCTCACCTGGACGATGTGCTCGAGGTCGCCGGTGACCGGATCGAGGGGATCGTGCTCACCCACGGGCACGCGGACCACAGCGAGGGCGCGGAGCCGCTGGCGGCGCGCGCGGGCGTGGACGTCGTCCAGCCCGCCGGCGGCGAGGACGTCGGCCCCTTCCGCGCGCTGGCCACCCCGGGCCACTCGGCCGACAGCGTCTGCCTCCTGCTGGGGCGCGCCTGCTTCACCGGCGACACCGTGCTGGGCGAGGGCAGCGTGTTCATCCAGCCCGGCGAGGGGTCGCTGGCCGCCTACCTCGACTCCCTGCACGCCCTGCGCGAGCTCGACCTGGACGTGCTGTGCCCCGGCCACGGCCCGTACGTGTACGACCCGCGCGCGAAGCTCGACGAGTACATCTCCCACCGGCTCGAGCGCGAGCGGCTGCTGCTGGAGGCGCTCGCGGCCGGGGCGCGCACCGAGGACGAGCTGCTGGACCGCGCGTGGGCCGACGCGCCGGCCCATCTGCGCGAGGCGGCGCGGCTCAGCCTGCGTGCTCACATGGAGAAGCTGGAGGCGGAGGGGCGGCTGCCCTAGCGGGATACTGGGCCGATGTCGCAGGAGCACGTGGACGCAGCGCGCAGGTGTCTCGAGGGTTGGAACCGAGGAGATATCGAGGCCTGGCTGGAGCCGGCTCATCCGGAGGTCGAATGGTCGTCGGCGATCGTCCGCCAGATGGAGGGAGCCGAGACGGTGACGCGGGGCCACGCCGGGTTGCGCCGCTTCTGGGACGACTGGCACGCGGTCTGGGACACGAAGATCAGACGTCTCGGAGATCCGCGACCTGGGGGAGACCGTCGTGGTGCTCGGGGAGATGCAGATTCGTGGCGAGGCGAGCGGCGTCGATATCGAGCGGCCGACCGCGTGGGTGTTCGAGTTCGAGGCCGGCCTGGTGCGACGGGTGCGTGCGTACCTGGACTGGCAGGAGGCGCTCGAGGCCGTGGGGGTACCCTCCGACCCGTGATCAGCACCAATCAGTTCAAGAACGGAACCCACATCGAGGTCGACGGCACCGTCTTCAAGATCGTCGAGTTCCAGCACGTCAAGCCCGGCAAGGGCGGCGCGTTCGTGCGCTCCAAGCTCAAGCGCACGACCGACGGCGCGGTGATCGACAAGACCTTCCGGGCGGGCGAGAAGTTCCGGCCGATCCGCACCGAGACGCGCAAGATGCAGTACCTCTACTCCGACGGGACCGACGCCCATTTCATGGACCTGGGCAACTACGAGCAGCTCACGATCCCCGAGGACTCCGTGGCGAACCAGCTCAAGTGGATCACGGAGAACGAGGAGGTGGAGGTGCTCTACGTGGACGAGAAGCCGTCCGACCTGCAGGTGCCGAGCGCCGTGGAGCAGGCCGTGACCGAGACCGAGCCCGGCGTGCGCGGCGACACCGCCTCCGGCGGCGGGGACAAGCCGGCCACGCTCGAGTCGGGCGTGACCGTGCGCGTGCCGCTGTTCGTGAACATCGGCGACCGGGTGCGCGTGGACACGCGCTCGGGCGAGTACGTCTCGCGCGCGTAAGCGATGCGCCGCACCGACCAGCGCCGGGCCGCGGTGGTCGCCCTCTACCAGGCGGACCTCACCGATCGCCGCGCACCGGAGCTGCTGGAGCGCGGGCGCCACCGAGTTCACCGCGAGCTGGTCGACGGCGTGGAGGCCGAGCGCGAGCAGCTCGACGCGCTGATCGAGCGCCACGCCGAGGGCTGGACGCTCGACCGCATCGCGCCGCTCGAGCGGAGCATCCTGCGCGTGGCGCTGCACGAGCTGCTCAGCCGGGACGACGTGCCGGCCGAGGTGGCGATCGACGAGGCGATCGAGGCCGCCAAGGAGCTGTGCGGCGCGGACGCCCCCGGGTTCGTGAACGGGATACTCGGCGCCGTCCACAGGGAGGAGGTGGCAGCACGAGTGAGCGATCTCGACAAAGCCATCCGCGAGCTGGAGGACTCCGCCGCGCGACTTCGCGCCGGTGAGCTGGACGCCGTCGCAGGCCGCCGAGCTGGTGGAGCGCTGCGCGGAGCTGGCCGCGCGCGTGGGCGCGGAGCTCGACCGCGCCGGGCGGGAGGCCGAGCGCGACGCGCCCGCGGAGGGCCAGGAACAGCTGCTTTAGGCTGGCGAGCATGTCCAGGTCGCGGCCAGGTGCTGACCAACCCGGTCACCGGCGAGCGCGGCGGTCGTGAGGGTCGGCAGCGAGGACGGCGGCGATCCCGAGCACTTGGTCGTCGATCTGTACGTGGAGCCCGGCGGCGCCGTGGCCGCGGAGCACGTGCACCCCCGAGATGTCGGAGCGCTTCGAGGTGCTCGCGGGGAGGGTCGGGTCTGCGTGTGGACGGCGAGGAGCGCACAGCCGGGCCCGGCGAGGTCGTCGACGTGCCGCCGGGCACGCCGCACGACTGGTGGAACGCGGGCGAGGAGGTCGCGCACGTGCAGGTCGACGTCCGGGGCGCCACGGTCGCTCGCTTCGAGGATCTGATCACCACCCTGTTCGGCCTCGCGCACGAGGGCAAGACCAACGCCAAGGGCATGCCCGGCCTCCTCCAGCTCGCGGTGATCGCGCGCGACTACCGCGACGTGATGCGCTTCACCAAGCCGCCCGCCGTCGTGCAGGCGGCGCTGTTCGGCCCGCTGGCGGCGATCGGGCGCGCGCGCGGGCGTGCGCTCCGCCTACCCGCAGCACGACGCGCTCGTGATCACCGAGGGGCCGGCACCCGGGGGATAGCCTGTGCTGCGTGGCCAGCGCCGAACGCACCGCGCTCTACCCGGTCGAGCTCCAGCAGCAGGTCGACGCCTACCTCGAGGGCGTGCGCTTCAGCGCCGAGCCCGGCGTCGACCGCCTCGAGGAGGCGATGCGCTACTCGCTGCTCGCGGGCGGCAAGCGGATCCGGCCGGTGCTCGCGCTGGCCACCGCCGAGGCGCTGGGCCGCGACCCGGCGGAGGTCATGCCGTTCGCCGCCGCGATCGAGATGATCCACACCTACTCGCTGATCCACGACGACCTGCCGGCGATGGACGACGACGAGCTGCGCCGCGGCAAGCCGACGTGTCACGTGGCCTACGGCGAGGACGTGGCCATCCTCGCCGGCGACGGGCTGTTCGCCGAGGCGCTGCGGCTGGCGACCACCGAGCAGGAGGGCGAGCCGGCCGACGTGCTCGCCGCGGTGCGCGAGCTGACCGGCGCCGCCGGCGTGGGCGGAATGGTCGGCGGCCAGTTCCTCGACGTGACCGCCGACGGAGATCTCGACGCCGCGCGGCTGCGGCGCCTGCACGAGCTGAAGACGGGCCGGCTGATCGCGGCCTCGGTGATCTGCGTCTGCCACCTCAGCGGAGCGGGCGGACCTGCCACACTTCCGCTCGGCCGCTTTGCATCCGAGCTCGGCGTGCTGTTCCAGATCGTCGACGACATCCTCGACGTGACCGGGGACGACGCGGAGCTCGGCAAGCCCAGCGGCTCGGACGAACGCCATGGAAAGCGAACGTACGTGAGCGTCTTCGGCCTGGATCGGGCCCGCGAGCTGGCCCGGGAGTCCCACGCCGAGGCCCGCGCGGCGCTCGACGAGGCCGAGTGGTCCGACCGACACGCTCGCACGAATAGCCGACTACATCCTCACGAGACAGACATGACCAGACTGCTCGACAAGATCGACGGACCGGACGACCTCAAGGGGCTCGACGACGAGCAGCTGGACCAGGTCGCCCAGGAGGTCCGCGAGGAGATCATCGACACGATCGGCGAGATCGGCGGCCACTTCGGCGCGAACCTCGGCGCGTGCGAGATCGCGGTGGCCATCCACTCGCTGCTGGAGTCGCCGAAGGACAAGGTGCTGTGGGACGTCGGCCACCAGGCCTACCCGCACAAGGTGCTCACCGGCCGCCGCGACCAGCTCGGCACGATCCGCAAGTACGGCGGGCCTCGCGCCCTTCTGCTCGGTGTTCGAGTCCGAGCACGACATCATGGGCGCGGGCCACGCCTCCACCTCGGTCTCCTACGCGGTCGGCCTGAAGGAGGCCATGCGCCGGGGCGTCGGCGAGGACGGCAAGGTGGTGGCCGTGATCGGCGACGGCGCCCTCACCGGCGGCGTGGCGTTCGAGGCGCTGCACAACGCCGGCGGGATGGACCTGCCGATCGTGATCGTGGTGAACGACAACGGCATGTCGATCGCCCCGAACGTCGGCGCGCTCTCGCGCTACTTCCACCGGATCCGGATGAACCCGCGGCTGCACAAGGCGCGCGAGGACGTGGAGACCACCCTCACGAAGCTGCCCGTCGGGCATCGGCGAGCGGATCGAGCGGCTCGGGCCGATCGTGAAGGAGTCGCTGAAGGCCTACTGGGCGCCGGGGCTGTTCTTCGAGGAGCTCGACCTGGCCTACATCGGCGTGATCGACGGCCACGACGTGGGCGCGCTGCGCGAGGCGATCGGCGAGGCGCTGGACGGCGAACCGGCCCGTGGTCGTCCACTGCCGGACGGTGAAGGGCAAGGGCTTCGCCCCGGCGGAGGACGGCGGCCTCGAGGGCATGGAGAAGTGGCACGCGGCCAAGCCCGCCTCGATCGTGAACGGCGAGGCGGCCGCGAAGCCCAAGCCGTCGCCAAGGACGCCAACCCCGCGCCGGCGCAGTACACGAAGGTGTTCGGCGAGGCGATGGTGGCCGAGTGCGAGCGCGACGAGCGGGTGATCGGCATCACCGCCGCCATGAACACCGGCACCGGCCTGGACATCCTCCAGAAGGCGATGCCCGACCGCTACTACGACGTGGGCATCGCCGAGCAGCACGCGGTGCTGTTCGCCGCCGGGCCTGGCGCTGCAGGGCGCGAAGCCGGTCGCCGCCATCTACTCGACCTTCCTCCAGCGCGGCTTCGACCAGATCGTGCACGACGTGTGCCTGCAGAACCTGGACGTGGTGTTCGCGATGGACCGCGCCGGCCTGGTGGGCGACGACGGCCCCACCCACCACGGCGCGTTCGACATCTCCTACCAGCGCTGCCTGCCGAACATGACGCTGATGGCCCCGCGCGACGAGGCCCAGCTGGTGCACATGCTGCGCACCGCGATCGCGCACGACGGGCCCGGTCGGGCCTGCGCTACCCGCGCGGGGAGGCCGAGGGCGTGGAGCTGCCGGCCACGGCCGTCGGTGCTCGAGATCGGCCGCGGCGAGGTCCTGCGCGAGGGCGAGCGCGTGGCGTTCCTCGGCTACGGCTACGGCGTGCCGGTGGCGCTCGGCGCCGCCGACCTGCTCGCGGACGAGCACGGCCTGGAGCCCACCGTGGCGGACGCCCGCTTCGCCAAGCCGCTCGACGGCGAGCTGATCGCGTCGCTGGTGGAGGAGCACGACGTGCTGGTGACGGTGGAGGAGAACGTGCTGGCCGGCGGCTTCGGCTCGGCGGTGGTCGAGCACATGGCCGACGCCGACCTGCTGGGCGACGTGCGCGTGCTGCGCTTCGGCCTGCCCGACCGCTACGTGACCCACGGCAAGCCCGCGCTGCTGCGCGAGGAGGTCGGGCTCACGCCCGAGGCGGTCGCGGAGCAGGTGGCCGCGGCGGTGCTCGAGCCGCGCGGCGCGCTGGCCTAGAGCCACTTCTGGCGCTAGGCCGCACAAATTCCGCTGCTCAGGGCCGGGGTTTGTCCAAGCCCTTGACATAAGTCTCCGGGGCTGCGCAGAATCCGGCGTGGTTTGAGGGATGGAAACGGCGCAGGCGCGCCGTCAATGAGAGAGCTCAATCGCCGCCGCGTGATCGACGTGCTGCGCGAGGTCGGCGTCGCGAGCCGGGCCGACGTGGCCCGCGCCACCGGGCTTTCGCGCTCGACCGTCTCCAGCCTGGTGTCCGAGATGCGCGAGTCCGGCCTGGTGGTGGACCACCCGCCGCGCGAGCAGGGCGACCAGCCCGGCGCCGGCCGGCCACCTGCGCTGATCGGCCTCGGCAAGCCCGCGGGCGCGGTGGTCGGGGTGGACTTCGGCAAGCGCCATCTCGCGGTGGCGATCTCCGACCTGGCGCACGTCGTGCTCGCGGAGGCACGGCGCGACATCGCCGAGAACCTGCCCGCCGCCGAGGCGATGGACACCGCCGCGGAGCTCGTGGACGAGGTGCTCGAGGCGGCCTCGATGTCGCGCGCCGAGGTGATCGGCGCGGGGCTGGGGCTGCCCGGGCCGATCCACCGCAACACCGGGCGCGCCGCGTCCCCGGAGATCCTGCCCGGCTGGGCAGGGCTCGAGATCCAGGAGGAGATGACGCAGCGCGTCGGGCTGCCCGTGCAGGCCGAGAACGACGCGAACCTGGGCGCCCTGGCCGAGCTGTTCTGGGGAGCCGGCAAGGACGCGGCCGACCTGATCTACCTCAAGGTGGCCACGGGCGTGGGCGCGGGCATCGTCGTCGGCGGCCGGCTGTTCGGCGGCGCCGGCGGCACCGCGGGCGAGATCGGCCACACCACGATCGACGGCGACGGCCCGATCTGCCGCTGCGGCAACCGCGGGTGCCTCGAGACGCTGGCGGCCGCGCCCGGCGATCGTCGACCTGCTGCGCCGCAGCCTCGGCCACGACCTCACCATCGAGGAGATCATCGAGCGCGCCGAGGCGGGCGACCCGGGCTGCCGGAGGGCGATCGCCGACTCCGGCCGCCACATCGGCCGGGTGCTGGCTGACGTCTGCAACCTCTTGAACCCGCAGCGGGTGGTGGTCGGCGGAAGCGTCGGCCAGGCGGGTGACCTGCTTCTCGACGAGATGCGGGAGGCCGTCCGCCGGACGGCGCTCCCGACCGTCGCGGAGGACGTGGAGATAGTCCCCGGAGTCCTGGGAGAGCGGGCGGAGGTGCTCGGCGCGATTGCGCTGATCCTCGCCGGGGTGGGTAAGTAGAAAAGGCCCCTCGCCGGGGCGAAACGCAAGGAGGAGAGGTCAAGATGTTCGAAGGACTAAGGAAGAGAGGGCCCGCGGCTTTTGCGGTCCTCGCCCTCGCCGCGGGCGGCGCCATCGCCGGTTGCGGCGATGACGACGACGATGGCGGCGGCGGAGGCGGCGACAGCGCGCGGCGGAGGCGGCGGCAAGATCGCGCTGCTGCTCCCCGAGTCGAAGACCGCCCGGTACGAGTCGCACGACCGCCCACTGTTCGAGGAGAACGTCAAGAAGCTCTGCTCGGACTGCGAGATCATCTACTCGAACGCGAACCAGGATGCGGCCAAGCAGCAGCAGCAGGCCGAGGCGGCGCTGACGGAGGGCGCCAAGGTGATGGTGCTCGACCCGGTCGACGCGGCTTCCGCCGCCGCCATCGTCACGCGCGCCAACCAGTCGAAGGTGCCCGTGATCAGTTACGACCGCCTGCTCACTGACTCCGACATCGACTACTACGTCTCGTTCGACAGCGAGACGGTCGGAAAGCAGCAGGGCGAGTCGCTCTCCAAGAAGCTCGCGGAGGGCGGGGACAGCCCGACGATCACGATGATCAACGGCGCGCCGACGGACAACAACGCGAAGCTGTTCAAGAAGGGCGCCAAGTCGGTGTTCAGCGCGGAGAACGTGAAGATCGGCAAGGAGTACGACACGCCCGACTGGAGCCCCGACAAGGCCCAGCAGGAGATGGAGCAGGCGATCACCGCGCTCGGTGACGACGGCTTCCAGGGCGTCTACGCCGCCAACGACGGCACGGCCGGCGGCGCGATTGCCGCAATGAAGTCAGCCGGGATCGATCCCGCGGACCGTCCGACGACGGGTCAGGACGCGGAGCTGGCGGCGATCCAGAGGATCCTCGCCGGTGAGCAGTTCATGACCGTCTACAAGCCGATCATCCCGTTGGCAGATGCTGCGGCCAAGATCGCGGTCGCCCTCGCCCGCGGCGAGGACCCGCCCGCCGGCCTCGTCAACGGCGAGACCGACAACGGCAAGGAGAAGGTGCCGACGGTCGAGCTCGAGACGGTCGTCGGTTACCAAGGAGAACGTCAACGACACGATCGTCAAGGACGGGTACTGGAAGGCGTCCGAGATCTGCGCCGGCAAGTACGCCAGTGCATGCAAGGAGGCCGGAATCCGAGTAAGCAGGAGCCATTCCGCGAGCCGGGCGGCGATCCGCCGCCCGGCTCCGCGGTCTCACGGAACGGAGAGGATGCGATGAGCGACAACGGGGCCCTGCTGTCCCTGACGGGAGTCGAGAAGCGCTTCGGAGCGGTCCAGGCGCTCGGCGGCGTGGACTTCCACGTGGACGCGGGCGAGGTCGTGGGCCTCGTGGGCGACAACGGCGCGGGGAAGTCGACGCTGGTGAAGACGATCGCCGGCATCCACTCCGCCGACGCGGGCGAGATCCGCTTCGACGGCGAGTCGGTCTCGATCTCGACGCCCCAGGACGCGACGGACCTCGGCATCGCGACCGTCTACCAGGACCTCGCGCTGTGCGACAACCTCGACGTGGTGGCCAACCTCTTCCTCGGCCGCGAGGAGGTCGACGACGGGCCCGGCAGGCTCACCCGCCAGCTCGACGAGACGGAGATGGAGCACCGCTCCCACGAGCTGCTCGAGAACCTCGCGGTCACGATCCCGAGCGTGCGCTCGGAGGTGGGCGCGATGTCCGGCGGCCAGCGCCAGCAGGTCGCCGTCGCGCGCTCGCTGCTCGGCGAGCCCAAGCTCGTGATGCTCGATGAGCCGACCGCCGCACTGGGCGTGCCCCAGACCAAGCAGGTGCTGGCGCTGATCAAGCGCCTCAAGGAGCGCGGCCACGGCGTGCTGGTGGTCAGCCACAACCTGGCCGACGTGTTCGAGGTCTGCGACCGCGTCTTCGTGATGCGCCTGGGCAAGGCCGCCGGGGACTTCAAGGTCAGCGAGACCACCGAGCAGGAGATCGTCGGCGCCATCACCGGCGCGCGAAGCACGGGCGAAGGGGGGCAGGCATGAGCGCGGCCGCGGACACCACGGTCACACCGGACGCCGAGCGGACCACCGCCCGGCAGTTCGTGCGCCGCTTCGTGGAGGGCGACCTCGCCTCGCTGCGAGTGGTCCTCGTCCTGGCGGTGATCTGGATCATCTTCCAGTCCCAGAACGACCGCTTCCTGTCCGCGGTCAACCTCACCAACCTGATGCTGCAGATCACGGCCGTCGGCCTGATCTCGGTCGGGATCGTCTACGTGCTGCTCCTCGGCGAGATCGACCTGTCCGTCGGGGCGGTGAGCGGCCTCGCGGCGGCGGTGGTCGCCGTCCTGAACGTCAAGCACGGCTGGAACCCCTACCTGGCGATCGCCGCGGGGGTGCGCGACCGGCACGGTGATCGGGTTGATCCAGGGCGAGATATTCACCCGGTTCGAGGTGCCGTCGTTCGTGGTCACCCTGGCGGGGCTGCTGGCCTGGCAGGGAGCGTTGCTCTACGTGCTCGGCGACACCGGCACCGTGAACCTCAACGACCCGAAGATCACCGGCCTCGCCAACACCTTCTACTCCGACTCGGTCGGGTGGATCATGGCGTTCGTCCTGATCGGGTCCTACGCCGGAGCGTCGCTCTGGGGCTACCGGCAGCGGGTGAAGGCCGGGCTCGCGGACACCGCGCTCGCGCCGGTCGTAATCCGGGCCGTGGTAGTGGCGGCGTCCGTGCTCGTGGCTGTCTCGGTCCTCAATTCGGACCGCGGCGTGCCCCTGGCCCCCCTGGTCCTTCTCGCCTTCGTCGCCGGGGGCCAGTATGTGGCCACGAGGACGACGTTCGGGCGCCACGTGTACGCCGTCGGCGGGAGCGACGAGGCGGCGCGGCGAGCCGGCATCAACGTGACCCGGATCCGCGTGACGGTGATGGCGCTCGCGAGCAGCATGGCGGCGATCGGCGGCATCTTCGCGGCCTCACGGCTGCTCGCGGTGAACCAGTCCTCCGGCGGCAGCGACCTGCTGCTGCTGGCGATCGCCGGCCCGGTGATCGCGGGCACCAGCCTGTTCGGCGGCCGCGGCAGGTGTGGTCGGCGCTGCTTGGCGCGCTTGTGATCGGCTCGATCTCCAACGGGATGGACCTGCTGGCGTACGAGTCGTCGGTGAAGTTCATGGTCACCGGCGGCGTGCTGCTGATCGCGGTGATCATCGATTCGCTCGCAAGGAGGTCGCGTCGGGCTGCCGGCAGGGTCTGAGATCCGCGTTCGGCGCTGATCGGCTACGGCCTGGCCGGAGCCGTCTTCCACGCGCCGCTCATCTCCTCGACGGAGGGGATGGCGGTCGCGTTCGTGGTCACCTCCGAACGCCGAGCGCTCGGCCCAGGCTCGTGCGGATCTGCCGGACGCCGAGGTGGTCGCCCTCCGCGGACGAGCTCTGGGAGCGTGCCGGCGAGCTCGACCTGGTGGTCGTCGCAGCGGCCAACCGCGCGCACGCGCCGCTGGCGGAGGCCTCGCTGCGCGCCGGAATGCCCGTGGTGGTGGACAAGCCGCTGGCCACCAGCGTCGCCGAGGCAAACCGCCTGTCCGACCTCGCCGCCGAGACCGGCGTGATGCTGGCGGTGTTCCACAACCGCCGCTGGGACGACGACTTCCTGACGCTGCGCAAGGCTGTGGAGGACGGCTCGCTCGGCCGGATCACGCGGCTGGAGTCGCGCTTCGAGCGCTACCGCCCCGAGGTGGCGGCGGACAGGTGGCGCGAGAGCCCCGCCCCCGAGGACGCCGGCGGCTTGCTGTTCGACCTGGGCAGCCACCTGATCGACCAGGCGCTGGTGCTGTTCGGCGAGCCGACCCAGGTGTACGCCGAGGTCGAGCGCCGGCGCCCGGGAGCGCAGGTCGACGACGACGCCTTCGTGGCGCTGCGCTTCGCCGGCGGGCCGATCGCGCACCTGTGGGCGAGCCAGGTGGCCCCGCGGCCCGGGCCCAGGTTCCGGGCGCTGGGGCTGGAGGGCGCGTTCGAGTCCTGGGGCCTGGACCCGCAGGAGGATGCGCTGCAGTCGGGGCTGCGGCCGGGCGACGCGGGTGGGGCAGAGCGGCCGCGACGGGGATGAGGCGACTGCTGCCCGGCGCCTACGAGCGAGTTCTACGCCGGGGTGCGCGACGCGCTGCTGGACGGCTCGCCGCCGCCGGTGACCGCCGAGGAGGGCGCGCGCGTGATCGAGGTGATCGAGGCGGCGCGCGCGTCAGCGGCGGAGGGCTAGCCCCGGTCGGAGCCCAGCGTCTGGGTGTTCAGCCCGAAGCCGCCGTCGATCCCGATCGTCTGGCCGGTCACCGAGCCGGCCTGCTCGGAGCCGAGATAGGCCACGAGATCCGCCACCTCGGACGGCTCGGCCAGCCGCCCGGACGGCACCATGGCGCGAGCACGCTCGAGCACCTCGGACGGCATCGCCAGCACCTTCTCGGTGGCCACCAGACCCGGGAGCACCGCGTTGGCGGTGATCCCCCGGGCCACGTTCTCGGCGGCCAGGGTCTTCACCATGCCGATCAGGCCGGCCTTCGACGCCGAGTAGGCCACTTGCCCGGGCAGCCCATCGGTGGCGGCGCCGCTCGATATCACCACGATCCGGCCGTGCCGGCGCTCGCGCATGCCTGGCAGGCACGCGCGCACCATGCGGTAGGCGCCCGTCAGGTTCACGTCGATGTCCCGCTGCCACTGCTCGTCGGTCATCCGGTGCGCGGGCGCGATCGTGTCGGTGATGGCGGCGTTGGACACGCACACGTCGACCCGGCCGAAGTCGGGCATGGGATCGCCGGCGAGGTCGAGCGTGACGTCGCACCCCGGATCGCGGTCGAGCGTCACCACGTCGAGCCCATCCGCCCGCAGGCGCTCGGCGATCGCCGCGCCGATGCCGCGCGCGGCGCCCGTGACGAGGGCGCGTCTGCTCACGCCGGCGAACCTATCTCACAAAAATGGAAAGACCCGCTTTCGCGGGCCTTTCCGAGGGAGGAGTGCTGCTTATGTGTGCTTCGTTTGCTTCGTCTCTTGGGGGAAGTCTTAGGACGCGGGGGTCGCGGTGTAGCGGGTGAAGCCTCCGAGGAGGAGCTGGAAGAGGCCGGTGGCCGCGAACAGCAGGCCCGCGGCGGGCTCGGCCGCCAGGAAGAACGCGGCGGCGCCGATCAGCAGGCCGAGCGCCAGACCCTGGTCGTAGGCCTTGTGGGCGCCGACCGAGACGGTGCCGCGGCCGCTCGGGGCCGTCCCGGCCAGGCCGAGGCCGATCGTGACCACGCCGATGCCCGCGCCGGCGGCGATCGCCGCGGGGCTCAGGCCGAGTGCGAACGGCGCCCCGAGGAGGATCGAGCCGACCGCCACGAGTATTCCCGCGCGTGTATCCGCTGCTATCCGCCTGCCGAGGGACATGGTTTGAAGTTACCCCCGGGTGGACGGGTCAGTGTGAGCCTCGTCACACTGACCCGGATGGGTCGGCAACGCCTCGACACGCTCCTGGCCGAGCGCGGCCTGTTCGAGTCCCGATCGAGGGCGGCGGCGGCCGTTCTGGCCGGGGAGGTGCGCCTCGGCGGCGCCGGCGAGCGGGCGGCCAAGCCGGGTCAGATGGTGCCCGACGACGCCCTGCTGGCGGTCGACGAGCGGCCCCAGTACGTCTCCCGCGGCGGCATCAAGCTCGCGAACGCCCTCGACGCGTTCGGGATCGAGCCGGCGGGCCGGTCGTGCCTGGACGTGGGGGCCTCGACGGGCGGGTTCACCGACTGCCTGCTCCAGCGCGGCGCGGCGCGGGTGATCGCGCTCGACGTGGCCTACGGCGAGCTGCACTGGCGCCTGCGCCAGGATCCGCGGGTGACCGTGATCGAGCGCCACAACGCGCGTGAGCCGGCCGAGCTGCCCTTCGCCCCCGACCTGGTGGTCGCCGACGTCTCCTTCATATCGCTCACGAAGGTGCTCGGCGCGGTGCTCACCGCGACCGCGGACCGGTTCGATTGCCTGGCGATGGTCAAGCCCCAGTTCGAGGTGGGGCGCGAGCGGGTCGGCAAGGGCGGCGTGGTGAGCGAGCCGGCGGACAGGCGCGGCGCCCTGGTGGCCGTGGGAGCGTTCGCGCGGGACCAACTGGGCCTGGCGGTGCGCGGCTACGCGTCGTCGGGCCTCCCCGGTCCAGCCGGCAACGAGGAGTCGTTCGCCTGGATCACCGAGCCCGGCAGGGAGGGCGCGGTGGAGGATCTGGAGGCGGCTGCGCGAAGGGTCGAGCCGTGAGCGCCCCGTCGTCGCTGATGGTCTTCACCCGGCGCAACCCGGAGCTGACAGCGGATGCCGTGCGCAGGCTCGCCGCGATGGCCACCGAGGCCGGTATCGAGGTGCGCGTGCCGCCGGAGGAGGTCGAGAAGCACGGGTTCACCGACCTTCCGGGCGCCGTGCTGGGCGCCGACCCGGACGATCCGGGCGACATGGCGGTGGCGCTCGGCGGGGACGGCACGATCCTGTCGGCGTTACGCCGCTACGCCGGCCGCGAAGTGCCGGTGTTCGCGATGAACTTCGGCGAGATCGGCTTCCTCGCCACCGTGGAGCGCGACGGGCTGGACGAGGGCTTCGCGCGGGCGCTGCGGGGAGACTTCGAGGTGCTGGCGCTTCCCGCGCTGAACGCCAAGACGGAATCGCGCGACCTGGTGGCCATGAACGACCTCTCCTTCCACCGCCGCCAGGACATGCGCGTGGCCGAGCTGGGCTACTCGGTGTCCGGAGAGGCGATGGGCGAGGTCCGCTGCGACGGGCTGGTGGCATCCACCCCGGCCGGGTCCACGGGCTACAACCTCGCCAACGGCGGGCCCGTGATGGCGTGGGGGGTGGAGGGCTACGTGGTCTCCTTCATCGCCCCGCACACGCTGACCGCCCGCGCGCTGGTGGTGGCGCCGGACGACGTCCTGGAGGTGGTCAACCGATCCACGAGCGAGCCGGTGGACGTGACCACCGACGGCCGCACCGTGTGCGCGCTCGAGCCCGAGGAGCACGTGTCGGTGCGCTTCCGCGACAACCAGGCGCTGCTGGCGCAGGTGTCCGGCGCGAGCTTCTACCACCGCCTGCGCGAGAAGTTCGGGCGCCTGAGCGCCTAGCCCGCCCCGATCATCGCGGCGCCGGCCAGCACCCCGATGGTGCCCGCCCGCTGCATCGCGTCGAGGCGCTCGCGGAGCACGATCCGCGCCAGCAGGATCGTCACGACCGGATAGAGCGAGCCCAGCACCCCCACCTGGCTCAGCAGGCCGAGCGTCGTCGCGAAGGCGAACAGGTTGCTCGCGGCCACGTCCAGCAGCCCGATGAGCACCAGCGGGCCCAGGTCGTCGCGCGGGACGCGGAAGACCGGGGCGTTCTCTCGCTTGTCCACGCGGAGCCTCACCTCGGAGGCCTTGTCCATGACGAAGAGGCGCGCGGAGGGCTTGGGAGCCAGGGCGATGACGGCCGCCACGCTGACCAGCGACACGCTGGTCATGCGGCTGGCCACCACGGCCCAGAGCGGGCTGGCCTCGCTCGACGCGTCGAGCGCGACCACGAAGCAGCCGAAGCAGGCCGCGGCGATCAGCGCCAGGCCGATGCCCATGGCGGCCTTGCTCTTGGCCGCGCCCTCCTCGGAGTCGCCCCGCTCGGCCGCCCACGAGACCACCACGACGCTCGCCACGGCCAGGGCCAGGCCCGCGCTCTCGACGGAGGTGAGCTGCTCGCCGGACACGATCCCGAACGCCAGCGGGATGAGGGCGTCGGTGGCCGCGATGGCCGCGACGACTCCCATCCTGCCCAGGGCGAGGCCCCGGTAGAACGCCGCCAGCGCCGCCGCGTTGAACACGCCGGACAGCGCGCCGAGCGCCAGGAAGTGCCCGGCGGGCGGTGGCTCTCCCACCAGCCATCACCACCGGCACGAGCAACACGAGCCCCGCCACCTGCGAGACGAGCAGGACGGTGAGCATCGAGAGCCGGCGGCTCTTCAGGCCCGCGAGGAAGTCCGCGGCGCCCCAGGCGACGCTGGCGGCCACCGCAAGTGACAGACCCGGCATGAGATGGCTATCGGAGCCTTCCGGGTTTTCTTGAGTAGAAAGGGCTCGCGGATCCCGCTCGCACTCAAGAATCTGCCCGCCGGGTCGATACGGTCTGCATGCCCATCACCCGGGTCGCTGCGGAGGCTGTTTCAGAGTTCGGCGCGAGGCTGTCGGTCGCGCCTGCGCCCGATCGCGTGACGGTGCCCCTGGAGCACAAGCGCGCGCCCTATCTGGAGGCCCTCCGCGACTACGCCGACCGCGGGCCGGGCCGCTACCACGTTCCGGGCCACAAGGGGGGCAAGGGCGCCGATCCCGAGCTCCTCAAGGCGCTACGGCCCGGGCGCCTTCGGGATGGACATCCCCCTCATCGTCCCCGGGATCGACATCGGCGAGGGGCCCACGCCCCTGGACGAGGCGCTCGAGCTGGCCGCCGACGCCTGGGGCGCGCAGCGCACATGGTTCCTCTCCAACGGCGCCACGCAGGGAAACCACGCCATCTGCCTCGCGCTGGCCAGCCTCGGCGACGACGTGGTGGTCCAGCGCAACGTGCACGCCAGCACGATCGACGGCCTGATCCTCGCGGGCCTGAACCCCACCTGGGTGGCCCCGGAGCTGAACCCCGCGCTCGGGATCGCGCACTGCCTGACGCCCGACACGCTCGAGGTCACGCTGGCGGACTCGCCGCGGGCGGCCGCCGTGATCGTCGTCTCTCCCACCTACTACGGGGCCGTGGCCGACATCCGGGGGCTCGCCGCCGTGGCCCACAGCTGGGGTGCCCCGCTGATCGTCGACGAGGCCTGGGGATCCCACTTCCCCTTCCACGACGCCCTGCCCGAGCACGCGATCGCCGCCGGCGCCGACCTGGTGCTCTCGGGCACGCACAAGCTGGTCGGGAGCCTGGCCCAGTCGGCCATGCTCCACCTGGGGCCCGGAGCCGCCGGATGGTTCGACGAGCGCACGATCGAGCGCGGTCTTCAGCTCGTGAACTCCACTAGCCCGAGCTCGCTTCTGCTCGGCTCGCTCGACGCAGCCCGGCGCCACGCGATGATCAACGGCGCGGAGCTGCTCGACGACGCGATCCGGACGGTCACCGAGACCCGCGACCAGGTCGGCGAGCTGCTCGGCCTGGAGGTGCTCGACGACCACCTGCTGCGCCACCCGGGCGTCTACGACTACGACCCGCTGCGCCTGGCCATCGACGTGCGCGGCACCGGGGTCACCGGCTACGAGCTCGCCGAGCTGCTGCTCGAGCAGAGCGACATCGGGCTCGAGCTGTGCGGTGAGACGCTCGTGGTCGCCGTGTTCGGCATGGGCGAGCCGATCGGCGAGAGCTGCGACCGGCTCGTGGCCGGCCTGCGAAAGGCGACCGCGGAGCTGGCCGACATGGCCGAGTCGCGAACGCGACGGGCTCCCAGCCAACCGCCGCGCTGGGGCCCGCTCGCGATGACCCCCCGCGAAGCCTTCCTGGGCCCGCAGGAGCCGATCCCCGTCGAGAGCGCCGTGGGCCGGGTGGCGGCCGAGTCCCTGGCCGCCTACCCGCCCGGCATCCCGAACGTCTTCCCCGGTGAGCGCCTCACCGCCGAGACCATTAGCTACATCAGGCGCACCGTCGAGCAGGGCGGGACCGTGAGGGGTCTGAGCGACCCGACGCTTCGCACGATCCGCGTGGCCATCGAGTCTGGACGCAGGCGATGACCGACCCCACCACCCCCAGGCGCCCCACCACACGTCCCGCCGGGACCGAGGCCCCCGCCGCAGCGCGCCCGGGACACGCGGGCCGCCTGCCGAGCCGGGCCGAGGAGCCCGCCGAGCAACTCGGGCCGATCTGGCTGGTCTGGAAGACGACCTGGCCGGTGTGGGCGATCTACATGGCCCTCGGCCTGGTGATCTCCTTCGCGTACTTCTTCGCGCCCCCGGGGACCGGGCATCACCTGATCTACGACGGCCTCGGCCTCTCGTCGGTGGTTGCGATCCTCGTCGGAGTCCATCGCCACAAGCCGGCCCTGCGGATGCCCTGGTACCTGTTCGCGGCGGGCAACCTCTGCTTCGTCACCGGGGATGTCATCCGCGGCTTCTACGAGAGCGTCCTCGGCGTCGAGGCGCCCTTCCCCTCGATGGCGGACGTGGCCTACCTCGCGGCATACCCCGTCCTGGCCGCCGGCCTGGTGCTGCTCGTCCGCAGCCGCGACAAGATCAAGAACAGGGGCAATGCGATCGACGCGATGATCGTGGTGACGGCCGTCGGCCTGATCGCCTGGGTCTACCTGATGCGCCCCTACACCCAGGACCCGTCGGTCCAGATGATCGAGATCCTGATCTCGATCGCCTATCCGCTGGGCACCCTGATGCTGCTCGCGGTGCTCGCCCGCCTCATGATCGGCCAGGGCACGCGCCCGCCGGCCTACTACCTGCTCGGGACCAGCCTGGTGGCGCTGATGCTCTCCGACGCCGCGTACACCTTCACCCTGCTGAACGAGACCTACTTCACCGGCAGCCTGGTCGACGCCGGGTGGCTCGTCTCGTACGTGGTCTGGGGCGCTGCGGCGCTTCACCCCTCGATGAGGACGCTCTCGCAGCCGACGTTCGAGAAGTCCGTGCGCGTCTCCCGCGGCCGCCTTGCGCTCCTGGCGGTGGCCTCGCTGATAGCGCCGGCGGTCCGCATCTTCGAGCTCGCACGTGGCGAGGACCTCGACCACTACACCACCGTCGTTCCGACCGTGATCCTGTTCCTGCTGGTGATGGCCCGCATGTCGGGGCTGGTGGAGATGCTCACCTCCACGCTCGATCGCCACGAGGAGGCCGAGCGCCAGCGCCGCCGCAGCGAGGCCCGCTTCGGCTCGCTCGTGCAGCACGCGTCCGACGTGGTCACGGTGGTCGACGGCTCCGGCGAGATCACCTTCCAGAGCCCGTCCGTCACGCGCGTGCTCGGCTACAAGAGCGATGCCCTGCTCGGAAAGCCGATGGTCGACCTGATCGCCGAGGACGATCGGCCCGCCATCATGGAGCTGCTCGGGGAGGTCACCGACAGGCCCACCAGGCACCCGGCGTCGGGGATGTTCCGCTGGCGCCACCAGGACGGAACGCTGCGGAACGTCGAGGCCACCTTCACGAACCTCCTCGAGGACCCCACCGTGGGCGGCGTGGTCCTCAACGCGCGCGACGTGACCGAGCAGACGATCCTCCAGGACCAGCTCTCCCACCAGGCCTTCCACGACCCGCTCACCGACCTCGCCAACCGGGCGCTGTTCCGCGACCGCGTCGAGCACGCGCTCGACCGCCGGCGCCGGCCGGACGAGCCGATCGCCGTCCTCTTCCTCGACCTCGACGACTTCAAGACGCTCAACGACAGCCTTGGGCACTCCGCGGGCGACGAGCTGCTGATCCAGCTGGCGGACCGCATCCGCGGCTGTGTGCGCGGGGGCGACACCGCGGCCCGGCTCGGCGGCGACGAGTTCGCGATCCTGCTCGAGGACGCCACGGACGCGGAGGCCGCCGCCCAGCGGATCGGCGACGCCCTCACCGCCCCGTTCGAGATCGACGACAAGTCCCTCTTCGTAACCGTGAGCATCGGCGTCGGCGTGAGCGAGATGAGCCAGGGTGGCGCCGACGAGCTGCTCCGCAACGCCGACGTGGCGATGTACGCGGCCAAGAGCGGCGGCAAGGGCAAGTCGGTGGTCTTCAGCCCCGACCTGCACCAGCAGGCCGTGCACCGGCTCGACCTCGAAAGCGACCTGCGCCGCGCGATCGAGCGCGACGAGTTCCGCCTGCACTACCAGCCGCTGGTGGAGGTGAGCACCGGCCGGATCACCGGCTTCGAGGCCCTCATCCGCTGGGCGCACCCCGAGCGGGGTCTGGTGCCGCCGAACGACTTCATCCCGGTGGCCGAGGACACCGACCTGATCCGGCCGATCGGTCGCTGGGTGATCACCGAGGCGGCCCGGCAGGCTCGCGCCTGGCAGGTCAAGTACCCGAGCGAGAACCTCACGATGAGCGTGAACATCTCGGCCAAGGACCTGATGAGCAACAATCTCGTGCGCGAGGTGGGAGAGGCGCTCGGCGCGGCCGGCCTCGACCCGCGGTCGCTCATGCTCGAGATGACCGAGCGCGTGATCATGGCCGACACCGACGTGACGATCAAGCGGCTCACCGAGCTCAGGGAGCTCGGGGTCGGGATCTCGGTCGACGACTTCGGCACTGGCTTCTCCTCCCTCAGCTACCTGCGCAACTTCCCGATCGACGCGCTCAAGATCGCCAAGCCGTTCCTCGACGGCGTGCCCGCCAGCGAGCAGGAGGCCGCCCTCGTGCGCGGCATCGTCGAGCTCGGCCACAGGCTCGATCTCGACGTGGTGGCCGAGGGAGTCGAGCGCCAGGAGCAGCTCGACGCCCTGAAGGAGATGGGCTGCGACCGGGTCCAGGGCTTCCTCCTCGCCCGTCCCCAGGGGCCCAAGCGGATCGAGGAGCTGCTCGAGACGAGCGTCATCGCCGCGCCCGGCGTTCATCCCGCGAACGGCGCTCCTCAAGGCCTTCCCCACGTCTCCCCGGGCCCGGCCACGGCCTGAGGCAGCTCCGTACGACGGTCCGTCGGTCACCGCTGCTAGACAGGGCCGGTGCTCCTCGAGCTGCGCATCGAGAACCTGCTGCTCATCGACCGGGCCGAGCTGCGCCCGGGTGAGAGCCTGAACGCCGTCACCGGCGAGACCGGCGCCGGCAAGACCGTGCTCGCCCACGCGCTCGACCTGCTCCTGGGCGGCAAGCCGCGCTCGGGCATCGTGCGGCCGGGCGCCTCGGAGGCCTACGTCGAGGGGGCGTTCGAGCCCCCCGCCGACGTGCTGGAGGACCCCGAGCTGGCCGACCTGTGGGAGCGCGTCGGCGCTCCGGCCGACGGCGAGGTGGTGCTCGCGCGCCGCGTGAGCGCCGAGGGCCGCACCCGCGCCTACGTCCAGGGTCGCTCGGCCACCGCCGCCGACCTGCGCGACCTCGGCGGCCGGCTGGTCTCCTTCTTCGGCCAGCACGAGCACCGCAAGCTCACCGTCGGGGGCGCTCAGCTCGACCTCCTCGACGCGTTCGCCGGCGGACATGAGCTGCGCGGCCGGGTCGCCGCGGCCCACGCGCGCGTGAAGGAGGCGGAGCGCGACCTGGAGAGCCTGCGCGACCGCGCCGGCAGCCGCGACCGCGATCTCGGCCTGCTCGCGTTCGAGATCCAGGAGATCGAGGAGCTGGCGCCCTCCGCCGAGGAGGAGGCCGGTCTGGAGGCCGAGCGCGGGCGGCTGCGGCAGGTCGACGGCCTGCGCGCCGCGGCGGCCGCGGGAAGCGAGGCGATCGCGCCCGACGACGGGCCCGGCGCCGCTGCCCTGCTGGCGGAGGCCGAGCGGCTGGCCGGCGGCGTGGCCGGGGCCGACCCCGAGCTGGACGCGCTCGCCGAGCGCGTGCGCGGCCTGCGGATCGAGGCCGAGGACCTGGGTGCGGAGCTGCGCCGCTACCTCGACGGGCTCGACGCCGATCCCGAGCGGCTGCACGTCGTGGAGGCGCGCCTGGACGTCTATGACCGGCTCAAGCGCAAGCACGGCGGCACGGTCGAGGCGGTGCTGGACCACGCCGAGCGCTGCCGCTCGGATCGCGATCGCCTCGAGAACTCCGAGCTGGCCCTGGAGCGCGCCGAGCAGGCGCTGGCCGAAGCGCAGAGCGAGCGAGCCGCGGCCGCCGCCGAGCTCACCGAGAGGCGGCGCAAGGCGGCGCCGAAGCTGGCCGGGCAGGTGCTCGGAGAGCTGTCGGCGCTGGCGATGGAGGGCGCCTCCTTCTCCGTCGAGCTCGAGCCGCGCGACGAGCCCGGGCCGTCGGGAGCCGAGCGAGTGGAGTTCATGCTCGCGCCCAACTCCGGCGTCCCCGCGGCGCCGGTGCGCGAGAGCGCCTCGGGCGGCGAGCTCTCGCGGGTGATGCTCGCGCTGATGACCGTCGCGGGCGCGGGTGGGTCCTCGACGCTGGTGTTCGACGAGGTCGATTCCGGCGTGGGCGGCCAGACCGCCCGAGCCGTGGGCGAGCGCCTGCGCGCGCTGGGGTCCGAGCGCCAGGTGCTGTGCATCACCCACCTGCCCCAGATCGCCGCGCTCGCGGAGCGCCACTTCCGGATCGAGAAGCTCGCCGGCGGGGACGTCACGCGCGCGAAGGTGGAGCGCCTCGAGGACGCAGGCGTGGTGGAGGAGCTGTGCCGCATGCTGGGCGCGGACTCCGGTGATGCCGGTGCCAGGCGCCACGCCGAGGAGCTTTTGGGCGCTGCAGCGGCGTGAGGTCCGACGGAGATCGCGCCGGTGTGCTCGGTAAGGTGAAGACCCAGAGTCAGATGCCCGACAACCGCACCCGCTCCAACACCAGGTTCATCTTCGTCACGGGCGGCGTCGTCTCCTCACTCGGCAAGGGCATCGCCGCCGCCTCCATCGGGCAGCTGCTCGTGGCCCGCGGCCTGTCGGTGTCGATCCAGAAGTTCGATCCGTACATCAACGTCGACCCGGGCACGATGAGCCCGTTCCAGCACGGCGAGGTGTTCGTGACCGAGGACGGCGCCGAGACCGACCTCGATCTCGGCCACTACGAGCGCTTCACCGACGTGAACGCCTCGCGCGCGTCGAACGTGACCACCGGCGCGATCTACGACTCGGTGATCCGGCGCGAGCGGCGGGGGGACTACCTGGGCGGCACGGTGCAGGTGATCCCGCACATCACCGACGAGATCAAGAACCGCATCCGGCGGGTTGCCGAGGGCGACGACGTGGACATCGTGATCACCGAGATCGGCGGCACCGTGGGTGACATCGAGTCGCTGCCGTTCCTCGAGGCGCTGCGCCAGTTCCAGGTCGACGAGGGCCGCGACCGGTGCATGTTCCTGCACCTCACGCTCGTGCCCTTCCTCGGACACGCCGGCGAGCTCAAGACCAAGCCCACCCAGCACTCCGTCCAGGAGCTGCGGCGGATCGGCATCCAGCCCGACATGGTCATGTGCCGCTGCGAGGAGCCGCTGCTGCGCGACATCCGCGAGAAGATCGCCCTGTTCGTGAACCTGCCGGTCGACTCCGTGGTCTCCGCGCGCGACGTCGACTCGATCTACAAGGTGCCGCTGTACTTCCGCGCCGAGGGCGTGGACGACCAGATCCTCGACCACTTCGGCATCGAGACCGAGACGCCGGACCTCTCGGGCTGGGAGGCGCTGGTCAAGCGCTACGACTCGGCCACGGACGTCGTGCGGATCGGGCTGGTGGGCAAGTACACCCAGCTGGAGGACGCCTACCTGTCGGTGATCGAGGCGCTCGGCCACGGCGGCGCCCACCACGGCGGCAAGGTGGAGGTGCGCTGGGTCGACTCCGAGCGGCTCACCGACGACGAGGCCGTGGAGCAGCTCGAGGAGTGCGACGGCATCCTCATCCCGGGCGGGTTCGGCGTGCGCGGGATCGAGGGCAAGATCCGCGCCGCGCAGTTCGCCCGCGAGAACGGCGTGCCCTACCTGGGCATCTGCCTCGGGATGCAGATCGCGGTGGCGGACTTCGCCCGGCACGTGGCCGGCATGGAGGGCGCGAACTCCACCGAGTTCGATCCGGAGACCCCGTTCCCGGTCGTCGACCTCCTGCCGGAGCAGAAGGAGGTGCGCGACATGGGCGGCACGATGCGCCTGGGCGCCGATCCGGTGAAGCTCCACGACGGCACCCGGGCCCGCGAGGTGTACGGCGAGGCCGTGATCTATGAGCGCCATCGCCACCGCTACGAGGTGAACAACCACCTGCGCAAGCGCCTGGAGGGCGACGGGCTCGTGTTCTCGGGCACCTCGCCGGACGAGCGGCTCGTGGAGATCGTCGAGTTGCCGGACCACCCGTTCTTCGTGGCGTCACAGTTCCACCCGGAGTTCAAGTCGCGGCCGCTTCGCCCGCAGCCGCTGTTCCGCGAGTTCGTGGGAGCGGCGCTGAAGCGGGTGCGTGAGCGCGCGCCCGAGGGTGAGCCCTCGGTCCGGGCGCGGGACGCTCAGGACGCCGAAGCCCGGGCGTGAGCCCGGCAACCCTCGCGCCGGCCGGCCAGGCCGAGCGGGCGCGGCTGTGCGACGAGTTCGTGCGTCTGTGCGAGATCGAGAGCCCCTCGCTGCGCGAGCGGCCGATGGCGGACGCCGTGGCCGGCGAGCTGCGAGGGCTGGGCCTCGAGGTGGAGGAGGACGCCAGCGCCGCCGCCACCGGCTCGGACTCCGGGAACCTCCTGGCGCGGATCCCCGGGCCCGAGGGCGCTCGCACCGTGCTGCTGTGCGCGCACCTCGACACCGTGCCGCTGGCGGCGCCGGTCGAGGTGGTGCGCGAGGGCGGCGTGTTCCGCAACTCCAACGAGGCGATCCTCGGCGCCGACAACAAGGCGGCGGTGGCGGTGCTGCTGGCGGCGGCGCGCAGGCTCGTGGCGGAGGGCTCGCCGGTGGCGGTGGAGCTGCTGTTCACCACCACGGAGGAGCTGGCCCTGCGCGGCGCCAAGGAGGTCGACCGAGCCACCCTGCGCAGCGACTTCGGGTTCGTGTTCGACCACGCCAGCCCGGTTGGGGAGCTGATCGTGGCCGCCCCCACCTACTTCCGCCTGGACGCGCGCTTCCACGGGGCCGCCGCCCACGCGGGCATCCGGCCCGAGGACGGCCGCAACGCCATCGCCGCCGCGGCCAGGGCGATCGCCGCCATGAGGATCGGCCGGATCGACGAGCAGACGACGGCGAACGTCGGAAGGATCGAGGGCGGCAGCGCCGGCAACGTGGTGGCCGAGCGCTGCCGGGTCGAGCTGGAGGCCCGCAGCCTGGACGACGACAAGGCGGGAAGGGTGATCGGGGAGATGGTGGACGCCTGCTCGGAGGCCGCGAACGAACTCGAGTGCGATGTGGAGACGATCGTGGAACAGCTCTTCCGCGGCTACCGCCTGCCCAAGACAGCGCCGCCCGTGCAGGCCGCATCGGCGGCCCTGGAGTCGATGGGGATCGAGCCGCAGTACATAGCCACCGGCGGCGGCAGCGACGCCAACGCGCTGATCGCGGCCGGCCTACCCGTCCTGAACGTCGCCAACGGCACCGAGCGAAACCACCAGCCGGACGAATCCGTCACCGAACAAGCCCTGACCCAAACGCTGGACCTGACATTGGCAATCCTGAACAACGATCCCCGATCCCGAGGCCCGAGGCCTGAGGCCTGAGGCCTGAGCATGCCGTTCGAACGCATAGCCAGCGAACGCATATGGCAGGGCCATATCGCCGGCGTGGAAGTGGGCACGTTCCGCTACGACGACGGCCAGGAGGCCACGCGCGAGATCGTGAGCCACCCCGGCGCGGTCACAGTGCTGCCGTTCGATCGGTGAGGTCGATCTGGCTGGTCGCGCCAGCCCCGCGAGCCCGTCGATGAGCAGGCGCTGCTCGAGTTGCCCGCCGGGAAGATCGATCGCCAGGACGAGGACCTGCTGGACGTGGCGAAGCGGGAGCTGGCCGAGGAGATCGGCAAGGGCGCCCGAGAGTGGCGCCACCTCACGAGCTTCTACAACTCGCCGGGCCTGCTGTCGGAGGTGAACCACCTGTTCCTGGCGCAGGACCTCCACGACGAGAGCGCCGAGGCCGAGGAGGAGGAGCGGATCGAGATCGTGCGGATGCCCCTCGAGGAGCTGGAGGCGACGATCGCCGAGTGCAAGGACGCGAAGACCCTGATCGGGCTGCTCTGGTTCAAGGCCTACCTGGGCTGACGCTTGCAGGTCAAGGAGGCCGGGCGGCCCGGGCGAAGCCCCCGGCATGGCCACCGCGGTCAAGCAGGCACCCGACCGACCGTTCGAGCATCTCCTGCTCGACTTCCTCGCCTATCTCGAGTTCGAGCGCGGGCTGTCGCGCAACACGCTCGAGGCCTACCGCTCCGACCTGCTCCAGTACGGGCGCTTCCTGGAAGGGAGGGGGCTGACGGCCGCCGCCGCGAGCGGCCGGGAGATCGAGGACTTCCTCGCGGGGCTGGGCGGGAGCAACGGCAGGGCGGCGTCCCCGGCCACGATCCACCGCAAGGCCGCCTGCCTGCGTTCCTTCTACCGCCACCTGCGCCGCGAGGGCGTGCTGGAGACGGATCCCACCGCCGCCGTCACGGCGCCGCGGAGGGGCCGCAAGCTGCCGCAGGTGCTCACACGCGGGGAGGTGACGAAGTTGCTCGAGCAGCCCAAGGGCACCGAGCCCACCGACCTGCGCGACCGCGCGCTGCTCGAGCTGATGTACGCGTGCGGACTGAGGGCTTCGGAGGCGATCGGCCTGGACGTGTCCGACGTGGACATCGAAGAGGGAATTGTGCGCGCGCGCGGCAAGGGCTCGAAGGAACGGCTCGTGCCGGTGGGCCACACCGCCGTCGACGCGGTCCGCCGCTACCTGGCGCGAGGCCGCCCCGCGCTGGTGGGCGCGCGCGTGGAGTCGCACCTGTTCGTGAACTTCCGGGGCGGGGCGCTGACCCGCCAGGGGCTCTACAAGATCGTCCGTCGCCACGCCACCAGGGCGGGCCTCCAGGACCGGATGAGCCCTCACACGCTGCGCCACACGTTCGCCACCCACCTGCTGGCCGGGGGCTGCGACCTCCGCTCGGTACAGGAGATGCTCGGCCACGCCGACGTGGCCACCACCCAGCTCTACACCCATCTCTCCAGTGAGCGGTTGAAGGACGTCTACTTCCGGGCTCATCCGCGGGCCACGGCTGGGGGTTAGCCCGTGCGGGCATCCTGCCCGCACCTCTGAGATACCATGGCGCCCTCCGGGCGCCGTGACTGCTCCGCGTCCCGGAGCTCCTGCTAGAACGAGCGGGGTGCGCCGCCTCCCGCTCGTCGTGCTCGCCCTGTCGCTGCTCGCCGCCCTGCCCGGGTGCGGGCGCGAGCAGGTGAGCC
Organism: uncultured Thermoleophilaceae bacterium; assembly: GCA_963761505.1. Taxonomy (GTDB): domain Bacteria; phylum Actinomycetota; class Thermoleophilia; order Solirubrobacterales; family Thermoleophilaceae; genus JAAYBF01. Next base: position 399,062 of record CAVXGW010000012.1, read on the forward strand.
TGGCCGACCTGAAGTTCCAGGCCAGCCCGAAGACGGTCCGGGTCTCCTATCCGGACGTCGGCATGCGCTTCCGCCTGCCGGACAACATGCGGCTCGTGGAGAGCCGGCCGCCGGGCGTCTTCCGCGGCGCCGCGGGCGACGCCTTCCTCTCCGGCTTCGCCTACCGCAGGGCCGAGCAGCTGCCCCGCAACGGCCGCGAGCTGGACGCCGCGCGCCGGCGGCTCGTGGCAGCGGCGGAGAAGCGCAGCGACTCCTACCGCCTGCGAAGCGCTCGCTCCACGCGCGTGAACGGCGCCCGGGCGGTGGAGCTGGTGGGGGACCAGCGGCTGTCGAAGGGCCGCCTGCGCACCCGCAGCCTGCATGTGTACGAGGGCAAGGCGGAGTACGTGATCGAGATGGGCGCGCAGGCCCGTGACTTCGCCGTGCTCGACCGAGACGTGTTCGGGCCGATCCGGCAGACCCTGCGGGTGACCGGCAGGGTCCGCGGCGGCTGATGCCCGAGCTGCCCGAGGTCGAGACCATCCGGCGCCAGCTGGCGCCGCACATGGAGGGCCGGGAGCTGGTGAGGCTGGAGGTGCTCGACCCGCGCTGGTGCGAGCCCGCGCCGCCCGACGAGGTGGACGCCGCCGTGCGCGGCCGCCGGATCGAGACCGTCCGGCGGCGCGGCAAGTACTTCGTCGCCGGCCTGTCCGACGACGTGCACCTGGTGATGCACCTGCGGATGACCGGCAACCTGCTGCTCGTGCCGGAGGAGGAGGACGACCCGGCCCGCCCGCACCTGAGGGCGCGGCTCACGCTGGGCGACTCGAACCGGGTGCTGTTCACCGATCAGCGCCGCTTCGGCACCGGGATCGTGCTGCTCGGCACGCCCGCGCTCGAGGACTACTTCGCCTCGCGCCTGGGGGTCGAGCCCCTGGGCCCCGACTTCACGGCCGAGGCGCTCAGGGCCCTGGCGGCCGGGCGGCGGGCGCCGGTGAAGGCCTTCCTGCTCAATCAGGAGCGGATCGCCGGGGTGGGGAACATCTACGCCGACGAGGCGCTGTTCGACGCCCGCATCCATCCGCTGCGCGAGGTGCGCACCCTGAGGCGCCCGCAACTGGCGGCCCTGCGCGACGCGGTGGTCAGGGCGCTCGAGTCGGGCATCGACGCCCGCGGCGCCACGATCGACGACTTCCGCAACTCCGACGGCGCCTACGGCAGCTTCCAGGACCGCTTCCAGGTGCACCGCCGCGAGGGCGAGCCCTGCCCGCGATGCGGCACCCCGATCCGCAAGATACGCGCGGCGGGCCGGGGGACATATGTCTGCCCCAGGTGCCAACCACGCCCGCGCAAACGGAGATAAGGGCTGACGCTCAGGCCGCCAGCAGGGCGTCCAGCCGCCCGTCGCGGTCTGCCTCGAGCAGCTCGCGGAATCCGCCGATCGAGCGCTGCCCGACGAGGATCTGGGGAAAGGTCATCTGGCCGGTCAGGGCCACCAGATCGGCGCGGCCGTCGGGATCCTTCGCGAGGTTCACCTCGGCGTAGTCGACCCCGCGTGCCTGCAGCAGCGCCTTGGCCTGGCGGCAGAAGCCGCACGGCTCGGTTGTGTAGAGGGTCACCCCGTTCGTGTCCGCCATCCCATCCAAAGTGTAGGTATGCCCGGCACCTTCAAGACCGAGGCGGTGGTGCTGCGCTCGATCCGGTTCGGCGAGGCGGATCGCGTGCTGCACCTCTACAGCGCCGATCGCGGGCGGATCGGGGCGGTGGCGAAGGGCGTGCGGCGCGTGCGCTCGCGCCTCGGGGGCCGGCTGGAGCCGCTGGCCCGGGTGCGGCTGGTGCTGCACGAGGGCAGGGGGGAGCTGTGCACGGTCACCGCGGCGGACACCGTGCACGCCCACCCGGCGCTCAGAGAGCGCCGTGAGCCGCTCGAGCGCGCGGCCTCCGCATGCGACGCCGTGCTGCGGCTGTTCGACTCCGCCGAGCCCAACCAGCCCGCCTACAACCTGCTCTGCAACCAGCTCGCGCTGCTCGACTCAGACCCACGAGCGGCCACCCGCGCGCAGTCGCTGGCCTTCCGGATGAAGCTGCTCCTGGCAGCGGGGTTCGCCCCCGAGCTGGCGTCGTGCGCGTCGTGCGGCGAGGCGGACGATCTCGGCGGTTTCTCGCCCGCCGCCGGCGGCGTGGTCTGCGCAAGCTGCGAGGCGGGGTCGTTCCCGCTCGACGCGGACGGCCACGCGTTCCTGGTGGGAGCGCTGGCGAACCCGCTGGCGCAGGCGCCCGCCGCCGGCGATCGCGCGCTCGCGCAGGCGGACCGCGCGATCGCCGAGACCCTGGAGCACCACGCGCACGTGCGCCTGCGCCGCGTGGCCTAGGGCCTGCCCTAGGGGTCCACCTCGCCCTCGAAGAGCCCGAACTGCGCGCCCTGCGGGTCGAGCACGATGGCGATGGCGCCATCGGGTAGCGGGATCGGGCCGGCGAGCGACTTCCCGCCCAGCTCGCCCACGCGCTCGAGGGTGGCCTGGACCGACTCGACGGTGAAGTACGGGCGCCAGTGCGGGGGCGCGCCGCCCTCGACCGGGGAAAGGCTGGCGTTGAGCGTCTTCCCGTTGTAGGCGGACACCAGCGGCGGTCCGTCGGGGCCGGTGTCGACGGTCTCGGTGGTCCAGCCGAAGAGGTCGCCGTAGAAGGACCCCGCCGCCTCCATGTCGGTGGTGGCCAGCTCGTTCATGCAGAGGCAGCCGACGTCGTTCACGCGCTCGGCGCCGATCCGCGTGCCCGGCTGCCAGACCGCGAACACCGCGCCCTGGGGGTCCTTTAGGACGGCCATGCGCCCGGCGTCCATCACGTCGAACGCATCTCTCACCGCCTCACCGCCGAGCTCGCCGGTGCGGGCGGCGGCGGCGTCCGCGTCGGCGACCGTGACGTAGCTCGTCCAGTTCGGCGGGACGCCCATGGCGCGCATCTCCTCCGGCATCTCGAACATCCCGCAGATGGCGTCGCCATCGAGGGAGGCGGTCGTGTAGACGGCGCCGTCGCCGGCGTCGCCGTCTTCGGTCTCCCAGCCGAAGAGGCCGGCATAGAACGCTTTCGCCGCGACAGGGTCGGTGGTGGCCAGGTCGACCCAGGAGAAGGTGCCCGGCGGATGTGTGGTGCGCTGTCCCATGAGCGCACCCTAATCGCGTTGTGACCGTTCCCAAACGCGCCGTTCAGATTTCAGCGGTTGTCCCGTGACAAGCGACCGTGCGTGGTTCATCCTCCCAAGCGGGAGGAATGGCCATGGCAAGGGGGAGACTCGCGGTCGCGCTCGCGGTGACGGGCATCGTCACGGCGCTTGCGCCGGCGACGGCCCAGGCGTATGAGCGGTGCAACGGCCCCGTCTGCGCCGAGGTCACCCCGACCACCGTCGAGGTGCGTAACGCGGAGGCACTACGGCGCTTCGACCGGCTCTCGTTCAGGACAACGGCGCTCTCCGACCGCCGCGACGGTGGCCGCGCCTGGGGCGCGGGCCGGGCGGACTTCTCGCTCACGCTCGCGGGCGGGCTCGAGCTCGACAGCACGGCGTTCAGCGTGCGCGACGTGGCCGTCTCACCGCTCGCCCGAGGCGGCCTGCGGATGCAGCTGCGCCTGGCGCCCCGGCCCGGCGGCGCCGCCCCGCCCGGCATCGAGGTGGACCGCACCGTGGAGGCCTATCCGGGCGTGGCCGGCTTCCGGTCGGAGACCGTGGTCCGAAGTGCCGCGCCGCTGCTGGTGGCGGGGGCGACGCTCGACGAGGCGGCGGGCTCCGGCGCCCGCCCCACGATCCACGCGCTCCGCGCCGGTGCGGACTGGCGCGAGCCCGACTGGACCGGGCCGCAGCTCCAGGTGGGCGACCCGCACGCGGGCACCTGGCGCGATTCGCGCTCGGCCGAGATGGGCGAGCCGATCGAGGGCCCCGCGCAGTGGGTCTCGCTGGCCGACGGCGAGCGCTCCGCCTTTCTCGTGATGGAGCGCAACGACCAGCCCTCCTCCCGAGCCGCCTACGACGGCGCTCATGCCCGCGCTGGAGACCGACTTCAGCCGCGACGTGATCGGGCTCGGGCCGCTCGAGGAGGAGGCGCACGTCGAGAACCCGCGCCGGGCAGGCCGGGCGGACACGCACCGTCGGGCCCGGCTCCCCGCTGCGACTGGAGCCGGCGTTCACCGGGCTGGGTAACGGCGACGGCGACGAGGCGTGGCAGTTCCACCGCTACCTGACCCGTCACAGGCTGGTGCCCTACGCCAACGACGTGACGTTCAACTCCAACGGCACCGACTCGGACCGGATCTCGACCGGCGCCAAGGACGACATGGACATCGCGACCGTGCGGGAGGTGGCCCCGATCGCGCGCCGGCTGGGCGTGGACACGTTCATCCTCGACGACGGCTGGCAGGCGATATCGGGCGACTGGCAACCCGACTCCCCCCAGCACCCCGAGCCGCGCTGGGACGGCACGGCCGGGTCGAAGTTCGCGCCCCGCTTCCCCGACGACCGCTTCGAGGCGGTGCGGGAGGCGATCGCGCCGATGAAGCTCGGCCTGTGGATGAGCCCGCTCAGCTTCAACCCGAGGTCGAAGGCCTACGAGGAGCACCCCGAGTGGGCCTGCGCTCCGATCGGTCACGGCACCGCCACCCAGGACCGGCTGCAGCCGGACGAGGGCTCGAGCGAGGCCGGGACGGGCCAGTGGGGGCGCGACGCCATCCCGCACGTGGAGTCGCGCATCCGCGAGGCGATCGAGAGCTGGGGCGTGAGCTACTTCAAGTTCGACTTCCTCGTGTGGCTGGACTGCGCCGGCCAGGGCGACCTCTACGACCACCGCGAGGCCTTCATGGGGATGCTCGACCGGCTGCGGCGCGACCACCCCGAGGTCACGTTCCAGATCGACGAGACCAACGACTACCGGCTGTTCCCGTTCGAGTCGGTCACGCGCGGGCCGTCGTGGTTCCAGAACGGCTCGCCGCCGCCCGACCGGCTGCTGCACAACCTGTGGAACCTGAGCCCGCACGTGCCGGCCTTCTCGCTCGGTCAGCACGCGCTCGGCGGGCGCGCCTACCAGGACCACCCGGTCGCGACGCTGATGGCGGCGTCGCTGCTGTCGCACATCACCTTCTTCAACGACCTCCGCGAGCTGCCGGCCGAGGTGGTGGAGCAGGCCGCCCCCTGGACCGAGTTCCACCGCCGTTACCGCGGCCTGCTCGACGGCGTGGTCTACCCGCTGCTCTCCGATCCGCTGGAGAAGGGCTGGACCGCGCTGCAGTCGTGGGATCCCGACCGGGGCGAGGGCGCCCTGCTGGCCTTCCGCCAGGACTCGGGCGAGCCGGCGAGGCGGATCTCGCTCCGCAACGTGCCCCCCGGCCGGCGCTTCCGGCTGCTGCGCGCGCCCGACGGCAAGCCGGCGGGCACGGTCACCTCCGAGCAGCTCTCGGAGGGAATCGAGGTCGAGGTGCCCGAGCGCCGCGGCGCCACCGTCCTCCTGGTGGTGCCGAGGTGAGGCGCGCGCTGGCATGCGCCGCGGTGCTGGCGCTCGCGATGGCGCCCGCGGCGGTGGCCAAGCCGGGGCTGCAGTGGGTGGCCGGCGACCTGCACGTGCACACCACCTACTCGCACGACTCCTACGGCGGCCCCGCCGACGACAACACGGGGCCGGAGGAGGCGTACACGCTGGGGCACTCGGTGGCGAGCCAGTTCGCGATCGCGAGCTCCCGCGGGCTGGACTTCATGGCGATCAGCGACCACAACGACGTGCGCTCGCAGTCCGACCCCGGGTTCGGCCAGGGGCCGCTCGGGATCCCCGCGTATGAGAACTCGCTCCAGGGGCACGCGCAGATGCTCGGCGCCACCCGGGTGTACGACGCCGGGGACAAGTCCGCCGCGGCGGTTCAGCGCCTGGCGGACGAGCTGCGCGGCGACGGCGGGGTCTTCCAGGTGAACCACCCGGCCGAGGGCGCCACGGCCGACCAGCTCGACTGGACCTACGCGTACGACGTGGTGCCCGACACGGTGGAGGCGTGGAACATCTCGCCGCTCTACCAGCCGCCGCTGCCCTCGGCCTCGGACAACGACGGCGCGATCCGCTACTGGGAGGGCTGGCTCGACCGGGGCGAGAGGGTGGCGGCGACGGGCGGCAGCGACAACCACTATCTGGCCACCACCGCGATTCAGGGCGCGGGGCAGCCGACGACCTGGGTGGCCGTGCGCGAACGCACCGTCGCCGGCGTGCTCGAGGGCCTGCGCGAGGGGCGGACGTTCGTCTCCCACCAGCCCCCGGCCTACGGCGGCCCGCGCGCCTTCCTGGAGGCCGACAGCGACCGCGACGGCAACTACGAGACGGTCGTGGGCGGCGCGGTCCGGGCGAAGCGGGGCGCCCGTCTACGGGTGCGGGTCGACGGGGCCCCTGGGGCGAAGCTGCGGATCGTGACCGGCGGCGGCATCCTGCCGTTCGAGCCCGTCACGATCACCAGCCCGGCCTTCACGCACAGCTTCGAGCTGCCGTCCGGCGCCCGCTGGGTTCGCGCGGAGGTGGTGGGGGAGGACCTGTCGGAGGTACGAAGGCAGGTCTGCGACGACCCGCTCGGCGCCGAGACGACCTACTGCCGCAACCGGATCGCGCGCCTGGCGCTCACCTCGGCGATCTTCCTGCGCTAGGCGTTCCAGCCGCGAACGCAGCGCGTCTCGCGCTCCCAGCCGAGCACCGACAGCCGCCCGGTGGCCAGGGCCAGCCGCGCTCCGAACTCGGCCGGCTGCTCGAGCCAGCGCGCCGCCAGCACGCGGAGGATGTGGCCGTGCGCGAAGACCGCGACGTCGCCCACGGCCACGGCGAGCTCCTCCACCAGCGGATCGACCCGGCGCCCCGCGTCGGCAACGCTCTCGCCGCCCGGCGCCCCGTGCGTCCATATCGTCCATCCCGGCGTGGTCTCGCGGATCTCGGCCGTCGTCAGTCCCTCGACGGATCCGTAGTCGAGCTCCATCAGCTCGTCGCGGCGCTCGGCCGCAGAGCCGAACCCCGCCAGCTCGCAGGTCTCGGCCGCGCGTCCCAGCGGGGACACCAGCACCCGCTCGAACTCGTGGTCGGCCAATCGCTCGCCCAGCGTTCGCGCCTCGGCGCGGCCATCCTCGGTGAGGGGGACGTCGGTGCGGCCCGTATGACGGAGCGTCCGGCTCCACTCGGTCTCGCCGTGACGGGCGAGAACGACCTCAGCGGCCACCGAAGATGTTCAGCAGCGAGATGAAGATGTTCACGATCGAGACGAAGATCCCGGTGGCCAGCCAGATCGTGTCGCGCTCGGTGCCGTGCTTTCGCAGGTAGTTGAAGTCGACCACGATCAGCGCGGCGCTGATCAGCGCGATGCCGGCGGAGATCACAGGACTCACGCTGGAGCCGAAGATCACGATTCCGAGCGATACGAGCACCAGCCCAAACACCACGAGCGACAGGGGGCGCATCCACGGCGCGAGGTCCTTCGACAGCGCGAAGCCCAGCGAGCCGCAGGCGGCGACTGTGAGCGCCGTGCATCCAGCCGCCGTGGTCACGGCCGACGGATCGGCTTCGGAGAAGTAAGCGATTGTCGGCCCTAGGCCGAGGCCGATGAGCAGGGCGGTAGCGAGCAGCCAGCCGATCGCGAACGAGCCGACCCGGAAGCGCTCTCCAGCGAAGGACGCCACCATCAGCATCCCGAAGCCGCCGATGCTGCACGCGAACGCCGTACCGTTCGACAGGTCGGCGCCGATCGCCGTGCCGGCCACACAGAAGCCGATCGCGATGGCCACCAGGAACATGACCTGGCCGAGGAGCGCGGCGGTTGAGATGCCCTCGACCTCCTGGGCGCGGAGCGCGGACGCGGTGTAGGGCTGCTCTTCGATGCTGAGCATGGTAGGCCCGCCACCCGCGAACCGCCAACTCATACACTCGCGCCCGTGGCCGTCGCCGCAGGGACACAGCTGGTCTACGACTTCTCCGAGGGATCGCGCGAGATGCGCGATCTGCTGGGCGGCAAGGGCGCCAACGTGGCCGAGATGACCCGCATCCTGGGTCCCGAGCGGGTGCCCGCGGGATTCACCATCACCACCGAGGCCTGCGTGGCCTACATGGACGCCGACCGCACCGAGCCGGAGGGTCTCGCCGAGCAGGTCGACGAGGCCGTCGGCCGGCTGGAGGAGCAGGCCGGCAAGCGGCTGGGGGACCCCCGCGACCCGCTTCTGGTGTCCGTTCGCTCGGGAGCGCGCGAGTCGATGCCCGGGATGCTCGACACCGTGCTCAACCTGGGGCTGAACGACGAGTCGGTCGAGGGGCTGGCGCAAACCACCGGGAACGAGCGCTTCGCGTGGGACTCCTACCGGCGGTTCGTGCAGATGTTCGGCAACGTCGTCCGCGGCATCCCGGGCGGGCGCTTCGAGGACGCGATCGAGGAGCGCAAGCGCGGTGCGGGCGTGGAGCTCGACACCGAGCTCGACGCCGATGCCCTGCGGGGCCTCGTCGAGGACTTCAAGGCCCTGTACGAGGGGGACTTCCCCCAGGATCCCGTCCGCCAGCTGCACGAGTCGATCCGTGCGGTCTTCGACTCATGGACCGGGGAGCGCGCGGTCGCCTACCGGCGCATCAATCGCATCCCCGACGACTGGGGCACCGCGGTGAACGTGCAGCAGATGGTGTTCGGGAACAAGGGCGACTCGTCGTGCTCCGGCGTGGCGTTCAGCCGCGACGAGGTGACCGGGGAGCCGGACCCGAGCGGCGACTTCCTCGTGAACGCCCAGGGGGAGGACGTGGTGTCCGGCGTGCGCACGCCGCTCGACATCGCCGAGATGAAGCGGGTGATGCCCGAGGCGCACGGGGAGCTGATGGAGATCCTGAGCACGCTCGAGCGCCACTACGGGGACATGCAGGACACCGAGTTCACCGTCGAGGACGGGCACCTCTTCATGCTCCAGACACGTGCCGCCAAGCGGCCGGCCCAGGCGGCGGTGCGCTTCGCCGTCGACGCGGTCGAGGAGGGCCTGCTGTCGCGCGAGGAGGCGCTGATGACCATCGATGCCGCGGCGCTCGAGACGCTGCTGCACCCGACGTTCGCGCGCGACGCCGACTACTCGGTGCTGGTGACGGGGGTGGCGGCATCGCCGGGCGCCGCCAAGGGCGAGATCGTGTTCAGCGCGCCCGACGCGGTCGCCGCGGCCGACGAGGGGCGCGACGTGATCCTCGTGCGCCCGTTCACCGAGGCCGAGGACGTGGCGGGCTTCCACGCCGCCCGGGGGATCCTCACCAGCATGGGTGGCAAGGCCAGCCACGCCGCGCTGGTGGCGCGCGGGATGGGCAAGCCCTGCGTGGCCGGCGCCGGCGACCTGAAGGTGGACCTCAACGCCGGGCGGATGCGGGTGGGGGAGACCGAGCTGCGCGAGGGGGACACCATCGTCATAGACGGCAGCACCGGGGCGGTGACCGCCGACGACGTCCCGCTCGAGGAGCCCGAGATGAGCGAGGCCTTCGAGACGGTGCTGGGCTGGGCCGACGAGGTGCGCTCCCTGGGGGTGCGGGCCAACGCGGACACGGCCGACGACGCCCGCCGCGCGCGCGAGTTCGGCGCCGCCGGGATCGGCCTGTGCCGCAGCGAGCACATCTTCCTCGGCACCGAGAACCAGCAGCGGATGCAGGAGATGATCATGGCCGAGACCGATGAGGAGCGTGGGAAGGCGCTCGACGTGCTGCTCGCGCTCCAGCAGGACCATTTCTCGGGCCTCTTCGAGGCGATGGAGGGGCTGCCGGTCACGATCAGGCTGCTGGACCCGCCCCTTCACGAGTTCATCCCCAACGCGGAGGAGCTGGCCCAGGAGGTCGAGCGTGCCCGCAACGAGAAGCGCGACGACCTCGAGGAGCTCGAGCACACGCTCGAGCGCGTGCATGTCCTGGCGGAGACCAATCCGATGCTCGGCACGCGCGGGGTGCGGCTGGGCGTTCTCCATCCGGAGGTCTACGAGATGCAGATGCGCGCGATCGTGCGCGCCGCGCTCGCCGTCCGCGAGGCCGCCGGCAAGGCCCCGCTGCTGGAGGTGATGGTGCCGCTGGTGGCCTACGAGCAGGAGCTCCAGCTGATGCGCGAGCTGCTGGAGCGGGTGACCGTGGAGGAGGGCGGGACCGATCTCGACCTGAAGATCGGCACCATGATCGAGCTGCCCCGGGCGTGCTTCGTGGCCGACCTGATCGCCGAGCAGGCGGACTTCTTCTCCTTCGGCACCAACGACCTGACCCAGACGGCGCTGGGGTTCTCGCGCGACGACGTGGGCGGCATGCTCGCCCGCTACCTCGACCTGAAGATCGTGGAGCGCAGCCCGTTCGAGACGATCGACCGGCCGGGCGTCGGCTGGCTGGTGCGCCTGGCCGCCTGGGTCGGCCGTGAGGCCAAGCCGGACCTGAAGCTCGGGCATATGCGGTGAGCACGGCGGTGACCCGGAGTCGATCGCCTTCTTCCAGATCGCCGGCCTCGACTACGTGAGCTGCTCGCCATACCGCGTGCCGATCGCCCGTGTGGCCGCCGCGCAAGCGGCGCACGAATCGCCGGATCGCGCTTAGACTGCCGCCGATGCGGCTGCTCCTGCTTGTCTCCCTCGCCGTGATGACCGCGCTCACGTGGGCGCCGTCCGCCGGCGCCCACCTGGAGCGCCCCTCCTACTGGCCCGACCCCCGTCCCGACACGTCGGTGAAGCCGGCCGCGGGCGGCGAGGTCCCGAACGCGCGCAGCTTCTACTCGGCGCTGCGCAAGGCTCCGCCGGGCACCACGCGTGTGGTCTGCACCGGCAAGGTCCCCAGCACCAAGCGGGTCAAGCGCGCCCGCAAGCGGCTTCGCGCCGCACGGCGGCGGGGCGCGACGATCGCCGAGCGGCGGGCCCTCAAGCGCAAGATCCGTCGCGCCAAGCGCCGCTACCGGCGCGCCGTGAGGCGTAACGCGTCGATCCGCAACGTGCGAGCCTCGATTCGCAAGGCCTATAGGGGCGGGTACAAGTACCGGCCCTCCGAGGGCTCGCGCAAGCTGTCCCGCAGGCAGGGCAAGCGCCTGCTGCGCTTCAACGAACGCCTGCTCGCACGCTGCAAGTTCAAGGCGATCCAGCCCGCGGTCAACGCCTCGCACAACAACGACCGCATCGTGATCCTGCCCGGCCGGTACACCGAGCCGACCTCGCGGAGAGCGGCACTGAACGACCGCCGGTGCAACCCGAGCCTGCTCCAGAACGACCAGACGGGCACGCCCACGCCGAGCTACGAGTACCAGACGAAGTGCCCCAACGACCAGAACCTCATCTACGTGCAGGGCCGCGCGGTCAAGGGCAACCCGCTCACCCCGCCGCGTCCGAACCGCCACGGAATACCGCAGCAGGAAAACGGAAAGTGCATTCGCTGCAACCTCCAGATCGAGGGCTCGGGGCTCATTCCCGAAGACGTGCTCATCGACGGCGGCTCGGACTACAAGAACCCGCTCGACCCCCAGGCCAAGCCCGGGAAGTACGTCAAGCACGTGGTCATGCGCACGGACCGCTCCGACGGGTTCGTCGGCCGCAACTTCCTGCTGCGCGGCGCCCAGGAGCACGGCTTCTACACCGAGGAGACCGACGGCATCCTGCTCGACCGGGTGAAGTTCTTCTGGGCCCTCGACTACGGCCACCTGAGCTTCACGACCGACCACAACGTGGTCCAGAACTGCGACGGCTTCGGTGCCGGCGACGCGGTTGTGTACCCGGGTGCCGCTCCGCAGACGGGCGAGTTCCGCGATCGCAGCTTCTATCCCCAGCAGCGCTACAACACCGTCGTCCGCCATTGCGACCTGCACGGCTCGACGCTGGCCTACTCGGGCTCGATGGGCAACTCCGTGCGCGTCACGGAGAACCACATCTACGGCAACACGAACGGGATCGCCAGCGACACGCTGTCCGCCCCGGGCCACCCCGGCTACCCGGCGGACGGGATGCTGATCGACAACAACTACATCTACTCGAACAACCTCGACCTCTACGGCGTCGAGCCGCCGCCCGTCGAGCCGCTGGTGCCGATGCCGATCGGGACGGGCATCGTCTGGCCTGGCATGAACGGCGGCGTAATACGCAACAACTACATCTTCGACAACTGGCGCCACGGGGCGATGCTGATGTCCGTTCCCGATGCGCTCGCCGGGGAGCCCGAGGGCAACGTCGATCCGGCGGTCCACTGCACGGTCACCGGCATCTCAACCACCTCGTGTCGCAACCGCTTCTACGACAACGTCATGGGCCGCCCACCGCCCGGTTTCCGTACCCATCCGGCCGTTCTCATGTTCGGCAACAAGCGCGGTCGTGCGGGACGGGCGTCGCTGCCCAACGGCGTCGATTTCTGGTGGGACGAGTTCGCCGGCAACAACGGCAACTGCTGGTACGAGAACACAGGCGCGGACGGCTCGAAGAACTCGATCACCGGCTCGGGCCAAGGGGTTCCGCCCGAGTTGCTCCCCAGCAACTGCAACACGAGCGTGGGCCAGGGCGATCCGGTCAAGGAGGCGGTCCTGGCCGACTGCTCGATGTACTCGCGCGGAGACACCCCGGGCGATCATCCACTCTGTTACTGGTTCCGGATGCCCCCTGAGCCCGGCGGCGCGCAGGCGAGCGCGGAGCGACGGCGGATGGCGCGCCAGGCCAGGGCGTTCCTGCAGAGCCCGCGCGGCCGCGCGATGCGACAGCGGATCGATGGAATCGCGGCAGCGGCTTCGAATCTCCGCCGTTAGCGGCGCAGTCGCCGCCGTCCTGCTGCTTTCGCTGACGTTCGGCGCGTGCGGTGGCGGCGAGGACGAGAGCAAGAGCGCATCCAAGCCGCTTGGTCAGGAGCTCGCGGGCTCGGTCGCGCACCTCGCGCAGTGCAAGGACTGGGTGGGCGGCTCTCGCGAGCGAAAGCTGGCGACGATCGAGGACGTCCGGGCGCAGGTGAACCGCCGCGACACCGGCATCCAGGCGCCGCCGCTGACGGACGAGGAGGCCCTGGGACTGTTCGATCGCGCCTGCGCCAACAGGTTCGCGCGCAGCTTCCGGCTGTACGTGCTGTACGCCCGCGCGGCAGGGTTCGCACCGCTCACGCGGGGCATCCCCGGCTACTAGAGGCGTATACGTGCGCGCGCAGGGCTTCGCCCCGCTCGCCGAGTAGCGCGCCTGTGACAATGGGCGGGTGGCGGTCGACAGCACAGCGGGAGGCCTGACCGGGTTCGCCGAGCGCATCGCGGCCCAGGAGGAGAGCGCGCTCTCACCTCTCGCGGCGCGCTCGTACCCGGCGCTGCGGCAGCGCGAGGAGGAGGAATCCGCGCACCGCACCCCCTTCCAGCACGACCGCGACCGCATCGTCCACACCAAGGCGTTCCGGCGCCTCAAGCACAAGACGCAGGTCTTCATCTCGCCCGAGGGCGACCACTACCGCACCCGCCTGACCCACACCCTGGAGGCATGCGGGATCGCCCGCAACGTCGCCCGCGCGCTGCGGCTGAACGAGGACCTGACCGAGGCGATCGGCCTGGGCCACGACCTCGGCCATCCGCCGTTCGGGCACATCGGGGAGCACGTGCTGGACGAGTGCCTGCAGGAGCGTTACGGGGTGCGCTTCCGCCACAACCACCATTCGCTGCGGATGGTCGAGCGACTCGAGCGCGACGGGGAGGGTCTCAATCTCACCGACCAGGTGCGCGACGGAATCCTCAACCACACCGGCGACGGGACGCCCGCCAGCCTGGAGGGGAGGATCGTCCGGGTGGTCGACCGCATCGCCTACATCAACCACGACATCGACGACGCGATCCGCGCGGGTGTGATCCGGTTCGAGGACCTGCCGGCCGAGGAGATAGCCACCCTCGGCGATACCGGCTCCACTCGGATCGAGACGCTCGTGCGGGACCTGCTCGAGCGCTCGGACGCCGCCGGGGACATCGTCCAGGGCGAGGACGTGGGCGGGGCCATGCTCAACCTGCGCGCGTTCATGTTCGAGCACGTCTACCTCGGCCCGGAGGCGCAGCGCGAGAGCATGCGGATCGAGCGCATGCTGCGGGCGCTGTTCGAGCACTATGCGGCCAATCCGCCCCCGCCGCTGACCCCGGACGCCTCCGAGCAGGAGCGGGTGACGGATTATCTCGCGGGGATGACCGACCGCTACGCCATCCGCACGTTCTCGGACCTCTCGGTGCCGCAGGGGTTCTAGGGATGGCGCGCTACACCCAGGAGTCGATCGAGGGCCTGCGCGACGCCGTCGACATGGTCGCGCTGGTCTCCAAGGAGACCGACCTGCGGCGGGTCGGCACCCGCTGGACCGGCCTGTGCCCGTTCCACGAGGAGCGCACCCCCTCGTTCTCGGTGAACGCCGAGGAGAAGCTGTTCCACTGCTTCGGGTGCGGCAAGGGAGGGGACTCGATCGGGTTCGTGATGGAGACGGAGAACCTGGGCTTTCCCGAGGCGGTGGAGGCGCTGGCCGAGCGCTTCGGCGTCGAGCTCAAGCGCGAGCGCGAGGACCCGCAGGAGGAGGAGCGGCGCAAGCGGCGCGAGCGCCTGCTGGCGCTGCTCGAGCGCACGGCCGGCTTCTACGCCGCGTTCCTGTGGGAGGCGCCCGAGGCCAGGCGCGCTCGCGACTACCTCGCCGGGCGCGGCCTGGGCGAGGAGGTGCTGAGGGACTTTCGCGTGGGATACGCGCCCAAGGCCTGGGACAGGGTGCTCACGGGCGCGCGGCGGGGTGGTTATACGGAGGCCGAGCTGCTGGCCAGCGGCCTGGCCGCGCGGGCTCGCAACGGCAACGTGCTCGACCGCTTCCGGGAGCGGATCATGTTCCCCCTGGCCGACAGCCGCGGCAGGGTGCTCGGCTTCGGCGCGCGCGCCATGCGCGACGAGCAGGGCGCGAAGTACATCAACACCTCGGAGAACGAGATCTACAAGAAGGGCCGCCAGCTGTTCGGGATCGACCGGGCGCGGCCGGCCATCGCGAAGGCGGGCCACGCGGTGGTGGTCGAGGGGTACACCGACGTTCTGGCCCTGCACGGGGCCGGGGTGCAGGAGGCCGTGGGGATCATGGGCACGGCCGTCACCCAGGAGCAGGTGGCGGAGCTGGCGCGCAACGTGGGCTCCGACGGCCAGGTGTTCATGGCGCTCGACGCCGACCGGTCCGGACAGGAGGCGATGCTGCGGGCGGCCAGGATCGCGCGGGAGCGCCAGGTCCAGCTGCGCGTGGTGCGGCTGCCCGAGGGCAGCGACCCGGCCGACCTGGTGGCGGCCGATGGCGCTTCCGCGATCGCCTCACGACTCACCCATTCGCTGTCTGTGCTTGAGTTCGAGGTAGGGCGGGTTCTCGAAGATGCCGATCTCGACAGCGCAGAAGGTGCCGATCGCGCGCTGGTCGCCGTGCGGGCGCTGATCGCCACCGCTCCCCCGCGCAGCAAGGTCCGCGACAGCCTCGTCCGCATGGCCGCCGACCGGCTCGACGTGCCGGTGGACTACCTGAGCTCAGCCGTGGAGGCCCCGCCCGAGAGCGTCCCGGAGCGACGGCCCCAGGGGCCGTCCGCGGGTCAGACCGAACGCCGGTTCCTCGCAAACAGCCTGGCCGCGGGCGCCGCCGGCCGGGACGCCCTGGACTGGCTCACGCCCGAACACCTCGGTTCCGGCGTGATGCGGCGCGCCCGCGATCACATAGCCGCTAACTTCGAAGACCCGCTGGGGTCGATTACGCCGGGAGAGGACGACGAACTCGCGTCATTACTTCATGAGATCACGAGTTTGGCCGATGAACCTCTTGGCCGTGAGGAGTTGCGTCTCGACTTCCTCCAGCTGGAGCAAAGCCGCTTGCAGCGCGAGGTGGACCGGGCCCGAGGCGCGGAAGATCCGCGCCAGTCTGAGCTCGCCGCAGCGTTACAGAAGGTAAGAACAGAATTGAGAACTTCAATGGGACAGGCCACATGACCGACCATCTAGCCGCAGCCGAGCTGGACGAGGTCGACGAGCGCGAGGATCGCGACCCCTACGAGCGCTTCGACGAGGGTGGCGTGGTGACCGCCGGGGTGCCGGTTTCGGTGCCCGAGGGCGGCACCGAGGACGCCGTGCGCCTGTACCTGCAGAACATCGGGCGCGTGGCGCTGCTGACCAAGGACGACGAGGTGCGCCTGGCCAAGCGGGTCGAGCAGAACGACATGACGGCCAAGAACGCGCTGATCGAGGCGAACCTGCGCCTGGTGGTGTCGGTGGCCAAGCGCTATCAGGGCCGCGGGCTGACACTGCTCGACCTGATCCAGGAGGGCAACATGGGCCTGATCCGCGCGGTCGAGAAGTTCGACTGGCGCCGCGGCTTCAAGTTCTCCACCTACGCCACCTGGTGGATCCGCCAGTCGATGACGCGCGCCCTGGCCGACCAGTCGCGCACGATCCGCATCCCCGTGCACATGGTGGAGCGGATGAACAAGGTGTCCAAGGCGCGGCGCGAGCTGTCACAGGAGCTCGAGCGCGACCCCACGCCGGAGGAGATCGGCGTCCGGGTGGAGATGCCGCCCCACAAGGTGGAGGAGCTGATGAAGATGGGCCAGGAGCCCGTGTCGCTCGAGGCGCCGGTGGGGGCGGGAGACGACCCGGCGTCGCTGGGCGACTTCATCGAGGACGAGGTGCGCGACCGCCCCGACGCCCAGGTCACGCGCCTGATGCGCGAGGCGGGGGTGCAGGACATCCTCGACGGCCTCCAGCCGCGCGAGCGCCGGGTGATCGAGCTGCGCTACGGCCTCGACCCGGAGGGCCCGCTCACGCTGGAGGACATCGGCCGCCGCGTGGGGCTGACCCGCGAGCGCGTGCGCCAGATCGAGGTGAAGACGCTGCAGATGCTGAAGGCGTCGGGCCGCGCGGCGATTCTCGAGGGGATGGCCAGCGACCACTAGGGGCCGCCCGGCGGGGCGGCGGCTAGGTATCGTGGGCCGGCGTTCCGGGGTAGCTCAATCGGCAGAGCGATCGGCTGTTAACCGATAGGTTGTGGGTTCGAGTCCCACCCCCGGAGCCTCACTGCGCCAGGGACTCGACGGCCTCGGCCGCCACCGCGCCGCCATCGTGACGCTCGGACCAGCCCCGTAGCTCGCTCGCGCGCCGGGCGTAGCGCTCATCCGCCAGCAGCTTGCGCACGGACAGCCTGATCCCGCGTGGCGTGACCAGGCGCCGCGGCAGCGAGATCCCGCAGCCCGACCACGCCAGGCGGGCCGCGTTCTCGGCCATGTCGCCGGCGGCGGGGCAGCCGATCACCGGCACCCCGCTCGCCAGCGCCCGCACCACCGTTCCGTGCCCGGCGTGGCAAACCACCGCGGCGCAGCGGGGCATCGTGCGCGCGTAGGAGAGCCAGTCCACCACGCGCGCGTTCCGCGGCACGGTCAGCGGCACCGGGGGCTCACGCCGGTTGGTCGTGCCGATCACGCGCACCGGCTCGCCGGCGAGGCCCTCGAGCGCGGCCGCGAGCATCCGGTGGGACGGGTCCTGCGACGTGCTCGGCGCCACCAGCACCAGAGGGTCGTCTCCCGGCGGCAGCTCCACCTCTCCGAACGGCTGCTCCCACAGCAGCGGCCCGGTCACGCGCACGAAGGGGTCGCGGTCGTACCGCGGGTACTCGAGCTGAGGGAAGGTGGCGACCAGGGCCAGCTCGCGCGAGATGCCGCCGTGGGCGTAGTCCAGCTCCGCCAGCCCCACGCGGCGCCGCGCCCCGTTCAGCTCCCGCCGGCCGCGCTCCTCTCCCCGCGCGAGCAGTGGCCTGAGCAATCCCCAGCCCGCGGCGCCCACCTTGGTGCGTGGCAGGCGGGCGCCGACCGAGTAGGGGGGGAGGCCGGCCTCGCCGGTGGGCAGCACGTGCGGGATCAGCGTCGCCCACGGCCGCCCATGCCGCTGGGCGGCCAGGCCCCCCGCCACCGTGAGGATGTCGGCCACGATGGCGTGGGGATCGAGCTCCTCGATCGCCGGCGCGGTCTCCTCGACGGCGCGTACGGCGGCCTCGTAGGGGGTGAGGTCGCGTCCGGTGGGCCACACCGAGTACTCCGGCGCCGGGGTGAACCCCATCCCCTCGCGCTCCACGTCCTCGCGCCACCGCTTCCACGTCTGCACGGAGACGGTGTGGCCGCGGGCCGCGAGCGCGCGGCCGAGCGCGATCGCGGGAAAGGCGTGGCCCGGGTCGCCGAATGCGGCGATCAGGAAGCGATGTGGGGCTCCGCACGCGCCGCGTGACCTTCAGGCGGCGCCCGATCTCCGCCAGCTCGCGGATCATCCGCGTGCGGCCCTCGGCGTCGAACGCCATCGGCGTGCACATCAGCGTGCCCACGCCGGCGTCGCGGTATACCGCCAGCCGCTCGGCCACGCGCTCCTTGGGCCCGCACAGCGACACCCGGTCGATCAGCTCCGCCGGCAGAGCGGCGGCGGCCTCCTCCTTCTTGCCGTCGAGGTAGAGGTCCTGGACCTCCTGCGCGGCGTCCTCGAACCCGTACCGGCGCACCAGCGCGTTGTAGAAGTTCTTGTCGCGCGAGCCCATGCCGCCCACGTAGAGGGCGAGGATCGGGCGCATGGCGTCATGGGCGCTGTCGAGGTCGTCGTCGATGGCCACGTTCACCATCGGCGCGATGTCGAAGTCGTCGCTCACGTCTCCCAGGAGCTCGCGGAACTCGCCGACGTTCTCGGGGGAGAAGAAGGTGGGGATCCAGCCGTCGGCGATCTCGCCGGTGAGCGCGGTGTTCTTGGGCCCGATGGCCGCGATGTAGATCGGGATCCGCTCCTGAACCGGCCCGATCGTGAGCTTCAGGGCCTTGCCCGGTCCGTCGGGGAGCGGAAGCGTGTAGATCTCGCCGTCGAACTCCACCCGTTCGCGCGCGAGCGCCTTGCGCAGGATCGCGACGTACTCCCGCGTGCGCTGCAGCTGCCTGGCGAAGGGCTGCCCGTGCCAGCCCTCGGCCACCTGGGGCCCGGACGAGCCGATCCCGAGCAGCATCCGCCCGCCCGAGATGTTGTCGATGGTGGCCGCCGTCATGGCCGTCATCGCGGGCGTGCGGGCGGGCATCTGGAAGATCGCCGAGCCGAGCTTGATCCGCTCGGTGTTCGCGGCCAGCCAGGCGAGCACGGTGGCGGTGTCGGAGCCGTAGGCCTCCGCGGCCCAGACGGAGTCGAACCCCGCCGACTCTGCCTCGCGCACGATCTGGAGCTGCTGCTCGGCGGTCAGCCCGAGCCCCCAGTAGCCGATGTGGAGCCCCAACCGCATGCAAATCCCCTTTCAGCAGAAGGATGGACCTTGAACTGGCCGACGGCCCTCCGTAGCCTCCACCCGGCCCGGCAGGGGAACCGGGATCGTATGGCACCCGACCCGAGGACCGTTTGAGACGCCCGCGCAGACCAGCCCAGCAGCTTCGCCTAGCGATCGACTGCATGCCGCTCGACACCAAGCGCGCGATGCTCGACGCGGTGAGGACCAGCCCGATCATCGTGGGCGCCTACACCGATCGAAGCGGCGGCATCTGCCCGATGCTCGCGGCTCATCGCAACGGGGGCCGCACGAGCTTTGCCAGCTTCGCCCGCGCATGGGACAAGTACACCCGTGCCGGCAAGACGCCCCGGCGCGCCAGCGAGCGGGAGCTGCGCACGCTCACGACCATGCTCGAGGCCAGCATCTCGATCGACGACTGGAAGGGCCGCGAGCTCCTGCAGGAGGCGATCGTCGATCATCGCCGGGCCCAGGCCGATCGCGCTCTGCGTGAGGAGCACGAGGCCGTCGAGGTGGACCTCACGGAGCTGGCCCGGAGCCTGGCGAAGTACGACCCACCGGCCGAGCCCGAGGCCGAGCGCCACGAGCGCCGCGAGCCTGCGCACGCGTAGCCGCCGCACCCTGACGCTGGCCGGCGTCCTGGCGGCCGCCGCCGTGTGGGCGGCACCGGCCCATGCGACCGAGGTGATCGTCGTGGGCGCCCACGGCGCCGAGCGCGTGGACGACCCCTTCGTGCCCTCGCGCGCGGAGGCCGACCTGGGGCCCCCGCCGGGCGGCGCCCGCGCCGCTGCGATCGGCACCGCGGCGAGCCCGCGGGCCGTGGTCCGCGCGCTGCGCACCAGGGCGATCACCGCCAAGCAGCGGCGCTCGTATCGCCGCATCTACGGTCGCGCCCGCTCGACCCTGCGGCGCCTGCGTGGAGCCAGGCGGACCGAGCTGGGCTATGTCGTCCGCTCCCTGGAGGCGATCGCCGCGTCCGGGCGGCTCACGCCCACCCGGATGCCCGCGCTTTTCCTTCAGCTGCGCCGCAACCGCACCTACTGGGCGTCCAAGCCGTTCCCGGCGGCCGGCGACCAGATCTCCTTCCGCGGCAGCGAGCTGCTGTACCAGTACTTCCCCGGCCGCGGCCTGCAGCTGCACCCGCTGTCGAACTTCAAGAAGGCGAACCTGCTGCACGGGGCGTGCTCCGGCCCCGGCCGCGCGGGCAAGCCGGTCTGCGGCGCCAGGCCGCCGGGCCCGAAGAAGGGGCAGCCCTGCCGGCCGGGGCGCCTGCGACACCTGCTCGACGAGCTCTCCGCGCTCGCCGTGCGGCGCGGGAAGTTCATCGCGTGGGAGTACAACTTCCACTTCGGCGGCGGGTCACCGCCGTGGATGAGCGGGATGGCGCAGTCCGTGGCCGTCGTGGCGCTGGGCCGCGCGGCGCGCTCGCTCAAGCGGCCCGACTACAACCTGACCGCCCACAACGCGCTGGGGGCGTTCTCCACGCGGCGCCCGAGGGGCGTGCGGACCCGCGGGCCGATGGGCGGCGTGCACTACCTCCAGTACTCGTTCGCCCCGCGGCTGTACATCTTCAACGCCTTCTTCCAGTCGCTGATCGGCCTGTACGACTACGGCAGGCTCGCCAAGGACCCGCTGGCCACCAGCCTGTTCCAGCAGGCCGAGCCCGAGGCCCGGCGCGAGGTGGCGTACAGCGACGTGGGGGACTGGTCGCGGTATTCGTTCAGGGGGCGGGAGTCGACGCACGAGTACCACGAGCTGCTGCGGGAGGTGCTGCAGGGGCTTGGCCGGCGGCTCGGGCTGACGGGCATCTACTGCCTGCGCGCGATCCGCTACCGCGGCTACCAGGTCGATCCCCCCGAGCTGCGCTTCGGCGGGCCCGCCCAGGCCACGAAGAAGCGTCTGGTGCGGGTGCGGTTCAGCCTGTCCAAGCTGTCGGTGGTGGAGATGAGGATCTACAAGGGCCGCAAGCTCGCCTTCAAGCAGCTGGCGACCTTCCGGCGCGGCTCGCGCTCGTTCGGCTGGCGGCCGCGGTCGGCCGGGACCTTCCGGGTGAGGATCGCCGCGAAGGAGCTGCGCACCGGGCGCTCGCGGCGGGGACGGACCTCGGGCGAGGTCGTAGTCGGCGGCTAGCTGGCGCCGGGCTACATCGCGTCGCCGGGCCGGATGAACTGCAGCTCCGGCACGATGCAGGCGGGGGTCGTGCGCAGCAGGTAGCGGATCGCCTCGGCGATGTCCTCGGGCTGGATCATGTCCTCCTTGGGCACGCCGTCCACCCAGTCGGTCATGTTCGTGGCCACGAAGCCGGGGCACAGCGCGGTCGCCTGGATGCCGTCGTTGCCGTGCTCCTTGTGGATGGCCTGGGTCAGGCCCACCACCCCGAACTTGGTGGCCGAGTAGGCGGCCAGCCAGCCCTGGCCGTACTTCCCCGCGATCGACGCCGTGTTGGCCACCAGGGCCTTGCGGTGCTCGGCCCCCGCCTTCTTCAGCATGGGGATCGCCTCACGGGTGGTCAGGTAGACGGCCCGCAGGTTCACGTCGAGCTGCATGTCGAGCTTCTTGGTCTCGTGCTCGGCGATCGGCCCGCCGATGCCGACACCGGCGTTGTTCACCAGCACGTCGAGGCGGCCGAAGCGCTCCTCGTGCCCGCTCACCAGCGCCTTGATGTCCTCCTCCTGGGCCATGTTGGCCGGCACGGACTCCACGTCGTCGATGCCGGCGTCGCGAAGCTCCTGGGCGGCAGCCTCGAGCTTGTCGGGGCGGCGGGCGGACACGGTCACGCCGTATCCGTCCTCGCCGAGGGCCTTGGCGATCGCGAGCCCGATCCCGCTCGAGCCGCCGGTGACGAGTGCTGCACGTGAAGCCAAGGAAGTCTCCTTCGTGGTCTGGGCCGAGGCGCCGGAGACCCTATCCCCTAGTCTCCGGCCGGGTGATCGGACCGAAGGGCAAGACGGGGGCGACGCTGCTCGCAGCGCTCGCGCTAATGGGGACGCTGGGGTGCGGAGGCGACTCCGGCGACGGCGCGTCCGAGTCTCCGCCGCCGCCCGCCCGGGCCGAGGACTTCCCCAAGGCCGAGGGCAAGACCCTCGCTCAGATCAAGAGGGAGCTGGGGGGAGGCGAGGGCCCCGTGCTCGCGCCGTCGGTGTCCCAGTTCAAGCCCGGGAGCAACCGCTTCGGGTTCGGGCTGTTCGATCGCAGCCGCGCCCAGATCGCCGACGCCCCGGCCGCGCTCTACGTGGCCCCGGTCGGCGGCGGCAAGGCGCGCGGGCCGATAGTCGCGGGCTACGAGTCCCTGGCCGTCAAGGCGCAGTTCCAGAGCCGTTCGGTCTCATCGGACCCCGACGCCGCCAAGTCGCTGTACGTGGCGAACGTGAACTTCCCCGCGCCCGGCAGGTACGAGGTGCTGGGGGTGGTGCGGCTGGACGGCCGGCTGGTCGCGGCCGGCAACGCGGGCGGGGCCGTCACCGTGTCGAAGACCTCCCAGGTGCCGGACGTCGGCGACCGCGCCCCGCGGGTGAACACCGTCACCAAGGCGCAGGCGGGCGGCGACATCGAAAGCATCGACACGCGCCAGCCACCATCGAGCATGCACGAGGTGAATTTCGCCGACGTGGTGGGCAAGCGCCCGGTGATCCTCCTGTTCGCCACGCCCGCCCTGTGCCAGAGCCGCGTGTGCGGGCCCGTGGTGGACATCGCCGAGCAGGTGAAGGCCAGCCGTGGCAGCGAGGCGGAGTTCATCCACCAGGAGATCTTCGTGGACAACGAGATCGACAAGGGCTTCCGGCCTCAGGTGCTGAGATGGAGGCTCCCCACCGAGCCCTGGGCGTTCGCCGTCGACCGCCGCGGGCGGGTGGCCGCGCGGCTGGAGGGCGCGTACAGCGCCAAGGAGCTCGACCGGGCTGTTGACGCCGCCGTGAAGGGCAGCTAGCTGGTTGATTTCATCGTCGCGGTTGGGGGCGAGATGGACTTGCCCTTCCGGGCGACAGTGAGCACCCTCCAGGGCAAGTCCATCTCGCCCCACTCGAGCGTTCGCGTCTACTCGCCGGTCATCATCGCGTCGATGGCTGCGGCTCGATCGGGGAAGTTCCGCCAGCGGACCCACAACCCGTCGCGGAGGGTCCACAGATGGAACGTGTCCCGCTCGAGCGCGTCCTCGCTGTCGCCCACGTGAACCACCTCGTGCTGGACGACCAGCACGTCATCACCGGCATCGAGGGTCTCGATGACCTCCGCCGAGTAGTCCCGCCACCCGCTCATGTACGTGGCGATCACGTCGAGGACCCCCTCGCGGCCGCGCCCACGCGTCGGGAGGTCCGCCAGCGGATAGCCGGAGAAGTCCCATTCGATGTCCGGGTGAAGGACCTCCTTCCACCGCTCGTCTCCCGCCTCGAAGAGCCGATAGCTCTCGCGGACGACCTCCAGGTTCTCCCGGGACATGGCCTGCGCAGTATCCCGCCCGGGCGGTAGCTTCCTTCGAGCGGGCCGGTAGCTCAGTTGGTCAGAGCAGCGGACTCATAATCCGTAGGTCGGAGGTTCGAGTCCTCCCCGGCCCACTTAGGTGAGAGGGTCGAAGTCATCCAGGAAGCCGGGCGTGCACACAACGAGCGCGACATCGAGTAGGAAGACATGAGCGAAGGCTGGGCGGGGTTGTTCTCGACCGCTTTCAAGGGCTCCCGCAATGCCATGGTGCTGCTCGACGACGGCCGCCGCTACGTCGACGTGAACGGCGCCTACGTGGCGCAGACCGGCTACTCCCGCCGCGAGCTGATCGGAAGGCCGATCTGGGAGGTCGTGGTCGGCGGTCCCGTGTACTCCGAGGAGGAGTGGCAGGCTGACCTGGCGCGCGGCAGCTTCACCGGCGAAGCGCGGCTGCTGACGGCCGACGGCGGCGTGGTGGCCGTGCAGTTCGCGGCCCACGTGGAGGTCGTCACCGGCAGGCGGCTGGTGCTCGGCGTGGTGCTCAGCACCTCGCGCTGGGGCAAGCACTTCCGCCGTGACATGGAGACGAAGGAGCCCGAGCAACTCTCGGCGCGCGAGTGCGAGATCGTGCGGCTGATCGCCGACGGCGACAGCGGACCGGAGATCGCCCAGCGGCTGCACATCTCCCATGACACGGTGCGCACGCACGTGCGCAACGCGATGACGAAGCTGGGCGCGCGCTCGCGCGCACAGCTGGTGGCCATGTCCCTCGGCGAGGGGCACGCGCTCGGCTGAATCGCGCAGCTGAGGTATCGACACGGCGCCCCTTCGTCGCCACGATTGACGAGGCCGATGGCTGTGCATGGAACCCCTGAGCAACTTCCCGCGGGGCGGCGTTTTCTGGTCCGCGCCTCCGAGGTGGAGCTCATCTGCGGGGCCATCCGACAGCTTGCTTCGGGCCCACTGGTGGAGGCGACGATCGCGACGCTGCGCGCGGCAGGCCGCGACGCCGAGGCCGGTGGGCCCGGCGGGACCACTTTCCGCTTCCAGGCGCCGGCCAACGCCGAGCACCTTGTGACGCTCGCCGCGATCCGCGCGCGGGGGCACCTTCTCGTCAGGTCCTAGTGGCCCGGTGCGGACGGACAGGGCTGGGGTCGTCGTGACCGAGACAACCGATGGAGGCATCGTCCGGGCGCCCGGTGAGGGCGAGACCACCTCGCTCTTCGGCGACACGTACGTGGTCAAGGCCGCCGGCGGGGAAACCGGCGGAGCGCTGGCGGTGATCGAGGCCCGCCTTGGTCCCCACAGCGGTGGGACACCGCTGCACGTCAACACGCTGGAGGACGAGAACTTCTACGTGATCGAGGGAACGCTCACCTTTCGGCTGGGCGAGCGCACGTTCGAAGCACCGGCGGGAACCTTCGTCCACATTCCCAAGGGCGTCGTACATACCCACTGGAACGACACCGCCGCGCAGGTCTGGTTGCTGGGCTTCCCGGCCCCGGCCGGTTTCGAGAACTTCTTCGCCGATCTCGCCGAGCTGATGGAGAGCATGCCCGTCGGCCCGCCGGATATGAGCCGGATGGCGGCGGTCTACGAGAAGTACGGCCTACGCGTGGTGGGGCCGCCTCCGGGCAACGAGCGCTGAATCGGTACGCCGCGCAGATACCATCGCGCCCCGTGGCTCCGGAAGGCGACGTGCTCATCCTCTGCGGCGGGCGGGGGACCCGGCTTCAGCAGCAGGCCGAGTCGATCCCCAAGCCGCTCGTGGAGATCGGCGGCCGGCCGATGGTCTGGCACGTGATCTCACGTGTGGCGTCACACCGGGTTCTGGGAGTGCATGGACACCTATAAGGACGCGGTCCAGCTGAACGACCTGTGGGCGGGCGAGGCCCCGTGGAAGCTGCGGGCATGAGCGGTTCGCCCGCCGGGGTCCTCGAGCGGCTCTGAAGGAACTTCCCCTCCACGGGCGAACTAGAGGGCCGTGAAGCAGTCCGGCACGGCCTCACTAACTCTCTCTGCCGAGATCCGCTCCCGCTTCGACGAGTTCTCCCGCTCGCAGAAGGACGTGGGGCAGTACATCGTCGATCATCTCGACGAGGCGTCCTTCCATACCGCGGAGGAGCTCGCCCGGCGCGCGAATACCTCGAGCTCGACCGTCGTCCGGTTCGCGCAGGCGCTCGGATTCGAGGGCTTTCCGGAGCTGCAGGCCGCGGCCCGCGACGAGTACCGCCGCGCCCGCGACGGAGAGCAGGGCACGGTCGACCTTCAGAACCCGCCCCTGTTCCCGATCGATCAGACGGAGTTCGAGGCCGCGCTCGCCGCCGACCACGTGAACGTGGAGGAGACCGCGAAGAAGATCGACCGCGACGAGGTGGAGGCCTCGATCGAGCTGATCTCGCGCGCCGAGCGGATCGTGCTCTGCGGCACCGACCAGATGGCCTTCTTCGCCAGCTACCTGCGCCACCTGCTGATGCTGCTCGACCTGCGCTGCGAGGTGGTGGCCAGCCCGAGCCAGGAGGGCCTGGCCCGGCTCGGGCGGATCGACGAGAACGCGGTGCTGGTGGGCTTCTCGGCCGGGCGCCCGCACCCGCTGGTGGTGCGCGCGATGAAGCTGGCCCGCAACCGCCGCGCCGCCACGATCGCCGTGGCCGACGCCACCCTCTCCGAGGTGGCCAAGCTCGGCGACCACAAGCTCTTCTACAGCTCCAACAGCCCGGCCTACGTGCGATCCCACTCCGCGCTGCTGGGCGTCGTGCAGGCGCTTGCCTATGGCGTATATGCGCTGGATGAGCCCGCGTACGCGGATCGCATCAAGGCGTTCCGGCTGAAGTAGGCCTCACGCCCGCCTAGTACAACCCCGCTTTGTAGACCATGGTCCACGCGGTGCGCGGCGGGTACCATGGCCGCGTGAGGGAAGAAGGCACATTCCGCGTGAAGGCCGGCCTGGCCGAGATGCTCAAGGGCGGCGTGATCATGGACGTGGTCACCGCCGAGCACGCCAAGCTGGCCGAGTCCGCCGGCGCCGCGGCCGTGATGGCCCTGGAGCGCGTGCCCGCCGATATCCGCGCGGACGGTGGCGTGGCCCGCATGTCCGATCCGACCAAGATCGAGGAGATCCAGCAGGCCGTGACCATCCCCGTGATGGCCAAGGCGCGGATCGGGCACTTCGTGGAGGCCCAGGTGCTCGAGGCGCTGGAGGTGGACTACGTCGACGAGTCCGAGGTGCTCACCCCGGCCGACGAGGCCCACCACATCGACAAGTGGTCGTTCAAGGTGCCGTTCGTCTGCGGGGCCACCAACCTGGGCGAGGCGCTGCGGCGCATCGCGGAGGGCGCGGCCATGATCCGCAGCAAGGGCGAGGCCGGCACGGGCAACGTGGTGGAGGCCGTGAGGCACATGCGCTCGATCGGCGGTGACATCCGCCGGCTCGGCTCGCTCGACGAGTCCGAGCTGCCCACGGCCGCGAAGGAGCTGGCGGCGCCGCTGGAGCTCGTGCGCGACGTGGCCAGGGCGGGCAGGCTGCCGGTGGTGATGTTCTCCGCCGGCGGTGTGGCCACCCCGGCGGACGCCGCGCTGATGATGCGACTGGGCGCCGAGGGGGTGTTCGTCGGATCGGGCATCTTCAAGTCCGCGGATCCCGAGCGGACCGCGGCCGCCGTGGTCGAGGCCACCACCCACTTCGAGGACCCCGAGCGCATCGCCGCCGCCTCCCGCGACCTCGGGGCGCCGATGACCGGGATCGGCATGGACCGCATCGACGAGGCCGGCGGGCTGCTGTCCGAGCGCGGTTGGTGACCGTAGGGGTCCTCGCGGTCCAGGGGGACTTCGAGGCGCACGAGCAGGTCCTCCGCGATCTGGGCGCGGACACGAGGCAGGTCCGTGTGGCCCGGGACCTCGAGGGAGTCGACGCGCTGGTGATCCCCGGCGGCGAGTCGACCACGATCACCCTGGGGATCGAGCGCGACGGGCTGGCCGCCCCGCTACGTGACCTGGCGAGCTCCGGCACGCCGGTGCTGGGCACCTGCGCGGGGCTGATACGTGCTCGACCGCGACCACCTGGGCGTGATGGACCTCCGGTGCGAGCGCAACGCCTTCGGGCGCCAGGTGCGCAGCTTCGAGGCCGAGCTCGACCTGCCCGGGTTCGAGGGGCCCATGCGGGGGGCCTTCATCCGGGCGCCGTGGGTGATCGAGCACGGCGACGGGGTTGACGTGCTGGCCGAGGTGGACGGCCATCCCGTGGCCGTGCGCGAGGGCAATATCCTCGCAGTCGCATTTCACCCGGAGATCGAAGGCGAGACGCGCCTGCACGAGTGGCTGCTCGCGCAGGCGGCCGCCAGGAATGGAGGGGGCACCCAGTGAGGGACCAACGCGCGCAGGCGCTCGCTCAGATCCTCGTCCGCTACTCGACGAAGGTCACCAAGGGCGACGTATGCGTGATCCAGGGGAGCACCGCCGCCGAGCCGCTCGTGCTGGCGGCCTACGAGGAGGTGCTGCGCGCGGGCGGGCTGCCGATCATCCAGATGACCCCCGACGAGGCGCCCGCGGCCTTCTACGAGCTGGCCTCCGAGGAGCAGCTCGACTGGGTGCCGCCCACCGCGGAGTGGGCCGCCGAGAACGCCGATGTGCGGATCGCCCTGATGGCCGATGCCAACTCGCGCGCCCTGTCCCAGGCCGACCCCAAGAAGCAGGCGCGGTCGCAGAAGGCGCGCAAGGGTCTGATGGACACGTCGATGAAGCGCTCCGCGGCCGGCGAGTACCGCTGGGTGCTCACCCTGTTCCCGACTCACGCGTACGCGAGCGAGAGCGGCCTGTCGCTGGCGGCCTACGAGGACTTCTACTACGCCGCCTGCCTGGCAACCGACGACGACCCGGTCACCGCCTGGCAGCGCCAGTCCGACGAGGTCAACCGCCTGGCGGAGTGGGCCGAAGGGAAGGAGGAGGTCCACATCCGGGCGCCGGGGACCGACATCAAGCTGAACACCTCGGACCGCACCTGGATCCCGTGCAGCGGCCACCACAACATGCCCGACGGCGAGTTCTTCACCGGGCCGGTCGAGGACTCGGTCGAGGGCGAGATCGCCTTCTCGTTCCCGGCCACCTACGGCGGCCGCGAGGTGGCGGGCGTGAAGTTCCGCTTCGAGGGCGGCAAGGTGGTGGACGCGACGGCCGAGCGCGGCGAGGAGTTCCTGATCGAGATGCTCGACACCGACGACGGCGCGCGCCGGCTGGGCGAGCTGGGCATCGGCACCAACTACGGCATCGCGACCGGCACCAAGGAGATCCTCCTCGACGAGAAGATCGGCGGCACCGTGCACATGGCGATCGGCGCCAGCTATCCCGAGACCGGCGGGGTGAACGACTCCGCGGTGCACTGGGACATGGTCTGCGACCTGCGCCAGGGCGGCTCGATCACCGTCGACGGGACGGAGCTTCAGAGGGACGGGAGGTTCGTGGTCTGATGGCCGGCCACTCCAAGTGGGCCTCGATCAAGCACAAGAAGAAGGCGACCGACGCCAAGCGCGGCGCGCTCTTCACCAAGCTGACGAGGGCGATCACCGTCGCGGCCCGCGAGGGCGGGGGAGACGTGGACGGCAACCCGTCGCTGGCCCTGGCGGTGCAGAAGGCCAAGGACGCCTCGATGCCCAAGGACAACATCGAGCGCGCGATCGCCAAGGGCACGGGCGCCGACCAGGACGCCGACGCGTTCGAGGCCGTGGTCTACGAGGGATACGGCCCGGGCGGCGTGGCCCTGCTCGTGGAGGCGCTCACCGACAACCGCAACCGCACCGGCTCCGAGGTGCGGCACGCGTTCTCGTCGTCGGGAGGCAACCTGGGCGAGCCGGGCTCGGTGGCGTGGCAGTTCGAGAAGAAGGGTGAGCTGGTGGCCGACGGCTCGCGCTACTCGGAGGACGACCTGATGACAGCGATCGACGCGGGCGCCGAGGACGTGTCGCTGGACGGGGACGTGTTCGAGGTGGTCACGGCGCCGGAGGACTTCGCGGCGGTTCGCGAGGCGCTCGAGACGGCGAACGTCGAGCTGGAGTCGGCGGAGCTCGCGATGCGACCCACCAGCCGGACGAAGATCGAAGAGGCGGACGCGGCGAAGCTGATGCGGCTGATCGACACCCTCGAGGAGCACGACGACGTGCAGGCGGTCCACGCGAACTTCGACATCGACGCCGAAGTACTCGAGCGCGTAGCAGTCTGAAATCGGGCCTGAGGCCTGGGGCCTGGGGCCTGGCCGGAAGGCATCCGGTCAGGCGCCGCAGAATCACCACGATGGTGGTCGTCCTCGGCATCGATCCCGGCACCGCCCACACCGGCTACGGCGTGGTGGTCTCGCGCGGGAGCTCGCTCGCGGCGCTGGATGGCGGCGTGGTCGACACCCAGGCCGCCGAGCCGCTGGAGCGGCGGCTGGCGAGGATCCACGCGAGGGTGTGCGACCTGATCGCCGAGCACCAGCCCGACGCCGTCGCCATCGAGGAGCTCTACTTCGGCCAGAACGCCCGCTCCGCCTTCGCGGTCGGGCAGGCGCGGGGGGTGGTGCTGCTGTCGGCCGGCATGAGCGGGCTGCCCTGCTTCTCCTACACCCCGCAGCAGGTGAAGCAGGCGGTGTGCGGCTCGGGCCGCGCCGAGAAGGATCAGGTGCAGCGGATGGTGGGGGCGCTGCTCTCGCTCGCCGAGCCGCCGGAGCCCGACCACGCGGCGGACGCCCTGGCGGTGGCGATCTGCCACGCCAACGGCGCCCCGATGAAGGCGGCGCTGGCGTGATCGCCTCGGTGAGCGGGGAGGTGGCGCTGCGCCGCCAGGGCGAGGTGGTGATCGAGACCGCCGGGGGCATCGGTTACCGGCTGGCCGTCTCCGCGGAGACGCTCGGCGCAGTGCCGGGGGCCGGCCGCGAGACCTCGCTGCACGCCCACCTGATCCTGCGCGACGACGGCATGCACCTGTTCGGCTTCGCCACCGAGTCCGAGCGGGACCTGTTCCTGATGCTGATCGGGGTCCAGAACGTGGGGCCGAAGGTGGCGCTGGCAGTGCTCAGCGGCGGGTCGCCGCGCGAGCTGCTGGCGGCGATCGCCACCGGCGACGCCGCGCGCTTCCAGGCGGTGCCCGGCATCGGCAAGCGCACCGCCGAGCGGATCATCGTGGAGCTGAAGGAGAAGGTCGCGGGCGCGGTGAGCGACGAGATCATCGTCACCAGGGCCTCGGACGATCCGCGCACGGTGGCCCGCGAGGGCCTGGTGGGGCTGGGCTTCGCCCCGCAGGAGGCGGATGAGCTGCTCGACGCCACCGAGGGCGAGACCGCGGAGGAGCTGATCGCGGGTGCCCTGAGGGCGGCCCGGTGAGCGGGATACGCACACCCGGGGCCGAGCGGATCCAGGCCGCCGAGGCGATGGTCGCGGAGGACGATCTCGACCGCTCGCTGCGGCCCAAGCGGCTGGAGGACTTCGTGGGCCAGCCCCCCGTCAAGGACCAGCTGGGCGTGTTCATCGAGGCCGCCCGTGCGCGCGGGGAGGCGCTGGACCACGTGTTGCTCGCCGGCCCGCCCGGGCTGGGCAAGACCTCGCTCGCCCAGATCGTGGCCAACGAGCTGGACGCGCCGTTCGTGTCCACGGCGGGCCCGGCGCTGGAGCGCAAGGGCGACGTGGCCAGCTACCTGTCCTCGCTCGAGCCGCGGTCGGTGTTCTTCGTCGATGAGATCCACCGCCTGCCGCGCGCGCTGGAGGAGACGTTCTACCCGGCGATGGAGGACCGCCGGCTGCCGATCACCGTCGGCCAGGGCGCGGGCGCGCGGGTGGTGAGCCTCGACCTGCCCGACTTCACCCTGATCGGCGCCACCACGAGGGCGGGGCTGCTCACCACACCGCTGCGCGACCGCTTCGGCGTGACGTTCCGGCTGGAGCTCTACGGGCCGGAGGAGCTGGGGACGATCGTGCGGCGCTCCGCGGGGATCCTCGAGGTGGAGATCGACGCCGCGGGCGCGGAGGCGATCGCCGCCCGCTCACGCGGCACGCCGCGGGTGGCCAACCGGCTGCTGCGACGCGTCCGCGACTTCGCCGAGGTGCGCGGCGCGGGCACCGTCGACGCTCGCGTGGCCGCCGAGGCGCTGGACCTGCTCGAGGTGGACTCGCGCGGCCTCGACCGCCTCGACCGCGAGATCCTGCGCACCATCTGCGAGAAGTTCGGCGGCGGGCCGGTAGGCCTGTCCACGCTGGCGGTGGCCATCGGGGAGGAGCAGGACACGCTCGAGGACGTCTACGAGCCCTACCTGCTCCAGCAGGGGCTGATCATGCGCACGCCCCGCGGGCGCGTGGCCACCCCGGCCGCGTTCGAGCACATCGGCCTCGAGGCGCCCGCGTCCGGTCCCGAGAGCCTGTTCTAGTAGGTGCGCCGAGCGCGCGCAGCCTGCGCGCGTAGCGACGTGCCACGCGCTTGTGGCGGCGAGCCTTCCTGATCCGCCCGGCGCGGCGGGCCCGCTTCGCGGCCCTGAGGTGCTTGCGCCGCAGCGTGCTGTACCGCGTGGCCTTGCGCCAGCGGCCGTTGAGCGCGGTGACCATCGCGAACGAGGGCTTGCGCCGGATGGCGAACGGCGACTGCTCGCCCAGGCGAGATCACGCCCTCGGAGCGCGTACTCGCCGACGAACTCGCTGCGCCAGCTGTCGCGCAGCGTCACGAACACCTGGCTGGCGCCGGCCCTGCGCAACGCCGGAAGCGACCGCCTCAGGAATGCGGCCTGCGCTGCCTCGCCGCCGCGATAGGACCGGTCGTACTGGAAGGACGTGTTGGCCGGGTAGCCGTGCTCGGTGACCCATAGCTGGCCGCGGAATCCCCGTCGGCTGAAGAACGCCCGCCACCGCTTCACCGCTCCGGCCAGGGTGCGCGCGCCGCCGCGGAGGTGCACGTTCGCGATGTCGAACCGCCCGACCGCGTTCACGCCCGGCGTGTCGAGCATCGCGGTGATCCAGCGCGCGTCCCGGTACATGAGGCCGCCGAGCAGGACCTTCGCGCTGGGTACACGGAGCTTGATGTGGCGATTGGCGGCGTCGAGCATGCGCGCGTACTCCTGCGGCGATCCATTGAACGCCCAGCGGCCGTCGGGCTCGTTCACGATCTCGAAGTGGTTTGCCACGCCCTCCAGGCGCTCGGCGATCAGCCCGGCGTAGCGCCCGTAGGACTCCACGTCACCGGCGGGGCAACTGGTGGTGTGGTCGGCGTTGCACTTGGTGATGTGGTCGGGCACGTGTGTGAGCACCGCCACCACCGGCAGCTTGTAGCGCCGGCCCAGCGCGGCCACCTGGTCCACGCCATCCCACTCGGGTCGCCTGGGCTTGCCCTTGCGCACGGTGAAGATGCCGCGCAGGTTCACGTCCAGCCGCACGTAGCCGGCGCCGCTGGTGCGCGCCGCGGCGAACGCGCGCTCCATCTGCGCGAACGGCGTGCAGCAGGCATAGATCATCGAATGGGACGAGTAGGGGGCCGGCTTGGTCCGCACCGGTGCGCCGGGTGGCCGCGGGGTGGCGGCCCGCTCCGCCTCGTCCGGTGGGATCAGCAGGGACGGCGGGCAGATGGTCCCTGGAAGCAGCACGAAGCCCAGCGGGCAGCCAGCCGCGGTGGTCTGGCGCTCGATGCCCGGCAGCGAAACGGCCGGCGAGCTCGTCTGCGCGCTCGCTGGTGCGGCCGACGCCAGCAGGCACGCGACACACGTGACAGCTGTGAGGAGGGGCGTCCTCATAGCGCTTTCATCGTATGTGCGTTCTACCCCGCGTTCTGAGAGATCAACGTACCCGCCTGAGATCGCGCGCCAGTGTCCGGAGGGATGCACGCGGCCGCGCCACCGCGATCCAGGTCACTCGCCCCCGGCGGGCGCCCACCACGCAGCGTGCGGGTCTTGCCACGGGAGATCAGCAGCCGGCTGCCGTCGCGGCGCCGGCGCACCCGCTCGCGGCGCATGGCGCGCCTCGCCGAGCGCGCGCTCTCCTCGGGGGCGATGCCGCGGTAGCTGAAGGCGGGATTGTCGGTCTTCACGATCACGGCACGCCGCCGGGGGCTGGTGCCGAGGAACCCGCCCCACAGCGTGCCGCCGCCATCCAGGCAGTAGCGCACGGCGAACCGCGTCTCCGAGGTGGGCGCTCCCAAGTCCGAGCGCACGCTCGCGCGCCGCTGCTTGAGGCGGATTCCGCCGATCCCGCGCCCGACCCGCCCACCGGCGAGCCGGCAGCGCTGCTTGGTGTTCGGTGGCCTGTAGACACGCTTGCGCTTCGCCAGCTCCACGCAGCGCGGCTCCACCTCGATGCCGCCGCCGGCGTACTGGAACCCGCCCTTGCCCTCCCCGAAGTAGGGGCGATAGGCGGCCGGGAAGCCCGGGACGGCGGTGGGGTCGCCCTGCTGGCCGGCCACGCGGAAGTTGCGCACAGCCACGCCCCCCGCGCCGCGGGCCTTGTCGAAGAAGTAGCTGCCGTCGTAGCCGTAGGTCTCGGTGGCGGCGTTGTCCTGAACGAGCGAGCCGCGCCAGTGGTCGGTCTGGAAGTAGAAGCACTTGGGCGAGGCCGCCGCCACGCGCGCGGGCTCCTGCGCGAGGAACTCCACCACGCCGAGCTCGGTCACGTTCTGGCGGCGCTTGTCGAACTCCACGCAGAACGGGTCGGCGTCGGGCTGGGGGAAGTCGGTGCCGTAGCCCACGTTCTGGAGGGTGCACTGGAACGGGTTCGTCCCGTCCCATCCGCCAGATGGCTGCTGCGCGTTCGCCGGTGCCGCGCCGACTGCGATTGCGATCGCGCAGACGCCTGCAAAGAGCGCCCGCATCGCGCCGAGGATAGTGGCGCGCTCGCGCTCGCGCTCCGGTACCTTCGGCCGATGCCGGAGGTGTCTCGGAGGGACTTCCTCGCTCAGGCCGGGGCGCTGGGCGTGGGGGCCATGGTGCTCGGTGCGCTGCCCGTGGCCGAGCGCATTCTCGCCGCCGAGCCCGCGGCCGCGGCCGTGCCGGTGGACGGCGCGATCCTGCAGGCCTTCGCCGACACGATCGTGCCCGGCCGCAAGGCCGCCCGCACCGATCTCGGCGACGAGATCGACCCGCGGGCGATCGCCGGCGTCGACCCGGAGCCGGGCGCCGTGGAGGCCGACGCCCTGCGGCTGTTCCAGCATCCGCTGCTGGGGTTCACGACGCTGGCGCCGGCGTTCCTGGCCGACCTGTCGGCGCGCTCGCTCCAGCGCGGCGGCCTCTTCATCGACCTCCCGTACGACGGGCGGGTGGAGGTGGTCAAGTCCGGCCTCGACTTCGGCAATGCCGACCGCGTGATCTACGAGGCGGCGGCGGCGATCCCGTTCACGGCCTTCTGCGCGGCCGGCACCCAGCGCAACCCCACCAGCCGTACCGCGAGCGGGCTGAGGGTGATGGGCCACCCGGGCACGGCGCCGAACGGCTACCGCAGCTTCTCCTACCGCCGCAAGCTCGCGCGCGGGCGCACCAAGAAGGGCTACCTCCGCTAGCGGCGGTGTCGAGCTGATGGCCGAGCGCGTGGACGTGTGCATCGTGGGGTCGGGCTTCGGCGGCGCGATCGCCGCCTGGCGGCTGGGGGAGCTGTACCGCGCGGCGGGGGTCGACCCGGGGAGGATCCTGGTGCTCGAGCGCGGCCGGCGCCTCAAGCACACCGACTTCCGCCAGTCGATGGACGTGGAGCACCTGTCCGACGTCTACAACCTGATCCAGTCCACCGGCGGCACCGGCGCGCAGGTCGTGACCGCCAACGCGGTCGGCGGGGGCTCCAACCTCTACCTCGCCGCATCGATCCGCTCGCCACGAGAGACCTTCGAGCGCCGCGACCACCATCCCGACGACGGCCCCGACCGCCGCATGTGGCCCCGTGCGATCACCCGCGGGGTCCTGGACAACTGGTACCGCCGGGCCGAGCGTGCCCTGCGCGTGCGCCAGCCCTCGTGGAAAGAGGTGTCCAAGTCCGGCGGGCTCTGGGCGGCAACCCTCGACGCCGCGGGCCACACCTGTGACCGCGTGCCGCTGGCGATCGACTTCGGGCGCTGCGTGGACGCCAAGTGGTGCCACACCGGCTGCATCTTCGGAGCCAAGAACACCGTCAACACCAACTACCTGGCGTCGGCCGAGCGAGCCGGCGTGCGGGTGCGGCCCAACCGTCAGGCCGAGCAGGTGCGCCGCGCCCAGGCCAACGCGAGCGACTACCGCTACGTGGTCACGGCGTCGGTGATGGACAACGAGGGGCCCGACCCGTCGCGACAGCCCCAGGGCAGCGAGGAGATCGAGTGCAAGGTGCTGATCCTCGCGGCGGGCGCCATGGGCACTCCGCCGATCCTGATGCGCTCGCGCTCCGACCTGCCCTCGCTGTCCGAGCAGGTGGGCCGGCACCTGGGCGTGAACGGCGATCACGTGGCGGCGCTCGAGTACAACCCGCGCAAGATCAGGCGGCTGCTCGACCTGCCCCGCTACGGGCAGTTCCACAAGGGCAAGCCGATCACCACGATGACCTACGACTTCTGGGTCGGGCGGCGCTCGAACCGCTTCGACGGCAGCCGCTTCACGCTCCAGGAGATCTTCCTGTCGAGCCTGACGAACTTCCTCTACGACGACGGGCGCTCGCCCGAGGGCGAGCCATCGTGGTGGGGCGTGCAGAAGAAGCGCTCGGTCTCGGAGTGGTCGAACCGGATCGAGCTGCTGGCGATGGTGGAGGACACGATGGACGGGCGGTTCGACTTCGTCCCGCCGCAGGGCGGCGGCGTGCGGCCCAACGCCGGCCCCGTGGTGGTCGGGCCGTTCAGCTACCAGCTCTCCGAGCAGTCACTGGCCGTGCGCGAGCGGGCCGACCGCGCGATGGCGCAGGTGGGCGAGCGCCGCGGGCTGGCCAAGTTCCTCAAGCTCACCGAGACCCAGGGCGCGTACGCGTCGCACCCGCTCGGCGGTGCGCGCATGGCCGAGTCCGCCGAGCTGGGGGTCGTCAACGACCGCTGCGAGGCGTTCGGGAACGAGGGTCTGTTCTGTCTCGACTCCTCGGTCATCCCGACCTCGCTGGGCGTGAATCCCTCGCTCACGATCGCCGCGGTGTGCGAGCGCGCGGCGGCGCATCTCACCAAGCGCGGCGGCGACCTCGGCCTGCCCAGCCGGCCGGAGGGTTTCAAGCACCGCACGCCGGCCGTGATCGTCGGGGAGCGGGTGGTGCCGAAGCAGCACCGGCGGCCCAGGCGGCGGCGTAGACGCAAGCGCAGGCGGCGGGCTCGCAGTCGGTAGTCGGTAGTCGGTAGCGGCGTGGCCGCTTGCGACCGCTCCACCGACCACCCTCCACCGACCACCGACTGGGCGCAGCCCCCGCTGGCTAATCTGCAACCCGTGCCGAACTTCATCTGCCCGAGCTGCGGTGACCGCAGTGTGTCGACCGAGCGCACCGCCGGCTTCCAGAGCCGCGCTCGCGGGTGCAAGAAGTGCGGGTTCGGCTTTCTGTTCGAGTTGCTGGACGACTACTACCCGGCCCCGAACGCGGCCTTCTTCCTCTGCGACCAGAACGCCAAGCTGATCGGCGCCGGGCGCGGCGCGCGGGAGCTCACGGGGCTCGGCGACCTCGACGTGATCGGCCGCCCGGTGCAGGAGGTGCTGAACCTCGAGTTCGAGACCGGCGACGACCACATCGGGACGGCGCTGGAGTGGGGTGTCCGCGTGCTCGACAAGCCCGTTACCGTCCACGCGGAAGGGGACCGGCCCGAACCGGCGAAGGCGGACATCTTCCCCGCCTATGACGACGACGGCGGCCTGCTGCTCGTCCTCACGCCCCGGTAAGGGCGCCCCGCCCACATGACCTCACGCACCCGCAACCTGTCGATCATCGCGCTCATGCTCGCGCTGCTCGCGGCGGCGGCGTACGTGATCACCACCAAGCGAACGGTGCTCGGCCTCGACCTGCGCGGCGGCGTGGAGCTGGTCTACGAGGGCCGCCCGACGCCGCAGGTGCCCGAGGTCACGCCGGCGGCGATCGACGACGCGATCGAGACGATCCGAAAGCGCACCGACGCGCTCGGCGTTGTCCGAGCCCGAGATCCAGCGCGCGGGCGCCGACCAGATCTCGATCGGGCTGCCCGACGTGCAGAACGCCGACCGCGCGATCGAGCAGGTGGGCACCACCGCGAAGCTGCAGTTCTACGACTGGGAGCCCAACCTGCTGGGCGACCGCGGCCCCGACGCACCGTTCGCCGGCTCGAAGGCGCTCTACCAGGCGGTCGAGCTGGCCTCGAAGTCCAAGCCGAAGGCCGAGCGGACCGACCTCGCGGGCCAGCCCGAGGGCACCACCCCGGAGCAGGCCGACCGCAACAACGACACCGCCAAGGACCGCTACTACCTGTTCGGGCCCGACCAGCGCCTGGTGACCGGGCCCGCCACCACGCTGCCCGGAGCTGCTGGTGGACTTCGAGTCGATCCGCGGCCCGCCGCGCGGGGCGGACGACGTCCCGAAGGGCACCGAATGCCGTGAGCAGCTGGCCCGCGTGCCGGTCGGCCGGGCGGGCACGCCAACCGACGAGGAGCCTCCCTTCCGCAGCGGCCCGCCCGCCAAGAGCGAGGTGCTCAAGGTGCCGCAGGGCATCGTGGTGATCGAGGCCGAGCGCGCGCCCAACCAGCCCGAGTCGGTGCAGCGGTTCTTCGTGCTGGAGGACGACTCGGAGCTGTCGGGCACCGACATCAAGAACCCCGAGCAGAACTTCGACCAGCAGACCCAGGAGCCCATCGTCACGATGGAGTTCACCGGCAAGGGCCGCGAGGGGTTCGCGCGGGTCACCAAGCGGATCGCCCAGCGCGGGTCGGAGATCATCCTGCCGCCGGGCTCGGACCGCGACGCCGCCCTGCAGCGGTTCGCGATCACGCTCGACAACAAGATCGTCTCGCTGGCGACGATCGACTTCCGCGAGAACCCGGAGGGCATCGACGGCCGCACCGGCGCGCAGATCAACGGCATCGGCTCGATCCAGGAGACGCAGGACCTGGCGGAGAGCCTGCGCATCGGCGCGCTGCCGATCGACCTGAAGCTGATCTCCCAGACCCAGGTGTCGGCGACGCTGGGCCAGCAGGCGCTCGACCAGGGCCTGCTCGCGGGCGCCGTCGGCCTGCTGGGCACCGATGATCTTCCTGCTGATCTTCTACCGCGTGCTCGGCGGCGTGGCGGCGATCACGCTCGTGATCTACGCGATCCTGCTGTTCGCGCTCGTCAAGCTGATCCCGATCACGCTCACCCTGCCCGGCATCGCGGGCATGGTGCTCACGCTGGCGGTGGCGGCCGACGCCAACATCGTCATCTTCGAGCGAATAAAGGAGGAGGCGAGAGCCGGGCGGTCGATCCCGGCCGCCATCTCCAACGGCTACACCAAGGCGCTGCGCACGATCGTGGACGCCAACGTCGTGACGATCGGCGTCGCGTTCATCCTGTTCACCCTCGCGACCGCGGGCGTGAAGGGCTTCGCGTTCACGCTGGGGGTCGGCACGATCGTGTCGCTGTTCACCGCGGTGCTGGCCACCTCGGCGATCCTCGGCGCGATGGCGCGCACCCGGATCATCGGGTCGCGCTGGGCCATCGGCGCGCGCGAGAGCGAGGGCTGGAAGTTCGACTTCGTCGGGAAGTCGAAGTGGTTCTTCTCGGCGTCGGGCGTGATCCTGCTGGTGGGCGCGCTGGCGATCGCCGGGAAGGGGATCCAGTTCGGGATCGACTTCGAGTCGGGCACCCGGATCAAGACGCCGGTCGAGCGCAGCGCCGACGTGGACCAGGTGCGCGACGCGCTCGCGCCGCTGGGCCTCGACGACTCCAAGATCCAGAAGGTCGACGAGCCCGACCTCGGCCGCAACGTGTTCCAGATCGCCACGCCGACGCTGGAGCCCGGGCGAGGTGGCGGAGGTGCGCGAGGCGCTGGACGAGGAGTTCGGCGTCGACCGGGCGGACTTCTCCTCGAACTCGATCGGCCCCACCTTCGGCGCGCAGATCGCGCGCACGGCGCTGATCGCGATCGTCGCGTCGTTCCTCCTGATCTCGCTCTACATCGGCCTGCGGTTCGAGTTCAAGTTCGCGGTGCCGGTGCTCATCGCCGCGGCCCACGACATCCTCATCACGGGCGGCGTGTACGCCCTGGTCGGCCGGGAGGTGACGACGTCGACGGTCGCGGCGCTGCTCACCATCCTGGGCTACTCGCTCTACGACACGATCATCGTGTTCGACCGCATCCGCGAGAACGTGCCGCGGATGCCGCGCGCCACCTACTCCCAGATCGTGAACCGCTCGATGTCCGAGGTGCTCACGCGCTCGCTGGCCACGAGCTTCTCCACCCTGATGCCGATCGGGGCGCTGCTGCTGTTCGGCGGGGAGACCCTGCAGGACTTCGCGTTCGCGCTGCTGGTGGGCGTGGCGTCCGGCGCCTACTCGTCGATCTTCATCGGCGCGCCGGTGCTCACGCTGTGGAAGGAGCGCGAGCCGGTCTTCGTGC
Source organism: uncultured Thermoleophilaceae bacterium (assembly GCA_963761505.1). Classification (GTDB taxonomy): domain Bacteria; phylum Actinomycetota; class Thermoleophilia; order Solirubrobacterales; family Thermoleophilaceae; genus JAAYBF01. The sequence goes on from CAVXGW010000012.1 coordinate 439,180, forward strand.
GCCGGCGCAGGATCATGATGGACGAGCACGACGGCCACGTGCCGCCGTTCGCCTCGGGCGTGATCGGCGACGAGCGAGGCGGTCGCCCGCGGAGCAAGGGCGCGGCACCGCGCCGCAAGCGCCGCGCACCGGTCGCGGCCGCCGCGCAGCCGGCGCCGGCCGCGCCCGCGCCGCCTCCGCCCGCCGCCGCGACTCCGCAGCCCGCACCTCCGCCCACGCCGCCGGAGAGCGAGCCCGAGCCCAAGCCCGATCCCGCGTCGCCGACCTCGTCGACATCGTCGACGCTCGAAGCCCAAGAAGCGCGCGTCCACGCCCCCGCAAGAAGCACGGGAGGCGCTGAGGCGATGGCAATGGTCGTCTGGGTGATGATGGGAATCGCGATCTGGCACTTCGCGGTGTTCGTGCCCGACCGCTTCTGGGGCGGGATCGTCGGCGCCTTCCTGGTGGCGATCGCGGGCGCGGCGCTCTTCGGCTTCCTCGTCTCGGGCCTGACCGATCCCGGGCCGCAACGACACCGAGCTGGTGCAGGCGCTGATCGCCGATCCCCGGCGCGGTGATCGCCCTGGCGCTGTCGTGGGTCTACGGCTCGCGCACCGAGGGCGAGCACCGGCCCGAGGTGCTCTAGGCCGGCGTTCCGTCCCCCCGCCGGGCCAGGATGGCCCGGTGCTTCCCGTCGGCGCGATGGACCTGCGAGCCGTACGACGTGGCGCAGGCCGCGGCGCTCGCCGACGAGCTCGGCCTGAGCCCGGCCACGGCGGCGATCCTCGACCCGCCGCGGCTACGGCGACCCGGCCGCGGCCCGCGCCTTCCTCGATGCCGCCGTTCGCACCGAGCCCGAGCGAGCTCCACGGAGTGACCGAGGCGGCGGCGCTGATCGAGGAGCACCTGGAGCAGGGCACCAGGATCGCCGTCTTCGGCGACTACGACGTGGACGGCGTCTGCTCCACGGCGATCATGGTCCGCACGCTGCGCAGCCTGGGCGCCGACCCGCTCTGGCGCCTCCCGAGCCGCGACGAGGGCTACGGCCTCTCCCTCGATGCGATCCGCGAGCTGCACGACCAGGGAGCGCGCCTGCTGATCACCGTCGACTGCGGGATCACCGCGGTCGGCCGAGGTCGCGGAGGCGCAGCGAGCTCGGCATGGACGTGATCGTCACCGACCACCACCGGCCCGGTGACGAGCTGCCGCTGCCCGATCGTGCACCACCGGTCTCGCCCGGCCCGCCGCCGGAGCTCTGCGCCGCCGGCGTGGTCGCTCAAGCTCGTCGGCCGCGCTCACCGGCGAGGAGCGCGACCTCGACCTGGCCGGGCCTGGCCACCGTCTGCGACATGGTGCCCCTGCACGGCGAGAACCGGCGCATCGCGCGCGAGGGGCTCACGGCGCTGGCGCGCACCACGCGGCCCGGGCTGAGGGCGCTGATGCGCGTCGCCGGCGCTGGAGCCGGGCGACGTGGACGCCCACGCGGCGGGCTTCCGCCTGGGCCCGCGGATCAACGCCGCCGGGCGCCTGCAGCGCGCCGACGCCGCGCTGGAGCTGCTGCTCACCGACGACGAGGAGCGCGCCGAGGAGGTGGCGCGCGAGCTGGACCTGCTCAACCGCGACCGGCGCGAGACCGAGCAGCGCATCCTGCACGCCGCCGAGGCCGCGTGCGCGGACCAGATGAGCGCCGCGGCGATCGTGGTGGCGGGGGAGGGGTGGCACCCGGGCGTGGTGGGCATCGTGGCCTCGCGCCTGGTGGAGCGCCACCGGCGCCCGTGCGTGGTGATCGCGCCTGGACGGGGGCTCCGGGCCGCGGCTCGGGCCGCAGCATCGCCCCGTACGACCTTCACGCCGGCCTGGGCGCGGCGGCCGCCCACCTCACCCGCTTCGGCGGCCACCGGATGGCGGCCGGCCTGGAGATCGACGCGGCGGCGATCCCGGCCTTCCGCGCCGCGCTGGCCGCGCACGCCGGGCGAGCGGCTGTCGCCCGAGGACCTCCAGCGCGTGCAGCCCGTGGACGCGGTGGTGCCCGGCGGCGCGCTGAACCTCGACCTGGCCGAGGAGCTGCGAGCGCCTCGGGCCCGTTCGGCCAGGCCAACCCCGCGCCGGTGCTGATGGTGCCCGGCGCGCGCATCGAGCACGTGACGGCGATGGGGGAGGAGCGCGACCACGCCCGCTTCTCGATCGCGCAGCGGCGGCGCCCGCGCCCGCGGGGTGGCGTTCCGCACCTCGCAGCGCGCGCTGGCCGAGGCCGGGCGAGCGCCCGCAGGACGTGGCGGTGAGCCTCGAGCGCAACCGCTGGAACGGCGCGGTGGAGGCGCGGGTGGTGCTGCGCTCGCTCGCCGAGACCCGCGCGGGCGCGCTGACCGACGTCGCGCCGGAGGACTTCTGGGAGGCGGTGGAGGCCGAGCGCGACGGCCGACCCCGCCGAGTGGTTCCCGGCGCGCCCCGCGCCGACGCTCGAGCCGCGCATCGTGAGCGACCGCCGCGGCGAGGGGCTCGCCGGGGTGGCGGGCGACCTGCTCACCAGCGGCGATCCGGTGCTGCTCGTGGTGGCCGACGTGGAGCGCCGCCGCGCGGGGCTCGAGGCGCTGCTCGGCGGGCCTGGACCCGGGCGGCGTGCGCGGCCTGCGGCTGGGCGGCCGTCGGCGCCGGCCGGCTCGAGGGGCACCTGCTCGCGCTGGACCCGCCGCCCGGTGCGCGGCGGGCGTGGACGTGCTGCGCGCGGTGCCCGGGCGAGGGGCTGCGTGCACCTGGCCTGGGGCGAGCCCGAGCGCGAGTTCGCCCTGGCCCACTGGCGCTCGCAGCTCGACCTGCGCCCGGCGCTGGTCGAGCTCTGGCGCGCGCTCGTCGGAGGCCGGGCACGCTGGACGGGCGACGCGCTCGAGCGCGTCTGCGGGGCGAGCGGCGCCTACCCGCGCTCGGGCGCGCTGTGCGGGCGGCTGCTGCGGGTCCTGGGCGAGCTCGGGCTCGCGAGCAGTCGACGGGCGCGCTCGCTCACGGCCACGGCCCGGCGCGACCGCACCGACCTCGACCGCTCGCGGCGTACCGCGCCTACGCGGCCAGGCTCGCCGACGTCCAGCGCGCTACCTGGGGCAAGCCGCTCTACACTTGCCCCATGCCGAAGGTGCCTCGGCAGAAGGCCGAGAAGAAGCCCGCCGCGGCCACGAAGCCGCGTAGCCGCCGCTCGAACGGCGCAACCGCCGTCGCCGAGCCCAAGTACGAGCACGTCCAGGTCGACGTCGCGACCGGGCGCGTCGAAGGTCGGGCCCGGCGAGCCTCACCGACGACCAGCGGGTGCTGCTGGGCGACCTCTTCGCCGTCGTGGAGGAGCACGCCTCCGACGCCGCCGAGAAGATCGACCGCAAGCAGGTCCAGGAGGCGTTCGTGTTCGCCTGCGACCGCCACTCCGACCAGCGCCGCGCCTCGGGCGAGGACTTCATCGTGCACCCCGTCGGCGTGGCGAAGATCTGCGCGGGCATGCGCCTCGACACCGCCACGCTGTGCGCCGCGCTGCTGCACGACACGGTGGAGGACACCAGCGCCTCGCTCGACGAGGTGCGCGAGGAGTTCGGCGACGAGGTGGCCACGCTGGTCGACGGCGTGACCAAGCTCACCGGGATCACCTTCCAGAGCCGCGACGACCGCCAGGCCGAGAACTACCGCAAGATGATGGTCGCGATGGCCTCGGACATCCGGGTCATCCTGATCAAGCTCGCCGATCGCCTGCACAACATGCGCACGATCGACGCGATGCCCAAGAACAAGCAGCAGGAGAAGGCGCGCGAGACGCTCGAGATCTTCGCCCCGCTGGCCCATCGCCTCGGCATCCACGCGATCAAGTGGGAGCTCGAGGACCTCGCGTTCGCCACGCTGCACCCGCGCAAGTTCAAGGAGATCAAGGGGCTGGTGAACCAGCAGCGCGAGGAGCGCGAGGGCTACGTCTCGCGGGCCGGCGAGTACCTGGCCAAGGAGCTGGAGGCCGTGGGCATCGACGGCCGCGATCAACGGGCGCGCGAAGCACTTCTACTCGATCTACTCGAAGATGACCAAGAAGGGCCGCGAGTTCAACGAGATCTACGACCTCACGGCCATGCGCGTGCTGGTGGGCTCGGTGAAGGACTGCTACGGCGCCATCGGCGTGATCCACTCGCTGTGGAAGCCGCTGCCCGGCCGCTTCAAGGACTTCGTGGCGATGCCCAAGTTCAACATGTACCAGGCGCTGCACACCACGGTGATCGGGCCCGAGGGCAGGCCGCTGGAGATCCAGATCCGCACCCAGGAGATGCACGACACCGCCGAGTACGGCATCGCCGCGCACTGGATCTACAAGGACGGCAACGGCGCCAAGCCGGGCGACCGCGTGGAGTGGCTGCAGCACCTCGTGGACTGGCAGAAGGAGATGCAGGACCCGCAGGAGTTCGCCGAGACGCTGAAGGCGGACCTGTTCGAGGACGAGGTGTTCGTGTTCACGCCGAAGGGCGAGGTGAAGTCGCTCTCCGACGGCGCCACCCCGCTCGACTTCGCCTACTCGATCCACACCGACGTCGGCCACCGCTGCGTGGGCGCGAAGGTGAACGGCAAGATCGTGCCGCTGCACTACGAGCTGCAGTCGGGCGACATCTGCGAGGTGCTCACCTCCAAGAAGGAGCGCGGGTCCCAGCCGCGACTGGCTGGCGCTGGCGAAGACCACCCGCGCGCAGTCGAAGATCCGCGCCTGGTTCAAGCGCGAGAGCCGCGAGGACTCCGAGCGCACCGGCCGCGAGATCCTCCAGGAGAGCCTGCGCCGCGAGGGCCTTCCGCCGCAGAAGATCGCCGGCTCGCCGCTGCTGGCCGACGTGATCCGCGAGATGGGCTTCCGCAAGGCCGACGACTTCTACATCGCGCTCGGCGGGTCCAAGATCTCCGCGAAGGTCGTGACCCAGAAGGTGATGGACCGCCTGCGCGCCGGCGAGTCCGCCGTGGAGCCGGCCGGGGCGGTGGCCGACCTGGAGGCCAAGAAGGAGACCACCAAGCCCACCGGCTCGTCGTCGGGCTACGGGATCGTGGTGGAGGGCATCGACGACGTGATGCTGCGGCTGGCCAAGTGCTGCCGGCCGGTGCCGGGCGACCCGATCGTGGGCTACATCTCGCTCGGCAAGGGCATCACCATCCACCACGAGAACTGCCCGAACGCGGTCGCGCTGATGAAGAACCCCGAGCGCTTCACCAAGGTCGAGTGGGACGCCGAGGGCTCCAGCAGCTCGTTCCGGGTGGAGCTGGAGATCGACGGCTGGGACCGCCACCGCCTGCTGGAGGATCTCTCGCGCACGTTCGCCGAGACGGGCATCAACATCCTCGAGGCGCGCTGCACGGTCGTGCACCCGATGGTGAAGAACCGCTTCGTGGTGGAGGTGGGGGACACCCAGGCGCTGAAGACGTGCATCCAGCGCCTGCGCAACATCGAGTCGGTCTTCGACGCGTACAGGGTCACCCCGACGGGGTGACCGACGGGCTCGAACCGGCTTGCCCTCAGGGGGATCGGGGCTACAGTAGAACCTGCATGACAGAACGGCGCTCGAGGCAGGGGCCGCCAGACGCGAACGAGGCCGAAGGCATGGGGCCCGCTATCGAAGAGGAGCTTGCGCTGAGCGCGCCGCGCGCGGGCGGGAGCTGGCCGCGGAGCGGAAGGCGCACGGGCCACGCGGGAGCGGGCCGAGAGAGCCGAGGCGCTCGTGGCCGAGACGCGTGCGCAGGCCGAGCAGTGGGTCGATGAGTCGCGTGCGCGAATGGATCGGACCATCGCCGAGGCCCGGCACGAACTCGAGGCCGAGCTCGCCGAGGTCAGGGCCGCGCTCGCGGACGAGCGCGCGCGTCGCCTGCGAGCTCGAGCAGCGGCTGACAGCGGGCGGGCCGGCTCGGAGCCGGAGCCCGACCCCGAGTCGAAGTCGGGCCGTCCCCTTCGCCCGGTCGCGCCAGGGGCCGGGGACGGATGCGCGGTCTGTACCCGCTCCGAGGATGGCCTGAGCGGCTTCGCAGCTGATGAGCGCGGGATGGCTGGTGGAGGGCGACGAGCGCGTGTGCCCGCGTTGCCGAGAGGCCGGCTGGCAGCTCGCGCCGGGGATGGACTCCCCGTTCAGGCGCTACTCGGACAGGCGCCGAGCGGTCAGTCCGGTGAAGCCGGACTGCGAGCAACAGACGTCGGCGCGGTAGGACCGCCGCCGGCGTCGTAGCGGCCGTACCGCCGCTCCTCCGGCGAGCAGGGCCACCCCGGCTGCCACCAGCACGGAGACGGAGATGCCCGTGTTGGGCATGTTCGAGGACTTCGAGAGTCGCGGGCCTTGGGCTGCGAGGTGGCGTTGGGGTCCGGGAGGGACTGCTGGTTGTCGTCCTGAGCGAGCGCCGTGCCGGGCAGCAACAGGCAGATGGACACGCAAAGGAGGGCCAGAGCCTTCATCACGCGGCCACTATAAGCGATCACCGGGGATCCGGCACACCTTTCAACCGAACGCCCAGCGGCGCTCTGGTCGTGGGCGGATCTCCGAGGCGCTCGCCCGCCAGCACCGCGGCCGGCGCCTGTTCGACCATCCAGGTCGCACGCGCGCGGTCGATGCGCCCGGCGGCCTTCACGGCCTCGAGCAGGCTGGCCCGGCCACCGAGGCCGTGGGCGTCGCTGGCGATCACGTGGGCGAAGCCCTCGTTCACCAGTGCTCGTGCCAGCGAGCGCGAGCGAGAAGAGCTGCCCCGGCGCAGCAGCGACTGGGCGGTCACCTGCACGAGGACGCCGCGGTCCACCAGGCGCTTGAGCCTGCCGGGGGAGTTCTGAAAGGTCATGCTGCGCTCCGGATGGGCCAGCAGGACCCGCATGTCGCGGGCGGCGAAGATCTCGAACACGCGTTCCTCGAAGCCCGGGGGGAGGAGGCCGTAGGGGGTCTCGAGCAGCACGTCGGTGCCACGCCCGCCGTAGCTCACCAGCCGTAGCTCATCGTCGGAGGCGGACATCGCCCAGGCCAGATCCGCCTCGCCCGCGCACACCACCTCCAGATCGATCCGCCGCTGGGCGAGGGCCGCCCGCAGCTCGTCGCACCGCCCGGGGAGCTCCGCCGGGACCACGAGTGGATGGTCGGCCCGCACGTGCGGTGTCGAAGCGACGATCTGCACGCCATCTTGCACGGAGGCGGAAGCGAGCGCGAGCGATTCGGCCAGGGTGGCGGGGCCGTCGTCGACGGCGGGAAGCAGGTGGCAATGAAGATCGATCACCGCAGCGGGAGGGGCGATGAGTGGCTAGGCTTGCCGGCCACTCGCATGTCCTCTCGGTCAAGTATCGACAACGGCGCGGCTGCACCCGATCCGGTCGAGAGCGGTTCCGGGGGCGGCGGCCTCCAGCGGATCAGCGACGCCGTCGCCCAGCATCCGATCGTGGTCGTGGCCGTGCTGCTCGCACTGCCGGCGATCGGCGTGGCGCTGGCGCTGGCGCGCGGCGATGAGTATCGGGCCACCGCCACGCTCCTGCTCGCGCCGCGGATCGCCACGGCGCCCGGACGCCCGTCTGGATGCCCGGGACGCCGCCACCAGCCGGGAGCTGCTCGACAGCCGCGCGGTGGCCGCGCGGGCCTCGGCGACCCTGCCCGGCACGTCGGCCGACGAGGTCGCCGACGCCGTGGAGGTCGAAATCGGACAGCGACGCCGACGTGCTCGTGGTCGAGGCCACCGAGGACTCGGCCGGGAAGGCCACCCGGACCGCGGACGCCTACGCACGCGCGTACGGCCGGGTGGCGGAACGGGATCCAGCCCCCGTCCGCCAGGCCGGCGCGGGCCACGCTGCTCAGGCCCCCCGAGCCGGCGGAGAAGGTCGAGTCGTCGCCGGTTCTCGCCTACGCCCTGATCGGGCTCGGGCTGGCGATCCCGATCGCGTTGCTCGGCGCGCCAATGCTCCGGCAGCTGGACCGGCGGGTGAAGGACGCCTCGGAGCTGGAGGAGATCTACGCGCTGCCGGTGCTCGCCCGGATCCCCCGCAGCCGGTCGCTCGCCAACCGCAGCCGCAAGGGCCGCGCCGACGCCGCCAGCAAGACCGTCGGCTTCAGCGAGGAGGCCGAGGCGTTCCGGACGCTGCGCACCAACCTGCGCTACTTCAACGTCGACGCGCCGGTGCGGTCGATCCTGGTGGCCAGCCCCCTGCCGGGAGACGGCAAGTCGACGGTCGCCCGCTACCTGGCGATCACGATGGCGTCGATGGGCGACTCGATCTGCATCGTCAACGCCGACCTGCGAAAGCAGGAGGAGGGCGTGGCGCAGACGGCCGACGGGCTGTCGCTCGTGCTCGCCGGCTTCGACCTCGAGAGCGCGCTCACCGAGGTGGCGATCGCCTACGACCCGGTGTCGGAGGAGTCGCGGGTGCTGGTCGAGCTGCCGAGCGGCCCGCTGCCGCCGAACCCGGCGGAGCTGCTCGAGAGCGAGCGGATGCGCTGGCTGATCGCGCAGCTCGAGCGGCGCTTCGACCTGGTGATCATCGACAGCCCCGCGCTCGTGACCGTGAGCGACGCCCTCACGCTCGTGCCGCGGGTCTCCGGCGTGCTGGTGGTGGGCGGCATCGGCCAGACGATGCGCTCGGCGGCGGTGGACCTGCGCAAGCAGATCGAGCTGCTCGGCGGCCGCTCGCTGGGGGTCGTGGCCAACTTCTCGACCGCCGGCCGCAGCTACTACGGCTACTACGACCCCGAGGGTGCGGCGGGGTCGCGGGGGCGCCCGCGCCAGGCCGTCGGCCGCTAGGCCGTCAGGGAAGCGGTAGCTCGGCGCGCACCGCCCATCGCCGCCACGCGCGCGGACGGGCGCCGGACGTGTCCTGGACGGCGCGCAGCGCGAGCCGCTCGCGGGGATTGAGCCGCAGCGCCTCGCGTGCCTGGCGGCGGGGATCCTCTCCCGCTGCCCCGCGGGCCACGGCCAGTCCATAGTGCAGCTCCCAGCTGTTCGGGGTCGCGTTCGATCGCCTGATCGAAGGCCTGGACGGCGAGCGCATGCGCCCCGAGCCGGGAGTCGCAGTAGCCCAGGATCTCCCACGGCTCCGGTCGCACGCCGAGCACGGAGATGGAGCCGAGAGAGGCGTCGATGGAAGCCCCGCAGTCGCCGCGCTTGAGCGCGGTCGACGCTCTCCGTGAGCCGTTGCTGGGAAACGAACAGGAGTCCCGGTGTGAGCGCCACCGCAAGCAGCGCCAGCGCCGTGAGCAGGCGGGCGGTCGGCCCGAGGCGGACATCCAGCCGCCGGCGCCGCGGCGACGCCGCGATCGCCGCTCCGCCGAGCGCGAAGGGCCAGATCGTGAGCGCCGGGACCTCCCAGTCCCAGTCGATCCCGGCGTGCAGCGCCCACATCAGCGACCGCCGCGAACACCATGCCGTACAGCGGCCGGGCGGCCGGATGGCGGTGCACCCGGCGCAGCACCGGGACCAGGATCGCGAGGATCGCTGCGGCTACAAGGGCCAGGCCGATCCATCCCAGCTCCCCGAGCACCTCCACGTAGAGCGAGTGTCCATCCACCACATCGAAGGCCGTCGGGCGGTCCCTCGCCCACAGCAGCTGGTAGGTCCCCGCGCCGCTGCCTCTCACCGGGTGCGCGGCCAGGGAGTCGAGCGCCACGTCCCAGTGGTCGAGCCGGCCGTTGTTGGCCGGGTTCGTGAGCCGTGCCCGCCGGTCGTCCTGCCGGCTCGAGCGTGCAGCCCCCCTCGAGGAAGCGGTCGTACTGTCGTTCGACGTAGCCGGGCGCCCCGAGGGCGGGCACGGCGATCCCGACCAGGAGCACGGGCACGATCACGGCCGCGACCAGCGCGGGCCGGCGCACGCGCGCCGGCAGGCTCAGCTCCTCGACCCTCGCGTCGAGCGGCGCGAGCAGCGCCGCTCAGGACCGCGGCCGCGGCCACGCACAGAGCCACCACGAGGGCCACGTCGTGCCCCTGCGCCACCGCGGCCGAGCTGGTCGGGTCGGACGAGGCGAGCTCGTCCGCGCCGTAGGTCACGACCAGCGTGACCGCAGTCGGGGGAGCGATGGCCAGGATGGCGCTCGGCAACAGCCGCGGGCGAGCGACCACGGCGTAGACCACGAGTCCCACGATGGCCGCGGCGATCGCGCCCCGGGAGAAGGTGAGCAGCAGCGTGGCGGCGAGCACGGGCACGCGCCGCCGCGCCAAGAACGCGCGCCCAGGGCTGCTCCCGCGCGCTCGATGCCACGTAGGTGCAAGCGAGGATGCCCAGCCCGGCAAGCAGCCCGAGCGCGTTCCAGTAGGTGAGCGGATAGCTGAGCCGGTCGTTGGCCACGTTGGGCGAGATCGGCCAGACGTCGGGGGCCACTCGGGTGATCAGCGCGATCGTGCATACGGCCACCGCGGCCACGGCCAGCCCGGCGGCCATCAGCCGGAGGTTGCGAACCGAGTGGGGGAGCGAGCAGAGGAGGACCAGCAGCAGCAGGTACAGCAGAGCGCGATCGAACTCCACCAGCGCGCGGGCCGGCGCATCCGACCACTGTGCGGACGCCAACGTCCAGATCGCGTACAGCGCGAGCAGGCCGATCGCGGTGGCGGCGGCGGGGCCGATGCCGCTGAACGGCCGTTCGGCCACCGCCACCCGAACTGCGAGGATCAGCGCCACGACAAGCGCTGCCAGGGCGGTGTCACGGACGAAGAACCCGCCCGCGTTGACGCTCAGGTAGACAACCAGAGCGCCGGGCAGAAGCATGAGGCCGGCTTGGGCCACCCGGTCGACCTCATGCATTTGTCTAAATATAGCCCCGCAGAACCGAGCTATGTTCCCTACTATGGCGCGGGCCCGATGGCCCGGCCGATCACACCCGGCTCGACCGGACTGACAGGGATGGCAACTCAATGAATCACAGCTACGACGAACAGGCGCAGGGCCAGGGGTTCCTCAACTTCCTACGCATGCTCCGAGCGCGGTGGGTCGTGGTGGCCCTCCCGGTCATTCTGGTGCCGGCCTTTGCGGCCGCCTACTCGCTCGCCCAGGAAGAGCGCTATACGGCCAGCGCGACGGTGCTCCTCCGCGACACCCCCGGCTCCGACCTGAAGCTGTCGCCCGAGGACGAGGAGCGCACGGCCGCCACCAATCTCGGCCTGGCCTCCCTGTCACGGCTCGCCAGCCGAACGGCTGAGAAGATCGGACCGCCGGTCACCGGGGGCAGCGTGGCCCGCAACACGACGGTCACGGGCGAGGCCACTTCCAACCTGTTCACGGTCACTTCCGAGAGCGGTAAGCCGAGACTGGCAGCCGAGGTCGCGAACACCTATGCCGCGGAGTTCGTGGCATTCCGGCGCGCCTCCGACATTCGAACCGTCCGATCGGCCCAGCGACGAGCGCAGGCACGGGCGCTGTCGGTACAGCGGCGTCTTACGGCGGCCAGGAACGAACCCGATGCCTTGCCGGGCACCGCGAGCCGGGCGCGCCAGAACAACGAGCGGCGCCAATTGAGGCTCACGAGGGACAACCTGCTTCAGGAAGCCCAGGAGCTCAGCACGCTCGGAGCGCTCACCAGCGGCAACGTCGAATTGACCGAGCGCGCGGGGGTTCCAGGTTCCCCGACGTCTCCGAAGCCGATGCGCAACACCTTGTTCGGACTCCTCATCGGCCTCTTGGTGGGCGTCGGCCTCGCCCTTCTGTTCGAGCTGCTCGACCGCAGGGTCAAGGATCCCGACGAGGTCGAACGGATCATGGGCAAGCCTCTGCTTGGCGCGATCCCATTCAGCCCGGCGTTCGCGCGGCGTGCGACGCGCTGGCCGTTTCGAAAGCCGAGAGACATCGGATCCGGGGAGAAGGAGGCGTTTCACATGCTGCGCGCCAACCTTCGGTACCTCGACCCTGACAGGCCCGCTTCGTCGGTCCTGATCACCTCGGCGACCCCGGGGGACGGCAAGAGCACGGTGGCGTGGAACCTGGCCGCCGCAGGTGCCAATGCCGGCACCAGGACGGTGCTCGTGGAGGCGGAGCTGCGCCGGCCCGTGTTCGTTCGCGAGTTCAACCTGAAGCCGTCGAAAGGCCTCAGCGAGATCCTTACGCAGGGCGTCAGCGTGGAGTCGGTGGTCCATCGCTTCGGCCATGGGGTCCGCCAGAACGGCACGGCCAGCGAGGCCACGATGGATGTCATCGTGGCCGGGCGCATGCCGCCCAACCCCGTCGACCTGCTCCAGTCGCAGCGGATGCTGGACCTCATCGCTGAGCTCGAGGAGGCTTACGACCTCGTCGTAATCGACACACCTCCGGTATCAGTGGTGTCCGACGCGATCCCGCTCCTGTCGCGGGTCGGGGGCGTGATCGTCGTGACCCGTCTGGGCCAAACCACCCGCGAGGGCGCCGAGCACCTGCGCAGGCAGCTCGACGACCTCAACGCGCACACGCTCGGGGTGGTCATCAACGGCGTTACCACCGCCGACGGGTACTACGGCGACACGTACGGCTACGCGGACAACTACGAGACCGCCCCAGCCACCTCCAAGAGCTAGCTCGCCTCACCCAGCGGCAGATCGGCGGTGGACGCCATCACGATCAGCTTCGACGGCGTGAGCGCCTGCGCGACAGGTTTCTAAGGCCTGTCGATGGCACACGCCCAAGCTTGAGCGGATTCGCCGCCTTGGAGCTACCCTGGGCTCCTTGAACTCCTTCTCGGCCTCGCTTGGCGTGCCCTCGCTCGCCCGTGCGATCTCCCCAGTTCAGGTTGCTGCGACGCTCGCTATCAGCGCGATCGTAGGGGTCACGGTTGCCGCCACAGGAGACTGGACGGTCGCCGCGTACCTGATCGCGGTCGCGACGTTCGTCCTGCTGGGGCTGCTGCGCCCCGCGCTCTGCCTCGCGGTTTTCATCCTCGTGAGGCCGACCCTGGACGAAATCGGCTACAGGGAGGGGGGTCTCCAGTCGGTGAACGTCGGAGGGGCGCTGGGGGCGCTGCTCATCGGCGTCTTGGTGGTTGTGGTGGTCACCTCGCGGCGTCCGACGTTCGTGCCCCCTCTGGCTCGGGCGCTACTCGCGGTCGTGCTCGTGAGCCTCCTCGCGGCAATGCACGCAAGGTACACGGTGCCCGGGATCGGCCTAGAGCCGTTCACGGAGATGGTGCGACTCGTAGCGGTGCTTGCGCTCTACCTGCTCGCGGCCAACCTCTTCGGCACGCCGGACAGGGCGCGAACGCTGTTCTTACTGGTGGCTCTGAGCGCTTTCATTCCCACGATCGTGGGGCTCCGGGAGCTTTTCAGCAACCCGATTCTCGCGGGACGAGCCCCTCCGCATCTCGGGAACATTCATGGGGCCGAACCCGTTCGGGGGGTTTCTGGGCCTCGCAGCACTGCTGCTGATATTCCTGCCGCCTGAGGGCATCCCGCGGTGGCTGCGTTGGACCGGGCTGCTGGGCGTCCTCGTGGCGCTGGCGGCCACCTACAGTCGGATGGGGTGGGTGTTCCTCCTGCTCGGCCTGGTCGTGCTGGGATGGCGTGAGCGGAAGATGGTGGTGGCGGTTGGGGTCGCGGCGGCGGTGGCTGTGTGTCTAGCTGTTCCGGCGATCCGGGAACGAGCCGTGCCATTCACGGTGCCGCAGGACAAACTGGAGCAGAGTGGCGAGGGTTACGAGTCATTCGAGTGGCGGAGGAACAACTGGGATGGTCTCCTCGATCAGTGGAAGGAGCGGCCGCTGTTTGGTTACGGTCTCCGGACGACGCAGTACGTGAACCCGCGCCGTGTGACCGAGGACCGCGGCGAAGCCAGTGGCGGCTTCGACGCGCACAACATGGTGGTGCGGATCCTCGTGGAGGGCGGGATCGTGCTGCTGCTCGTCTATATCGCGTTCTTCGGCGTGCTGATTGCCTCCGTCCGCCGCCTACTGCGAGGCGATGGCCGTTGTACGAGCACAGCCGGCTTCTGTACGTGCTCTGGTTGTTGGTCATCGTGGTCGGCCTCGGCACGGACGACCCGATTCGCGTTCACGACGCTCCTGTACGCGATGCTCGCGCTGACCGGCGCGCTCGAGGGCGCCTACCGATACTGGAGCCGCCACGAGCCCGAGGCGGATGCGCCCGAAGATCGCTCCGGCCCCGGCCCGCGCTTTGCGCCGGGCCGCGCGGGCGCCGGTAGCGGCGTAAGCCGTGGAGGGAGCCCGGTGGCGGCGCCCCCAAGCGTCGCGGAGGCCGATCGCGAGGTCTCTCCCGAGGAGCTCGACCTGCGCCGCCTGGCCGGCTCGCCGAACGCGAAGGTCCGCAGCGCCACGTCTGACGCGGCGCTGTTCACCGGCGTCGACCTACGTGGCCCAGGTCCTCATCGTTCATCGCCGGGCTGCTCCAGAAGGGTCTCCTGGGCCCGTTCGGCGCCGGCTACTGGGCGCTGATGCAGTCCTTCTGGACGTATCTGACGCATCGCGCCGCTCGGCACCATGGCCGGCACGGGCCGGCAGATTCCCGCACACCGGGGCGCGGGCGACTACGCGGCGGCCGCCGCCGTCGGCGAACACGGGCAGCACGTTCTCGGTGATCGCGGTCGGCGGTGGCCGGCGCAGTGCTCGCCGCGGTCGCCGTGATCGCGGGCGGCGGGTGGCCGGACGAGATCCGCTGGGGGCTGGTGCTCCTCGGGCGTGATCGGGCCGCTGCGCCTGCTTCTCGGACTCACACAAGTCGATCCTCCAGGCGACCAAGCGCTTCGACGCCGTCTCGCTCACCACGGTCGTCGAGGCGGCGATCATGCTCACGCTCCAGACCGCCGCCGTGGTCCTGTTCGGCTTCTACGGCATGTTCGTCGGGATCGTGCTGTCGATCGTCGGCATGTACGTGCTCTGGAGGCGGCTGGGACTGACCACCTGGCGCCGGCCGGCATTCGCGTGGCGCATCGACCGCAGCCGGGTGCGCGAGCTGATGAGCTTCGGCTTCCCGATCGCGATCCAGGGCCAGATCTGGCTGCTGTTCATGAGCGTCGACAACCTGATCGTGGCCGGCTTCCTCAGCGTCAAGGACCTCGGCTACTACGCGCTGGGCGTGTCGGTGACCGGCTACGTGCTGCACCTGCCGCGCAGCATCGGCGCGGCGCTGTTCCCGCGCATGACCGAGAAGTTCGGCGAGACGAGCGACATCAAGTCGATCCGCCACTACGCCGTCGACACCCAGCGCGTGCTGGCCTACATGCTGGTGCCGCTGTTCCTGGGCGCGGCGTTCTTCCTGGTGCCGGTGCTGATCCGGCACGCGCTGCCCGGAGTTCGAGCCGGCCATCCCGGTGGTCCACATCATCGTCGCGGCGAGCTTTTTGATCGCGCTCGTGGGCATGCCGCTGAAGCTCCTCAACACGGCGGGCTACCGGTGGGGGATCACCGCGATCACGCTGCTCTGCCTCGTCGTCAACGCAGGCGACGAACTACATCGCCGTCGCAGTGCTCGACTGGGGGCTCGAGGGCGCGGCCGGCGCGACCGCGTTCAGCTACCTCGTGGCGTTCCTGCTGATCACCATCTACGGGCTCTCCAAGGCGTTCACGGCTCGTGAGGTCGCGGCCCACGTCGGTGAGCTGCTGCTCGTCTTCGCCTACGTGCTCGGGGCCGTCTGGGGCATCGAGCTGCTGGTCGGCTCGGGCGCGGGCCCATTCGTCGAAGACGCGCTGGTGGCAACCGCGAAGCTGCTGCTGTTCGTGCGTCGCGATGACGCCCTGGCTCGTGCTGGCCGAGAGGCGCTATCAGGCGCCGTCGCGTCTGCTCAGCCTCCCCGCGGCGCCGCCAGGAAGGCAGGCGGTTTGGCGCAGGCGGAGGCGAGAGAACGTCCCGCTACCGGCAGAGCGGATTCGGTAGCCCGTAGCGCTCCTTCATGGCTCGCACCACGTTGCGATCGATGTCGCCGGGGGTACTCACGCAGCGACTTGCAGGGATCGAGGCGCGCATGCTGATCCCGGATGTTGCGTCACCCCATCTGTCGTGCGCTGCGTCTGCACGGCGAGCAAGAGCACCAGCATCGCCAACCCGATACCGCGGGCGACCCTCCAATTGGGCCGCTCCCGCGCGTACTGCAGGGCCATGGCCAGGCCCATCCCGCCGGCCGCGTACAGCCCCATCAAGGCGGCGAGCTGATTCCTGGTGCGGTACTGGACGAAGCTCAGGGCCACGGTCATGATCACGAGCGTCAACAGCGGTGCGACCTGGCGGGGCCACCTGACACCGCGGCCACCGCGGCTATGCCAACGAGGGCGGGGAGCAAGAAGCCGCGGACGCCAAACTGGCCCGGTATGGACATCACGCCGATCTTGTCGAAGGCCGATGGCGCGACGGTCCCGACGAGAGTCGCGCCGATGTTGTAGGCGTACTGCTCGAGGCGCTCAAGCATGCTCATGTCCTCGTAACAGACGGTGCGGCTCTCCGTGAAGAACCCCATGCCGTCACAGAAGGGCTGGCTCGCCCCACCGGCCAGCCCCAGACGGAGGGCGGCATAAGCACCGACCGCACCGACGCTCGCCACTACGATCGAGCTTCCAGCCCGGTCCCCGCATGGTCAACGCGGCGACCACGGCCGCCGCACTGAAGACGAGTCCGTACTCCTTGCTCAAACCGGCGGCCAGCAAGAGGCCGAAGATGCCGACCGCGGCCACGCGGGTGTGCCGTTCCCGGTAGCTCCCGAAGATGATCAGAAGGGCCAGTAGCCCGAAGAGGCAAGCCAGCGCGTTCTGTCGCTCGGTCAGGTTCCAGATGACGATGTTCACGCGATCGTCGACCAGCAGGAAGAGCCCGGCGAACGCTCCCGCCAGGCGTGAGCCGGAGAGACGTTGCACAAGGACGTAGAGGGCCACCCCTACGGCCAGCCAGGCCAGGATGTTGAACGCGAAGTAGTGCTCGGTTGTGAGCCCTGCGTACTGGTATTGCAACCAGAATGTCAGCGTGCCCAATGGGCGGTATGCCGGGAGGAACGTGCCGAAGGTGTCCGTGAAGAAGCTGGAGGGATCCGGCTTCGCCCCGAGCGAGAAGTAGACGAGGTTGTCCAGCAGGAGCGGATGGGTCGCCAGCGCTGTGCCATAGGCGATGACGGCGACGAACGTCAGCGCCGCGAGCGCCAGGCCGTGGCGCCTGATGGCATTGTCGACCCACCGCACGAGCGGTACCCGTCGTGGCGGCGGCGGTGCCAGGGTGCTTGCGCTGCCCCAGGAAGCCGCCACGGTCGTGTCATCACGTTGCATGCGAGTCGCTCATTGTGCCGAGGATGTCGGGGGCGTCGCTTCACGCCCGCAACCAAACGCGGACCAGTCAAGTCACCCCTGTCCGGCCTGCGGCCACTGTACCGCAGCCCTCGCCGATCGGCGACCAAAAAGGGGGACTCTGCGCCGGGCGAGAACGAGATACCCGTGCTACCTTGGCAACGTTCGCCTGCCTCGTTTGTTCAACGGATTGGAGGGGCACATGCGCGCACTTGTGACGGGCGGCGGGGGGTTCATCGGCTCCAACATCGTGGAGCGGCTCCTCGACCGCGGGGACGACGTGAGGGTGATGGACAACTTCTCGACCGGGCAAGCGCGAGAACCTCGCGCCGTTCGCGGACGACGTCGAGCTGATCGAGGGCGACCTGCGCAGCTACGAGCGCGTGCACAACGCGGTCCGCGGCTGCGAGGTCGTCTTCCACCAGGGCGCGCTGCCGTCCGGTGCCGCGCTCGGTGCAGGACCCGATCACCAGCAGCGACGTCAACGTCGGCGGCACGCTCAACGTGCTCCTGGCCGCCCGCGACGCCGGGGTGCGGCGCGTGGTCTTCGCCTCGTCGTCGTCGATCTACGGCGACCTCCCGGGCCTCCCGCGGGTGGAGACCATGCCCGTCGGCCCGGCGGCTCCGTACGCGGTCTCGAAGCTCGCGGCCGAGCACTACTGCCAGGTGGCATCCAAGGTCTACGGGCTCGAGACGGTGTCGCTGCGCTACTTCAACATCTTCGGCAAGCGCCAGGACCCGCTGTCGCAGTACAGCGCGGTGATCCCGAAGTTCATCGCCGCGCTGCGGGAGGGGCGATCCCCCACGATCCACGGGGACGGCGAGCAGTCGCGCGACTTCACCCACATCGACAACGCGGTCTCGGCCAACCTGCTGGCCGCCGATGCGCCCGGGCGCGGGCGGTAAGTGCTTCAACGTCGCCACGGGCGAATCGCAGTCGCTCAACGAGCTGGTCGGCATGCTCAACACGCTGATGGGAACCGACGTCACGCCCGACTACGGCGATCCGCGGGCGGGCGACGTGAAGCACTCGCTCGCCGACATCTCGCATGCCCGGGACGTCCTCGGCTACGAGCCGATCGTCGGTTTCGAGGAAGGGCTGCGGGCGACCATCGAGGCCTTCGACCGAAGAGGATCGCTCCGCCGGGCTCGCCCGATGAGGTCCGCCTGCAGCGCCCAACGGGCGCGTGCGCGTGGTGCACCTCGGCCCTGAGCCGGGGGCCGGGGCGGAATGGGCCTCAGCATCCAACGGCTGCTGCGCTCGCCGCTGGCCGAGCGCTACCAGATGGAGGCGATCCGACCTGGCGCGACCGTGCGCGGGCGCGGTTCGCAGGGTCCTGATCTTTGGCTCCGCGCTCTGTCGTTCCTGCGCTGGTGTGTGCCTCCGGGCAGCAGATCGTGCACGTGCATGCGGCCGTGCGCGGAAGCTGGTACCGCAAGGGCCTGGTGGTGGCGATCGCGAAGCTGCTCAGGCGGCCGGTCGTACTGCAGCTCCGCTCGGGCGCCGGGGACATTCAGCGTTTCGATTCGCGCATCGGGCCGCTGAGACGCGCTGCGTTCCGGCTCGTGTTCGCCCTTCCCGACACCGTCCTGAGCGTCTCGAAGGCGGGCGCCGAGGAGGTCGAGCACAGGTTCGGGCGCAGTGGGATCGTCGTGATCTCGAACCCGGCTCCGGCGCCCCTGCCGCTCGCCGATGCGCCGCGCGCCGGGCAGCCGACGGTTCTCTACGTCGGCGGGTTTCACAACCCGGCCAAGGGTGGGCACATCCTGGTTGAGGCGCTGCCGGCGATCGTGGCCGGCCATCCGGGAGTGCAGATCGAGCTGGCCGGCCCGGGCGAGCCCTCTGAGGCGGCCGAGCGCGTGATCGATGAGCTGCCGGGGGTCACCTGGCTCGGGTGGCTCGACGAGCAAGCCAAGGCCGACGCCCTCGGCCGGGCCGGCCTGCTTGTGCTCCCATCGATCTCAGAGGGGATGCCCAATGCCATGCTCGAGGCGATGGCCAACGCCCGCGCGGTCGTGGCCAGCGAGGTCGGAGGCGTACCCGACGTACTCACGGACGGGGTCGAGGGGCTGCTCGTGCCCCCGGGCGACCCGATCCGTCTGGCGGAGGCCGTGTGTCGCGTGCTCGGCGACGCCGAGCTGGCCATTCGCCTGGGCGCGGAGGGCCAGGCACGTGCCGAGCGGCTAACGCGGGACGAGGTCTGGGGAAGGCTCGACGCGGTCTATCGGGAGCTGGTGTGAGCGCCCTGCTGGTGGCCTCCACCGGCGGTCACCTGGCCCAGCTCATCCGACTACGCCCGCGGCTGACCGGCATCGGCGAAGGAGTCACGTGGGTGACCTTCGACACGGCCCAGAGCCGGTCGCTGCTCGAGGGCGAGGAGGTGTCTGTTCGTGCGCGACACCCCACCACGGGACGTCGCCGCCGTCGCGGCCAACACCGTGCAGGCCGCGCGCATCCTGCGCAGCCGCCGTCCGATGGCCATCGTGAGCACCGGCGCGGGCATCGCGCTCTCGTTCTGCCCGCTGGGCCGTGCCCGGGGGGTTGACTGCCACTACATCGAGAGCTCGGCGCGCAGCCAGTCGCCGTCGCTCACGGGGCGGCTGCTTCGCCGCCTGCCGGGAATGCGGCTCTACACGCAGTACCCGGAGTGGGCGGAGGGCCCATGGCGCTACGCCGGCTCGGTGTTCGACGGCTTCGTCGCCGCCGAGCGTCCCCGGGCGCCCATCCGGCGGGTCGTCGTGACGGTGGGCACGATCGGCTACCCGTTCCGCCGGCTGATCGATCGCGTCTCTGGACGTGCTGCCAAAGGACGCGGACGTGCTCTGGCAGACGGGGACCGCCGACGTCTCCGGCCTCCCGCTGACCGCGAGCGCACAACTCCCCGCGCACGAGCTCAGGGCCGCCGATCCGTGAGGCCGACGTGGTGATCGCGCACGCCGGCGTGGGCTCGGCGCTGACCGCGCTCGAGGCCGGGCGGCTACCCATCCTCGTACCGCGACTCGAGCGGTTCGGCGAGCACGTGGACGACCACCAGCTCCAGATCGCCGATCATCTGCAGAATCGTGGGCTGGCCTTGGCGCGGTCGCCGGAGACGCTGGCCGTCTCGGATCTCGAGCACGCGGCGGGCCTGAGGGTCACCCAGTCGCCGCCGCCGCCTTTTCGCCTCGACTCAGGCGAGACGGCTGCCGCGCGCCCAGGCGGGTCCGTGGCCGCGCCCGCCGTGTTCAGGGACGACCGATGAGTGATGCTCCGCCGCGTGTGGCCGTGATCGTGCCCGCACACAACGGTGAGCGCCTCCTGCCCCAGACATTGGAGTCGATCCTCGCTCAGACCTATGAGGACTGGGAGGTCGTGCTGGTCGACGACGCCTCCACCGACGGCACGCTGGGGGTGGCCGAGTCGTTCGCGCGGCGCGCCCCGGGCCGATTCACCGTCGTCCGGCTGGACCAGAACGTCGGCGTGGGGGGCGCCCGCAGCGCGGGCACCGACCGGAGCGGCGGCGGTGAGCTGCTCTGCCTCCTGGACCAGGACGACCTGTGGGACGAGCGCTACCTCGATCACTCGGTGGCCGCCTTCGACCAGGCGCTGGCCGCCGGGCGAAGGGTCGGGATCGTCTCCTCCAACGCCCTGATCCTCGACGAGGACGGCGTGAGCGGCGAGACCTGGTGGGACCGCAACGGTTGGGTTGAGCCGGTCGATCTCGACGCGATGATCCGTCGCAACTACCTGATGGCGCGCTCGCTCTTCTCTCGCGCGGCGTTCGAGGACGCGGGGGGCACGTTCGCGCGGGACTGCGGCGGCTCCGACGACTACGACCTGTGGCTGCGGATCCTCGAAGCGGGATACGAGGTGATCGGGGTGCCGCGAGCCCCTCGTGACCTACCGCCTGCACGCCGGCAGCTTCTCGCGCAACCGTGTCGCGATGTCCGAGGGCAAGATCGTGGCCTACAGGCGCGCGCTGGAGCGCGGTGCGCTGACGCGCTCCCGGCGCCGCGCCGTCAAAGCCCGCATACGCCACTTCAACGCGTTGCGCGAACGGGCCCTGTTTCGGCGGGCGGTAGCCGAGCGGCGTCCGGTCGCCGCGGCTCGGTTCGGCCTCCGCGCGGCTCCGCATGGACTCATCGCGTTCCTCCAGGATCCACGCCGGTGGGGAGAATGGGGGAGGGATCTGGGCCGGGCGGCGCGGCGCCTCAGTTCTCACGGCGGCTCGGGCCCTAGCGCGCGGGGCCGCCTTCCGATCCTGAATACGTCGATGGTTCCACCCACGCTCGAAGGCACGTAGGCCGTTCTCGCGTCGGGGCTGAGAAACACGCCGCGCGGGCCCTTCAGACCCCGTGCGACCATCGAACACGGCTCCGCGGAGGAGACGTCGCGTACGCATGCGCGCCTGCCGCGCAGCTGGGTGAGGATGCCGGTGTCGGCGTCCCGTGAGAACGTCGCGACCGTCAGGCCGAAGAACCCGGTCACGTATGCATGCGTGCCATCGGGGCTGATGGTGACGCTGTCGGTGCCCTTGATGCCTTTCGCGGGCCGGCAGTCGCGGCCGTTGCCAAGGCATCCCGCCTCGCCCTCCAGCTGGATGAGCTTCCCGGTCTCACCCTCGCGCTCGAAGATCGCCACCGCGCCGGCGCGGCTGGCGTGGGAGCCGACATAGACGTGCTTGCCGTCGGGGCTGACGGTCACGTGAAAGGCATCCAGCAGGCCTCGGCCGACGACCGGGCAGTCGGTGGTCGAGCGCGCCAGCGTGTCCTTGACGCAGGCGCCGTCGCCGGTCAGCTGGCGCAGCGCGCCGGTGCCGCGGATCGCGCGAGAAGGCCGACACAGCGTCGCCGTTGGCGGCATCGCCGGGCACGATGCTGTCGGCCGAGTCGGAAGCGACGTAGGCGTTCTTCCCGTCGGGGCTGATCGCGATCGTCCGCGGATAGTTGAGGCCGACCCCGGTGGAGCAGCCGCTGGGGAGGCGGGAGCGTGTGTCCTGCAGACAGGCATCGCCGGCGGGGAGCTGGCGCAGGCCGCCCGTGCGGGGGTTGCGCGCGAACGACGCGATCGCGTCGTTGGCCGGGGCCGCGGCGTAGAGGTTCCTGCCGTCGGGGCTGAGGGCGATCCAGCGGATGCCGTGCAGCCCCCTGCCCACGCGAGGGCACTCGCGCCGCCCTGCGCCTGACGCGGCCCCCGACGCAGGCATGGGACCTCGGAGCTGCCGCAGGGCCCCGGTTCTGCGGTTGCGGCGGAAGGCGGCGATCGAGTCGTTGTTCAGCCCCGCGACGTAGGCGAAGCGCCCATCGCGACTGAGCACGATCGCCTTCGCGCCGCTGATGCCGCGCGCGCGGCGCCCGCACGGGGCGGTGACGCGATTGACCGGAGCGTCGCGGTCGCGAATACAGCGATCGCGTCCGCGCACCTGGGTGAGGGCCCCGGTGTCGCGGTTGCGGCGGAAGACCACGATCGTGCCGCCGGGGAGGTCGGCCACGCGTTCGCCGCGGCTGTTGGCGCGATACCCGGCGTGGAGGGACACGCCGTACGCGAAGCGACCGTCCGGGCTGACCGCGATGGAGCTGACGTCGTACTGGCCGCGCACGGTGCCCTGGCAGGGGATCCAGGTCTTGCCCGCAGAGCCCTTCAGACAGCCCGCGGCCCCTCCGAGCCATCGAAGCGCGCCGTCGCCGCGCGCGGCAGCCGGGCTCCCGGCCCGTCGTCCCCGTCCTCCCGGCGCAGGAGAGGGAAGGGGTGAGCGCGACGCACAGCGCGGCGCCGATGGTGACGGTGCGGGCGGCCACGGTCACGGAGGTTAGGCGGAACCCTGGCTCAGCGCCGCAGGAGCCGCAGCAGGTGGCCGACCGGGTCGTGCTCGTCCACGCCGAGGGCGTCGAGCAACTGCTCCCGGCCGGGAAGCGAGCCCTCCTGAATCCAGAGGCGGAGGTAGTCCGCCAGCTGGTCCGCGGATCGCGCGATCGGCACCTCGGTCCGACCGCCGAGCGGCCAGCACCAGTCGTAGCCGGAGAGGTTGAGCGCGATCACCGGGGTGCCGGTGAGGGCCGCCTGGAACGTGGCGGTGGACGCCGAGCCCGATACAGACGTCGCAGCGCGTCATGGAGCTTCCAGCGTCGGGCTCCGGAGTCGAGCTCGAGGTCGATGCGCGGGGAACTCGGCGATCAGTCGCGCCGAGGCGTGCGCCAGCCCTCGGCCGGGGCGGGACGCAGAATGATCTTCGCGTCGGGGAAGACCGCCGCCGCCCCCTCGACGGCGGCCTTGTAGCTGCGCATCACGTAGCGGTCGTCGAACAGCGCCGTCTGCGTCTCCTTCGCGCGCCCGAGCACCAGGATCCTCGGCGGGCGGTCGGCTGGAGGCGCGCACGTCGGCCCATGGCTGTCGGGACCGGGTAGCCGACGACGTGAAGAGGCGCGGTCGTAGCTCCATACGCTGGGGCCGAACGTGCGTCGACCACAGCGCCACCTCGTCGGCGACCGTCATGTCGACCAGGGTGTGCCGCAGAGGGTAGGCGCCGTGGGCCACCAGCAGGCTCGGCACCTCCGCCTCCTTCGCGAGCCAGGCGATCAGCCGCATCCGGGGCTCGAGTCATAGGGCACGAGCACTCGATCGATCTTCCCCTTTGGCGAGCGCGCGCCTGAAGAGCGATCGCGGTCGCCAGGTCGCCTGCGGCGCGCCGACGGGCCAAGGTGAGCACCTGAGCGTGCAGGCACGGTCCGAGCTCCAGTCCCTCGACTCCAGCGAGGTCGGGTCGCGGTCGCCTTGGCGAGGAGCGTGCGGGCCCGCGCCGGCGCGGCGCCGGGCTCGCATGGGGGCCCGGGGCGCCGACCCACCCGCCGCTGATCGGCCGCACGTAACGTGCGCCGCGGCCCGGCGGGCCGTTGCTGCACCCAGATCGCCGGGCGGCGGCCGATCCTGCAGCAGGCGGTCGAGCAGCGGCACCATCGGCCAGTAGCTCAGGAAGAGCACGCTGCCACGCCGTGGCAGCGACGGTCGAGCCGAGCGCCAGCAGGCTCGCGATCGCGCGTCGCCGCGACGGCACCCTCAGGGTGGGATTGGTGAGCGGCGCGGGGCGGCGCTCGCCGGCGAGGTCGACGTCGATTCCGCGGCTCGCGGCGACGGCCTCCACGACGTGCTCGGTCACGCCGTCGCGCGCCATCGCCGTGAGCGTCCGCGGCCGGTGGCGGTCGACCGCCTGGGCCAGTGCCAGCGCGCATGTGATCGTCGGCAGGAAAATGAGTGTGATCAGGTCGCGCTCCCAGATCCAGGGCAGGCAGATCCCGTCGCTGGTGAGGCGCTCGTCGTTCGCTGGCGCCAGCGGGCCAGGGAGTCGAGCGTGAGGGCGTCGATCGCGCGCCCGCTCGTCGAGGTCGAGGTGGTCGGTCGCCAGCACGCCGTCGGAGCGGCGTCGACGCCGTGGGAGGCGTCCAGATGCAGCACGACATCCTCTCCGGCGGCAAGCGACGTGGGATCCAGCCCGGTTGAATCTCCGGAGACGCGCACGCCGCCGTCCGAGCGTACAGAGCAATGCGCGATTGCGCACGTTGCCCTACTTTGGGCCGCACTTTGATCGAATCGGAGGACATCTCGCGCGCGCTGGCCGGCCTCGGCGTGGAGCCCGGGGGGATCCTGTTCGTGCACGCCGGGATGCAGCGCGCGCTCGGCGTGCGCGGGCGCACGCGCGAGGAGAAGCTGGACACGATCGTGCAGGGGCTGACCGGCGGCGGTGGGGGACGGGGTGCTCGCGATGCCGAGCTTCAGCTACAGCTTCTGCCGCGGCGAGGACTTCGACGTCGAGCGCACGCCGTCGACCGGGGTCGGGGTGCTGGCGGAGTACTTCAGGCGGCTGCCGGGCGTCCGGCGGACCACGGACCCGATCTTCTCCGCCGCGCTGCGCGGTTCGCTGCCGGAGCGGTGGGAGCGACGGCTCTGTACGAGGTCCGCGACATGGACTGCTTCGGGGCCGGCAGCGTCTTCGACATGCTGCGCGAGCTGAACGCCAAGTTCCTGTTCTTCGGCGTCGCGTCGACCGCCTGCACCTTCGCGCACTACGTCGAGCAGCGGCTGCGGCGTGCCCTACCGCTACCACAAGGAGTTCCGCGGCGACGGTCAGGACGCCGGAGCGCGCGAGCAGCCGCGTCGAGCGCGCAACTTCTACGTGCGCGACCTCGACGGCGACGTGGAGACCTACCTCGCCCCGCTGGGCGACGACATGCTCGCGACGCGGGCCGCGCGCGAGCCGTGGGCGCGCTGCGCGGGGGGCCGGGCCTGCTACGTGACCGATGCCCGCGCCGTCGTCGCCCAGGTCGAGGAGGGCGTGGCCGAGAATCCCGACTACCTGCTGCGCCGCGGGCATCCGCGAGCTCACGCACCTCTACCCGCTGCTGGCACCGTGAGCATCGCGACCACGACGATCGACTACGAGGCGCTCGGGCGCGAGATGCACGCGCTCGCCGACGGAGCTCTTCCCGATCACGCGCAGCCTCGCCGGCCCGGGGTTCCGCGCAGACGCTGGACATCCTCGAGCGGCGTGCGGGCCCGATGGAGCGGCACCGCTTCGCGACCGGCGAGCCGGCGCTTCGACTGGACGATCCCGCGCGAGTGGGACGATCCGCGACGCGTGGATCAAGGATCCCGACGGGCGAACGCGATCGTGTCGCTCGAGCGACTCGAACCTGCACGTGGTCAGCTACAGCGTGCCGGTGCACGCGCCGGATCGACGCTCGACGAGCTCCAGGCGCACCTGCACAGCCTTCCCGAGCTGCCCGACGCGATCCCGTACCGCACGCCTACTACAAGGAGTCCTGGGGCTTCTGCCTGACCGACCGCCAGCGCGCAGAGCGCTCGAGCCCGGCGAGTACGAGGTCTGCATCGACGCCGAGCTGCGTCGACGGGCCACGTCGAGCTCGGCGAGGTCGCGATCCCGGGCGCGCTCGACCGGACGAGGTGCTGCTTCTCGACCTACTGCTGCCACCCGTCGATGGCCAACAACGAGCTGTCGGGGCCGGTGTCGTGGCGCGCACCTGGCCCGCCTCCTGCGCGAGCGCGCCGCGCCGCCGCGGCTGACCTACCGCTTCGCTGTTCGTGCCCGAGACGATCGGCGCGATCGCCTACCTGTCGCGGTTCGGCGATCGGCTGCGCGAGCGCCTGGTGGCGGGCTACGTCGTCACCTGCGTCGGGGACCCCGGCCGGCTTCACCTACAAGCGCTCGCGGCGGGGCGACTCGCTGGCCGACCGCGCCGCCGAGCACGTGCTCGCGGCACTCGGCGAGGGCTACCAGCGTGATCGACTTCTTCCCGCGCGGCAGCGACGAGCGCCAGTACTGCTCGCCGGGCTTCGACCTGCCGGTGGGCTCGCTCATGCGCTCCACTGTACGGACAGCTTCTCCGCAGTACCACACCTCGCTCGACGACCTGGAGCTTCGTCACCCCGGCGGCGCTCGGGGGCAGCCTGCGAGATGCTACCGCCGGCATCGTCGAGGCGCTCGAGGCCGAGCGAGAGCTCGAGGCGACCGATGCCGTACGGCGAGCCGCAGCTGGGCCCGCGCGGCCTGTATCCCACGACCGGCGGCGCCCTGCGCGAGGTCGAGCAGTCGCGCGCGGACATGATGTTCCTGCTCAACTACTGCGACGGCAGGCCCGACCTCCTGGCCGCCGCCGAGCGCTGGAGCGCCCGATCTGGGAGCTGCCGCCGGTGGCCGAGATGCTCGTGGAGCACGATCTGCTGCGACCGGTCGAAGGCGACTAGGACGCCGCGTCCACGACGGCCTCGGCGATGCGCCCGGCGTCGTCATCGGAGATGTATGGATGCATGGGGAGTGAGAGCAGGCTCGCGCACAGCGCCTCCGTGACCGGAAGATCCCGCTCGCGCCACTCCGCGAAGCACGGCTGGTCATGCGCTGCGAGCGGATAGTGGATCGCGACGGGGATTCTCTGCTCGCGCAGCGCGGCCATGACGGCGTCCCGATCATCGACCTGGACGGGGTAGAGGTGGCGCGCGTGCTCTACCCCTGGCAGGACCGGTGGCACGGTGACCCCCGAGGCGGGAGCCAGGGCGGCGTCGTAGACAGCCGCCACGCGCCTCCGCTCCCGGACCCACCCCTCCAGCCGGGGCAGCTTCTCCCGAAGCAGAGCGGCCTGGAGCTCGTCGAGCCTGCTGTTCACGCCTACCGCCGTGCTGAAGTATCGGCGCTCCTCGCCGTACACCCGCAGCGACCGGACCTTTGTCGCTACCGCGTCATCGTTGGTCGTCACCGCCCCGCCGTCCCCGATCGCCCCGAGGTTCTTGGTCGGGTAGAAGCTCCAGGCAGCGGCATCGCCGAGGGTCCCGACCGGGCGGCCCCCGAGCGGTGGCGCCGTGGGCCTGCGCGCAGTCCTCCAGGATCGTCACCCGGTCGCGATGCCTGTCAAGCGCCGCGTCGAGCTCGTCAACGGCGGCTGGATGCCCGTAGAGGTGCACGGCGACGATCGCCGCGGTGCGCGCGCTCAGGAGGCGCTCGACCTCGGCCGGGTCGATGTTCAGATCGTCGCGCCGCACATCCGCGAAGCGCAGCCGCGCGCCGGTGGCCGCGACGCCATAGACGGCGGGCAGGGCGTTGGCGGGCACGATTACCTCGTCGCCGGGGCCCACCCCGCGGCGCGCAGGGCCAGCGTCAGAGCGTCTGTGCCGGATGCCACGCCGATCGGCACGGGCCGCACCCACCCACTCCGCAAACTCGAGCTCGAATGCCTCGACCTCCTGGCCGAGAACGAACCAGCCACTATCCAGCACGCGAGTTGCCGCGGCCAGCAGCTCCTCTCTGAGCTCGTCGGCCTGCTCCCGGATCCCGCTCGGGCTCACGCCGATGGGCGTCGCCTCAGACGGCACGGAAGGACCACAGCTTGTTGCCGAGGAACCCGACGGGCGTCGCGACCAGGATCGCCAGGGCCTGTGCGGGTACGGCTGCCAGCCCGGCCACGTCGTGGAGCACGTAGAGGGTGGCGTAGTTGGCCACCAGGGAACCCATGGCGACTACCGCGAACCGGCTCAGCTCCTTGCGGAGCGGGCGCCCGCTGGGAGGAAACGACCAGTGAGCGGTTGAGGAAGAAGTTGAACAGCCCGTTGGCCACGAAGACCGGCGGGACGGCCGCGTAGGCGGAGATTCCTGCGGCGATCTCGATGGCGTAGAGCGCCATCGCCAGGACGTAGCCACAGCATCCCACGACGATGTATCGCAGCGAGCTGTCGTGCGTGTTCGTCTGTTCGGTGTGGCGCGCCGGCTCTGAACGAGATCCCCATGCTGGCCCGCAGCGTACCGACGCTAGCCGTACTGTCCACGTCCTGAAGCGGCGTGGAGCGTCTCGTACTCCGTGACCATCGCCCCGATGCGTTCCGATTCCGGGGCTCGGCCCTCTTCGACGTAGCGGACGATCTCGTCTCGATGCTCCTCGAGGCCATAGCGGTCGATCGCGTAGACGTTGACCGTGGTGGGGCGACCGGGGATGAAGCGCGAGAAGGGGCGTAAGTCTCGAACCGCCGCGGCTGCCGCGCCGACTATCGCGTAGTGGCCGATGACGGCGCGCTGGTGCACGACGGCACCCATGGCGACGTATGCGCCCTCCAGAACGCGCGAGACGCCCCCTATGGCGGCGTTCTGGGCGAGGATCGCCCGATCGGCTACCACCGCGTCGTGCGCGACGTACGAACCGTGCATCAGGAAGACGTGGCGCCCGATCCGCGTGGCATCTCCGTAGACGGGCTTGTGAATGGTCACGTGTTCGCGGATCGTGCAGTCGTCTCCGATCTCCACCAGCTTGCCCTCCGCGTCATAGCGCCGCTGCCAGATCTCGTCACCTGGGGTGCCGATGCACGCCAGGGGGCCGACCTGGTTGCCGCTGCCGATGCGCAGGGGCCCGGTCAGGACGCTGTAAGGACCGATCGCGTTGCCCTCTCCCATCTCGATATCGCCGCTGAGCATCGCGGTGGGGTGGACCTCGTTCTCCATTGAGCGCGGAGATTAGCCCGTAAGAAACCGGAGCGGGATCACCCTTCCTGAGGCATAATCGGAGCGGGATGGGTGGAACTCGTCACGTCGTGGGCGACACGGCACAAGCAGCGTGCGCGGTACTCCGTGGTCATCCCGGTGTACCGCAACGAGGAGTCCTTGCCGGCTCTGCTCGAGCGTCTGGGCGCCCTCGATCGGGAACTCGGTGGAGGGCTGGAGGTCGTCTTCGTGGTGGACGGGAGCCCCGATAGCTCGTACGCGCTCCTGGCCGCCCGCCTTCCCGACGAGCCCTTCTCCTCCAAGCTCGTGGCTCATTCGCGGAACTTCGGGTCGTTCGCGGCCACCCGCACCGGGCTGGCGCGCGCCTCGGGACGCTACATCGGCGTGATGGCGGCCGACCTGCAGGAGCCGCCCGAGCTGATGCTGGACTTCTTCGCGAAGCTGGAAGGCGACGAGGCGGACATCGTCGTGGGCGTGAGGCGCAGCCGCGCCGACCCCGCCGCGACGGCGGTGACCTCGCGCCTTTTCTGGGCGCTCTACAGCCGCCTCGTCCAGCGCGAGATGCCCGCCGGCGGCATCGATGTCTTTGGCTGCACGAGCGCGTTTCGCAACCACCTGGTCTCGCTGGAGGAGTCGCATAGCTCGCTCGTCTCCCTGGGCCTGTGGCTTGGCTTCAGGCGCGCCACCGTCGAATACGACCGCCAGGCTCGTGAGCACGGGCGCAGCGCCTGGACCCTCCGTAAGAAGCTGAAGTACCTGAGCGACAGCATCTTCTCGTTTACGGATCTGCCGATCCGTCTACTGCTTGCCGTGGGCTTGGTCGGCGTCCTGGCATCGATCACCGTGGCCGCCGTGGTGCTGGTTGCGCGCTTGACTGGTGCCATCGACGTCCCTGGCTACGCGGCGACGATCACGGTGATCGCCTTCTTCGCAACGCTGAACCTCAGTGGCCTGGGCGTCATTGGCGCCTACGTTTGGCGGACGTTCGAGAACAGCAAGGACCGCCCGGACGCGGTGGTCATGGCCGAGCATCGCTTCGAACCACGGACGGCGCGAGAGCGCGTTACGCAGACGTGAGCGTGCAAGTCGACCCCCGTGCTCTCTGCGAGAGCACGGAGGTGGGGTCGGGCACCCGCATCGGCCCCTTCAGCATGGTCTGCAGCACCGCCACGATCGGGACCGACTGCGCGATCGGAAGCCACGTCCTGGTCGACGACGGCGCGACGCTGGGTGACCGCGTCACGATCCCGGGTCCCGCGCAGATCTGGGACGGCGTGACGATCGAGGACGACGTCTTCATCTCTCCCGGCGCTTCGTTCGCCAACCGCAGATTCCCGCGCAGCGGACGCGGCGGCCAAGAGCCGGAGCCGATTCATGTTCGGGCCGGGGCCACGGTTGGCGCCAACGCGACGGTCCTCTCGGGCCTCGCGATCGGCGAGCGAGCGATGATCGGTGCGGGCGCCGTGGTCACCCGCTCGGTGCCGCGCGACGCGATCGTGATCGGCAACCCGGCACGGATCACCGGCTACGTGGAGGCCGAGGGTGACGCCGCAATGCGGGTCGTCAGGCAAGAGGTCCCGGCTACCGACGCGCCGTCGGTGATCGATACGGGGGTGACCGGGGTGACGCTCCACCGGTTTCCACGGGTGCGCGACCTGCGTGGATCGCTCGTGGCGTGTGAATTCGAACAGGGGCTGCCCTTCGTTCCCCGGCGCTATTTCATGGTCTTCGACGTCCCCGGCGCCGACGTTCGAGGTGAGCACGCTCACCGTGAGTGCCATCAGTTCCTCGTCTGCGTCAACGGGACCGTGCACGTCGTGGCGGACGATGGGGAGCGGCGTCAGGAGTTCGTGCTCGACGAGAAGGACTCCGGCCTGTATCTGCCGCCCATGACGTGGGGGATCCAATATCTGTACTCGCCCGGCAGCACCCTTCTCGTGTTCGCCTCCCACCCATACGACGCAGACGATTACCTGCGCGACTACGGCGATTACCTACAAGAGCGTGGTAGGGTGGAGTAACGAAGCCTGGCAGGGGGTTGACGTGCGGGAAGCGGAGTGGCATCAGCGGCCGAGTTGGCGAGCGGCCGCAGTCGTGTTCATCACCGGGGTGGTGGTGCTGAGCTACGTGCGCCTCTTCTTCGGGGTGGACTTCACCGACGAGGCGTTCTATGCCGCCAACTGCGAGCGGCTGGTGAATGGCGCGGTTCCGTTCGTGGACGAGGCCGGGATGGTGCAGCACACCACGTGTGTACTCGCCTACCCGTTCTCCTGGCTTTGGGAGGAAACCAGCGGTTCGACGGGCGTCGTCCTGTACATGCGCCATCTTCACTTCGCGCTCACGCTGCTGATCTTCGCGGTCGTGCTGGTCGCGCTGCGCAGGATGCTCGGCAAGGCGCCTTGGGTTTGGGTACTGGCAGCCATCGCCCTCGCCTTCATCCCGTTCAACCTGCCGAGCCTGAGCTACAACTCGGTCGGCTGCGCGATGTTCCTCGCGGGCTCCTGCTGCGTCATGTGGGCGACCGCCGGCGGGGGAACGCGCTCCGCTGTCCTGGGGGGCTTCCTCAACGGGGTCGCCTTCTTCGCCTACCCGCCGCTGCTCGTGCCGGTACTGGTCCAGGCCGGGGTGGCGGTGGCGCTCGTGCGCGAGCGGCGGCTCCTCATCGCGCTGTTGGCGCCCGTCGCCCTGTGGTGCCTCGCCTTCCTTGCGCTCGCGGTCGCCGTCGGGCCCAGCGAGTTTCGCGCCGCGGCCGACGACGCGACCAACTACCTGCGGCAGAGCGGCGGTCCCGACAAGGCGTGGGAGGTCCTGCGCACCACCTTCGAGGGGTTCCCCTACAAGTACGTGGCGGTCGTCCTGCTGACGGGGGCGTGGATAATCAGGCGGCGGGCCCCGCTCATGGCCGCCCTGCTCTTGGTCGCGCTGCCCCTTTCAGCCCTGCCAGAGCTGGGGACCATGACGTCGGATCAGGCGTCGCTGTTCTTCGTCCGCAACTTCAGCATCCTCGGTGGCGCCCTGTATCTCTTCGCCCGGCATGACCCGCAGGCGGTGCACGCGTTCCGGATCCTGTGGGTCCCCGGGATGGCCGCGGGCGTGGTAACCGCCATGGCGAGCGCCAACGGGGCCCTGAACTTCGGAATCGGTTCCGTCCCCGCGGCGTTGGCCGCCGTGCTGTTCACCGTCGTGGCATGCAGCACGCTGGTCGGCGAAAGGCCCCAGCTCAAGCCCGCTGCCGTGCTGGCGGCCTCCGCCGGCACCGTCGCGGTGCTCGTGGGGCTTCAGTTCACGTCGACGTACCGCGACGAGCCGGTTTACAAGCTCAGGGCGGCCATCGACGGGGGTCCCTATGCCGGGCTGCGGACCTCGGAGACCAGGCGCGACTTCGTCAAGGAAACCACGCGGGTGATCAGGGAGAACGTCGGGTCGGGCGACCGCGTGCTCTTCTTCGACGACTTCCCCGCCGGCTATCTCTTCACGTCGGCCGCCCCGGCTACCAACGCGACGTGGCTCTACAAGGTGTCCGATCTTCAGGATGGAAACGTGCGGGGCTACCGCCGGATCTTGCTCTCCTACCTGGCAAAGCGCCGAATGCCGAGCGTCGCGATTCAGGTCTTGGGGAAGCCGCAGGGGAGCCAGCGGCGACGTCCCACCGACTACCGCCCGTCAGCTGATCCGATCTTTCCACTCCTCGCCCGCGACTATCGCTCGGTGCGGCGAGGCGACTTCGTAGTGTCCCACCGCAACTGACCAGCGCGGAGTAGCCGCGGCCGGCTACCGGTTGCCCAGGATCCCGTCGGTGTGCCCCCAGCCCTGTTGCCCGCGGTCGAGCGTGCGGTATACCTTGCGCGCCAGCCTGCGCAGCCGGGGCAGGTTGGGCGACAGGGTACGGCGGTCGTGACTCGATCGCTGCCTCAAGGCGCGGTGCGTGGGCGCTTCGAGCGGCCCTGGCGCTGCGCGGCGTCGAGCAGGGTCACGGCGTAGTCGTGCACGCCGTAGACGAGGCAGGCGGCCACGAACTTCACGACCTTGCTCTGGGCCTGCCCGGCATCCAGATCCCGGATCTCGGCCAGAAAGCCGTCCTGGTGCTTGAAGTACAGGCGCGTCGCCGAACACGAGCTGTCCCTTGCCGGGGAAGTCCGCGTAGCCCTCGCGCTTCCAGTGGACCCGCAGCAGATCCATCAGCTGGAACCCGGCCGCCTGCGCGAACGCGTCGACGTCGGCGAACAGCGGCTGGCCCTCGTACAGCTCCAGGAACTCGACCTCGGTCTTGATCCCGATCGCGCCTTTCAGGGCTGCGGTGGCCGCCTTTGAGGATCGCCAGCTCGCTGCCCTGGGTGTCGAGCTTCAGGAAGTCGGCGCCGGGGACCCCGTTCGTCTGCCAGCACCTCGTCGAGGCTCGCACGCGCTCGGCGGGGATCGCTACCTCCGACACGGTCTCGAAGCGCTCGGCCTCGGGAAGGCCGCACCGTCTCCATACGCGGCCGGAGCACCGAGGACTTCCCGGGGTCGCGCGAGATGTACAGGGTCAGGGGCTCGGAGCGCTCCCAGACCGCCACCGCGGAAGTAGCGCCGGTTCGGCGGTTCGGTCAGGCGATGGCTCTCGTCGGGCTCGAAGCCCACGGCCAGGATCTGCTCCTCCATCTCCCGCCACAGCGGCTCGAGCCCGCCCCTCGCGCCCGACATCGACCAGGACGAAGGGGTGCTCGCGCATGCAGAGGTCCAGGGCGTCGCGGCAAGGGGTCTCGGTTCGGGCGCCTCTCAAGCGGCCGATCATAGTGCGCTTTCGGACAGGTGGCGAAAGCGAAAAACCCGTGCTAGCTTGGCCAGTCGAGACAGGGGAGGGGACCGCGACCGCATGGGCTGCGTACGGACGACCTGGGGAGGATGGCTTTGTCGCGCACCACTGAACAGCTCCCCACCCGACATGTCTAAGCCACTGGTAGTAGGCGTCATCCCCGCGCGTTACCGCTCCATCCGGTTCCCGGGCAAGCCGCTCGCAGACCTGCACGGCCAACCGATCGTCTACTACGTCCACGAGCAGGTCGCCAAGGCGGCCTAGCTCGATCAGGGTCGTGGTCGCGACCGACGACGAGCGGATCATCGACGCGGTCGAGGACTTCGGTGGGACCGCCGTGATGACCTCGCCGTCGCCACGGACGGGAAGCGACCGGGTGGCCGAGGCCGTCGAGCAGATCGAGGGCGACATCATCGTGAACATCCAGGGCGACGAGCCGCTGATCGAGCCGGCCATGATCAGCCAGGTGATCGAGCCGCTCCTGCGCGACGAGACGCTGCAGGTGAGCACGCTGATGCACCCCATCACCGAGACCGCGGAGGCGCTCGACGAGGACGTGGTCAAGGTGGTGACCGAACTCGCCGAGCGACGTGCTGTGCCTCTCGCGGTCGCGGCATCCCGTTCGCCAAGGGGCCGGTCAGCTACCAGATGCACAAGCACATCGGGCTGTACGGGTTCAGGCGGTCGGCGCTCGAGGCGTTCGCCGGATGGGGCCCACGCCGCTGGAGATGACCGAGAGCGTGGAGATGATGCGCTTCCTCGAGCACGGCTGGAGGGTCCGGGCGGAGCACACCGAGCACCACACCGTGGCCGTGGACACCCCCGAGGACCTGGACCGTGTGCAGGGAACTGGTTGCCGGCACGCGGGAGAGGGGCGGCACCTATGCGTGAGGAACTATGCGAGCGTTCCAGCGCGTCAAGCTGCTCGCCATGGACGTGGACGGCGTGCTGGCCAGCCCCAGATCGTCCTGGCCGGCGAGATCGAGGGCGCCGGGCTGCTCGAGATCAAGGAGTTCTGCGTGCACGACGGCGCCGCGACCTGGGCCGGCAGCGCGGCGGGGCTGATCCAGGTCGTCATCTCCGGCCGGGACTCGGCGGCGCTTCGCAAGCGGCTGGACCGGATGCAGATCGACGCGGCGTTCCTGGGCGACGTGAACAAGCTGAGGGCCCTCGAGCGGCTGGAGGACTACGACGTGACGAGGAGGAGATCGCCTATGTCGGCGACGACTTCCTCGACCTGCCGATCATGCGGCGCGTCGGCTTGCCGATCGCGGTGGCGGACGCCACCTATGAGATGAAGCGGGCGGCCCAGCTACGTGACCGAGAAGAAGGGCGGCGAGGGCGCGATCGAGGAGGTGTTCGCCTGATCCTCCAGGCCAGGGCAAGTGGGACGCGGCGATGCGAGGCCACGCTGGCCCAGGCCTACGCGCTGCCGGCGAACCCTCGCTTCGACGCCAGCAGCGAGTGAACGGTGAAAGGAGCGCACATGGGTAGCGAAAACGACAAGACGTCGGCGCTGGGCTCGGCCGTGGTCGAGGCCTTCAACCGCGACGGGTACTACATCCACCGCGGCCTGTTCTCGGAGGCGGCGGTCGAGGAGGCCCGCACCTGGCTGGCCGAGCAGGATCCGGCCGAGCTGGTGAAGTCCTGGACCGAGCAGGAGCCCGGCGTGCCGCTGGCTGTGTTCAGCGTGATCCACAAGGACGAGCACCCGATCTCCGGTGCTGGCCAACGACCAGCGGATGCTCGACATGGCCGGCGAGCTGATGGGCTCGGAGGCGTACATCTGGTCGAGCAAGGTGAACCTCAAGGCGCCTGGTGCGGATCGGCCGAGTACTACCACCAGGATCTCGTGTACTGGAAGGACCGCGGCTACCCGCGGGACGAGATGCTCAGCTGCATGATCTTCCTGGACCCCCATCGCTGCGCAATGCGGCGCTGCAGGTGATCCCGCGCACGCACAAGCTCGGCTTCGTGGAGCACGACCCGTTCATCAACATCAACGGCCTGTCGAAGATCATGGTGCCTCCGCAGACGCTGACGGAGCTGGCCGACGAGCACGGGGTCGTCAGCATCGAGGCCGAGCCGGGCGACGCGCTCTTCTTCCACACGAGCCTCATCCATGGCTCCTCGCACAACGCGTCGCCACAGTCGCGCGGCGTGATCCTGTCCCAGCTGAACACCGTCGGCAACGAGCCCGATGGACGTGAACTCCAACGCCCGCGACTTCAACCTCCGCCGCGCCCAGCGCGAGATGGAGGAGGCCGAGCGGCGGCACGAGTGGTTCAAGAAGAAGTACGAGGACCAGCTCGCGTCCGAGGACCTGACGTTCAGCGCCCCGGTGCCCGAGGAGGAGAAGGCCCCCCAGGGCGCGGGCTAGGACGGTGCCCGGCTACGAGACGGTTCTCGTAACCGGTGCCGGAGGGCTGATCGGCTCGGCGACGACCCGCGCTGCTGCTGGAGCGCGGGTGCCGTGTCGTGGCATGTGACGACTTCAGCGGCGGCACGCTGGGACGAGACCCCGGACCGGCTCGTCTGGGAGCGGGCCGACCTGAGCCAGCAGTCGATCGCCCCGGACGATCGAGCGAGCATGGGGTGGACGCGGTGGTGCATTGCGCCGCCCACCCCGGCGGGCGGTCGCTCAAGGAGCCGGTCCGACGACGTGCGCGTGAACGCGCTGGGCAGCATGCGGGTGTTCGAGGCGTGCGCGCGGGCCCAGATCCCGGTCGTCTACCTGAGCTCATCGGCCGTCTACGGCGATCAGCCGGCCGGCTCAGATCCCGGAGACGGCGCCGCTGCGACGCCGGCACCGTCTACGCCGCCTGCAAGATCGCGTGCGAGCGGTTCCTGCGATCCTGGAAGCAGGGCTACGGGCTGCAGTGGACAACTCTGCCGCTTGTTCGCCACCTACGGCGCCGGACACCGCCCCGGCCTCGACCAGGGCATCACCAACATCATGCTGACCCAGCTCCTGGCGGGCGACCGGATCGAAGTGCGCGGGTCGCTGGACCGCGCGCGCGACCTGCTCTACGTCGACGACGCAGCGGCCGCCATCGAGCTGTGCCTCCGCGGACCTCTCGACGCGCGGCCAGATCCTGAACGTGGGCACCGGCGTGGCGACCAGCATCCGCGACCTGATCGCCGCGCTGTGCGATGCGCTGGGCCGCGCGTTCGACGACCTGACGATCACCGAGTGCGAGGGCACGGTAGGCGATCCCGCCCTACAGCGTGGCGGACATCGAGGCGATCCGCTCCCGGGGATGGGAGCCGGCGGTGGATGTGGCCGCCGGCCTCGGGAGGCTGGTGGCGGAGCGCCAGGGCGTAGGGGGTTAGCTCAGGTCGTGCTGTTTGCGCTCTGCTCGGACACGTAGCGCGAGAACGGGCCGACCTTCGTCAGCTCCTCGGGGTCCAGCTCCTCGTAGTCGATCTCCAGCCCGAACCGCTCCTCGAGCGCGCTGATCAGCTCGAGGATCCCCAGCGAGTCGATCACGCCGGACTCGTGCAGGTCGAAGTCGTCGGGCAGCTTCTCGGGGTCGTCGCCCACGGCACGAAGCTGCTCGTCGAGCTCCTCGAGGACGAAGCCGCGCACCTCCTCGGCGGAGACCTGCGCTCACTGCGCTCCTCGAGCATCTGGATCAGGGCCTTTCTGTCGAACTTGCCGTTGTCGTTGAGCGGGAGCTCCGCCAGCACGTGTACCCTACGCGGAGCCATCTGGCCGGGCAGGCGCTGCCTCGAGGCGGTCGCCTGAGCCCTCGGCGTCGGCGCCGGGATCGCCCGACGAACGCCTCGATACCGGCGGCGCCGGCGGCGGTCACCGGCCAGCCCACGGCCACCACGGCGTCCACCCCGGACTCCTCGCGGAGCGCGGCCTCGATCTCGCCCAGCTCGACCCGCTCGCCGAAGATCTGGACCTGGTGGTCGAGCGCGGCCGAGGTACGGCATCGGGCCGCCGTCGAGCGCGGGCCGCCGGACGAGGTCGCCGGTGCGGTAGTGGACGCGCGTCGCGGCCCGGCGGGCACGACGAACGCGGCGGCGGTGCGCTCGGGGTCGCGCCAGTAGCCGAGCGACACCTGCGGGCCGCTCACCAGCAGCTCGCCCTCGCTCGCCCGGCGCCACCTCGCGCAGGTCGCGCGTCCGCCACCAGGGCGCTCATGTCCGGGCAGCGGGTAGCCGATCGGCACGACGCCGTGCTCGCACTCGCGCGGGCGAGCGCTCGCGGGTCCCAGCGGTAGATCAGGCAGTCGACCGTCACCTCGGTCGGGCCGTAGAGGTTCTCGACCGTGGAGTCCGGCGCGGCCTCCAGCCAGGCCTCGCCACCTCGGCGGGCAGCGCCTCGCCCGCGA
The DNA here is from genome assembly GCA_963761505.1 of uncultured Thermoleophilaceae bacterium. Lineage (GTDB taxonomy): Bacteria > Actinomycetota > Thermoleophilia > Solirubrobacterales > Thermoleophilaceae > JAAYBF01. Next base: position 477,440 of record CAVXGW010000012.1, read on the forward strand.
ACAGGCTCCAGCGCAGGTCGGGTAGCTGTCGGGCTTGAGCGCGCCAGCCGGCGCATGAAGATCGCGGTGGACGGGCACCGAGAACCAGACGGTCAGCGCCGAGTCGCGGATGAAGCGCCCCGGGCTTGATCAGCGTCTTCTGGGACGGGCAGCACACGCAGGCGCCGCACTCCCAGCGACGAACATGTCGAGCACCGAGTTGTCGAAGGTCAGCTCGGCGGTCTGCGAGAAGCGGTCGTGCTCGGTGATCGACGTAGCGCTCGACGAGCACGTCGACGTAGTGGTTCGACGTTGCGGTGGCTGACCATCACGCCCTTCGGGCGTGCCGGTGCTGCCGGAGGTGAACAGCAGGTAGGCGACCGCCGTCGGGATCGACCTCCGCGGGCTGCCAGGCCGCCGCGGGCTCGCAGCTCGCGCGCGCCGATCACACGGTGTGCCGGGCAACGCGCGCCGCCAGCGCGTCGACGTCGTCGCGCGTCGGGCAGCACGAGCACCAGCGGCCGCTCGACGCCGCTCCAGCAGCTCGCGAGCTGGCGGCTGCCGACGCGCGCGTCGACGATCAGCGCCTCGCAGCCGCGCGTGCTCGAGCATCAGCCGGGTGCGCTCGGGCGGGAAGTTGGGGTTGAGCGGCACGTAGCCGTGGCCGCGCAGCAGCGCGCCAGCACGCCGGCGAAGGCGGTGGCGCTGCGGTAGGCGAACACCGCCGTCAGCGGCGGGCTCGCCGCCCGGCGCCTCTCGGCGGCAGCGTCGCGGCGAGCGGCGGCCGCGCGGTCGCGCAGCTCGGCGTAGGTCAGCGCCTCGCCCGCCGACCTCCAGCGCGGGCCGGTCGGGAAAGGCCTCCGCCGAGCGGGCGAACCCGCTGTGCAGCGGGCGCATGATCTGTGACTCGGTCGGAGCCGTGGCACCTGCCGGGTTTGCCTGCACTCAGAGCCCCCTGAGCATCGCCCGGATCTGATGCGCGATCCGCGCCGCGCCCAGCGGGTCGACCGACTTGCTCAGGCGCTCGCTCAGCTCGGACCGCAGCGAGTAGTCGGCCAGCAGGCGCTTGACCACTCCCACCACGTGCTCGTCGTCCACGAGCGGGCCGATGCCCAGGAAGACCACGCCGCTCATGAAGCTCAGGTGGGCGTGGGTGGCCTCGCGCGCCCCCTGGGCGAGCACGGCCACCGGGGTGCCGGTCGCGGCCGCCTCGTAGACGGTGCGCCCGGCTGCCGTGAGCACCAGGTCCGCGGCCAGCATCTCGGCCGCCATGCTCCGCACGTGGCGCATGACCGTCACGTTCTCGGGGAAGTCCGCGTCGGCCGCGCCGGCGCCCAGCACGACCCTGATCTCCGCGTCGACGCGCTCGGCGAGCAGCCGGGCGCAGCGCTGCGCCAGCTGTCCCGGGTCGGTGCCGCCGAACGTCACGAGGATCCGCTCCGTCTGCTCGCGGATCTCCTTGGCGGGGACGTGGATGAACTCGCCCCGGAGCGTGGCGTACTCGGGCCCCGACGCCACGTGCCCGGCGGCGCCGTTGGCCACCGGGTAGAGGGCGTTCACGACCCAGTCCGCCACCCGCGCGCCCGGGCCGAGGTCCTCCACGTTCACCACGCGGAACCCGGCGGTGCGCTCGATCAGCACCTCTTCCTCGGTGGTGTCGAGCACGTCGTTCACGACGAGGTTGGGGCCGGGGCCGGCGAGCTGGGCCAGATCCTCCACCAGGTCGGTCTCGGCCCGGTAGGGGTACCCGTGCTCGGCCACCAGCCGCTCGACGAAGTCGTCACAGTCGCGCAGCAGGAAGCTCACGCGCTGATCGGCGAGCTCGTCGGCGAGCTGCAGGCAGTGATGCGCGTGCCCGGACCCGACGCCGCGGTTGGCCTTGACCCGGAACACCACGTTTCCCTGCTCGACCCGCCGGCGCGCGATCACCAGCTCGTCGCTCGTGTCGATGTCGAGCGACTCCTCCTCCGGCGTCTCGAAGAGCATGTGGTTCGGCGTGACCACCTGGCCGCACTCGAGCAGCGCCTCCGACCTCACGAGCTGGATCGAGCCGGTCTCGCGTACCACCGGGTGGCGGGCCCACTGGCGGTTCACGCGCTCCTTGAACAGCGGGCGCGCCTGCGACAGGTCGTCCTCGGCGTACCAGAAGCCGTGGTTCTCGCGCACGCACGGAGCCGAGCGAGTCCGCGTCGGCGGCGTGGAAGGCCTCGACCGCGCGCAGCAGCGAGTCGACCGACCGGAACGGGGAGGTGGGCTGGAAGATCCCGACGTCGCCCGTCCATCCAGCTCCCGGGTCACGTGAACGGCGACCTCCGAGATGGTCGAGTCGTCCGCGCGCCAGCTCGGGCGGGCGCAGATGGGTCTCATAGCCGTGGAGCTCGGCCCAGCGCAGGATCTCCTCGCTCTCGCTGGAGACCAGAAGCCGGTCGGCGATGCCCGAGCGCTCCACGGCCTCGACGCTGTAGGCGAGGAGCGGGCGCCGGCCCAGGATGCGCAGGTTCTTCTGCGGGACGCCCTTGCTCCCGCCGCGGGCGGGAATGATGGCGAGCAGAGACCGGTCCATGCGATCAGTCCTCCGCGAGCGACTGGAGCAGCGCCAGGCGGTCGAACTTGCCGCTGGCGCCCAGCGGCAGCCGGTCGAGCAGCTCGAACCGGCGGGGGACCATGTGGGCGGGCAGCCGTGCGCTCGAGCTCGGCCTTCGCCGCGGCCACGTCCACGTCCAGGTCGCCGATGAAGGCCACGATGCCGTCGGCGCCCGTCAGGCGTCCGCGGCCAGCCGACGGCGATCACCGCGTCCACGCCGGTCGCGTCGCGGACCGCCGCCTCGACCTCGCCGAGCTCCACCCGCACGCCGCGCACCTTGATCTGGTGGTCCAGTGCGCCCGAGGTAGGTCATCGGGCGCCGCGGCGCCCGCGGCCGGCGCACGCGGTCGCCGGTGCGGTAGTGCACGTCGGTCGCGGCCCGGGCGGGACCACGAACGCCTTGGCGGTCTGCTCGGGGTCGCGCCAGTAGCCGAGCGTGACCTGCGGGCCCGCCACCAGCAGCTCCCCGACCTCGCCCGGCTCGACCTCGCGCAGCTCGTCGTCGACCACGAGGGGTCGTTCTGGGCCAGCGGATAGCCGATCGGCACCACGCCCGGCCTCGGCGTCGTCGCGCGGCGCTCGGGTCCCAGCGGTGGCCCATGCACAGGATCGTCAGCTCGGTGGGGCCGTAGAGGTTCTCGACGGCGCTGTCGGGCGCCGCCTCCAGCCAGGCCTCCGCCACCTCGACCGGCAGCGGCTCGCCCGCGAACAGGCTGTAGCGCAGCGTGGGGTAGCTGTCCGGCTTGAGCATCCCGAGGCGCTTCATGAAGACCGCCGTGGAGGGCACGGAGAACCAGATCGTGATGCCCTCCCGGCGGATGAACCCGCCCGGCTTGATCAGCTCCTTCGTGGAGGGGCAGCACAGGCAGGCGCCCGCCTCCCAGGTCACGAACATGTCCCACACCGACACGTCGAACGTGAGCTCGTGGGTCTGGGAGATGCGGTCGTCCTCGGTCAGCTCGTAGCGCTCGACCATGGTCGTCGATCAGCGGCGGGACGTTGCGGTGGGCCACGGTCACGCCCTTGGGCACGCCGGTGCTGCCCGACGTGAACAGCACGTATGCGGGCTCGCTCTCGGTCGATCGGGCCGCTCGGTCCAGCGCGCGGCGGCTCCAGGTCGCGCGGCGCCGATCACCGTGTGGCCGGGCAGCGCCGCCGCCAGCGTCGGACGTCCGCGCTGTCGGGGGCCACGACGAGCATTCCGTCGCCAAGGCCCTCGAGCACGCCTCGGCGAGGTCTGCTCGGCCGACGCGGCGTCCACGACGATCGCGCGCGCACCCGAGCGCTCGAGCATCAGGCGGTTGCGGGCGGCCGGCAGCGTGCGGGTTGAGCGGCACGTAGCCGTGGCCGCGACATGAGCACGCCCGAGCACGCCCGCGAACGCGGTGACCGTGCGGTAGGCGAAGATCGCCACCAGCGGCGGCGCCGTCGGCCGGCGCGTGGGCCTCGAGCGTCGCGGCGACGGCCGCCGCGCGCTCGCGCAGCTCGCGCGTAGCTGAGCTCGTCCTCGCCGAGCGACGAGCGCCGGGCGGTCCGGCACGCGCTCGGCCGACCGCAGGAAGCCCGAGTGCAGGCCCGGCCCGGCGTCGCGGTCCGGCAGCGGCTGCCGCGCGCCCGCTGGTGGCGGTCTCCGGGCTCATGCGCGCTGCTCCAGGTCGTCCCAGTCGAGGATCGTGCCGCGCGGCCGGTCGGAGCGCAGGCGTGCGCGCCCACCACGGCGTCCGCCTCGAACGGCGGGATGCCGGTGCCCGGGCGCTTGTAGCCGAGGTCCTCCGCGGTGAGCGGGACGCCCTGGCGCGACGTCGCGCTCGAGCACGATCGAGCGCCGGGCGTTGTCGCGCGCGGGCTGCTCGGATTCGCGCACGCCGATCGCACGCCTCGCCGCGGAGCATGGCGCCCGGTCGCAGGCGGCGACCATCTGGGCGAGCTCTTCGGGGTCGACGCTCATCGCGTGGTCGGGCACGTCGGGCAGGCGCTTGTCGATCGTGTAGTGCTTCTCGATGCACACCCCGCCGAGCGCGGCCGTCATCCACGCCCCGGCCGGCGCCGAGCGTGTGGTCGGACATGCCGACGAGGTACGGGCCGAACTCGCGCCGGAAGGTGGTGATGCGCGCGAAGTGGGCGTCCTCGTCGGGGGTCGGATAGGTGAGCGTGCAGGCCAGCAGGACCAGCCGGTCGGGGCCGAGCCCCATCCACTCCACCGCCCGGGCGACCTCGTCGGCGGTGGCGGCGCCCGTGGAGAGCAGCACCGGCTTGCCGGTGGCGGCCACCGCCTCGAGCAGCGGCCGGTGGGTGATGTCGGCGCTGGCGATCTTGTACAGCGGGCAGTCCATGCGCCTCGAGCGCCTCGACCGCCGGCAGGTCGAACGGCGTGGCGAAGAAGACGATGCCCGAGATCGCGCGCAGGCCGTCGGCGATCGTCCGCGTACTCGGAGTAGTCGAGCCGGTCGGAGAGCCGGAACGCCTCGTGCTGGGTCGCCGTGCCGAACGGGTCGTCCCAGTACTTCGGCGAGGCCGGGACGCTGATCGTGTCCGCCTTGTAGAGCTGGAACTTGATCGCCCACGCGCCGGCCTCGGCCGCCCGGCGCGACATCTCGATCGCCCGCTCGACGGAGTTGTTGTGGTTGGCGCCCGCCTCGGCGATCACGCGGCAGCGACCCTCTCGGAGCGGTGACGCGCCCTTCACCTCCACGGTGACCGCCGTCTCGGCTCGCGCCGCGGTCATCGCTTGCCGGTCAGCGCGCGGACACGCGAGCCGTACTCGCCCAGCACGTCGAAGGGCGCCTCGCGGGAGCCGTAGACGGCCTCCCGCATCAGCTCCTCCAGCGCGCCCTCCGGCATGCGGTGCGGCGCGCCCGGCCGCGTGGGCCCGGAGGTAGTCGAGCACCTCCTCGGTGGACTGCGCCACCACGGCCGTGCCCTCGATCGTGTCGAAGAGGGTCTCGACGTCGTGGATGAAGGCCGGGTTGACCAGCACCTTGCCCTGCATCACGACCTCGAGGCCGATCGACGAGCCCGACGTCGATCACGACGTCGCATGCGTCGATGAGCGAGACCGAGTTCTCGCCGGTCACGTCGTGGATGCGGTCCAGTCGATGCCGGGGGCGTCGAGCAGCGGGCCGAGCTCTCCGCGCCGCGCCGCGGGTGGCCCATCAGCGCCAGCGACACGCAGTCCAGCTCCTGAGGCGCCGTACGAGGTCGATCGCCGTCGTCCGCGTGGACCGGTTCCGCCACTTGGGGACCATGAAGACGACCTTCACGCGGTCGCGTCTGCTCGGGCCAGGCGAACGGCGGCGCGAGCCGGCGGTTGAGCTCGAACCACTCGGGCGACCAGCGCAGCGAGCCCCAGGTCTGCATCACCGCGGGATCGCCGCCGGCGTGCTCGAGGAACCACCGCCGGTGGTACTCGGTGTTGAACACGAAGGCGGCGAAGCGGTTGCGGTCCTCGAGTCGCAGCGGGCCGCGCTCGAGCAGTCTTCGCGACCTGCTCGTTGGTGGCGCCGTCGAGCTTGATGCTCAGCCCGTGGGGCAGGCAGACCGTGGCGACGCCGCAGCAGCGCGCCGCGACGACGAAGCTGTGCCGAGGCTGCTGGCTGTCGCTGCCCGACCTGAGCGAACGACCGGACCACGCTGCGCAGCACGGCGACGCACGCCGGCGGCGCGAGCGCAGCCTGTCGTAGCCGGCCGGCAGGCCGTAGCCCCACTCCACGGCGACGACGCTCGCGCGCGTCCTGACCAGCAAGGCGAGGGCGTAGGGAACGGTGCAGCGGAGGCGCGTGCGGCAGGCCCCCGAGCAGGCCCTTGCGGCCAAGCTCGTGGAGGTGGAACCGGTCGAAATCGCCGCGAGCAGCGCGAAGCGGTGGTCGCGGGCCGGTGTCGTAGCCGGGCGAGATGACCGCGTGGACCTCCTCGCCCTCCTCGAGCAGCTTCCAGGCCAGCGGGCGCCATGTGGTCGACGTCCGGGGAGCTGCGGAACACGAACAGGTAGCTCGCGTGACGCTCTTCCATCCGTGGCATTGCCTTCTTGCGCTCGTGTCATATCTGCTCGCTCGGCGTCTACCGAGGGCCCCTGCACAGGCGCCTCGCCGGGAATTCCACAATGGCCCCAGTGTGCCGCTTTGTCAAGCTGGCTGCGGGCGCGACAAGGACGCCAATGAAAGGTCGCCGGGCCGCGCCTGCCCTTCTGCTATCTCTTAGCCGATGCGGAGGACACGGTCAGGAGTGTCCAGTCCTCGCCAGATCGTGTTGGCCGCGCTCGTCAGTGTGCTTGTGGTGGCGAGCCTTGCCCTGCTGGCCTGGGGACCCCTGTCGCCCGATGCCGATACGGACACCGGCGATTCCGACACCGAGATCCTGGCGCGGGGCGTGGGGCTCGCGCGAGAAACTATCTACCACTCGCCTCAGACTCCCGGCTACACCGCCTGGACCGGCGCGTGGACGATGCCGGACGACAGCCTCATGGTGGCCTTCACTCAGGCCACCGGGCCGGTCGATCCCGCCGCGCGGTCACAAGTGTCGGCCGAGCTGAAGAGGAGGGTGGGCTTCGAGGATTTCCCGCCCGAACGTGACTTCTCGGGCCTGCGCCTGTCGGTGAAGTACCTGCGGTCGACAGACGGAGGAAAGTCCTGGAAGCCGGCTCGGGAGGATCGCTACGTGGCGCCGATCGCTCAGGCCTACACGCCACAGCCGACCATCGCACCCCGAGACGGCACGCTCATCCGGCGCGTGAACGGCTACGACATCTGGTCCAACCCGCCGATACGGCGCACGGCCTACCTGCAGCGCCTCGACCCCGGGGCAAAACGCTGGGGCCCGCCTCAGGTCTTGCTCGATCCACGCCGTCGCATCTACCAGATCAGCCGCATGCGAAGGCTGAAGGATGGGCGAATCATCGCGCTTGGAGCGGTCGGGGAGACTCCGGCGGGCACGCCCGTTCCCGCAGCTGCGCAAGGCACCGAAGCACCCACCTGATCATGGTCTCCGAAGACCAGGGTAAGTCGTGGCGGGAGGGGCTCACCGTTCCTCGTGAGCTGTCGATCGTCTCCCGACGAGTGGGATGCGGCAGAGCTTCCGAACGGGGACCTGCTGGCCGTGCTGAGGACCAGGGACAAGGCCGAGCCGGACGTGCAGGTGCGCAAGCAGGCGACGCTGCGCAAGGACGGGGACGGCTGGGTGATGGAGAGACGTCCGACCGCGCGCCGCTTCCCGCACTCGGGCCATCCGGAGCTCCTCGCCACCAGGGAGGGCTGATCCTCCATATCGCGACGACCGGCGTCCATTACACCAGCGACGGGGGGAGAGCAGTGGCGACGCTTGCGGTTTTCAGCCGGCGGCCGGGCGCGCGCTGCCCGAGGGCGGTTACACGGACGAGGTACTACCCGCGCGCCGTGCAGGCCGCGGACGGCACGATCAATGTGTTCAGCCACGACGGGACCGACAACGCCTACGGGAGACGGACCAGGCCGATCGTCCAAGACCGATTCCGGCTCGTCACGCGCAAGCGCTGAAGCTTGAGCGCTCCTGCTCCTGATCGACCATCATGGCGGGGTGCGAGATGAGGAGTTCGAGCGGCTGTACGCCGAGCACGCGGAAGCGCTGTACGCGTTTCTCGTGTACCGGACCGGAGACCGCGAGCTGGCCGAGGACCTCCTCGCCGACGCGTTCGAGCGGGCCCTGAAGGCGCGCTTTCGCTTCGACCGGCGCAAGGCGAGCGCCAAGACCTGGCTCTACTCGATCGCGCTGAACGGCATGCGCGACGACGCCCGCCGCCGAGGCGCGGAGCGGCGCGCGCTGGAGAAGGCGGTGGCGGGGTCCGACCCGGCGGTCGCCGCCGGGCCGGAGGACGTGGAGCGGCGCGACCTCCTGACTCGCGCGCTGACGGCGCTCAGCGACAAGGAACGGGAGGTGGTGGCACTGCGCTTCGGCGGTGACCTGACGCTCCCGGAGATCGCCAGGGTCACTCGGGAGCGGCTGACGACCGTCGAGGGACGGCTTTACCGCGCCCTGCGCAAGCTGCGCGACGACCTCTCGTAAGCCCCCCGCCTAGGCGGTGGTGCTTCTGCTCAGACCGCGCCGCAGGACCAGTCCGACCGTGAGCAGCGCCAGGCCGCCCGCCAGCAGGAAGATCGCCGCGAAGCCGGTGAAGGGCAGCTTGTCGGCGGAGTCGTCGGACAGGCTGACCTGCCGCGTCCCCTGGACGTCGTTCTCGCCCACGACCTCTTCGCCTGCGGGCTCACCGGCGGCAGGCTCACCGAGCGTCTCGGGTGCCTCCCGCTTTCGGTGCCGGGCAGCACCTCGAGCCGCGGGTATTGCGCGGTGCCCGCGCTGCCATCGCCCGCGATGCCGGACAGGGCCAGTCCCGAGCTGGTGGCCATCATCAGGATGCCCAGCGTGAGCGTGGCGGTGATAGCGACGCGTGATCTCATGAATGCTTCCTTTCGAGTGCGAGTCCAAGTTTGTGGTCCTGCCGGGACGGCGCGCCTGGGCGCGAACACGCACTCGCGTGCGCTCCAGCAGGTCGGGATCGGCCTGCGTGCGCTCCTCGCGCAGCAGCCGGGCGATCTCCGCGAGGCCGGGGTCGAGGTTGTCGTGGTTCGGTTCAGCCATTTGTCCTTTGTACGAACGAGTCGCCCGCATTCCTGACAGGCCGGGGTCAGCGCGCCGGCGCGCCGTTCACGAACCGAACGTAGGGCCGCGCGGCCACGCCCTGTCTGGCGAGGCGCCGGGCGGCGCCGCCCCGCCCGCTCGCGGGTCGCGTATACGCCGGCGAAGGCGACGGTGCGGCCCGGCGGCAGGCTGCTGTAGTCGCTCGAGTCCAGCAGGCCGGCCTCATACCCCAGCCCGGCGGCACGGCGGGCGCGCGCCCTCGCCTGCGCGCTCTCGCCTACGGCCACGTAGATCACGGCTGTGTACGCGTCGCGCTCCGGCCAGGCGATCAGCTCACCCGGCTTGGGAGCCGGCTCGGGGGCGGGGGGCGGGGTGGCCGGCGCTCTCGGGGCGTCGCCGCCGGACGCGCTTCGATCCGGCTCCGAGTCGCCGCCGGTCGCGAGCAGGACCACGACCAGAGCGGCGGCCAGCGATCGCGACGACCAGGGCCACCAGGCGCCCGGCGCGTGGCGGGCCCGCGGGGTCGCGCTTCGGCTCTCTCCGAGTGCGTGGGCTGCAGGCCAGGGGATGCCCTCGGGCACCATCTTCGCCTCGGGCTCCGGCGACTTCTCGGCGTCGGCGCTTCTGGCTCGGCGGCCCGCTCGTCCTCGGGTGGGGACTCCGCTTCGGCCGAGGCCTCCGCCGCGTCCGGAGCCTCGGCGTCCGAGGCTCCGCGTCCGAAGGCTCCGCGTCCGGGAGCGCCTCGGGCGCCGCGGCCGGCTCCTCGACGTCCCGCTGCGGGGGTCCCGCAACCGGATTGGAGGGCGACCACGTGGCCACCCCCTCGGCCAGGCTGCGGTCCCAGCGCGTGAGCGTGTGCTCCTTGCGAGCGTCCTCGGCCTGGCTGAACTCCTCGCCCGCGGCCGCGGCCCTTAGGTCGGATGCGAGGTCGGCGGGCGACTCGTAACGGTCGCCCGGGTCCTTGGCCAGCGCTCGTGCCACGACGTGGTCGATGGCCGGGGAAGCTCGGGTGCGGCCTCGGTCGGGGCGGGAACCGCGTCGGTCTGGTGGGCGGCGAGCACCGCCTCCTCGGAGTCACGCTCGAACGGCGGGTGCCCCACGAGCGTGCAATAGAGGATGCAGCCCAGCGAGTACACGTCGGCCGCGGAGGTGGCCTCCTCGCCACGGGCCACTTCCGGCGAGACGAAGGGCGCGCCCGGGAAGCCTCGGAGCCCCTGACGACCCGTTGGCCGACGGGAGATCGCCGGCGAGCCCGAACCCGGTCACCGCAACATGGTCCCCGCCATCGCGCTGGGCGACCATGACCCGGGCGGGCTCGAGGGCGCCGTGCGTGAGACCCGCCGCGTGCGCGGCGTCGAGCGCGCTCCGCGACCTGCGAGACGATGCCGCGCGGCCCGGTCCAGGCTCACCGCTCCCAGCCCCTCCAGCAGGGTGCCGAGGTCGATACCGCCCGGATCGCGGGTGGCGATGTAGGCGAGATCGTCTTCCACGCCGGTCGAGTGCACCACCGCGATGTGCGGATGGCCGAGCCGCCGTGCGGCGGAGCGTCGTGTCGCGAGCCGCTCGGCGACGGCCTCGCCGGCCGCGCCGTCGGTGTGCAGGACCTCGAGCAGCACCTCGTCGTCGGCGGTGATGCTGCGGGCGCGGTAGATCCACGTCGCCTGGGTCCGGGTAAGCAGGCTCTCCACGCGGAACCCGCCCAGTTCGGAGCGGACCTTGCTGACGGGGGATGGGGGGGTCACCGCGCGCCAGTATAGGAGCGGCGTCCGGGCGTCGCCACGTGCCGGTGGTGCCTCAGCGAACCGGCGCGTTGCGCCATAACAGGGGGCTGGCTACAGTGGATCGACCAGTGAAGCGCCGAAAGCAGGCAAGGACGTCGCCCCCAGGCCAGGAGTTTCTCCGTGCGCTCGCCTCGGGGCGCGAGAGTGCGCCGCCGCCGGATCCCGTTCCCGTCGGGCGGATCGGGCCTGGAGAGGCGGCTGCTCGAGACCGAGCGACGGGCTGCGACGGCCGAGGCGGCGCTACAGCAGATCCGGTCGGAAGCGGAGCACCGGCTGGCGGACGCGCGGGTTGCCATCGGCCGGGAGCGCGAGGCGCGGCTGGCGGCCGAGCGCGAGCTGGGGGTGCAGCCCACGACCGCCGGCCGATCCGGAGCCTGCCAGCGCCGTGGAGCCGCCTGCGCCCGCCGAGGAGCGCGCCTGCCGCGCGTCGAGGAGCCGCCGCACCAAGCCGAGGAGCCGGACGGCGGCGCAGGAGGGCGCCCCGGAAACCGCTCCGGCCGCGAAGCCGGAACCTGCCGAGGAGCCTCGACCGGCTCGGGATCGCTCGAGAGCCCGCCTCCGGCGCGCCGCCCGCGCCCGCGTCCCCGTGTGGCCGACGACGAGCCCAACGGGACATGGCCCACGCCCTGGCTGGGCCGCCGCAGGTCTCGATAGCTACCGCTTGCGGGATCTGCGGGACGGGCCTAGTGTAGTCATGCGCTCAGCGCAACCTGGCCGGTAGATAAATGCCCCTGGAGCGGGGGTTTTAGGGGGTACGCAAAAGGTGTCCATCGATCATCCAGAGGAGTTGACAGCCCCCCAGGAGGGGGCGCAGCCCGCGCCCTCCCGTGGCGGGCCTGCCACTCAAGTGGCCCACGTTCGGCCTGGCCGGTCGCGGCGCGAATCTCGGGCGGGCGATTCCCGAGGGCCACGGCACGCCGACCTCCCTGCGCCGCGACGCCCGCTACCGGCGGCTCCTGGGCGCGGCCGACCTCATTTCGATGGTCCTCGCGGCCTTCACCGCCATCACTTTGCTCGGCCGGTCAGACCTTCTGCGACCCACGGCTCTGGCTGCCCTGCCGATCGTGCTCGTGATCGGGAAGGCGATCGGCCTCTACGACCGCGACGAGAGCCTCCTGACCAAGACGACGCTGGAGGAGGCGCCCAGGGTATTCCAGGTCGCCAGCATCGCCGCCCTGATCATCTGGCTGGCGGGCCCGGCATTCGTAGACGGCGAGATCGGCCGCGACCAGGTGCTCGGGCTGTGGGCACTGCTGTTCGCCTTCATGATCGTCGGGCGGACGCGTCGCCCGCAGCATCGCGCGGCGCCACGACCGCGCCCGAGCGCGTGCTCGTGGTGGGCGACGAGAACGACAGCGGCGCCTGAGCAGCAAGTGCGACTCCAGCCACGCCACCGCCGCGGTCGTGGTCGGCCGCGTGGCTCCCCGGGACGAGATCCTCAAGAACGGCGACGCCGCGGAGGTCCTGGGCTCGACCGACTCGCTCGGCCTCGTGCTGGCGCGAGCACGAGATCGACCGCGTGATCATCGCGCCCGGCGCCTCCGGCTCCGACGACGATCCTCGACGACGATCCGCCTGGTCACGGGCGCTCGGCGTCAAGGTCAGCGTGCTGCCGCGGCTGTTCGAGGTCGTCGGCTCCTCGGTGGAGTTCGACGAACATCGAGGGCATGACGCTGCTCGGGCTGCGCCGCTACGGGCTCACGCCGGTCGTCGCGCGCTGCTCAAGCGCAGCATGGACCTCGTCGGGCGCGCTGGCTCGGCCTGGTCCTGCTCGCGCCGCTGCTCGCGTGATCGCGCGTCGCGATCAAGCTCGACCTCGCCGGGCCCGGTGCTCTTCCGCCAGCCGCGCATCGGCCGCGACGGCGAGCGCGTTCGAGATGCTCAAGTTCCGCACGATGGTCGACGGCGCCGAGGAGCGCGAAGGACGACGCTCGCGGCCGCTGAACGAGGCGCGACGGCCTGTTCAAGATCGCCGACGACCCGCGCATGACCCGCGTCGGGCGGCTTCCTGCGCCGGACCTCGCTCGACGAGCTGCCGCAGCTCATCAACGTGCTGCGCGGCGAGATGAGCCTCGTCGGCCCGCGGCCGCTCGTCCCCGACGAGGACGCGCCAGATCGAGGGCTGGGACCGCCGCCGCCTGCACGTGACGCCCGGCATGACCGGCGCTCTGGCAGATGCTCGGCTCGTCGCGCGATCCCGCTGCGACGAGATGGTCAAGATCGACTACCTCTACGGCGCGAACTGGTCGCTGTGGCTCGACGTCAAGATCCTGCTGCGCACGATCCCGCACGCGCTCTGCCGCCGCGGGCTATAGCCGCGGTCCAGCCGCTCAACCCGGCCCTAACGGTTCCGTACGACGGTGCCGATATCTTTCCCGGAGGGAAGGGATCGAATGCTGCTACTCGTCGTGCTCATATGGAGCGTCGTGATCCCCGCGGTCGTCGTCACAGCGGGACTGGCGCTCTCGCGTGCACGCCGGTATCGCCAGCCCGCCGGCCCTCTGCTCGGACCCGCTGCAAGGCCCGGCCGCTTTTTCGCGAGCGCGGCGTGGGCGATGCGGGCTCGGGGCGCGCGCCGGATTCGACAAGCGCCGCCGCGTGCACCGCTGAGTTGCAGGGTCGCCGACAGTTGTCCATGCGTAGCCAACCCTGCTAGCACCGGATCGGGAATCGGCCTAAAGTGTTCCACCGATCATGAGACTACGCCGAAGGAATCCAGACTTCACCGACGCCGACGCCGACGTGGCAGACCACGCTGGTCCGCCCGCGCCTGCGGATGCCGCGGGTGAGCCGGAGGAGGTCGAGTCCCAGGAGGCGGCCCACTCCGAAGGGGAGCAGCAGCCGCTCGGAGGCGAGCCTTCGGGCGCCGAGGTGGAGGCGCTGCTGGGTGCCGAGCGCGAGGCGCTGGACCTGCTGGAGCGCCGCCGGACCGAGTTCCGGTCGGCCGTCGCCGCCGAAGGCGAGCGGCGGCTCGGCGGAGGCGACCGAGCGGTTCGAGGCCGAGCGGGCCGAGTTGCAGCGCCATCTCGACGAGGTGCGCACGCAGGCCCAGGAGTCGATGGCGAGCGCGCGCGAGAGCCATGAGGAGCTCGGCCGCGAGCTGGAGCAGGAGCGCACGCGCACCGGCGAGCTGGAGGCGCAGCTGGAGGAGCGGGCCGACGCGCTCGAAGCCGCCTCGGCAAACCTCGAGCAGGCACGTGGTGAGCTCGAGGCCGCGCGCGAGGAGGCGAAGCACGAGCGCGAGCAGGTGCGCGAGCGCGTCCAGGAGATTCGAGAGCCAGCTTTCGGAGGTCCGGTCTCAGGCGGAGGAGCGGGTCGCCTCGGTGCGCGCGGAGCACGAGAAGCTCAGCGAGACGCTCGAGCGCGAACGCACGCGCAGCGGCGGCCTCGTGGCCAGGCTGGAGAACGAGACCCGGGCGCTCGAGATCGCCCGTGGAGGTCTGGAGCAGGCCACCGGCGAGCTCGAGCAGGTCAGGACAGAGCTGGAGAGCGAGCGCGAGAAGGCGGCCGCGAGGGTCGACAAGGCCGAGCGAGAGCTGGCCGACATCCGCTCGAAGGCGAAGGCGTGGAGCGACGGCGTTCGCGCCCGGGTCGAGTCGGCCGAGAAGGAGCTGGCCGAGGCACATGCGCAGGCCGAGGAGCAGATGGCGACCGTGCGCGGGCGTCACGAACAGGTCGGCCAGCAGCTCGAGAGCGAGCGCACTCGCACGGGCGAGCTGGAGGCGAAGCTCGCCGAGGCGGAGCAGTCGCGCGAGCAGGCGCGGTCGGAGCTCGAGCGCGCGACGGCCGATCTCGAGCGCGCGCGGGCGGAGCTCGAAAGCGAGCAGCAGGCCTTCCGCAAGCGAGCTGAGGAGGCCGAGAGCGGGTCGGCTCCGTGCGAGCACGCGCTGAGGAGCGCGTGGCTGAGGTGCGCGAGAGCCACGAGGCGCTCGCGGAGCAGCTCGAGCAGGAGCGCACGCGCAGTAGTGAGCTCGAGGCACAGCCTCCGGCAGGAGAGCCCAGGAGCTCGAAGGAGGCACGCGCGAGGCGGAGAAGGCCGCCGCCGAGGCTGGCGGAGGCCCGCCTGCTGGCCGAAGGCGAGATCCAGCGCCGGCTCGAGACTGGAAGGGCGCCTTGCGGCGATGGTCGATCTGGAGGCCGACGCGCGCGAGTCGCGCGAGCAGCGGGTCCGGGAGCTCGAGACGGCACTGGCCGCGGCTCAGAGCGCCAGCCGCGGCGCCGGGGCGCAGACGCCGGCCCGGCCCCCCAGCCTGGAGCAGGCGCCTTCAGCGACCGGAGAGCGGCGGCTCGGAAAGGTCCGACGATGACCCGCCGCTCATGCCCCGCGCCAGCGGGCCGATGCCGGTTGCCGCGGACGCGGAAGTGCCGCGTCGCCCGAGGCGTGAGTCCGCACGGCCGTCGTCGCGGTCATGCCCACGCCGCGCCCGAAACTGCGGAGGACGAGGCCGACGCCGCCGTCGAGCCCCAGCCCGAGGGCACGGTGCCGGGATGGGCGCTCGAAGCCGCCGCCGCGCAGGGGACCGAGGCCTCGTCCGAGAAGTCCGGTGTTTTCCGTCGCCGCGGGCGCTCAAAGACCGAGGCGAGCTGTTCCGTTTGCCATGTCGCGCGGCCGGGGGGCGACCCGGATGAGCTGGCCGGTCTCGGCTGGATCGAGCGCGACGGCGTGTACCTGTGCCCTGATTGCCAGGGCAAGGGCTGGCAGCTTCCCGAAGGAGCGTCGGCCCCCGAACGCCGCTTCTCCGGGGAGACACGACGGCGACTGACGCTCGACGGCTCTGGATGAGGCTCAAGCGAAAGAGAGAGGAGGCTCCCACCGCGGACGAGGGCGTGACGCAGGTGCCCGATCCGGTCGAGCCGGCGGATCTCGAGGAGCCCACCGCCGGGGCTGAAAGCGAGCTGCCGGAGAGCCGCGAGCTGCCCGAGGGCGACGAACTGCCTGTGGACGACGAGCTCGAGGACCTCGAGGGCGCCGAGCGCGAGGCGCACGAGCTGCTCGAGCGCCGCCGCGACCGCGCTGCGGGACGCCCAGGTGGCCAGGGCGAGACGCGAGTTGCAGGCCGCGGAGGAGCGCTTCGCCCAGGAGCGGGCCGAGCTGGAGGAGCAGGTTGCGACGGCGCGGTCGGAGGCCGAGGAGTGGGTGCGCCGGTGTGCGCGAGAGCCACGAGCAGCTGGCCGCGCGACCTGGAGGCCGAGCGTGAGCGGGCCGAGGAGGGCGAGCGGGCTGGCACGGAGCTGGAGGGGCAGGTTGCTACGGCGCGGTCGGAGGCCGAGGAGTGGGTGGCCGGTGTGCGCGAGAGCCACGAGCAGCTGACCCGCGACCTGGAGGCCGAGCGTGAAGCGCGCCCGGGGTTGGAGGCGCAGCTTGAAGGAGCAGGGTGAGGAGGTGGAGCGGCTGCGCGGCGAGGGCGAGCAGGCGCGCACAGAGCTGGGGGCCGCGGAGGAGCGCTTCGCGCAGGAGCGCGCCGAGCTGGAGGGGCAGGTGGCGACGGCGCGGTCGGAGGCCGAGGAGTGGGTGGCCGGTGTGCGCGAGAGCCACGAGACAGGCGACCCGGGACGTGGAAGCCGAGCGCGAGCGCGCCACCGGCTTGGAGGCGCAGCTGAAGGAGCAGAGTGAGGAGGCCGACCGTCTCCGGGGCGAGCTCGAGGCGGCGAGCACGAGCGCGCGAGCCGATGTGGAGCGCCTGACCTCGGAGCTGGCGGAGGCCAAGACGGCGGAGGAGCAGGCGAGAAAGGACATCAAGCCCCGAGCGGCGCGCAAGCTCGCCGAGGCCCAGCAGGCCGCGGAGGAAGCAGCCGGCCGGGCCGACCAGGAGCGCGCGAGGGCCGACGGCCTCGAGCTACGTGTGACCGAGCTTGAAGGACTGGGAGAGCAGCAGCGGTCCGAGGCCCAGGAGCTCACGACCCAGCTCGCCGAGGCCCGCGCCGAGACGGAGGAGCACGACGCGCGAGCGCGGGAGCGCCACGAGGAACTGGAGGGGGAGCTCGAAGCGGAACGAGCCCGGGCCGGCGAGCTCGAGACCAGGATCGAGCAGGACGCCGAGGCCCTTCAGCAGGCCCGCGACGAGCGCGAACGCGAGCGCGCCGAAGCTGCAGAGAGCGAGCAGCAGGTGCGCGCCGAAGCCGAGGAGGCGCGGGAGCGGCTGACCGCCGAGGCTCAGGAGCGTGAGACGCAGCTTGCGGCGGAGGCCGAGGAGGCTATGAACGCCGTGAGGACGGAGGCGAACGAGCGGATCGCCGAGGTCCAGGCCGCGGCGGAGTTCCGCGCGGCCGAGTTGAACGAGGCACTGACCGACGCCCGTGCCCTGGCGGAGCGCGCCGAGCACAAGCGCGATGAGGTCGAACGCCGGCTCGCCGCGCTGGTCGCTCTCGAGGCGGACGCCCGCCAGGTTCGGGAACGCCGCATGCAGGAGCTCGAGCATGAGCTCCAGCAGGTGAGAGGCGGCGCCGACAGCGAGCAGAACGACGCCGCTCCCGGGGATCCGCACGAGCAGGAGCCCTCGCATGACGAGGACGACGACCCCGACGGGCCCCTGGTCGCTACGGTCGACGAGGCGCCGCCCGAGCCGGAACCCGCCGCCCCCGCGCCGGCGCAGCGCCGGCGCGCCCCCGCGCCCGCCGAGGTGGGGCCGGGCGCGGTGGAGGAGAGCACGGGCGGCAGAGGAGGCCTCTTCGGCCGCCGCAGACGGCGGTCGGGCGGCACGAGCTGCACCGTGTGCAACGTGGTGGAGCCCGATCTGGCTCCCAAGGACCTCGCGAAGCGGGGCTGGATCGAGCGCGGTGACGTGAGCCTGTGCCCCGAGTGCCGCACCGGCGGCTGGCAGTTCCCGGAGGGTGCCCTCGTGCCCTTCCGGCGGCTCTCGGAAAAGCCCTAGCGGCGGTCAGCTCACTACTGCAAGGGCGCCCGGCGCCACGCCGTAGCGCACGCTCTCGTAGCTGCCGATGTAGTCGCCGTCCACCTGGACGGGGAACGGCTGGTCGTCCACGGCTTCCACCGTCGCCTCGCTCACGTCGGTAAACGCCTCGATCTGGGGGTGCCGCGCCACCGTCGCGGCGTTGCCCGAGAAGGCGCGCCAGAGCACGGTCGGCAGCTCCATCGGGGTGGCGCGCCTGAGCACGCTCAGCCCGAGCGTGCCGTTGTCGAGGGCGGTGCCCTCGTTGATCCGGATCGGGCGCCTGCTGAAGTAGGTGTAGGGATCCGAGTTCTGCACGATCACCGTCACGCCCTCGAGCTCGATACCGCCGGTGCGGAGCCGCACGTGCGGGGGCCGGACGAGGTAGCGCCTGCTGAACGTCGAGATCGCGGCGTAGGTGTAGTAGTACTGATTCAGGCGGGTCTTCATCCGCGGGTGGGCGTCCACGCGCTCGACCACGCTGGCGTCCAGCCCGACGCCCGACGAGAAGGTGAAGTAGCGCTCGTTCACCAGGCCCAGGTCCGCGCGACGCGGCTCGAAGCTGTCCGCCATCCGGAGCAGATGCTCGGTGGCGTCCACCACGTCGCCGGGGATTCCCAGGGTGCGGCAGTAGACGTTGGTGGCGCCGCCGGGCAGGCAGGTGAGCGGGGTGCTCGAGCCGGCCAGCCCGTTCGCGGCCTCGTTCACCGTGCCGTCGCCGCCGAACGCCACCACCACGTCGTAGCCCTCCTGCGCCGCCTCGCGGCAGATCTGGGTGGCGTGGCCGCGCTTCTCGGTGTCCACCGCCTCGACCGAGTAGCGCGACTCGAGCGCGTAGACCACGAGGTTGCGCAGGCGGTCCGAGACCGTGGTGGCGTACGGGTTCACGATCACGAGCATCCGCTTCTTCGGCGTGCGCTCGGAGAGCAGGCGCTCGGCAAGCTGCTCCGCTCGCCCGAGGGTGCTCTGGGGGGTGGCCACGATGGATGTCTACCCCGGCTCGGCGGTGCGGTTACGCCGCCTGGAAGCGCACCACGCCGCCCTCCTCGACCTCGGCCACACGCCCCTCGTCGAGCAGGATGTCCGTGTGGCCGAGCACCTCGCTGAGCGTGAGGTAGGCCTGGGTGACCGCGATGTTGCCCCAGAGCGCCTGGGCCAGCTCGTACGCGCTGCGCGGCCGCTCGGCGATCAGCCCGTGCAGCTTCTCCGCCCGCCGGCGGTGCAGCGCGAAGCGCTCGTCGATCAGCGAGCGGTGGTCGGTGATCGGGTCGCCGTGGCCCGGCAGCACCAGGTCCACGTCCATCTCCCGCGTGGCCTCGAGCGACTCCAGGTAGGTCACGAGCGCCTGCGGGCGCTCCGACGAGCCGTCGCGCGGCCGCGTGATCAGCGGGTTGGACGAGATGTGGCCGAGCAGGTGGTCGGCGGCCAGGAGCATCCGCCGCTCGGAGTCGAGGAACACCGTGTCGGTGGGGCTGTGGCCGGGACGGTGAAACACCTGCAGCGTGCGGTCGCGCAGGTCCACGGTGCTCGCCGTCGGAGAGCACGCGCGTGACGTCGGCCCTCGCGCCCCAGGCGCGAAACGCGCGCGACACCGACTGCAGCGCGCTCACCACGTCCTCGGGGATGCCGTGGCGCAGCATCACGTCGCGCGCGAAGGCGTCGTCGGCCTCCGCCTCCTCGGAGTAGCGCTCCACGAACGGGACCGCGGCGTCGATCGCCGCGACGTCGGCGCCGGAGTGGGACGCCACCAGCGACACGAGGCCGAGGTGGTCGATGTGCTGATGGGTGAGGATCACCAGCTCGATGTCCTCGAGCGAGTGCCCGAGGGCGGCGATGCCGCGATGAGCTCGTCGAACGACGTGCCCGAGTTCGGGCCGGCGTCGACCAGCGTGAGCGGGTCGTCCTCGATCAGGTAGACGTTCACGCGCCCGACCGCGAACGGGGTCGGTATGGCCAGCCGGTGGATCCCCGCCGCCGCGGCCGGGGCGAAGGGATCGCCGCTCACGAGCGGATCAGCGCCAGCACCTCGTCGCGCTTCTCCTCCATGTGCTCGCGCGAGCGCAGCGACTCGAGGTTCAGGCGCAGCAGCGGCTCGGTGTTGGAGGGGCGCACGTTGAAGTGCCAGTCCTCGTAGTCCACCGAGACCCCGTCCAGCTCGGTGATCTCGCCGTCGTCGAAGCGCTCCTTGATCGCGGCCATCTTGCCCGCCTGGTCGGCCACCTCGGAGTTGATCTCGCCCGAGATGAAGTAGCCGCTGGCGCAGCGGGTCGAGCAGCTCCGAGATGCGCGCGCCGCGCTTGCCGAGCAGCTCCAGGATCAGCAGCGCGGGCAGCGTGCCCGAGTCGGCGCAGTAGAAGTCGCGGAAGTAGTAGTGCCCCGACACCTCGCCGCCGAACGCGGCGCCCTCGTCGCGCATCCGGGTCTTGAAGAACGCGTGGCCGACACGGTTCACGTGGGCGCTGCCGCCCGCGGCCTCCACCAGGTCGCGCACCGCGCGCGACGCGCGCACGTCGTAGAGGATCGCCGCGCCGGGCTCCTTCTCGATCACGGACTGGGCGAGCAGCGCGGTGAGGAAGTCGCCGTCCACGAAGGCGCCCGTGTCGTCGATGAAGAAGCAGCGGTCGGCGTCGCCGTCCCACGCGATGCCGAGATCGGCGCCCTCCGAGAGCACCTTGTCGACGATGAAGCGCCGGTTCTCCTCCAGCAGCGGGTTGGGCTCGTGGTCGGGGAACTCGCCGTCGGGCGCCCAGTAGAGCTGCACCTGCTCGATCGGGAGCGAGTCGAGGATCGGCCCGCACATCTCGCCGGCCATCCCGTTGCCGCCGTCGAGCACCACCTTGAGCGGCGGGACGCCCGCCGCGTCGATCCACGCGATGGCGTCCGCCCGGAACGGCTCGCCGACGTCCTCGGCGGAGTGATCCGCCGGGCGGGTCCGCCGCAGGCGCCCGGCTCGCCCGGCGGTCACGATCTCGCGCAGCTCGCCGATGCCCGCGTCGCCGGACAGGGCGAGCGCGCCCCGGCCGACGAGCTTGGCGCCCGTGTAGGCCTTGGGGTTGTGCGACGCCGTGCACATCAGGCCGCCGTCCAGCTCGCGCGGGACCCGACGGTCCAGTAGAGCATCTCGGTGCCCACCATCCCCACGTCGAGCACCGACGCGCCCTCGTCGCGCATGCCCTGCGCGTAGCGCTCGGACAGCGCCGGAGCGGTCAGCCGCATGTCGCGCCCGAGTGCCAGGCGCAGGCTCGCCGGGCGGCGTGCCGTACATCTCGCCGAGCACGCGCGGGAAGGCGCGCCCGATCCGGTAGGCCACGTCCTCGTCGATCTGCTCGCCGTAGAGCCCGCGGACGTCGTAGGCCTTGAAGATCGAGGGGTCGACGTCGGGCATCAGTCGCCGACCAGCCTCAGCAGCAGTCTGCAGAAGAGGGTGCCCTCGCCCCGGGTGCGCTCGCACGGTCAGCCCACCGTCGGCTGCGGCCGCGGCGAGCTCGCCCAGATCCACGGAGGATCCGAGCCAGGCGGGGTGGTCCTGGCCCTTCGGCGCGCGCCCCAGCCGCGCCATTACCTTCGCGCGCAGCTGGAGCCGGCCGGGACGGTGGATCGCAGGGTCGTCGGAAACCTGGATCGCCGCCCAGCCGCCCGGCCGCAGCACGCGACCGATCTCGCGCACGTAGCCGAGCGTGATGGCGGGATCGGGAATGTGCTGGAAGACGACGATCGAAAAGCAGGCGTCGACGGATCGCGTCGGCGACCCCCGCCAGTGAGGTGCCGTCACCCAGCAGCCACTCGACGTTGTCGAGCGCAGGGTTGAGGCTCGCGCGCGCGCTCGAGCATCTCCTCGGAGACGTCCAGCGCCTATCACCTGCCTGGCGCGCGCCGCAAGCGGCGCGGGTCATGCGCCCCACCCCGCAGCCGATGTCGAGCACGGTGTCGGACGGCCTGATTGCGACGCCCATCTCGTCGAGCACCGTCGACCAGGCCGCGCTCGCCCTCCGACCAGAAACGCTCCGATTCCGGGGCGCCGTAGGTCAGGCGGCTGTCCACGAAGTAGAACGCGTCCTCCGGCGCGCGTTCGTCCCAGAAACGGCGCATCTGGGCGTCGGGCACGCGCGCCAACCTAAACGCCCGCTACAGCCAGCCGCGCCGGCGGAAGTACGTGAGCATCCCGGTCAGCAGGCCGACCATCGCCGGCGATGATCAGCCAGAACGCCGTCTCGGAGCCCTCGCCGGGCACGCCCACGTTCATGCCCCAGATGCTGGCGATCAGCGTGAGCGGCAGGATCACGACGCTGAACGCGGTGAGCACCCGCAGCACGTCGTTCACGCGGTGTGAGATCACCGACTCGTTGGTGTCCTCGAGCGCCTCGACGACCTCCTTGTAGTTCTCGAGCATGTCCCAGATGCGCTCGGAGGCGTCGCGGATGTCGTCGAAGTAGATCTCCATGTCGTCGGCCAGGTAGCGCTGCTTGTTGCGCTCGAGGTCGCTCAGCACCGGCCGCTGGGGGCGGATGATCTTGCGGAAGTTGATGATCTCCTGCTTGGCGTTGGAGATGTCGCGCACGGCCTCCTGCGACCGGCCCTGGAAGATGTCCTCCTCGATCCGCTCGAGCTTGTTGCCCATCTTGCGCAGCATCGGGAAGCAGTAGTCGAAGCAGTCGTCGACGATCTTGTAGAGCAGGTAGCCGGGGCCCTTCGACAGCAGCGCGTCGCGCACGTCCTCCGAGGTGTCGCAGCGCTCGAACAGGTAGTCGACCGGCGGGATCGGCCGGTTGGGGAGCGTGATCAGGAAGTCGGGCCCGACGAAGATGTCGAGCTCGGCGGCGTTGAGGCGGCCGACCGCCTTGTCGAACACCGGGAAGTGCAGGACGATGAACAGGTAGTCGGGGTACTCGTCGATCTTCGGGCGCTGGTTGCGCGAGGTGACGTCCTCGTAGTCGAGCGGGTGGAACTCGAAGTGCTCCTCCAGCCAGGCCCGGTCGATCGGGCCGGGCCGCTCGATGTTGATCCAGCGCAGCCCGTGCGCCTCGATCGTCTCGACGTTGGGCTCAGGGCTGCTGTGAGCGGGCGGGCTTCGGCGCCGACCCGGGCGGCCCTGCGAAGGCGTGGGCGGGGGATGCTCGGCATCGCCGGTACTCGAGGGGGTCCTCGCGTAGGCTCACGTTCACCCCTCCACTGTACTGCGTCGGGAGGCGGAAGACAGCGTGGCGAGAGATCGCCGCGCCGTGCCAGCGGTGATCGAGTGAGGCGTAGCTGAGGTCGAGCGCCGGCGACCCAGCTCGGTACCGACACGTTCGACCTCCTCGATGGTGACGGACGACCAGCGAGCTTCGTACGATCTGCGCGGCGGGTCGCCTACTCGCGCTGCCGGAGCCGCATCTCGGCACGGCCTCGCAAGCCAGCTGTCCGAAGTCGCCGCGCGCCACGCGCAGAGCCTTCTGGTCGATCGAGCTGGCTCGCGCGCGAGGCTGCGGCCGGTCGCGAGCGTGGACGCCGGCCACACCGCGCGTACTGCTGAGTCTCGCGCCGCCCGGTCGCCAGAGCGGGTCGCGGACCACTTCGACCCGCTCGCGCAGGCCCGGGTTGAGGTCGAGATTGCCCTCGACAGCGTCGAGGTTCTCGGGCGCGAACTCGAAGCAGTGGACATGGCCCTCGGGCCCGACGGCTCCGCGCAGCTTCAGCGCCGTCTCTCCCCGGCCCCCGCCGCCGATCCACCAGGACGTCGCCAGGTGCGGCGCCTATGGCGGGCCGCCCGCTCGAGTGCGTACTGCGGCTCGAGGAAGATCTGCTGGACGAGGTACGCCACGCCGACGTAGGAGACCGTCGCGTCGCGCGCGGATCCGTACTGGTGCAGCGGGTGGCCGTAGGTTTCCCGTGTCACGGCCTTGCGCACGCGCATCCGGCGGTCGATCCGCTCGCAGGCCGCGCGGAACGCCTGCTGGGACACGGGCAGGGATCACGTGGCGCGGGGCCGAGCGCGCGACAAGCTCAGCAGGGTGAGCAGCAGGTCGCGCGACGCCTGGGCTCGGCCAGCTGGGACTCCAGCGATGCGACTCTCGGCCCGCTGGAGCGACGTCGCGCCAGGCGCCTCGCGGCCCATCGGGCGTGCCGAAGCCGCGCCGGATCGAGCCCCGCCCGCGCGGCCACGGCTCAGGGCGGCATCGGTGGCCGCCTCCGGGGCGAGCTGGCCCGAGCGCGCCCGTTCCGTCGGCGCTCGCGGGTGTAGGCGTCGGCTCCGTGCACCCGCTCCAGCGGCGCTGGGTGGAGTCGCCGTTGCCCGTCACCGCCGCGCATCCGCCGCAGGCGCTGACTATCCTGCCTGCCTCACATAGCCGTACGCATCGAGAGGGGTGGAGGGAAATGGCCCTACGAAGCCCCGGCAACCATCCGAGCGACCCAGGTCGCGAGGAAAGGTGCCAAGTCCATCAGACCGGAGCGGTCTGAAAGATGTGACGAAGCGCTTCGACGAGCCTCCGTCACAGCGAGCGGCGGAGGTTTTCGACTTGAAGGGACGGGTTTCATGGCCGTAGAAGCGCTTCAGTGCAAGGAATGCGGCGAGACGCTACCCGCTCGAGGCCCGGTACGTGTGCGAGCGGTGCTTCGGCCCGCTCGAGGTGGCGTACGACTTCAGCGGGCTCGACGCCGAGGCCACCAGGCGCCGGATCCAGGCCGGGCCCGCAGGACATCTGGCGCTACGCCGACTTCCTGCCGTTCGAGAGCCCGCCGCAGGACCGCGCTGGCCGCGGGCGTCACGCCGCTGGTGCGCGCCGACCGGCTGGCCGAGCGCCTGGGCGTGGGGGAGGTGTGGGTGAAGAACGACGCCGCGAACCCCACCCACTCGTTCAAGGACCGGGTGGTCACGGTGGCGCTGGCGAAGGCGCGCGAGCTGGGCTACGAGGTGGTGGCCTGCGCCTCCACCGGCAACCTGGCCAACGCCGTGGCCGCGCACGCCGCCGCGGCCGGCCTGGAGTCGTACGTGTTCGTGCCGGCCGACCTCGAGGAGCAGAAGATCCTCGCCACCGGGCGTCTACGGCACGCACCTGGTGGCCGTGCGCGGCAACTACGACGACGTGAACCGGCTCTGCACCGAGCTGTCGGCCGAGCGCGACTGGGCGTTCGTGAACGTGAACGTGCGCCCCTACTACGCCGAGGGCTCGAAGACGCTGGGCTTCGAGATCGCCGAGCAGCTGGGCTTCGAGCTGCCCGACCGGGTGGTGGCGCCGGTGGCCTCGGGCTCGCTGTTCACCAAGATCGCCCGCGGCTTCGAGGAGTGGCGCGAGGTCGGGCTGGTCGAGGGCGACCTGCCGGTCTTCAACGGCGCCCAGGCCGAGGGCTGCTCGCCGGTGGCGGCGGCCTGGGACGGCGGCCACGACGTCTGCCGGCCGGTGAAGCCGGACACGATCGCCAAGTCGCTCGCCATCGGCAACCCCGCCGACGGCCCGTACGCGCTCGACCTGGCCCGGCGCTCGGGCGGCGGCGTGGACTCGGTGACCGACGACGAGATCCGCGACGGCATCCGGCTGCTGGCCGAGACCACGGGCGTCTTCACCGAGACCGCCGGCGGCGTCACCACCGCCGTGCTGAGCAAGCTCGCCGAGCGCGGCGACATCGGCGCGGACGAGCGGGTGGTGCTCGTGATCACCGGCGAGGGCCTGAAGACCCTCGACGCGGTGCGCGGGAGCTTCGAGACCCACGAGATCGAGCCGGACGCCAGCTCGTTCGGCGATGCGCTCGGGTTGCCTGCGGTCGCGTAGACTGCCGCGCCCATGGGCGTGACGGTGAAGATCCCGACGCAGCTCCGCACCGTGACCGGCGGCGAGGCGGAGACCACGGTCGAGGAGGCCGGCACCGTCGGCGAGGTGCTGGACGGCCTCTACGACCGCTTCGACGGGCTGCGCGACCGGATCGCCGAG
Organism: uncultured Thermoleophilaceae bacterium; assembly: GCA_963761505.1. GTDB lineage: Bacteria > Actinomycetota > Thermoleophilia > Solirubrobacterales > Thermoleophilaceae > JAAYBF01. The sequence continues at coordinate 503,187 of CAVXGW010000012.1, forward strand.
GACGGCGACCTGCGCCGGTTCGTGAACGTGTACGTGGGCGGCGAGGACATCCGCTTCCTCGACGGGCTCGACACCGAGGTCGAGGACGGCGACGAGGTCACGATCCTTCCCGCCGTGGCCGGCGGCTAGCCGCGCCTGAGGCGACCCAGGAGCCGCTCCCGCGCGGACGGCTCGGGCACGCGGACGGCGCCGCGGTGCTCGGCCACGAAGTCCGCCAGGTAGGGGTCGAGCTCCTCGGCGGTCACGAACACCCGCTCGCCGTACTCGAACGACCCTTCCCACCACAGGCTGACCACCCGCTGTTCCGGCGGTGAGCGCCTGCTGGAAGCCCGGCGGGAAGCGGTCGCTGTCGCGGTTGTGCAGCACGTGGTGCTTGAAGACGAAGTCCAGGCCGCCGGCGTCGGTCTTCTCGATCAGCCACCGGTGGTGGCCCCAGCCCGCCCACGGGCCCTGGAAGCCGTAGCTCTGCTCCTCGAGCCGCGAGGGCACCTCCACGTAGCCCGCCTTGGCGATCCGCACCATCTCGTCGCAGACCCAGATCGGGTCGCGCACGTCCTCGAGGGTGTGGGAGCAGACCACGAAGTCGATCTCGTCGTCCTCGAAGGGATACGGCTCGCGGTCGCAGATGTCGCGCTGTACCCAGGTCTCCTCGGTGAACCGCTCGGGCATCGGCCCGTCGTGGCCGTAGAGGCCCCGGGTCTCGTAGGGCATCAGGTCCATGACCCAGTCGGCGCGCGTGAGCGGCCGGCCCCAGGCGCCGATGTCGAGGACCACGTCGCCGGGCGCCAGCCGCTCGAGGATCGCGCTCAGGCTCGCTTCGAGCATCGCGGCGTCAGGCTACTGCCCGCTCCAGCGCGGACTCGATCGCCTCGTTGTAGCTCCCGCTCGGTGTACCGCGACGGCGGTCGCGATCCCGCCCTCGCGCAGCCGCCGCCTCAGGTCGGCGTCACCAGCCAGCCGGCGCAGGGCGCCGCTCAGGTCGGACGGCTCCGCGTCGCGGCCGATCACGAGGGCGTTCTCGCCGTCGCGCAGGTACTCGCCCGAGCCGCCGGTGCCGGTGGCCACGACCGGCGTGCCCACGGCCATCGCCTCGAGCGGGACCAGGCCCCAGGGCTCCTCCCAGCGGACGGGGAAGAGCAGGGCGTCGGCCTCGGCGTACGCGGCGGGCAGCTCTTCCCGCGGGCGCGTCGCCGAACTCCACGCGGTCTGCGCAGCCCGAGCCGGTCGCACAGCTCGTGCAGGCTCGCGAGTACCCGCTCGTCGCCGGAGCCGAGCACCGTCAGGCGGGCATCCGCGGGCAGCTCGGCCAGCGCCTCGATCGCGGTGTCGATGCCCTTGCGCTCGTCGATCCGCCCCACGTACAGCAGCCGCCAGCTCCAGTCGTGCTCCGGCCCGGGCCGGAACAGGTCGGTGTCGATTCCGGGGTGCGCGACCTCGGCCCGGTCGAGCTCGGAGTCCCGCGCCGCGTGCGATGTTGCGCCGGGTGGTCGTCGCTGTTGAAGAGCCAGGTCGTGCCCGACAGGTCGAGGGCGGCCGGGAACGCCGGCCAGCCGCCCAGCAGCGGGTGCCAGCAGGCCGGACCGGCGCGCCAGCCGCGTCCAGGCGTCCACCTTCGGGCGCGTAGAGCATCCAGTCGTCGCCCACCACGCCCACGGCGGGCAGTCCGCGGCGGCGCACCTGCTCGATGAGCGACAGCGACATCCCGCCCATCGCCCACCACGCCACGACGTCGGGGCGCACGTCCTGCGATCGCGCGGTCGAGCACGCGCGCGGTTGTGGCGCTCGAGCCGCACCCGCTCCGCGCACGGAGATCGCGGGGAACTCGTGGTCGTGCCAGTACCAGCGCAGCTCGCGCCGGGCGCCCGGGTCCTCCGGGAGCTCGGCATCGGGGGACGGGGCGCGATAGCCGGTGGTGAGCACGCCGACCTCGTGCCCGCGCGCGCGCAGGTGCTCGACCGAGGACCGCCAGGTGAGCTCGTAGCCGCCGAGGTGGTGCGGCGGGTACATGTTGCCGACCGTGAGGATCCGCATCGGGCCGGGGCCACAGTATCTGTGCCAGGATGCCGCCGTGGTCGCCGGGCGCTACTCGGGATGAAGTCCGTGCTCGTCACGGGCGCGCAGGGGTTCGTGGGCGGCTGGCTGGCCGAGCGGCTGCTGGACGCGGGCGCCCGGGTGGTGGTGCCGCGCCGGGACGTCCTGTCCGAGACGCCGCTTCCGCAGCGAGGGCATCGAGGAGCGCTGCGAGCTCGTGCTGGCCGACCTCACCGACTACGACGCGGTGCCTGCGGATGCTCAACGAGTACGACGTCCGGGCGGTGTTCCACCTCGCCGCGCAGACGATCGTCGGCATAGCGAACCGCTCGCCGCTGTCCACCTGGGACTCCAACGTCCGCGGCACCTACACGCTGCTGGAGGCCTGCCGTGCCGCCGCCACGGTCGCGACCCCGGTGGAGCGCATCGTGGTGGCGTCCAGCGACAAGGCCTACGGCGACCAGGAGGAGCTGCCCTATCGCGAGGAGACGCCGCTGCTCGCTCGCTACCCCTACGACGTCTCGAAGGCATGCACCGACCTGATCGCGCGCTCCTACGCCGCGACCTACGAGCTGCCCGTGGCGGTCAGCCGGCTCGCCAACGTCTACGGCGGCGGCGACCTCAACTTCTCTCGCCTGGTCCCGGACACCGCACGCGCGCTCGCGCGCGGGCGAGCGGCCGGTCGTGCGCTCGGACGGGACCCCCGAGCGCGACTGGATCTACGTGGAGGACGCCGTGGACGCCTACCTCCACATCGCCGCGTCGCTCGACGATCCCGGCGCTGCGCGGGCCGTGCCTGGAACGCGGGCAGCGGCACGGCGGTGCCGGTGCTCGAGCTGGTCCGGACCCTGAGCAGGGTGTCGGGGCGCGATCTGCGAGCCGGACGTGCGGGGCGCGGGCACCCCCGCGGGCGAGATCGACCGCCAGGTGCTGGACGCCACCGAGATCCGCGAGCGCGCTCGGCTGGCGAGCCCGCGTACGAGCTCGAGGAGGGGCTCGCCGAGACCTGGCGCTGGTACGAGCGATGGCTGTCGGAGGGCGAGCCGGCCGCGGCTCAGAGCAGCGGCGAGCGGTAGCGCACACTGCCGCGCAGCATCGCCGCCAGACCCACCAGGTCGGCGCCGACGTCGGCCAGCTCCACCGCCCCCGGGGGCAGGTCGAACTGGGCAGCGCGCCGGCGGATCATCCGGGCATAGGGGATGCCGAGGGCCAGCGGGAGCGGCGACCTGGCGATCGCGGCCGCCACCGCCCCGGCGAGGAGCAGGTCGAGCGCGGCGCGTGCGGCGCGAGAGAAACAGGCGGCGGTAGAAGAACCGTGCCCGCAGCTCGGGGGTCTTGGACGCCATCGCGGGGAAGTAGCGCAGCCGCCGGCGCTCCGCCACGTACTCGGGCCAGGTGCGGGGGAACACCGCGTGGTGGGCGAGCGCCTCGGCGCAGAAGGTGCTGCGCGCGCCGGCGCGCTTCGCGCGCCAGCCGAACCAGACGTCCTCCGCCATCGCCTTTCCGATGCCCACCTCGAGCCAGTCCTCGAAGCCGCCGACGCGGTCGAACAGCTCGCCGCGTGGCAAACAGGTTGGCCGTCTCCCACAGCCCCACCTCGGACGTGATCCAGAGCGTGCGGTCGAACGGCCCGAGCGCGGCCTCGGGGTCCGGCAGCACGTGGCCCTGCACCAGATCGGCGCCCTCCAGCGCGGCCACGCCCGCTCGCAGCCAGCCTGGGGTGGGGAAGACGTCCGCGTCGCAGAACGCCAGCGCGCGACCGCTGGAGTGCGCCACCGCCAGGTTGCGCGCCGCAGCCGGGCCGGACGGCGGCTGGCGCAGCACGGTCACGGGGCCCGGGGCGGCCTCCGCGACCGCGGCCGTCCGATCGCCGGAGCCGTCGTCCACCACGATCACCTCGTACGCCGTCGGCGTAGTCCTGGGCGGCGAGTGCCTCGAGCGTGCGCGGGAGCGTGGCCTCGGCGTCCCGAGCGGGCACGATCACGCTGGCGGTCGGCATCCCGGCACTTTATGTCGCCGTACACTGCCGCGCGTGCGGATCGCCCTGACCCACTCGTTCTGCTGGCCGGAGGTGCGCCGGGGCGCGGAGCGGTTCCTGCCCGGCGCTGGGCGCGGCGCTGACCCGGCGCGGCCACGAGGTCGTGCATTTCTCATCGGCCTGGGACGGCGGTCGCGAGACGGTGGACGGGGTCGAGACGGTGCGCCTGCGGCGTCGTGTTCCGAGACGAGTACCGCCACGAGGCCGACTTCGGGCGCCGCGTTGCTCTCCCACCTGCTGTTGCGCGACTTCGATGCCGTCCACTCCCTCGGTCGCCACGACGCCGTCGCCTCGATCCGCGCGGCCCGGGTCCGGCGGCGACGGCGCACGGTGTTCACCGACCTCGGGCTGCCCACGCGCTCCTACTGGCAGCGACCAGGGCCGCAGGGAGGCGCGCGCGGTCGACAAGGTGGTGGCGCGGGTGCACGTCTACAGCGGCATGTCGCGCTGCGCGGTCGATCACCTGGCGCGGGAATATGGCCGCGACGACGGGGTGGTCGTCCCCGGCGGCGTCGACCGGGACGAGTTCTCCCCGGCGCCCCGCCGCGCCGAGCGGCCCACCCTGCTGTTCTCGGGCGCGTTCGACGTTCCCATCAAGGAGGTCGCCCTGCTCCTCGAGGCGCTGCCGATCGTCGCGCGCAGCGAGCCCGACGTGCAGCTCTGGCTCAGCGGCCCGGGCGACGCCACGGAGCTGCTCGCGGGCGCCCCGGCCGAGGCGCGCGAACGCACGGAGGCGCTCGGGCTGGGCGAAGCCGACCGCCAGCACGAGCGCTACGGGCAGGCGTGGGCCACGTGCCTGCCGTCGCGCTACGACTCGTTCGGGATGGTGCTGGTCGAGTCGCTGGCGTGCGGCACGCCGCTGGTGACCACCACGCAGGGGGCGCCCCAGGAGCTCGTGGAGGAGGGCGTGACGGGTTCGCTCTGCAAGCCCGGCGACCCGGAGGACCTGGCGCGCGCCTGCGTGCAGAGCATCCAGCTCGCGCGGCGTCCGGAGACCACGGAGGCATGCCGGCGCTCGGCCGAGCGCTTCGACTGGGACCGCGGGATCGCGCCGCTCGTGGAGTGCCTCTACTCCGGCGCCTGACTTGTCGCGGGTACTCGTAACCGGGGCAGGGGGATACGTCGGGCAGCGGGCTCGTCGGAACGCTGCAGGAGGAGGGCTGGGAGGTACGAGCCGCCGGGCGCGAGCGCGCGGGCCACCTCGACGTCGAGCAGCTGGTCGGGGACCTGGCTCGACGACGACGCGCTCGCGAGCGCCGCCTGCGAGGGCGTCGACACCGTGGTGCACCTCGCCGGCGACAACGAGGTGGTGGCGGCGCAGCGACCCGGCGTTCGCGCTCGGGGGGACGGTGCTGGCCACCGAGCGGCTCGTCGAGGCGATCGCGGCCGCCGGGGTCAGGCGTCTCGTCTACATGTCGACCATGCACGTGTACGGGGAGCGGATCCAGGGCGGGGCGGTGCTCACCGAGGACATGCGCCCCGAGCCGCGCGCCACCTACGCGATCGCGCGCCTGGCGTCCGAGCACGCCGCCGGCGTCCCTGGCGTCCCACGGGGTGGACGTGGTGGTGCTGCGGTCTGACCAACAGCCTCGGCGCGCCCGCGCACCCGGCGGTCGACCGCTGGACCCTCGTGGCCAACGACCTCTCCCGCCAGGGCGCGGTCGACGGGCGCCTCGCAGCTGCGCTCGGCCGGCCTCCAGTGGCGGGACTTCGTGCCGCTGGCCGACGTGCGTGCGATCGTGGCGGCGGTCAGCCGGCTCGGCGACGGCGCCGTTCCGGCGGGCACCTACAACCTCGGCTCGGGATCGAGCATGACCATCCGCGATCTCGCCGGGCTCGTGCAGGACGCCTTCGAGCGGCACACGGGAACCCGGCCCGAACTGCAGGCACCGTCGCCCGAGGGCGACCCGCCCGCCCCCTACCAGGTCTCGGTCGAGCGGGCGGCGGAGCAGGGACTGCGCGCCCGGACGCCGGTGGCCGACGCGGTGGACGAGACCGTCAGGTTCTGTATCGAGCACAAGGAGGCCCTCGCGGCATGAGCGAGATCCACGACGTAACGATCACCCCGCTGCGCCGCATCCCCGACGAGCGCGGCGCGGTGCTCCACATGCTCAGGGAGGACAGCCCGGTCTTCGAGCGCTTCGGCGAGATCTACTTCTCGACGATCTATCCGGGGGTGGTGAAGGGCTGGCACGTCCACCGCGAGATGACCCTCAACTACGCCGTGCCGAGCGGGATGATCAAGCTCGTCTGCTACGACGACCGGGAGGGCTCACCGACGCACGGCGACGTCCAGGAGATCCACGTCGGCGAGCTGAACTACGCGCTCGTCACGATCCCGCCGCTGGTCTGGAACGGCTTCAAGTGCGAGGGCGGCGAGCCGGCGCTGGTGGCCAACTGCGCCACGATCCCTCACGATCCGGGCGAGATCGATCGCCTGGACCCGTTCGACAACGACATCCCGTACGACTGGGCGCTGAAGCACGGCTGACCCGAGAGGAGCCTCGCATGGACCGCACCAGTCTGGCCTCCGAGGTGGAGCGCTACCGGTGGTACCACACGCACGACCTCGGCGACGGCGTCGTCACGAAGGGGATGTTCGACCACCGCCCGGCGCTGGACCGCTACATGATCCCCGGCGACCTGTCCGGGATGCGCTGCCTGGACGTGGGCACGATGGACGGCTTCTGGGCGTTCGAGATGGAGCGCCGGGGCGCCGCCGAGGTGGTGGCGGCCGACCTGGCCGATCCCGACCAGCTCGACTGGCCGCCGCTGTGGCGGGAGCGGGTCACCCCGGAGCTGGACGCGACCAAGGCGGACCGGTTCGAGCTGGTGCACGAGGTCTTCGAGTCGAAGCGTCAAGCGGGTCGAGCGGTCCGTCTACGAGCTCGACACCGACCTGGGCCAGTTCGACCTGGTGTTCTGCGGCGACCTGCTGGTCCACCTCAAGGACCCGATCACGCGCGGTCCAGCGGATCCACGCGCGTCTGTCGCGGGCAGCGCGATCATCTGCAACCCGATCATCGAGTTCCGCCTCGGCCGCGGGCGGGCGCTGGTGGAGTTCGACGGCATCGACGAGTTCCAGTGGTGGCTGCTCAGCGAGGCCGCGATGGAGCGGATGATGCGCGCCGTCGGCTTCAGCCGGGTCGAGGTCGGGCCGTCGTTCGAGCTGCCCGGCGACGGGCGGCGGCCCGTGGAAGGGCCTGCGCGGCATCATGCGCGGCTACGTCTAGCCGCCGGCGCATCCACCCGAGCGGGTGGTGGGTGATCCTGAAGCGCTCGTTGCGCTCGCGGTCGTACTCGAACTCCGGGTGGCGCTCCAGGAAGTCCCGGTTGGCCTCCAGCGGGCCCGGGCCGGGTGTCCCTGAAGAACCAGATCTTGTCGATCACGCCGTCCTGGCTGAGCAGCAGGCTGCCGGGCGTGACCAGCGGGCCGTACAGCTCGAGCTCCTGCGCCACGTGGTCGCGGTCGTGGTTGCCGTCGAGGATCACCATCACCGGGCCGTCGGCGGCCTCGGCCGCCCTGCGCACCTGCTCGACGATCGCCGGGTCGGTGGAGCTGCCGTCGAGGAAGTCGATCCGCGGGTGCTCCACGTCCTGGTGCTTGTTCACGATGTCGATCGTGAGCACCCGGCCGGTGCCGAGCAGGTCCATCAGCTGCGCGTAGAAGAGAGCCGAGCCGCCGCGGTGGGTGCCGGTCTCGATCAGCAGCGCCGGGCTTCACCTCGGCGATCGTCTCCTGGATCGTCCACAGGTCGAGGACGTTCTGCCAGATCGGCACTCCCAGCCAGCGCGTGGTGGCGAAGTTGCCGGTGCTGCGCGATCAGGTCTGCGATGGAACAGCCAGCGCCACGGGCCGGCCGAGCGCGCGGTCCATCAGCCCTGACGATCCAGCGGGCGCCGGTCTCACGCATGCGGTCGCGACGTCTGGCCGGAGCGGCGCTCACGCGATCGAACGAGGGCTCGCGCGTAGAGCTCGGCCATCCGCCCGGCCCCGCCTGCGGAAGGAGCGGGTTGCGCCGGACCCGCCGGGGCCGGTCCCAGCGCGAGCCGCGCGGCGTGAACAGCGAGATCGCGTCGATCAGGTACGGGCCGCCGTGCTCCCAGTTGATCTTCTCCTGGGCGACGCACGACGAGGCCGGCGCCTCGCAGTGCTCGGCGCACGCCGTCGGCGGTCACGCTCTCGGCCCGCCAGGCGTAGACGTCGATCAGCGCGCCGCGGCGCACCAGCGGCGCGCGCGGACGCGTTCGGGCATCCGGCGCACGAGCCGCGTTGAGCGCGCCGTAGTCGCCCACGGTCGAGTGGTGGAGGAACGCCGACGCCGTCCGGCTTGAGCTTGCGCGCGAGCTGGTCGAGGTAGGCGTCGAGCACGTCGGCCTCCACGTGCACCAGCGAGTCGAAGCTGAACACGAAGTCGACCGAGCCGTCCTCGACCATCTCGAGCGAGCGGCCGTCGTTGACGTGGTACTCGATGTTGGTCGGCGTCGGCGAAGCGCTCGCGGCAGTGCGTCGATGCAGCGCTCGGCCAGGTCGACGACCACGAGCTGGTCGCACAGGTCCTTGAGGTACTGCGTCCAGCGCCCGTAGCCGGGCGCGATCTCGAGGATCGTCGCCGGCGGGGACGAAGGCGTGGATGCGGGGGAGCAGGGCGCCGTGCCAGAGCGCGGGCGTGCCGCCCCACCACGACGACCACTCGTCGCCGCGCGGCCGACCAGTCCCAGCTCTGCCTCCCAGATCGCGCGATTGGTCTCGACGTCGGCCATGGCGACGAGCGATTGTTCCAGACGTGCACGGGCGCCGAGCCGGCCGGACTAGACTGGCCGCCGACCGGATGGCGACGGCCGTGGACACGCAGCCGAGCGCGCAGTACTCAGCAGGGACGCCCGGAGGACATCCGCCGCGCCACCCCTGGCACCGCTACGCGCACCACATCCGGACGCTGCCGGCGCGGCTCGAGGCGCTCGCGCGCGAGCTCCGGGTTCCTCCCGGCGGGCGGGTGCTCGACTACGGCTGCGCGGACGTGCCCTACCGCCACTTCTTCGCCGCCGGACGTCGACTTCGTGGCCGCGGACCTCGCAGGGCAACCCGCACGCCACGCTGATGCTGAACCCGGACGGCACCGTGCCGGCCGACGATGCGAGCTTCGACGTGCGTGCTCTCGACCCAGGTGCTCGAGCACGTGACCGACCCGGCGCCTGTACCTGTCGGAGTGCTTCCGGGTGCTGCGCCCGGGCGGGCGGATGCTGCTCTCGACCCACGGGATCTTCGTCTACCACCCCGACCCCGACGACTACTGGCGCTGGACGTGCGCCGGGCTGCGGCAGCGCGGTCGACGAGGCGGGCTTCGAGGTCGAGCGCTTCGAGGGCATCATCGGGCCCGGCGGCCACCGGGCTCCAGCTGGTCCAGGACGCCTTCTACTACGAGCTGCCCCGCTGCCTGCGGCCGCTGTTCGCGCTGGTGCATGCAGACGGTCGATCGCGCTGGTGGACCGGATCGAGCGCCAGCGCGCCGCGCCACTACGACGCCCAGGTGTTCGCGCTGGTCGCGCGCAAGCCGTGAGCGGCTCCACGTCGGCTGCGCCGTGGAGGGCGACTACGTGCCCCACAGCGCGGCGATGCTGCATTCGGTGCTGCAGCAGAGCGGGCGGGCACGGCCGTGCGCGTGCACTACCTCCACGGGCCCGACCTGCCCGCGGGGCGCGCGCGAGCCGCTCGCCGAGATGGTCGAGCGGGCTCGGCGCCGAGATCTCGTTCGTCGCGGTCCCCGACGAGCTGGTGCGAGGGGCTGCCGACGCGAGGGCTTCACCCGCAAGGCCACCTGGTACCGGATCTTCCTCCCGGACCTGCTGCCCGAGGTCGACCGGATCCTGTTCCTCGACGCCGACCTGCTCGCGCTGGACTCGCTCGCGCCGCTGTGGGAGACGGACCTGTCCGAGCACTACCTCGCCGCCGTGACCAACGTGTTCCAGGCCGACCACCTGTTCCGGCCCGCGCAGCTCGGGCTTCGACCGGCCCGGAGACCTACTTCAACGCCGGGGTGATGCTGATGAACCTCGACCTGATGCGCCGGGACCGGATGTGCGGCCGCGATGCGCGAGTACGGCGTCGAGCACGCCGACGAGCCTGATGTTCCGCGACCAGGACGCGCTCAACGTGGTCCTCGGCCGGCCGGCGCCTGGCGCTGCATCCGCGCTGGAACTGCATGAACAGCCTTCGCGGTCTTCCCGTGGAGCGCGTACGTGTTCGGCGCGACGGCCGTCGAGGAGGCGATCGGCGATCCCGGCCATCCGCCACTTCGAGGGCCCGGGCGTGAACAAGCCGTGGCACCGCGGCTGCGACCGCCGCGGATGCGCGAGCTCTACTTCGAGCACCGCCGCCAGACGCCGTGGCCGCGAGGTCGAGATGGAGGGGGAGGTGCCGCGCGCCGCCGGGCGCGCCCGCCGGCTCGCGCGGCGCGTGCGCGCGGCGCCTCAGTGCTTGACGGCGATCGCGGCCGGTGTAGTCGATCCGGTTGAGCAGCAGCGGCGCGCGCCTGAGCGTCGAAGTACTCGTCCACCGCCTGGCGGGCGCCCTCCCAGTGGCCGTAGTCGTCGATGATCAGCACGCCGCCGTCGCACAGCCGCGGGTAGAGGTGCTCGAGCTCGTGCCGGGTGGACTCGTACCAGTCGGTGTCCAGGCGCAGCAGGGCGAGCTGCGTCCGGCGCGCGTGACGGGGAGGGTCTCCTCGACCGGGCCCGCGCACGAGGTGGAGGCGCTCCGGCGGGTAGCCGGTCGCGAGCAGCGTCGCCGCGGACGCTCTCCTCGCTGAAGACCTCCGGGCCGAACATCTCCTCCCACGGCCGCTCGCCCCGCGCTGGCGCCGTCGCTCCAGTCCTCCAGGGCGGGCGGGTCCACGGTGCGAGGTGTCGTGCTCGGTGGGCTCGGTCATGCCCTCGAAGGTGTCGTAGAGGTGGATGTCGCGATCGCCGACCCCGAGCTCCTGGAGCGTCAGGATCATCGCCAGCACCGAGCCGCCTCGCCACACCCCGCACTCGGCGAACGCGCCCGGCAGGTCTCGCGCGCCACGCAGTAGCGCACGGCGTCGACCACCGCCTGGAGCCGGGCGCACGCCGGTCATCGTGTAGGGCAGGGCGCGCTCGATGATCCGGCGGTCCGCGTCCGAGAGCGCCGCGAGCTCTCGGTCGCCCCCCTCCGCGGAGCGCGCAGGTGCCGCGGGACGGCCGAGAATTCTGCGAAGAGCTGCGCGCATGGGATCGCCCTCCTCCGGGCGCGGATCGTCATGCTAGGCCACGGTGAGGACTCCCTCTGACAGCGCGGTGGGACTCGACGACGCCCGCGCCCAGGTCGCCGCCAATCCGTTCTGGTACCACACGATCGAGGTGGCGCCGGGCGTTGGGACCCCGGGCTGGTTCGACCTCCGCCCGATCGTCGACGTGATGCCCTGGCCCGACGTCGAGGGCAAGCGCTGCCTCGACGTCGGCACTTCGAACGGCTTCCTCGCGTTCGAGCTCGAGCGGCGGGGGCGTCGAGGTGGTGGCCACCGACCTGTCAGAGCACGAGCTGTGGGACTGGCCGGGTCCCACCTGCGCGCGCGGGGCGTGGAGTACCTGCACGGCGGAGGCCGGGCCCGACAAGGGACTCGGCCTGCGGATCGCTCGCGATCTGCGCGGCTCGGGGGTCAAGCGGACCATCGAGGTAAGCGCGTACGACCTCACGCCCGAGGCCGTCGGGCGAGTTCGACGTGGTCGTGTGCGGCAGCCTGCTGCTGCATCTGCGGGACCCGGTGCGCGCCCTTGAGGCGATCCGGTCCGTGTGCCGCGGCCGCTTCCTGTGCACGAACCAGATCGATCTGAGGCTCACGCTGCTCGGCCGCGGCGCGCCGCTCGCGCGGCTGCAGGGGGCAACGGACCTGTGCCAGTGGTGGGTCCCGAATCCCACCGCCCACCGGCACATGCTCGAGTCGACCGGATGGGAGATCGAACGGGAGAGGGGCCTACGCGATCCCCTTCGGCGTCGGCCACAGCCCGCTCGGCAACGACCTGCGGCGCAGGGCGAGTCGAATGGCTCGCCGGGGTTAGTCGCGGGCAACGACGGCGTGCCTCATCACGCGGTGCTCGCCCGGCCGGCGAGCTGAGGGGCGGCTGAGCGACCTGAAGACGGACGGCCCGACCCGAGGAGTGACCAGC
>CAVXGW010000013.1:0-115462 GCA_963761505.1 uncultured Thermoleophilaceae bacterium
GCTAGCCCGGTGCCAGAGGAGTTGGCGCAACGCGCCGGCGCGTTGTCCTGGTACCACACCCTCGAGCTGGCACCCGGGGTGGAGACCGAGGGCCTCTTCGACCTCCGTCCGTACGTCCACCACTATCGCCTGCCGGACAGGCTCGACGGCAAGCGCGTGCTGGATGTCGGTAGCTGGGATGGCTTCTGGGCGTTCGAGATGGAGCGTCGAGGAGCCGACGTGACGGCGATCGATCTCGACGAGACGAGCCAGCTGGACATCCCTCCTCGCCGAACTCCGAGCTTCGCGGGACGCGTCCCGGGGGAGGGCTTCAGGCTTGCCAAGGAGGCCCTCGGCTCGAACGTCGAGCGAGTCGGGTGCAGCGTGTATGAGGCGCGCCCGGAGGACCTCGGCACGTTCGACCTGGTGTTCGCGGGGTCGGTGATCATGCATCTCCGCGATCAGCTGCTCGCGCTCGAGCGCGTGGCAGCGCTCTGCGACGGGACCTTCGTCACCGCGAACGAGTACGACCGCCTGGCGGGTCTGGTGCCGTTCGCCGCGGCACGCTACCTGGCTGATCGCGACCGGGGGTCATCTTCTGGCTGCCGAGCCGCCGGACCTGGCGCAGGCTCCTGTGGACCGCCGGGTTCGATCGCGTGCAGGAGCACGGACGTTTCACGATGCAGGCCAAGGCCGGCTACGCCGCGCCGGACGTCGTACATCACGCCCACAAGACCTAGTGAGACGGTGCATCGCGTGCAACCGCGCCGAGCCGTTCGAGCGCTTCTACGAGCGCGACGGGTTCGCGATGGTGCGCTGCCCTGAATGCGGCCTTGTCTTCCAGGATCCCCAGCCCGGCGATGAGGCCAGCGCGTCCCTTTACTACGACAGCCCCGCCTTCGCCGCGCGGCTCGAGGGAGAGCTGCGAGCCACCACCATCGCGCGGGCGCGCGAGAAGCTGGCGCTGCTCGCGCGTGCCGGAGTCGCGCCACCCGGCACGGCCCTCGACGTTGGGTGCTCCTCGGGCGCGTGGCTCGAGCTGGCAAAGGACACAGGGTGGGACCCGGTGGGTGTGGAGATGGGCACGGCCGTGGCCGCCGCGGCGCGGCGCAGGGGGTTCGAGGTGCACACGGGCTCCCTGTCCGACGCCGACCTCGCCGGGCGCCGGTTCGACCTCGTCACCTTCTGGGACGTGCTGGAGCATCTGCCCGACCCGCTCGATGCCCTGATCCGCGCGCGACGGTTGCTGAGACCCGGCGGGGTGGTCGCGCTCACGTTTCCCAACGTCGAGGGCCTCTACCCACGAGCCACGCGCCGGCTGATCGCGGAGCGCACCGGAGTCTGGGAGCAGGCGGAGCTGCCCGCTCACCTCTTCGACTTCTCACCCCGCACGGCTCGGCTGGTCCTGCGACGAGCCGGCCTGGAGGCCACGACCGTCCGGACGAGCTCGATCCCCTTCGACTTCTATCGCGACACCATGCTCGCCCATCAGCTCCCGGGACGAGGCGCCCGCGACCGGCTGCTTCGCCTGGCCTTCGAGATCCTGCGCGCGGGCATCTATCCGGTCGCGCGACTGCTCGGCCGGGGCAACGCCCTGTTCGCGGCCGCCCGGCCCGCGGGCGCCGTCGAGGCTCTCGGCGATGGCCGACCGGGACATCGCGGCCCGCAGCAACCTGCGCGAACCGCCGCCGGCACGGTGGTGAACGGCGCGTTCCAGGTCGGCGTGGTCACCCTCGGCGTGCTCAAGGGATTGATCGTCGCCGCCTTTCTCGAGCCCTCGGAGTACGCGATATGGGGCATCTTGGTCGTGTCGATAGCGAGCATCACGCTCCTCAAGCAGGTCGGGGTTCGACCGGTTCGTGCAGCAGAGAGGACGATCAGCAGGCTGCCTGGCAGAAGGCATTCACCCTCGAAGTGCTGTTCTCGGGCGTGTTCTTCGTCGTTGTCGCGGTGGTGCTCCCGGTGCTGTGCGTCGTGTACGGACGCTGGGGCTGCTCGCTCCGGGTCTGGTGCTCGCGGCGACCTTCGCGCTCGCGTCGCTCGACTCGCCGCCTGGTCCTCTACCGCCGGATGGAGTTCTTCAAGCAGCGCCTGATCCTGTCCGCGGACGCCGTGGTCGCCTTCCTGACGACCGTTGGGCTCGCGATAGCCGGCGAGGGTACTGGAGCCTGGTGATCGGGCAGCTGGCGGGCGTGGTCTGCGGGTCGCTCGCGGCATTCCTCGACTCCCATACCGCTACCGCCTGCGATTTGACCGAGGAACGGCGCGGCAGTACGTCGACTTCTCCTGGCCCCTGCTCGTGGCTACGGCCAGCACGGTTGTCATCGCACAGGCGTCCGTGATCGCCGGTGAGGCCGTGGCGGGGTTGGCCGGAGCCGGCGCGCTCACACTCGCCGTCACGATCGCCCACTACGCCGACCGCGTCGACGGCGTGATCACCGCGACCCTGTACCCGGCGATCTGCGCGGTGAAAGGATCGGCGCGACCTGTTGTTCGAGCCGTTCGTCGAGTCCAACCGCCTCACGCTGATGTGGGCGACCCGTTCGGCTTGGTCGCCCTGTCGCTGTTCGCGGCCGACCTGGTCGAGTTCGTGCTCGGCGACGGGGTGGGAGCCAGGCGGTGGTGCTGCTCCAGGTGTTCGCCCTCACGGCCGCCGTGGGCCACATCGGGTTCAACTGGGACGCGTTCTACCGGGCGCGCGGCGACACCAGGCCGATCGCGATCTGGAGCTTCTCGACGATGCTGTCGTTCCTGGCCGTGCCGTTCCCGCTGCTGATCTTCGATGGGCTCGATGCCTTCGCGTATGGCATGGGCGTGATGACGCTCGTTTCGTTTGCCATCAAGGGCTACTTCCTGACGCGGCTCTTCGACGGGTTCCAGATGCTTCGCTACGCGGCACGCGCGCTCGCCCCGACGGTGCCCGCGGTGGCGTTGGTGGCGCTCGCCCGTGCGGCGGGATCCGCCGCCGACCGGACCTTCGCGGTCGCACTCCTCGAGCTGGGGCTGTTCCTCGCCGTGACCTTCCTGTCGACGGTTCTGCTCGAGCGCGCGCTGCTTCGTGAGGTGCTCGGCTACCTGCGGCGCGGTGTGATGCCTGGAGCGCGTGCGGTCACCCCATGAACCGAGGGAGTCCCGGGACCTGGACGAGGGGCTTGCGGCCGCCTGGCGCTGGTATCACGAGCGGCTCACCGCGTAGGCGAGCGTGAGCGCAGGCGCGGACATCGAGGAGCGCGCCCGGGAGGATTCGAACCTCCGGCTTCTCGCTCCGGAGGGCAGCGCTCTATCCACTGAGCTACGGGCGCGGGTCGGGCGAGTCTAGATGCTGATCGCCGTGCATCTCGGACACCCACCTGCCGCGCGGCGACCGCCGGCTGCCGGACGCCTGCGTCGAGCGCCTCCGGCGCCGCCGACCTGATCCTGCACGCCGGCGACGTGATCACCGCCGACGACCTATGCGGAGATCGAGGCGATCGGCCCGCCGGTCGCGGGTGTGCACGGCAACATCGACGACGACGAGCTGCGCCGCCGGCTCCCGGCGGAGCGCATCGGTGGAGGCGGACGGCGCCCGGATCGCGATGACCCACGACGCCGGGCCGGCCGAGGGCCGGCTCGCCCGCATGCGGCCCGCTTCCCCGAGGCGGATGCCGTGGTCTTCGGCCATTCCCACCTGCCCCTCCACGAGGAGGAGGACGGGTTTCAGATCTTCAATCCCGGCAGCCCGACCGACCGCCGCCGGGCGCCCGCGCCACACGATGGGGCTCGCCCGTGTGGACGGGCCGGCGTCGATCGAGTTCGAGCTGCGTCGGCTCGCTCGGCCTCGAACGCGCCAAGATACGGCGCGCCATGGATCTCGACGTCCTCTTCGCCGGCACCGGCGGCGTCCGCGCCCACCGCGCGCCGCGGCCTGCCCGCCACGCTCGTCCGCCGCGGCGGGGAGAAGCTGCTGTTCGACTGCGGCGAGGGCACCCAGCGCCAGCTCGTGCGCTCGGTCGGGCTGCTCCAGATCGACGAGGTCTTCATCACCCACTTCCACGCGGATCACGTGCTCGGGCTGCCCGGCATGCTCAAGACCTACGGGCTGCAGGCGCGCGAGGCGCCGCTCCGCGTGTTACGGCCCGCCGGGCCTCGGCGCCTGTTCGCCGTGCTCGCGCCCCTTGTCGGCCGGCTGCCGTTCGAGGTCTCGCTGCGGGAGCTCGACGCCGGGGAGGAGCTCGAGCGCGAGGGCTACTCGATCGCCGCGTTCGAGGTCGATCACGGCGTGCCGGCGCTCGGTTACGCGCTGATCGAGGAGGAGCGGCCGGGGCGCTTCGACGAGGACCGGGCGCGCGAGCTCGGGGTCGAGCCCGGGGCCGGACTTCGGCCGCCTCCAGCGGGGAGCCGGTGGGCGGACGTGACGCCCGACCAGGTGCTGGGCGATCCTCGCCGGGGGCGCAGGGTGGTGATCGCCGGGGATGGCGCGCCGTGCGAGATGACACGCGCGGTCGCCTACCAGGCCGACCTGCTGATCCACGAGGCGACGTTCGGCGAGGAGGACGCCGGCCGCGCGAAGGAGACGGGGCACAGCACCGCCAGGCGGGCGGCCGAGCTGGCCGCGGCGGCCGAGGTGCACATGCTCGCGCTGACCCACGTGTCGTCGCGCTACTCCGGCGAAGGCGCTGCTCGACGAGGCACGCGCGGCCTTCGAGCGCACGATCCTGCCACGCGACTTCGACCGCGATAGAGATCCCCTTCCCCGAGCGCGGCGGACCAGAGCACGTGCGCAAGCCCGAGGCCTGAGGCCGCGGCCTGAGCGTCCGACCGCCGCTTGCTAGCCTCGCGGCGACTCCTTTAACCAGGTCCCGTGAGACCAGGAAGGAAGATTGACTCACAAGGTCGTGCTCGACCGCGACGACGTGCGGCGCACGCTGGTGCGCATCGCTCACGAGATCGTCGAGAAGAACGGGGGCGAGCCGATCGCGATCGTGGGCATCCATCGCCGCGGCGCCCTGCTGGCCGGACGCCTCCGCGAGCTGGTGGCCGAGCTGGTCGGCGAGCCCGTGCCGCTCGGCGACGTGGACATCTCCTTCTACCGCGACGACGTCGGCATGCGCGGGCGGCTGGCCGCGATCAGCCGGTGGTGCACGCCTCGCACGTGGACTTCCCCGTCGAGGACGACCACGATCGTGCTGGTGGACGACGTGCTCTTCACCGGGCGCACCGTCCGCGCCGCCATCGACGCCCTGTTCGACTACGGCCGCCCGCGCCGCGTCCAGCTGGCGGTGCTGGCCGATCGCGGCCACCGCGAGCTTCCGTTCCGGCCCGACTACGTGGGCAAGAACCTGCCGACCGCCCGCGGCGAGCGGGTGAACGTCCAGGTGGAGGAGCTCGACGGCGAGGACCAGGTGGTCATCGAGGATTGGGCGGAGATCCGGATCACGAAGGGGGAGGGCCCGTGAAGCGTCACCTGCTGTCCATCGACGACCTCACCCGCGACGACATCGAGCGCATCCTCGGCCGCGCCGAGAGCTTCGCGGAGGTGTCGGGCCGCGAGATCAAGAAGGTGCCCGACGCTGCGCGGCCGCACGGTGATCAACCTCTTCTACGAGGCCTCCACCCGCACCAGCTCCTCGTTCGAGATCGCCGCCAAGCGGCTCTCCGCGGACCTGGTGACGATCAAGGCCCAGGGCTCCTCGGTCGACAAGGGGGAGTCGCTCAAGGACACGGTGCAGACGCTCACCGGCCTACGACCCGGCGGCGATCGTGTTCCGCTCCCCGAACGCGGGCGCCGCCGGGCTGGTGGCGCGCTGGACCTCGGCCTCGGTGATCAACGCGGGCGACGGCAAGCACGAGCACCCCACCCAGGCGCTGCTCGACCTCTACACCCTCCGCCGCCGCGCCGGGCGGCTCGAGGGGCTGAAGGTCTGGATCGTGGGCGACGTGCTCCACAGCCGCGTGGCCCGCTCGAACATCCTGGCTCTCGGGCGCATGGGCTGCCAGGTCACGGTCTGCGGGCCGCCCACGCTGATCCCGCGCGGCGTCGAGTCGCTCGGCTGCGAGGTGCGCTACGACCTCGACGGGCTCGGCGACGCCGACGTGGTCTACGCCCTGCGCATGCAGCACGAGCGGATGAACGGATCGTTCGTGCCCTCGCTGCGCGAGTACGCCGCCCGCTACCAGATCGACGGCCGCCGGCTGGGCAGCGCGCCAGCTGCTGATGCATCCCGGCCCGGTGAACCGCGGGGTCGAGCTCTCGGCCGAGGTGATCGACTCGCCCCAGGCGCTGATCGCCAATCAGGTGGAGTCCGGGGTGGTCGTCCGCATGGCGGTGCTCTACGAGCTGCTGGCCGGGGGCCCGGGCGGCGCGCCGGCGGAGACGGCGCCGCCGCCGGCGAGACCACGGAGCCGCAGCCGGCATGAGCTTCCTGCGGACCGCTCGACCGCGCCGACGTCGCCGCCGCCGACCTCCTGATCGAGGGGGCGCACCTGCTCGACCCGCGGGAGGGCCTCGACGGTCCCGGCGACCTGCTCGTGCGCGGCGGCCACGATCGCCGAGATCGGGGCACCCGGGTCGATCCAGGCCGGCGACGGGGTCGAGACGGTGGATGCCGCCGGCCTGCACGCCTTCCCGGCGTTCGTCGACCCGCACGTGCACCTGCGCACGCCGGGACGGGAGGACGAGGAGGACATCGAGACCGGCACGCGCGCGGCCGCCGCCGGCGGCTTCTGCGCGATCCTCGGGATGCCGAACACCGAGCCCGTGGTGGACTCCGCGCCGGTGCTCCGCTCCCTGCGCGAGCGCGCCCGCGCGGAGGCGCGCATACCCACGGGGTTCACCGCCGCGATCACGGTCGGTCAGCGGGGCGAGCAGCTCACCGAGATGGCCGAGCTCGCCGATGCCGGCGCGGCCGGCTTCACCGACGATGGGCTACCCGTGCGTTCCGCGGGAGTCATGCGACAGGCGCTCCAGTACCAGCGGCTGGCCGGGCGCACGCTGGCGCTGCACGAGGAGGAGCCCTCGCTCTCGCGCGACGGCGTGATGCACGAGGGCGAGGTGTCGGCGCTGCTCGGAGTCGCCGGTATCCCGTCGGTGTCGGAATCGGTGATGGTGGCCCGGGACACCGAGCTGGCGGCCTTCGAGGAAGGTCGCATCCACGTGCAGCACGTGTCCGCCAGGGAGACCGTGGCGATCCTCGAGCGGGCCAAGGCCGCCGGCGTCCAGGTGACCGCCGAGGCCACCCCTCATCACCTGCTGTTCACCGACGACGACGTGCGCGGCCTCGACGCCAACCGCAAGATGAACCCGCCCCTGCGCGCCGGGGCCGACCGCCAGGCGCTGATCGACGGGCTGCGGTCGGGGACCCTCGACTGCATAGCCACCGACCATGCGCCCCACTCCCGGGAGGAGAAGGAGGAGCCGTTCGAGCTCGCGCCGATGGGGGTCACGGGGCTCGAGACCGCCTTCGCCGCCGTCCACACCGGCCTGGTGGTGCCCGGCGTGCTCGACCTGGCGCTGGTGGTCGAGCGCCTGACCGCGGGCGGCGAGCCGTTCGGGCTGCACGTGCCCAGGCTCGCCAAGGGCGCGACCGCCGACGTCTGCCTGGTGGACCTGGCCTCGGAGTGGGAGGTGGGGGAGGCCGGATACGAGAGCCGCTCCGCCAACAGCGCCTTCGCCGGGCGCCGGATGACCGGCCGCGTGCGGATGACCGTGGCCGGCGGCGCGGTGGCCTTCCGGGAGCGCTCGTTCGCGATCGGGGCGGTTGCGTGATCCTCGGACTCGAAGGACCGCGCGGCGCTGGTGATCGTGGACGTCCAGGAGGGGTTCCGCCCGGCGGTGATGGACTTCGAGCGGGTGGCCCGCGGCGCCGGGGTGCTCGCCCAGGGCGCCCACGCCCTCGGCCTGCCCCTGGTGATCACCGAGCAGTACCCGAAGGGCCTCGGCCCCACGGTCCCCGAGGTGGCGGAGCACACCGACGGCGCCGCGCCGGTCCAGAAGACCGTGTTCTCCGCGGCCCGCGCCGAGGGTTTCGACCTCGGCGAGCGGGACCAGGTGCTCCTGTGCGGGATCGAGACCCACGTGTGCGTGTGGCAGACCGCGAGCGACCTGCTCGCCCAGGGCCTGGAGGTGCACGTGGCGGCGGACGCCGTGGGCTCGCGCACCGAGGAGAACCGTGAGCTGGGGCTGTCGCGGATGGCGCGCGCCGGCGCGGTGGTGACCAGCGTGGAGACGGCGCTGTTCGAGCTGCTCGGCGAGGCCGGCGGCCCCGAGTTCAAGACGGTCCAGGGGCTGGTCAAGTGACGCCGGCGTTCCTGCTGCTGGAGGACGGCACGCGGTTCGACGGCGACTCCGCCGGTGCGCCCGTCCCGGCGACCGGCGAGGTGGTCTTCAACACCGCGATGTCGGGCTACCAGGAGTCGGTCACCGACCCCAGCTACCGCGGCCAGATCATCGTGTTCACCTATCCGCTGATAGGCAACTACGGCGTGTCGGCGGAGCACATGGAGTCCGACGGCGTGCACGCCCGGGCGGTCGTCATGCGCGAGGGGGTCGACCGCGAGGACGCCGCGCACGCCGAGGGTGGCTGGCTCACGTGGCTGGCCGACTGCGGCATTCCCGCCCTCACCGGCGTGGACACGCGCGCGCTGGTTCGCCATATCCGCGACAAGGGCGCCATGCGCGGCGGTGTCTTCCCCGGCGAGATGGGCGAGGCGGAGGCGCGCGAACGGGTGATGTCCGAGCCGCCGATGGCCGGTGCGGACCTGGCGAAGGAGGTCACCCCGGCCGAGCCGGTGATCCTCGAGCCGCTCGGCGGGGCGGTGGCCCGCGCATCGCCGCTCTCGACACCGGGATCAAGGGCTCGATCGTCCGCAACCTGCGCGAGCGGGGAGCGACCGTGGAGCTGCACCCCTGTTCGGCGACCAAGGACGAGCTGCTCGCAAACTCGCCCGACGCGGCGTTCCTCGCCAACGGGCCGGGCGACCCGGCGGCGCTCGGGTACGTGGTGGACACGGTGCGCGAGCTGGTGGGCGAGCTCCCGCTGTGGGGGATCTGCCTCGGCCACCAGCTGCTCTGCCGCGCCGTGGGGCTCGAGACCTTCAAGCTGCCCTTCGGCCACCGCGGCGCGAACCACCCGGTCAAGGACCTGGAGACGGGCAAGGTGGAGATCACCTCCCAGAACCACGGCTTCGCGGTGCTGGGCCCGGGGGGAGAGCAGAGGATCGAGGGCACGGAGTCGATGCGCTGGGAGACCGACTTCGGCACGGCGGAGCTGTCGCAGCTGAACCTCTACGACCGGACGGTCGAGGGCCTGGTGCTCAAGGACGTGCCCGCCTCGACCGTGCAGTACCACCCCGAGGCCGGCCCGGGGCCGCACGACAGCCTGCATCTCTTCGACCGTTTCCTACGCGCGGTGGCCGCATGAGAGCCGAGTCACAGTGCAGAGCAGGCGTCGACAGAGCAACCCCGTACGTCCCGAGCCGCGTCGCCTGTCGACTGCTGACTGACGCCTGATGCCCAAGCGCACCGACATCAAAAAGATCCTGGTGATCGGCAGCGGCCCGATCGTGATCGGCCAGGCCGCCGAGTTCGACTACTCCGGCGCCCAGGCGTGCAAGGTGCTGCTGGAGGAGGGCTATGAGGTGGCGCTCGTGAACTCCAACCCGGCGACGATCATGACCGACCCGGAGTTCGCCACCTCCACCTACATCGAGCCGCTGCTGCCCGAGTCGGTCGCCCAGGTGATCGAGCGGGAGCGCCCGGACGCGTTGCTGCCCACCCTGGGCGGGGGCACGGCGCTCAACCTCGCGCGCGACCTCTCCGAGGACGGAACGCTCAGCCGCTTCGGCGTCGAGCTGATCGGCGCCGACTACGAGGCGATCCGCCGGGCGGAGGACCGCGACCTGTTCCGCACGACGATGGAGCGCGCCGGCCTGCGGACGCCGCGATCGGCGGTGGTGAAGTCGATGCGGGAGGCCGAGGCCGCGCTGCCCGAGCTCGGCCTGCCCGCGATCGTGCGCCCCGGGTTCACGATGGGCGGCGAGGGCGGCGGCATCGCGCGCACCGAGACGGAGTTCCGCGAGCGGGTGGCCGAGGGGCTGGCCGCCAGTCCCGATCGGCCAGGTGCTGATCGACGAGTCCGTGGTGGGCTGGGGCGAGTTCGAGCTCGAGGTGATGCGCGACCGCAACGACAACGTCGTGATCGTCTGCTCGATCGAGAACGTGGACCCGATGGGCGTGCACACCGGCGACTCGGTCACCGTGGCCCCCCAGCAGACGCTGTCGGACCGCCAGTACCAGGAGCTGCGCGACCAGGCGATCAAGGTGATCCGCGCGGTGGGTGTGGAGACCGGCGGCTCGAACATCCAGTTCGCCGTCAACCCCGAGACCGACGAGATCGTGGTGATCGAGATGAACCCGCGCGTGTCGCGCTCGAGCGCGCTGGCCTCGAAGGCCACCGGGTTCCCGATCGCCAAGATCGCCGCCCGGCTGGCCGTCGGGTACGCGCTCGAGGAGATCGACAACGACATCACCCGCCTCACGCCCGCCAGCTTCGAGCCGACGATCGACTACGTGGTCGTGAAGTGGCCGCGGTTCGCGTTCGAGAAGTTCCCCGGCGCGGACGGATCGCTGTCCACCTACATGCAGTCGGTGGGCGAGGCGATGGCCATCGGCCGGACGTTCAAGCAGGCGTTCGTGAAGGCCATGCGCTCGCGCGAGCTGGACGTATTGCCCCCGGTGCCCGACGACACGGAGGAGCTGCTCACGGCGCTGGAGACCCCCTCGCACACCCGCTACGAGCACCTCTTCGAGGCCGTGCGCCGCGACGTCTCCGAGGAGGAGCTGTGCGCGCGCACCGATATCGATCCCTGGTTCATGGCCGAGATGGCGGCCCTCGCGCGGGGTGAGGATCCCGAGGCCGGCCTGCAGCGCTGCTTCAAGGCGGTGGACACCTGCGCGGCCGAGTTCGAGGCCCGGACGCCCTACTTCTACTCGGGCTGGGAGCGGCAGCAGATCCACGACGTGGAACGCGGTGACCGGCCCTCGGTGGTGATCCTCGGCTCCGGCCCGAACCGGATCGGGCAGGGGATCGAGTTCGACTACTGCTGCGTGCACGCGGCGATGACCGTGCGCGAGTCCGGTCGCGACGCGGTGATGATCAACTGCAACCCGGAGACGGTCTCCACCGACTACGACACCTCCGACAGGCTGTACTTCGAGCCGCTGACGCTCGAGGACGTGCTCGCGGTGATCGAGCTGGAGCAGCCCGAGGGCGTGATCGTCCAGTTCGGCGGCCAGACGCCGCTGAAGCTCGCACAGGGCCTGGTCGACGCCGGGGTTCCCCTGCTCGGCACCCCGGTGGAGTCGATCCACCTGGCCGAGCACCGCCCCAGCTTCGGCGCGCTGCTCGACGACCTGGGGCTGAAGGGCCCGTCCTACGCCACGGCTTCGTCGCCCGCCGAGGCGCTGGAGGTTGCCGACTCGGTGGGCTACCCGCTTCTCGTGCGGCCGTCGTACGTGCTCGGCGGCCGGGCGATGGAGCTCTGCTACTCCCGCGAGGGACTGGACGACTACCTGGCTCGCAACGCCCCCGCCAACGGCGATTCGACGATCTTCCTCGACCGCTTCCTGGAGAACGCGATCGAGATCGACGTGGACGCGCTCTCCGACGGCGAGACCGTGCGGATCGGGGCGATCATGCAGCACGTCGAGGAGGCCGGGGTGCACTCCGGCGACTCGGCCTGCGTGATCCCGGCGATGTCCCTGGGTCACGAGATGGTGGCCCAGGTGGAGCAGGCCACCGAGCAGATCGCGCTACGCCTGGGGGTGGTTGGCCTCCTGAACATCCAGTTCGCCGTCTACGGCGACGAGGAGCTCTACGTGATCGAGGCCAACCCGCGCGCCTCGCGGACGGTGCCGTTCGTGTCGAAGGCGGTCGGAGTCCCACTGGCCAAGGTGGCCTGCAGGCTGCTGCTGGGCGAGAAGCTGGCCGACATGGACGACCTCGCGCTGCCCGCGGCGCCCGGTCACGTGTCCGTGAAGGAGGCGGTGCTGCCCTTCGGCCGGTTCCCGCGCGCGGACTCCCTGCTCGGGCCCGAGATGAAGTCCACCGGGGAGGTGATGGGCGTCGCCCAGGACTACCCGGCCGCCTTCGGCAAGGCCCAGGCCGCGGCGGGCGCCAAGCTGCCGTCCGCGGGAACGGTCTTCATCTCGGTCACCGACGGCGACAAGCCCAGCGCCACCCAGCTGGCTGCGGCTCTGCACGACGACGGCTTCAAGGTGCTCGCCACCGGGGGGACCGCCCAGGCGATCCGGCGGATGGGCGTGCCGGTGGAGCGGATCCTCAAGCTCAGCGAGGGCTCGCCCAACGTGGTCGAGCGGATCGACGCCGGCGACGTCGACCTGGTGATCAACACTCCGACCGGCTCCGGTGCGCGCGCGGACGGCTGGGAGATCCGGCGCGCCGCGGTGGCGCGCGGCGTGCCGATCGTCACCACGATGAGCGGCGCCAGCGCCGCCCAGCGCGCCATCCGCGCCCGCCGCTCGGGCGAGCCGGCGGTGGTGCCCCTGCAGGCCCTGCACGCGGAGGGGACGCGGCCTCCCTCGGGTGTGAGCATGCCCCGCGGGGCACAGGCGGAGTGAGCGGGCGCACGCTGTGCCCGCCCGAGCGGCGGGTGGCCGAGGTCCGCGACGTGCGCCGCCTGGGCGCGTACGACCTGATCGCCGCCCGCGACCTGGCGGGTCCTGCCGACCCTGCGAGCCGGGCCAGTTCTACATGCTCGCCACGCGGGGACCGGTGGGGAGGGGGGACCGGCGAGCGGCCGTACCTTCCGCGCGCGTTCTCGTTCGCGCGCGTGCGGCCCGGCGCGGGCGGCGGGGCCGACCTCCAGTTCCTGCTCGAGGACGTGGGCCCGGGCACGCGCAGGCTCGGGGAGCTCGTGCCCGGGGAGGCCCTGATGCTGCTCGGACCGCTCGGACGGCCGTTCGAGCTCCCCGAGCGGGGCCGGGCGGCTGTGTTCGTGGGCGGCGGGATAGGCACGGCGCCGATCCTGGCGCTGCACGACCTGCGGCCGTCGATCCCGGTCGTGCTCGGCTTCCGCTCGGCCGCCCATGCCGAGGCGGCGTCCCTGTTCGGCGACGTGGCCGCACTGGTCACCGACGACGGCTCCGCCGGGCGCCGCGGATTGGTCACCGAACCGCTCCGCGAGCGCCTCGACGACAACCCGGACGCGACGGTCTACGCCTGCGGCCCGCCCGCCATGCTGGAGGCCGTCCGAGCGCTCTGCACCGAGCGCGGCATCCCCGCGCAGCTGGCGCTGGAAGCGGGGATGGCATGCGGCTACGGCGCCTGCTTCGGCTGCGTGGTCGAAACCAAGCAGGGCTACAAGCGCGTTTGCGTCGACGGGCCCATCTTTGAGGCGGAGGCGCTGGAGCCCTCGGCCCTGAGGTCTGAGGCCTGATGTCTGAGGTCTCGCTCTGCGGGGTGCGCCTGAAGGGGCCGATACTCAATGGGAGCGGCACCTTCGACGTGCTGGCCGCCCGCCGCGCCTTCGGCGACGCCGTGCTGGAGCGCTTTCCCTTCGACGCGTACGTGTCCAAGACGATCACGCTCGAGCCCCGGCAGGGCAATCCGCCGCCGCGGCTGTGGGAGACGCCCGCCGGGATGATCAACTCGATCGGGCTGCCCAACAAGGGGCTCGACGGCTTCCTGGACGAGGACCTACCCGGGATCGCCGAGGTGCCGGTGCCGGTCGTGGTGTCGGTGATGGGGTTCTCGCGGGATGAGCTCGTGACGCTGGTCGAGGCGGTGGGGGCCCGTGACGAGGTCTCGCTGATCGAGCTGAACGTCTCCTGCCCGAACGTCGAGACGGGCCTGATCATGGGCGCCGACCCGGCCGAGACGGCCGCCGCGGTCGAGCGGCTGCGGCCGCGATGCCAGAAGCCGCTGATCGTGAAGCTGACCCCCAACGCGACCGACCCGGCCGCGGTGGCGCGCGCCGCGGAGGGGGCCGGAGCGGACGCCGTTTCCCTGGTGAACACGCTCAAGGGCATGGCGCTTCACCCGCGCACGCGCGAACCGTGGCTGGGCGGGCGCACCGGCGGGGTCTCGGGCCCCGCGATCCGCGCGATCGCGCTCGAGCAGGTGGCCTCGGTGTCCGCGGCGGTGGATATTCCCGTCGTGGGAATGGGTGGCATCGCGTCCGGCCGCGACGCGGCTGACTTCCTGGCCGCCGGCGCGGCGGTCGTCGCCGTCGGCACCGAGAGCTTCCTCGATCCGGCCGCCGGCCGGCGGATTGGGGCCGAGCTCGAGGCGATTGGGGGACGGCAGGCGCCTATCGAGGCGGATTCGGTGCGATGAGGCACGCGATCGGCCCGATTGATCCCGCAAACTGCGGAAAACGACCTGCAAACGAGCCGGAAACCGTCATGGCATGTCAACCAACCTGGACCTCAGGTCGAGGTTCAGCTGAATTGCGAAGAAAATCGCCGTTGACGACTTGGACACAGGCGATCCGTGTGTATAGTCGCCGCCCATGCCGGTCGCGCCCGAATCGCCCGCCAAACCCGGCCTGACTCCGGAGCGTTCGTTGACACAGAGGATGGATGCACTCAAGCGAGCGAACGAGATCAGGACTCGGCGAGCCGCCCTCAAACGGGACCTCAAAGCGGGTCGCGTGCGGATCGACGGGCTGCTGCTCAATCCGCCGGAATGGCTGGAAACGGCCAAGGTTTTCGACCTGCTCCTGGCGGTCCCGAAGTACGGCCGCGTAAAGGTGAACCGCATACTCACGCACTGCCGGATCTCGCCCTCGAAGACCATCGGCGGGCTCTCCGAGCGCCAGCGCACAGAGCTCGTCTCCTACCTCACTCCGTGAAGTTTTCGGCACTTCGCCGAATACTTCGCACGTGACCCCAGTTCTCGTCATCACCGGGCCTTCGGGCGTGGGGAAGGGAACGCTGATCAACGGCCTGCTCGAGCGCTGCCCGGGCCTCGCGCTGTCGGTATCGGCAACCACCAGGGCACCGCGCCCGGGCGAGCAGGACGGCCGCGAGTACCACTTCCTGGACGCCGAGGAGTTCGACCGCCGCGTCGGCGCCGGTGACTTCATCGAGCACGCCGAGTACGCCGGAAACCGCTACGGCACGCTGCGCTCCGAGCTCGAGCGCCCGGCCACGGGGATCGTGCTCGAGATCGACCTACAGGGTGCGCGCCAGGTGCGCCGGACCCTCCCAGAGGCCACGCAGATCTTCATAGCGCCCCCATCCCCGGAGGATCTGCGCCGCCGCCTGGAGGGGCGCGCCTCGGACTCCGACGAGCAGATCGCGCGGCGGCTGGAGGCCGCCGAGGTGGAGATGGCGGCACAGGAGGAGTTCGGTCGAGTGGTGGTGAACGACGACCTCGACACGGCGCTGGCGGAGCTCGTGGAGCTCGCCGCTACGATGTGTGGCCCCGAAGAAGGGGAAAATCCCGCTGCGCAGGCACCGCCTGCTTCGCAACCAAAGGACGACTGACCAAGTGATCAAGCCTCGATTGGACACGCTGCTGGAGCAGGTCGACTCGCACTACGCGTGTGTGCTGGTCGCCGCGAAGCGTGCCCGCCAGATCAATTCCTACTACCACAACCTCGGCGAGGGGACGTTCGACGAGTACCCGCCGCCGATGGTCGAGACCGGCTCGAAGAACTACCTCAAGATCGCCCTCGACGAGATCGCCGAGGGCAAGATCAAGTACCGCTACAGGGACTAGCACCGCGCCGATGACCGGCGTCTCACTTTGTCCTCGGTCGGCCGTGTGCAGAGCACTACGGCCTCCCTGCGTCCTCGTGAGACTTGGTCCTCGACGCGCTGCAAGTCCCTGTCGAGGTCTCTAGCCATGGCCCGCCTGCTGCTCGGCGTCTCCGGTGGCATCGCGGCCTACAAGGCCGTCGAACTGGTGCGGCTGGCCACCAAGGCCGGCCACGCGGTGCGGGTGGTGCAGACACCCGCAAGCCTCCATTTCGTCGGGCGGGCGACCTTTGAAGGGGTGACCGGCGCCCCGGTGCTGGTGGACGAGTTCGAGCCCGACCCCGCGCGTGGCGCCTTCCCGGGCGAGCCCGCGCCCGACCACGACCCGATCTCCCACCTCGAGCTGGTCTCGCGCTGCGACGCCTTCCTGATCGCCCCGGCGTCCGCGAACACGATCGCGAAGCTCGCGGGCGGCCACGCCGACAACCTGCTCACCAGCGCCGCGCTCGCCTCGACGGCGCCGCTCGTGGTGGCCCCGGCGATGAACAACCACATGTGGGAGCACCCTGCGACCCGGGGAAACGTGGAGACCCTGCGGCTGCGCGGCGCCACGATCGTCGCCCCCGGCACCGGCCCGCTCGCGTCCAGGGGCGAGTGGGGGGAGGGGCGGCTGGCGGAGCCGGCGGAGATCCTGGCCGCGGCCGAGGGCGCGATCGCCGGGTTCTCTCCGCCTGTGCCCCCTGGTGGGGTGCGACCGCTCGACGGCCTCCGCGTGCTGGTCACCGCCGGTGGCACCCGCGAGCCGATCGACTCGGTTCGCTACGTGGGCAACCGCTCGTCCGGGCGGATGGGCGTGGCGCTGGCGGAGGAGGCCGCCCGGCGTGGAGCGGACGTGACCCTGATCGCGGCAAACGTGGCCCTGGACACGCCCGCGGGCACCGTGGAGGTCGAGACCGCCGCGGAGCTCGAGGCGGCTGCCCGCGAGGCCTTCCCCTCCTGCGACGTGCTGCTGATGGCGGCGGCAGTCGCCGACTTCCGGCCGGCGTCGGCGGTCGACGAGAAGATCGGCAAGGGCGGGCGCGAGGAGCTGGTCGTCGAGATGGAGCCGACCGCCGACATCCTCGCCGCCCTCTCCTCCCTGCGACGGCCGGGCCAGACCCTGGTCGGCTTCGCCGCCGAGCACGGCGAGGGCGGGCTGGATCGCGCCCGCGGGAAGCTGGAGCGCAAGGGCCTCGACGCCGTCGTGCTCAACGACATCTCCGACCCCGCCATCGGGTTCGACTCTCCCGACAACGAGGTCACGATCATCACCCCGGACGGTGAGCGCACGGTGCCGCGAGGGTCGAAGGAGGCCGTGGCGGGTGCGATCCTCGATCAGGTGAGCGAGCTGAGGAGTGACCGTGCCCACACCTGAGGAACGTGGCGAGGTGGTCTACGACCTGTTCAAGCGGGGCAGCGCTCTGCTCGAGGCGGGCGACTTCGCCGCGGCCGCGATCCCGCTCGAGAAGGCCCGCTCCCTGGAGCCGGAGAAGACCTCGATCCGCGAGGCGCTCGGCCGGGCCTACTTCCGCTCCGGCCGCTTCGAGGACGCGGGCGAGGAGTTCGCCGCGGTGGTGGAGCGGGCGCCGGTGAACGACTACGCCCACTTCTGCCTCGGCCGCGCCCTCTGGAAGACCGGCCGTGCCGCCGAGGCTCGCCGCCACGCGACCCTGGCGGCCTGCATGCGCCCGGACCGGTCCGACTACCGGGCGTTCAGGGACCGCTTGCGGGCGGCCTGAAACTCGCGCACCGCCACCGCGCCCTCCACGACCAGGCCCAGCAGGCGGTCCAGGGAGCGGTCGTCCACCGCCGCCGCCGGCAGGTCCGCGTGCACCCAGACCTCGTGTGACTCCGTGCCCGCAAAGCGCGCGTAGCGGGTGGAGCGATTCCACCACAGCAGCATCCACGGGTCGATGCCCTCCGGGTCCGACAGCGCGTGCGCCTTCGCCGTGAGCAGCCCGTCGGTCACCCGCAGGCCCACCTCGAGCGGCCAGCCGGCGGCCTGCTCGGCCGCCACGGTCACGCCCCACTCGCCGGGGGCCACCCGGCGGCAGGCGCCGGGCAGGGCGTTCACGTAGGCGTCGATGGTGTCGATCGCGGCCACCGGGAGAGGGTACGGTCCGGGCCGTGCGCGCGATCGTCCAGCGGGTGAGCGAGGCGGCGGTGCACGCCGGGGACGAGCAGGTCGCGGCGATCGGCCCGGGCCTGCTGGTGCTGCTGGGCGTGAAGCGCGGCGACGCGGCCGAGCAGGCCGACCGGATGGCGGGCAAGCTCGCGGGACTGCGCATCTTCGAGGACGCCGACGGGCGCATGAACCGGTCCGTGGCCGAGGCGGGCGGCGAGATCCTGTGCGTCAGCCAGTTCACCCTCTACGGCGACACCCGCAAGGGCAACCGCCCGAGCTTCGTGGACGCGGCGCCGCCCGAGGAGGCGGAGCCCCTGTACGAGCGGGTGCGCGCGGCGCTGGGCGCGCAGGGCGGGCGCTTCGGCGCCCGGATGGCGGTGTCGCTGGTGAACGACGGGCCGGTGACGGTGATCGTGGAGGTGTAGCGCGGCGCGCGATCGCAGGGCGTTTGCGGGATCGGAGAACTCGGGTTACGTTGGTTCCGGCTCGGTGGGGCTAGCCCGCGCCGAGCGAGACAGGGGGAGCATCGGCACCGCCTCGAGAGGCGAACACGCCTGGCTTCTCGCCGAGACATCTCAAGGAGAATCATGAGCGCACGCAGGTTTACCCTCGCCCTGGCCACGGGCGTGACGGCAGTTGGCGCTGGGCGCGGCGTCCGCGCAGGCCGCGGGAGCTACGCACTGGGTTAACGACAGGGCGCCGTCGCCCTGGCCGACGGACTGCGGAAAGCCGGGCTACACGACGATCCAGGCGCCGTGAACGCGGCCAGCCCCGGTGACAAGATCGAAGGTCTGCGGCGGGCGCCTACGCGGAGAACGTCGTCGTGGACGAAGTCCGCTGAGCCATCGAGGCAGCAGAGGCGACGATCAAGGTCGTTCCGGCCGGTGAGGAGCCAACGTCGACAACTCGACTCGGGCACATCCCGAGCTCGAGATCGCGTTCCGAGTGGCAGCGAGCGACGTCAGCGATCCGCGACTCTCACGATCGACGGCCAGGGCA
Organism: uncultured Thermoleophilaceae bacterium; assembly: GCA_963761505.1. Classification (GTDB taxonomy): domain Bacteria; phylum Actinomycetota; class Thermoleophilia; order Solirubrobacterales; family Thermoleophilaceae; genus JAAYBF01. Next base: position 18,843 of record CAVXGW010000013.1, read on the forward strand.
ACGCCGATCGTGACCACGGATCAAGAACAACTTCCGGATCGGCGTGCGGATGCCGATTACGGGCATCGCCTGCCAACCACGACCGGCTGACGGTCGCAGGACCTCAGATCCGCAGATCTACCGGCGCGCGATCCAGCTCGAGAGCCGGACCGGCACGTCATCGTCGACCGACAACGAGATCGACGGATGCCGAAGACGGCTCAGTGGACAACATCGGTCGTGCGCACCAAGGCGACCGCGATCACCGACAACAAGATCACGCATTGCCTGTGGGCATCGGCTCCAACTGCCTCACGGTGGCCGGCGAGACGCACCGGTGCTCGACAGGTCGACCACAACGAGATCAAGCAACGACCTGAACGACGGTCGGCAACCGTCAGCGGGTCGGCGCCGGACTCCGACGGTTCATGACAACAAGGTGGACGTCAAGGGCGGCCGACACGGGTGATCGGAACGACCGTCCAATACGCCACCGGGCAGGTGGAGCTGACCGACAACCGCATCGATGGCTCGAAGGGCGACGCCGGCAACGTGGCTGTACCACGACGAGGTGGACCAGCGACGTGGTCGACGCGGCAACCGGCTCAATGCAGCCGGCGCCCGAGGACGCTGAGCATCGGCTCGGCCACCGGCATCTTCGATGGGGACCGACGACGGGACCTCTTTGGCGACGAGGACGGGGAACTACGCGACACGTGGAGCTGAACGGGATCTGCATGGCCGTGAGCTGCACGACCGACCGCGAGCATCGAGCATAGGCCGCGGTCCAGCGACGACACCGGCTCCTTCACGGAGAACTGCGATCAAGGACAACCGCGAGTGGGGCATGCTGGTGAGCCGGTTCAGAATGCCGCCATCGGCGGCGACGTGCAGGCCAGGACAACTGGTGGCGGCTGCGAAGGACGACGGCCCTCCGGCGCGGGGCCCGGCAACGGGCGACGCCGTCTCCGATGACCCGTGACGACATCGGAGCTACCGTGGCGACGGAGTCGAAGGTCTGTAAGGACTGACCGGCGAGCACCAGGGCAGGCCGTACGCGCGCCTCGGCGTCGAGTGGCGATCGAGAGCCGCCGCCGACACGGGCCAGCGCGGCGCCGCCGGCCGCGCTATCGCCCGCCAGGCTGAGTTTCGCCCACTCGCCCCGCGCGCGGTGCCTATACTTGACGCGCTAGGACTTTCAGACGTTTCGCGGCCCCCGGCCGCGACTGAAGGTGGGCTTCGCAGCCCACCTTTTTCTATATATGGGCACAAGAACAGACGACATCGCCGATCGAATCGACCAGCGCCTCGCGGGGCCCTTCCCCGAGGTCGAGGTGCTGGCGTGCGAGCGCGTCGCGGCCGAGCGTCTGAGGCTCACGATCGACCACCCGGACGGGGTCGATCTGGGGCTCTGCGAGCGGGTGACCAAGGAGCTGCGGGACATGCTGGCCGACTACGCCCTCGAGGTCTCCTCGCCGGGCCCGGAGCGGCCGCTCACCAAGCCCGACCACTTCCGCCGCTTCCTGGGACGCCGCGCGCGAGTTCGCACCCGCGAGCCGCGTAACGGCGGCCCGGCCGGGGACGCGGCGAGGAGCTTCACGGGCGAGCTGGTGGGCGCCTCTGACACGGAGGTCACCGTGGCTGCCGACAGCGGGGTGGTGTCCATCCCCTACGAGGAGATCAGCCGCAGCAATCTGATGGGGAGAGGAGACGAAGCATGAGCAAGGAGATCGTCGAGGCAATCCACGTGCTCGAGCAGGAGAAGGGAATCGCCGCCGACACGCTGATGGACGCGCTCGAGGACGCGCTCCTCTCGGCCTACAAGAAGAGCCCCGGCTCGGCGAAGTACGCCCGCGTCGACGTGGACCACGAGACCGGCGACTTCAAGGTGTTCGAGCTCCTGTTGCCGCCGGAGCTCGAGGAGCGGCTGCTCGCCGAGGCGGAGGCCGAGCGCGAGGAGGAGGAGCTGGAGCGCACGGTCGACCCCGACACCGGCGAGCTGCGCGAGCCCGAGGAGCCCGAGCTTCCGCAGGAGAAGCTGGCGGAGCACCGCGACCAGATCGACGAGCGCGACGTGACCCCCGAGGACTTCGGCCGCATCGCCGCGCAGACGGCGAAGCAGGTGATCCTCCAGCGCATCCGCGAGGCCGAGCGCCACATGATGTACGACGAGTACCAGGACCGGGTGGGCGAGCTGATCACCGGCATCGTCCAGCAGTCCGACTCGCGCTACACGCTCGTGCAGCTGCGCGAGCGCGTGGAGGCCCTGCTGCCCCGCAGCGAGCAGGTCGGCGGCGAGCGCTACGACCACGGCGCACGCGTCAAGGCCATCATCACCGACGTCTCCGAGCAGGCGAAGGGCCCCAGCATCATCGTCTCGCGCCGCTCCCCGGAACTGATCCGAAAGCTGTTCGAACTCGAGGTGCCCGAGATCGCCGACGGCCTGGTGGAGATCCAGAACGTCGCCCGCGAGCCCGGCTACCGGTCGAAGATCGCGGTGGTGTCACACACCTCGGGTGTCGACCCCGTGGGCGCCTGCGTGGGCCCGCGTGGCTCGCGCGTTCGCATGGTCGTGTCCGAGCTGCGCGGCGAGAAGATCGACATCATCCCGTTCAACGAGGAGCCGGCCCGGTTCGTCGCGAAGGCGCTCTCGCCCGCGCGCGTGCGCGAGGTGCTCGTGGACGATGAGGCGATGCAGGCCACCGTGATCGTGCCCGACGACCAGCTCTCGCTGGCGATCGGCAAGGAGGGCCTGAACGCCCGCCTCGCCGCGCGCCTGACCGGCTGGCGCGTGGACATCCGCTCGGAGACCGAGTTCGCCGAGGAGGAGGCCACGATGGGCTTCGAGGAGGAGGAGGTCGCCGGGCGCTGCGCCGCGGTGCTCGCCAACGGCAAGCGCTGCCCCAACGCCGCCATCCCCGGATCTCGCTACTGCGGCCTGCCCGCCCACCAGGCGCTGGTCGACCAGGAGGGCGATCAGGTCGGCGGGGGCGGAGGGCGCCGAGGCTCTGAGACCCCGACCCCAGTCCCCAGTCCCCGAGGAGGGCCCGGTGGCGGACGAGCCGGCCGAGGAGGATTCTGCTGAGGAGCGGTCGGCCGCTGAGGAGGAGGTCGCCGCAGAGGCCGAAGCCGCCGAGGAGGAGGTGCCCGAGCCCGCTGAGGCTCCGGAGGAAGAGGCCCCTGTGGCCGCGGAGGAAGAGTCCTGACCCATGGCCAAGAAGCGCGTCCATGAGATAGCCAAGGAGAAGGGGATCCCCAGCAAGGAGGTCCTCGCGATCCTGCAGAAGGCCGGCTTCGACGTGAAGGCCGCCGCCTCCAGCGTGGACGAGGCGGACATCGAGAAGGCGTTCGACCCCAAGCCCAAGAAGGCGGAGCCGAAGCCGGAGGCCGACGCACCCGCGGGAGACGGCGCGCCCCCGAAGGCCGAGGCGGCCCAGCGGGCGCGCCCCGCGCGCAGCGGACGCGGTGGAGAGAGCGCACCCGCGGGTGCGGGCGCGGGTGGGCGCCGCCGCCGCGTGGTGATCGATTCGCAGGCGTCGCGCCGCACCCCCGGGATGCCGCCCCAGCAGCAGACGCCTCCGCGCCGCCGCGGCCGCCGCCGGCGGACGCCATGGGTCGAGCCCGACCTCACGGCCAAGCCGGAACCCGCCGAGCCCGAGGTCGTCATCACGCCGATCCCCTCCGGCGCGACCGTCAAGGAGGTCGCCGAGTCCCTCGGGCTGTCAGCGCCCGACGTGATCAAGAAGCTGATGGAGCTGGGCGAGATGGCCACGCTCACCCAGACCCTGTCCGACGACGCCATCGAGGTGCTCGCCGACGGGTTCGACAAGAAGGTCGAGATCCAGCATGCCGCCGACGAGGTGGTCGCCGAGCCGGTGTTCGACGACTCCGACGACGACCTCGCCGACCGGCCGCCCGTGGTCACGATCATGGGACATGTCGACCACGGCAAGACCTCACTCCTCGACGCCATCCGGGAGACCGAGGTGGCGGCGGGCGAGGCCGGCGGGATCACCCAGCACATCGGCGCCTACCAGGTGCATCACGGCGATCACACGGTCACCTTCCTGGACACGCCGGGCCACGAGGCGTTCACCGCCATGCGGGCGCGCGGCGGGCAGGTGGCGGACATCGCCGTGGTGGTGGTGGCCGCCGACGACGGCGTGATGCCCCAGACGGTCGAGGCCGTGGACCATGCCAAGGCCGCGGAGGTTCCGATCATGGTCGCGGTGAACAAGATCGACAAGGAGGGCGCGGACCCCAACCGGGTGCGCGGCGAGCTCGCGAACCAGGGCCTGACCCCCGCCGACTGGGGCGGCGACACCGAGTTCGTCGACGTGTCGGCAAAGACCAGGCAGAACCTCGAAGAGCTCGTGGACACGCTGATCACGCTGGCCGACATCCAGGAGCTCAGGGCCAACCCCGACGCCGAGGCCTCCGGCACGGTGATCGAGTCGCGTCTGGACCCCGGCCGGGGCCCCGTCGTCAGCGTCCTGATCCAGCGCGGCACGCTCAAGGTGGGCGACGCTCTGGTGGCGGGCGAGCACCCGGGCAGGGCCCGCGCCCTGCACGACTTCCGCGGCGACAAGCTCAAGCGCGCCACTCCCGGCATGCCGGTCGAGGTGCTCGGCTTCGACGGCGTGCCCGAGGCGGGCGAGCACGTGCGGGTGGTCGCCAACGAGCGCGAGGCGCGCCGAGTGGCCGGCGAGCGCGCGAACAGGCTGAAGACCGAGGCGCTGGCCCGCCGGGCCGGGGTGAAGGTGTCGCTCGAGGACGTGATGGCGCGGGCCCGTGAGGGCGAGCGCGCGGAGCTGAACCTGGTCGTGAAGGCCGACGTCGCCGGCTCGCTGGAGGCGCTGGCGGACGAGGTGGCCAAGCTGCCCCAGGATCAGATCATCGTGAACGTGATCCACGACGCCGTCGGCGGCATCAACGAGTCCGACGTGATGCTGGCGGCGGCCTCCGACGCCGTGATCATCGGCTTCAGCGTCCGGCCGGTCGGGGAGGCCAAGGCCGTGGCCAACCGCGAGGGCGTCGAGATCCGCACCTACTCGGTCATCTACAAGGTGATCGAGGAGCTGCGCCAGGCGATGGAGGGACTGCTCGCGCCGGAGGAGGTCGAGGACACGGTCGCGACCGTGGAGATCCGCGAGATCTTCAAGGCGTCGCGCGTCGGCACCATCGCGGGCTGCATGGTCACCGACGGCACCGTCACCCGTGGCGCCAAGACCCGGCTGGTGCGGGACGGCACGATCATCTACGACGGGCGCATCGGATCGCTGAGGCGCTTCAAGGACGACGTGCGCGAGGTCACGTCCGGGATGGAGTGCGGCATCGTGCTCGAGAACTACTCGGACGTGAAGCAGGGGGATGTGCTGGAGGTGTACGAAGTGAGGCAGGTGGAGCGAGAGCTGTAATCCGTGGCCGGTAGTCGGTAGAGGTGGCGTTCATCTGCGTTTTGGAGCTCGAGTTCCAGCTCCCCGAGGGCTCCGACCTCAAGGGGAAGCGAAAGCAGCTCCAGTCCCTGAAGGCTGGGATCCAGCAGAAGTTCGGCGCCGCGGTGGCGGAGACCGGGCATCAGGACCTGTGGCAGCGGTCGACACTGACGCTGGCGCTGGTGGGGGGCGAGCAGGCGGCGCTCGCGAAACGGGCTGACTCCGCTTCAGCGGTGGGCGGATGCCCGGCTGGGTGACATGACGAGATGGGAACGAAGGATGCTTACGACCGCTGACGTATTGGACTACTAGGATGACCCCAGATCGAGGATGACCCGAGATCGGATGCGGCGCGTAAACGAGGCGCTGAGGGAAGTGCTCTCCGCCCGGATCGCGCAAGGCCTGAAAGACCCCCGAGTTGGATTTGTGACTGTGACTGCCGTAGAGACCATCCCTGACCTGAGCCACGCCAAGGTGTACGTGAGCGTGCTCGGCGACGAAGAGGAACGCGCCCAGAGCCTCGAGGGCCTGGCGTCCTCCCACGGCTACCTCCAGAAGTGCATCGCCGACGAGGTGCGCATGAAGCGGACCCCGACGCTCGAGTTCCTCCACGACGACTCGATCGACCAGGGCTTCCGGATCAACGAGCTGCTCGAGGGCGAGGCGGAGTAATGCTCGCGACCGAGCTTGACGCGGTCCTGGAGGAGCTCCGCCAGGCGAGCAAGCTGTTGCTCACCACCCACGAGAACCCCGACGGGGACGCTCTGGGGTCGCTGCTCGGCATGCACTGGGTGCTCCAGCAGCTCGGCAAGGACTCGCTGATGTACATGTCGCCGGACGAGTTCCCGCTGCCGCACGAGTACCGCCACCTGGTCTTCGACGACTTGGTGGGCGCCCCGCCCGAAGACCTCGACGAGCGGGTCGTGGTGTTCCTGGACTGCGGCAACATCGACCGCATGCCGGTCGACTTCCTCCAGCGCGACGGGATCCACATCCTCAACATCGACCACCACCACGACAACACCCGCTTCGGCACGGTGAACCTGGTCTGGCCCGAGGCCTCCTGCACCGCCGAGATGGTGTTCGGGCTGGCGGGCCAGCTGGGCGCCGAGATCACCCCCCAGATCGCGGACGCCCTCTACGTCGGGCTGGTGACCGACACCGGCAAGTTCATGTACGAGAACACCACGCCGGCCGCCCACCGCATGGCCGCCGACCTGATCGAGGCCGGGGTCGACGCCCACGGCGTCTACCGGCGCCTGTTCGAGGACCTGCCGTTCAGGCGCCTGCTGCTGCTGGGGCGCGCGCTCGAGGGCCTGGCGCGCTACGACGACGGCGCGGTCACGCTGGCCCACCTCACCCGGCGCGACTTCGAGGAGACCGGCGCGCTCGAGACCGACTCCGAGGGGATCATCGACAACCTGCGATCGGTCGAGGGCACCAAGGTGGCCGTGCTGGTGCGGGAGCTGCTCGCCGACGACCGGCACCACCTGAGCAAGGTCAGCCTCCGGGCGACCGACGGAACCGTGGACGTGTCGGTGATCGCCCGCGAGCTCGGCGGCGGCGGGCACCGCCAGGCGGCCGGGGCCTCCACCGAGCTTCCGCTCGGGGACCTGGTCGGGCTGATCCGCGCCCAGGTCTCCTCCCAGCTCTCCTGAGGTCCTTGGGCGCGCCGGAACCGTGCGCGGGGGTGTGGGGGGCGTGAGCCCCCCACAGGCAATCCCCGGGGTCATCCTCTACGACAAGCCTTCGGGCCCCACCTCCCACGACGTGGTGGCCCAGGTCCGGCGGACCCTCCCGCGGGGGGCCAAGGTGGGCCACGCCGGGACCCTCGACCCGTTCGCCACCGGGCTGCTCCTGGTCCTCGTGGGCCGCGCCACGCGCGCGCAGCGGTTCCTGCTCGAGCTGCCGAAGACCTACCGGGCGGTCGCGCGGCTGGGCTGGACGTCCGACACCGGCGATCGTGACGGCCGGCTTACCGAGACCGGCTCGGTGCCTGCCCAGCCTGCGATCCCGACCGGCACGCTTATGCAGCGCCCACCGGCGTACTCGGCCGTGAAGGTGGGCGGCGAGCCGCTGTACCGAAAGGCGCGGCGCGGCGAGGCCCGAGGAGGGTGCCGAACGGCCGGTCACCGTCCACCGGGCGGACCTGATCGAGCACGACGGCGAGAGGGCCACGTTCGAGATCGAATGCTCGTCGGGCACGTACGTGCGCCAGCTGGTTGCGGCGCTGGGCGACGCATACTGCGAGGAGTTGCGCCGCACGGCGATCGGGCCCTTCGAAGTGGCGGACGCCGACCCGGAGCGGCTGGTGCCGATCGGCGACGCGCTGGGCTTCATGCCCGAGCACCCGCTGGAGGCTCACGACGCCGGGCGGGTGGCCCACGGCGTGCGCGTGGCCGGATCGGCGCCCGGGCCCGTCCGCCTGACCCACGCCGGCAGCGCTGCTCGCCATCGCCGAGCCCCGGGACGGCGAGCTGCAGCCCGTCGTAGTGTTCGCCGGGTGAAGGTCACCCGCCTCCCCGACGCCCGGCCCGGAGAGGCGCCGCGGAGCGTCGCCATAGGAACGTTCGACGGTCTTCACGTGGGCCACCGTGAGGTCATCCGGGGCAACGACACCGTGCTCACCTTCGACCCTCATCCGCTGTCGGTGGTGCACCCCGGGGCCACGCCGAAGCTGGTGATGCCGTTCGCGATCAAGCGGGACCTGATCGCCGGACTGGGGGTGCAGGAGCTGATGGTGATCCCGTTCGACCGCGAGTTCGCCTCCCGCAGCGCCGAGGAGTTCGTGGAGGAGGTGCTGATCGGCCAGCTCGGCGCGGGCCGCGTGTCGGTGGGGGAGAACTTCCGCTTCGGAAAGGGCGCCAAGGGCACGCCCGAGTTCCTGGCCGAGCGGATCGAGACCCGCGTCGTACCTCTGGTTGAGGCCGAGGGGGAAACGGTCTCCTCGAGCCAGATCCGCGGGCTGGTGGCGGCGGGCGAGGTGGCCAAGGCGTCGCGCTTCCTCGGCGGCCCGTTCCTCCTCGAGGGCGAGGTGGTGCCGGGCGACAAGCGCGGCCGTGAGCTGGGCATGCCCACGGCGAACATCGTGCCCGACGACAGCCTGGTCTCCCCGGGGCACGGGGTCTACGCAGCCTGGGCCCACGGCTATCCCGCGGCGGTGAACGTGGGCGTGCGCCCGACCTTCGACACGGGCCGCGGCCTGCTGGTGGAGGCCTACCTGATCGGCTTCGACGGCGACCTCTACGGAGAGACGCTGCGGATCGCCTTCATGGAGCGCCTCCGCGGCGAGAAGCGCTTCGAAAGCGTCGACGCCCTGGTCGCGCAGATGAAACGCGACGTGGCGCAGACACGCGAGACCCTCGCGACCTGAGGCCTGAGGCCTGAGGCCTGAGGCCTGATCCCTGCTACCTTCTGGCGCCGCATGACCCTCACCGTCGAGCAGAAGCAGGAGATCGTCGCCAAGCACGGTCGCGGCGAGAACGACACCGGCTCCGCCGAGGTTCAGAGTCGCCCTGCTCACCGCCCGCATCAACGAGCTCACCGAGCACCTGCGCGAGCACACCAAGGACCACCACTCGCGCCGCGGGCTGCTGATGCTGGTGGGCAAGCGCCGCCGGCTGCTGGGGTACCTGCAGAGCAGCGACCTCGACCGCTATCGGGCGCTGATCGGCGAGCTCGGCCTGCGGCGTTGATCGAGCCGGGCGCCCAGGCCCCGGACTTCACGCTTCGGGACCAGGACGGGCACGAGGTCTCACTGTCGGACCTCGAGGGCCAGACCACCGTCCTCGTCTTCTATCCGCTGGACTTCAGCCCGGTCTGCACCGACCAGCTGAACGTCTACCAGGAGGTCCTGCCCGAGCTCGACGAGAGGGGTGTGACGCTGCTCGGGGTCTCGGTCGACAGCGCGTTCGCCCACAAGGCCTTCCAGGAGCATCTGGGAATCTCGATCCCGCTGCTGGCGGACTTCCACCCCAAGGGCGAGGTGGCGAAGGCTTACGGGGTGTACATCGACGAGCGCGGCCACAACCAGCGCGCGCTCGTGATGATCGGGCCCGACCTGAAGGTGAAGTGGTCCCACCAGGCGCCGACGCCGCTCGAGATCCCGGGCGCCAACCTCATCTTCGACGCGCTTGGGCAATAGCCCCTGACTAGCGGTCTCGGCTCCAGCCCTCCGCCACCTCCCGGCGACGATGACCACGTACGCGGTGAGGGCCCGCTGCTGATCGAGTACGCGGACCTGACCTGTCCGGCCTGCGCTCTGGCGCACGCGCGCACCGGGCTGGACGTGCGGCGCGTGTTCCGCCACTTCCCGCTCGCCTCTCGCAGGCCGCGCTCGCGACCGCTCGCGCACGCCGCCGAGGCGGCCGCGCTTCAGGGCCGCTTCTGGGAGTTCGTGGACTCCGTGTTCGCCGACCAGGGCCGCATCGACGATCCTCATCTCTGGGAACGCTGCCGGGAGCTGGGGATCGACATCGAGCCGGTTCGAGGAGGACCGCCGCTCCGAGCGGGTGGCCGAGCGGGTGGAGCGTGACTTTCGCAGCGGCATCCGCGCCGGCGTGACGGAGACGCCCACGGTCTTCGAGATCTGAGGGTCGCCCAACCGACAGATCGAAAGCGCAAGTTTTCGCGACCGCGCTCGTTGCACTATGCAAGGCGCCGGCTCAGGGGGCACGGCGCCGACTACTTGGGACGCGCGAAAAGGAGTAGGGGAACGCATGAAGCGCATGTTGGTAGGGGTTCTGGCACTCGCGGTGGCCGTCGTGATGACGGCGCCCGCCTCCGCATCGACGACGCTGCTGAAGCGCAGCGTCACGGCCAAGTCGGCGAAGAAGACCCGCTGCCACGCCAAGTCCCGGACGGGCAAGGGAGTGGTGCGCCGCAGCGTCCGCGTCAGGCGGCCGAGCCTGGTGCGGGCCAACCTGCTCGCCAAGCGCGGCGACTGGGACGTCGCCGTCTTCCAGGCGCGCGACAAGCGCCTCGTGGCCGCGTCGAGCGGCTTCCGCTCCCGTGAGCTGGCCGAGGGCTTCGCCGACGCCGGCAGGCTGATCGTCCAGGCCTGCCGCAACGATCGCCGCACCAGCCGCCGCGCCCGCGTCACGGTCCGCTCGATCGCGCTACCCCAGAGGACCGGGAAGAAGCGCGCGATCGCCTCGCTCGTCTCCGTCCAGACGGCCACACGCGCGGCCAAGAACCGCCTCCTGAGCCTCGGCCTCGACGTGACCGAGCACGGCGACCAGGGCCATCTCGACGTGGTCCTCCACGGTGCCGCCGACGCCGCCAAGCTGCGCGGCGCGGGCTTCAGCTACCGCACCGAGGTCGCCGACCTCGCCCTGCAGAGCTTCCGCAACCGCCAGGCCAACGCCCGCTACCGCGCCCGGACGAAGAAGTCCGCGCTGCCCAGCGGCCGCGACGACTACCGCCGCCTGGCTGACTTCGAGGCCGACATGAAGGCGCTTGTACGCGCCCGTCCCGACCTTGCCAAGCCGGTCGTGATGCCCAACCGCACCCTCGAGGGCCGGCTGGTCCACGGCATCGAGATCACGAAGAACGTGAACGCCGCCGACGGCAAGCCCGTGTTCTTCCAGATGGGCGTGCACCACGCGCGCGAGTGGCCCTCGGCGGAGATGCCGATGGAGTTCGCCACCGACCTGGTCAAGAACTACGGCAAGGACGCGCGCATCACGAACCTGGTGAACCGCGTGCGCACGATCGTCGTGCCCGTGATCAACCCGGATGGCTACAACCTCTCGCGCGAGGCGGAGATCGACCTCCAGCCGATCGGCAGCGCCGACCCCTACGCGGCCGCTTTGTCGAACGTTCTGCTCGACCCGACCGGCATCTACCAGACCGACGGACCGCTGGGCGCCAACGGCCCGCTCGCGGACCAGATCGTCACCAACCCCGGTCACACCGCGGCCATCCTGGCCGACGCCAACTCCGGCAACTTCGCCTACAAGCGCCGCAACTGCCGCATCGAGCAGAACAAGCGCCCGGCTGCCGGTCAGTGCGCCAATCCCGACAACCGCGGGCTGGGAACCGACCCGAACCGCAACTACGGCGGCTTCTGGGGTGGGCCCGGCGCCAGCAGCGATCCCAGCTTCGACACGTTCCGCGGCAGTGCGCCGTTCTCCGAGCCCGAGGTCCAGAACGTCCGCCAGATCGTGTCCACCCGCCAGGTCACGACGCTGATCACCAACCACACCTTCTCCAACCTGGTGCTGCGTCCGCCGGGCGTGGCCGCCGAGGGCAAGTCCCCGGACGAGGTCGTCTACAAGGCGCTCGGCGACGCGATGGCGGGGGCCAACGGCTACGCCAGCCAGTACGGCTTCGAGCTGTACGACACCACGGGCACCACCGAGGACTGGAGCTACTACCAGTCGGGCGGCCTCGGCTTCACCTTCGAGATCGGGCCAAACGAGTTCCACCCGCCCTACGAGCAGGTCGTGGCGGAGTACGAGGGCAACCCGAGCACGCCGGTGGATCGCGAGCCGTTCAACCGCGACAAGAAGGGCGGCAACCGCGAGGCCTACCTGATCGCGATGGAGAGCACGGCCAACACCGCGCGGCACGCCGTCGTCACGGGCTCGGCTCCGGCCGGGGCGACCCTCGAGGTCAGCCGCGCCGGCACGTCGCTCACCTCGCCGGTGATCCGCGAGGACGACACGCTCGCCCCGCCGATCGCCATCAACGACCTGATGCGGTCGACCACCAGGGTCCCCTCGTCGGGCCGGTTCGAGTGGCATATCAATCCCTCGACCCGTCCGTACGCCAAGAAGGACCGGCGGCAGTTCGAGGTCGGCACCACGCCCAGCTCGCGCCAGAACATCTCGGGCGGGCCCGCCACGCAGCGGATCCCGATCACGCTGACGGCCGCCGACAAGGGTCTGAAGGCCGTGGTCGACGTGAGCGACACGTCCGACTACGACACCTACCTCTTCGACTCCTCGGGCAAGCAGGTCTCGTCCGGGAGCAACGGCTTCCTGGGCGAGGACGAGAAGCTCGCGGTCACCGGGCTGCCCCCGGGCACGTATGAGCTGGAGGTGCGCAACTTCGCGGCCGCGGAGCCGTGGACCGGCACGATCGAGAAGTTCGCGGCGGTGCGCACGATCGGCTCGCCGCCCAAGCCCGAGACCTGGCTGCTCACCTGCCGGAGCGCGAGCGGACGCACGCTCGGCAAGCGCAGCCTGGCGATCGAGCGCGGCCAGCGCCAGGCCCTGAAGAACGTGTGCGGGCCCAGCAACGCGTCGAAGCTGCTGTCGGCCACCAGCCGCGGCTCCCTGAAGGTCAGGCTGCGGGCGCGCCGGCCCAGCTCGATCCGCTCGCTGCTTCGAAACGGGATGAAGGTGCGTGTGAGCTGCGCCCGCCCGTGCGTCACCCTGCTGCGGCTGCGCACGGGACGGAAGTCGATCGCCTCCAGGCGTGTCCGCCTGCGCGGCGGCCGCTCCAAGGTGGTTCGCCTGAGGGTCAGCCGCAGGATGGCGCGCAAGCTGCGTTCGCGGAAGGTGCTCAAGCTCAACCTGAGCGCCACCGGCCGGGCGCTCACCGGTGCCCGTGAGGTCCGGCGGGCAAGTACCACGTTCACCCTTCGCCGTTGACAGGTGGGATAGAACTCCTGTCGATGGGCAGGGGCCTCACCCGCAGGGCAGCAGTCGCCGCCATCGCCGCGGCGTGCGCCGCCGCGTGCGCCACGCCGGCCTCGGCCGAGGAGCTGCTCTCCACCACCGTCACGGCGGCGGACGCCTCCGCTCGCAGCTGCATCGCGAAGCCGTTCGGCGGCGCGGCCGTGGCCGACCGCGCGATCACCGCGCCCGGCGCGGGGTGGGTCACCGCGCGGCTGAACGCCCGATCCGGCGACTGGGACCTCGGGGTCTTCGACGCCGTCACCGGCCGGCGCGTCACCGGGTCGGCCTTCTTCGGTGCCGACGAGGTGGCCAAGGGCATAGTGACGGCCGGCCAGCGAGTGGTGGTTCAGGCCTGCCGCCGCAGCGGAACGTCCGAGCGCGCCGACCTGGACGTGAGCTTCGACGCGATCGACCCGAAGGCCAAGGCCACGAAGTCCTCGCTCGTGAGGGTCTCGACGCCCAACGCGAGCACGCAAGCGGGAGCTGACCGCGCTCGGCCTCGACCTGACCGAGCACGGCGGGAAGGGCTTCGTCGAGGTCGTCCTCCATGAGGCGGCAGACAGCCGTGCCCTGCGCAAGGCCGGATTTCGTCTACACCACCCAGATCGCCGACCTCGGCAAGCAGACCGAGGTGAACGCCAAGGCCGACCGCCGCTTCTCGGCACAGGCGCGCAAGTCGGCCCTCCCGAGCGGACGCGACAGCTACCGGATGCCCGAGGACTACGCGGCCAACATGAAGGACCTCGCGACGAGGAACCCCACGCTGGTGAAGCCGATCACGCTGCCGCTGGAGACCGGCGAGGGGCGCAAGGTCGAGGGGATCGAGATCACCGAGAACGTGAAGGACCGCGACGGCAAGCCGGTGTTCGCGATCATGGGCGTCCATCACGCGCGCGAATGGCCCTCCGGCGAGCACACGATGGAGTTCGCCTACGAGCTGATCAACGGGTACAGGGCCAACAACGCGCGCATCCGCGGGCTCATGAAGCGCGCCCGGACGATCGTGATCCCGATCGTCAACCCGGACGGGTTCAACAACTCGAGGCTGATGGGCGAGGCGCAGGGCGCCACCCTGCCGCCCGGCGGCGGCCGCGGCGCACCGGACCCCGGCGAGGACGACGAGACCGTGAACATCGTCTCCCACCCCGGCGAGTACCGCCGCAAGAACTGCCGCCTGAACGACTCGAGCACCGACGCCAACTGCGCCGCGGCCCCGTCGGCGGGCTTGGCCTCGGTGGGCGTCGATCCCAACCGCAACTACGGCGGTCTCTGGGGCGGCCCGGGCAACAGCGCCGACCCCACCAACGAGACCTACCGCGGGCCGGCGCCGTTCTCCGAGCCCGAGACGCGCAACATCAAGAACCTCGTCTCCTCGCGCCAGGTCACCACCCTCATCACCAACCACACCTTCTCCGACCTGGTGCTGCGCCCGCCGGGCGTCGCGATCCAGGGCCCGCCGCCGGACGAGAACAAGGGCTACAAGGCTCTGGCCGACGCGATGGCCGCCGAGAACGGCTACACCAGCCAGAAGGGCTACGAGCTCTACGACACCACCGGCACCACCGAGGACTGGAGCTACGGCGCCACCGGCGGCTTCGGCTTCACCTTCGAGATCGGGTGCGTCGAGGAGCTTCCCAACGGCTCGTGCAACATCGGCCACTTCCATCCGCCGTTCGAGGAGGTCGTGAAGGAGTACGAGGGCAGGACGACCCGCTCGGACGAGCCGGGCCGCAACGGCGACGGCAATCGCGAGGCCTACCTGATCGCGCTGGAGAGCACGGCGAACGAGAACCGCCACGTGGTGATCGACGGCAAGGCACCGCCCGGCGCGCTGCTCCGGCTCAGGAAGAGCTTCCGGACCAAGACATCGCCGGTGCTCGACGCGAACGGGCAGGAGGGGCCGGTCCAGACCTTCGCCGACGTGCTCGACACGACCATGAAGGTCGCGGCGAGGGCTCCGGCTTCTACCGCTACCACGCCAACCCCTCGACCCGCCCGGATGTCGCGATCGTGCGCGGCCGGGCGCCCACCGGGCCGGCCAGCCCGCCGCAGTCGTTCACCGGCGGCATCGCCGGCCCCCCGGCGACGGCGCGACGCCCGGCGGCGACGCGGACAGCGACCTGGCCATCCACAACAACGACCACCCGATCACCGTGCCGGCCGGCGGCTTCGACAACGCGAAGATGACCGTCCGGATCGAGTGGGCGGCGGTCGCCAGCGACTGGGACACGCAGGCTGTACCGCGACACCAACGGCAACGGCGCGGTGGACGCGGGCGAGCCGATCGTGGGTACCTCGCAGCAGGGCACCACGGACTTCGAGCAGGTCAGCATCCCCAACCCGGCGCCGGGTTCGAAGTACGTCTTCCGCGTGACCAACTTCTCCTCCGGCCCCGAGGGCAACTACGAGGGCAAGGTCTCCTTCTCCCAGCCGTTCTTCCAGGCAGCGGAGCGCGAGCGCTGGACGATGACCTGCGAGAGTGCCGAGACGGGCAAGGTCGGCGAGACGGTTTCGGTCGAGATCGACCGCGGCCAGCGCAAGACGGTCACCTTCGGCGCCGCGTGCCGCAGGGTCGTCGAGGCCGGCCGCTGCGTCGGTACCCGTGGCGGGGTCGGGCGCTCATCGGTCGGCGGCGCGAAGCTGGCCCGCAAGCGCGCGAGCCAGCGCCGCCGCCTGCGGGTGGCGCGCCTGGCGCGCGGGCGCCGCTCGGGCATCGACCGCTACTGCGTCCAGGGCGGCGGGACCATGCGGGTCGGCTATCCCACGAAGCGCTTCAACCGCAAGATCCGCCGCAAGACCCGCAGGCGCTACGCCAGCAAGGCGATCTTCATCGTCTCCAACAGCAAGCGCTTCAGGGTCAAGAGGCTGCGGACCGGGTCGCGCGTCAGGACTCTGCGCCGGCGCCTGAAGGGCGAGCGCAGCTTCAAGATCGGCAGGATCCGCTGGTACACCGTGGCGGGCAAGCGCAGCCGGGTGCTGTTCTCCACCCGCGGGGGCAAGGTGCGCGAGGTGGGGCTGGCGAGCAAGAAGCTCACCCGCACGCGGCGCGGCACCGTGCGGTTGCTGCGGGCCTGGGACACGCGGCGCTAGCGCCCATTCTGGGTTGCCGGGCGCGGGCGGTCGGGTCGATCCCCTTCGGGGGTACGCTCGCTTCGCTCGCTCAGTGAGCCCCCCTCAGGGGACGAACCCGAGCCGCCCGCTTGGAAGCAGTTGCCCAGGGCACGGGCTGATCGGTAGTTTCTGTCCCGGCGCTGTCCCGCGCCCAACCTTCGATTCCGGTGCTCACGCCGCCGGCTCAAGCGGAGGCAAAGGGGGCCTGAGCTCTCGGGACGCCGGTCAGTTGTTGCCCTTTCCGGTGGGGCGTCGTGGGCGTGAGTCGCGGTGCCGCCGCCACGAGAGGAGCACCAGATGACCGTTCAGAAGTCCTTCAAGCGCCTCGTCCGCTCACGGATGCGCAAGACGGGGGAGAGCTACACGGCGGCGCGCGCGTCGCTGCTGGCGGCGGCGGAGCCCGAGCAGACCGAGTCGGCTCCGCTCGCGACCTCTGATGAGGAGATCCGGCGCCGGACCGGCCGCGGCTGGGAGGAGTGGTTCGACCTGCTCGACGAGTGGGGCGCGCCCGAGCGCAGCCATCGCGAGAAGGCCCGCTGGCTTGCCGAGCAGCAGGGCGCCGACCCGCTGGCCTGGAACGTCCAGGCCGTGGTGTCCAGCTACGAGCTGGCGCGCGGCCTGAGGGAGGTGGGGGAGAAGGACGACGGGTCCTTCTCCGTCTCGGCCACCAAGACCGTCGCTGTGCCGGTCGAGCGGCTGTACGACGCGTTCGCCGACGAGGGTCTGCGCGAGCGCACGGCCACACGGCCACGGTCCGCGCGGTTCGACTGGGGAGACGGTTCGAGTCGGGTGAACGTCGCCTTCGACGCGAAGGGCGAGGCGAAGAGCACGGTGGCGATCCAGCACGTTCGTCTGCCCGACGCCGGCGAGGCGGAGCGGATGAAGGCCTACTGGAGGGAGCGTCTGACGACCCTGAAGGAGGTCCTGGAGCGATGAGCGCGATCAGCCACATCCACGCGGTGATCGTGCCCGTCGACGACCAGGACGCGGCGCTGGCGTTCTACACCGGGAAGCTCGGCTTCGAGGTGCGCGTCGACGGCGAGTTCGCGCCCGGTCAGCGGTGGCTGGAGGTGGCGCCGCCGGGCGCCCAGACGTCGCTGGCGCTGGTGCGCCCGGAGCAGGCCGAGGGCGTGCGGGCGAACTTCGCCACCGCGGATGCCGCCGGGGACCACGCGGAGCTGCTCGGGGAGGGAGTGGACGCCGACGCCGAGCTGATCGACATGGGCGAGTACGTCCCGCCGATGTTCGGCTTCCGCGCCCCGGACGGCAACGGGTTCCGGGTGGTGGAGAGCGGCTGAGGCGCGGGCACCCGCCCCTGCAAGCCGCGACGGCGGAATCCCTTTGAGGGGGGCTCACTGAGCGAGCGAAGCGAGCGTACCCCCGAAAAGGGATACCGCCGGAGCGGCGGTGCGGAGCGGCTCCACTGCTAGCCTCCCGCGGGACTCCTTACCGAGAAGTCATGAAACAAGCCGCCAACCGGAGGCGGCAGCGAAAGGAACATATGAGTACAGATGTAACCCGCGTCTCAGTTGAGATCGGCGACTCCGAGATCAGCTTCGAGACCGGCAAGCTCGCCAAGCAGGCGAGCGGCTCCGTGGTCGTGCAGGCAGGGGAGACGATGGTCCTCGGCACGGCGACGGCAGGAAACCTGAGGGACGTCGACTTCCTCCCCCTGACCGTCGACGTCGAGGAGCGCATGTACGCCGCGGGCAAGATCCCCGGCAGCTTCTTCCGCCGCGAGGGACGCTCCGGCGAGAAGGGCACGCTCACCGCGCGCATGATCGACCGCCCGCTGCGCCCGCTCTTCCCCAAGGGCTGGCGGCGCGAGACCCAGCTGGTCTCGATCCCGATGTCGGTCGACCACGTGAACCCCTACGACATCCTCGCGATGAACGGCGCCAGCGCCGCGCTGATGGTGTCGGACATCCCGTTCCCGTTCCCGGTCGGCGCCGTGCGCATCGGCCAGGACGAGGAGGGCAACTTCGTCGTGAACCCCGACGAGGAGTGGATGCTCGAGAGCCCGCTGGACCTGGTGGTCTCGGGCTCCGAGGAGGCCATCCTCATGGTCGAGGCCGGCGCCAACGAGATCTCCGAGGCGGCGATCCTCGACGCTCTCGACATCGCCCACGGCGAGATCAAGAAGCTGTGCGCCGCCCAGCGCGAGCTGGCGGAGAAGGCCGGCAAGGACAAGGTGGAGGTGGAGGTCCCGCAGGTCGACGAGGGCGTGCACTCCCAGGTCGTCGCCGAGTTCGGCAACGCGCTCAGCGAGGCCACCCAGGTCGAGGACAAGCTCGAGCGCCAGGACGCCACCAAGGCGGTGGAGGAGAACGCGCTCAAGTCGCTCTCCGGCGACGAGGAGGCCGAGGACTACGAGGAGAAGCGCGCCGCGGTCCAGATGGCCTTCGACAAGCTGGAGAAGGACACCATCCGCAAGCGCATCGCCGTCGAGAAGAAGCGCCCCGACGGCCGCAGCGCCGACGAGATCCGCGACATCTGGATCGAGGTGGGCGTCGCCCCGCGCACGCACGGCTCGGCCGTGTTCACGCGCGGCCAGACGCAGGCGTTCACGGTGGCCGCCCTCGGCACCACGCGTGACGAGATGCGCCTGGACACGCTCGGACTCGAGACGGCCAAGCGCTACTGGCACCACTACAACTTCCCGCCCTTCTCGGTCGGGGAGGCGGGCTTCATGCGCGGTCCCAAGCGCCGCGACATCGGCCACGGCGCGCTCGCCGAGCGGGCGCTCGTGCCGGTGGTGCCGGACCCCGAGGAGTTCCCGTACTCGATTCGCGTCGTGTCGGACATCCTCGAGTCCAACGGCTCGTCCTCGATGGCGTCGGTGTGCGGCAGCTCGCTGGCCCTGATGGACGCCGGGGTGCAGATCAAGCGCCCGGTGGCCGGCATCGCGATGGGCCTGATCAAGGAGGGCGACGACTACATCGTGCTCTCCGACATCGCGGGCGTGGAGGACCACCTCGGCGACATGGACTTCAAGGTCGCCGGCACGGAGCAGGGCATCACCGCGCTCCAGATGGACATCAAGATCACGGGCGTGACCTTCGACATCCTGCGTGACGCGCTCACGCAGGCCCAGGAGGGCCGCACCCACATCCTCGGCAAGATGACCGAGGCGATCGAGGGCCCGAGGCCGGAGCTGTCGCGTTACGCGCCGAGCATCGGCCAGATCGAGATCGACACCGAGAAGATCGGCATGGTCATCGGCAAGGGCGGGGAGACCATCCGCGCCCTGTCGGAGGAGTTCGAGGCCCAGATCGACATCGACGACGACGGGATCGTTCGCGTCTTCGCGGTCGACGGCGTCCAGGGCGACGCCCTGATCGAGCGCATCCGCGCGATGACCAAGGAGGTCGAGGTCGGCGACGAGTTCACCGGCAAGGTGGTCAAGACGACCACGTTCGGCGCCTTCGTGGAGCTGTCCAAGGGCAACGACGGCCTGCTGCACATCTCCAACGTGAAGCCCGGCGAGCGGGTCGACACGGTGGAGGACGTGCTCAACCGCGGCGATGAGATCGACGTGCGCGTGGTCGAGGTCGACAAGGAGCGCGGCCGCGTCGGGCTCCGCCTGGCCGACGACCCGGACATCGCCGGCAAGTCCGCCGAGGAGCTGGCGTCCGTGGGCACCGGCGACAAGGGTGGCGGCGGCGACCGAGGTGGACGCGGAGGCCGCGATCGCGGTGGACGTGGACGCGACGGTGGCCATCGGCGCGAGCGCAGGTAGATGCAGACCTCAGACCTCAGACCACAGGACCTCACGAGACAGCCCTGGGACGGTCTGACGTCTGATACTCAATGAGCGTCTCTCACCAGATAACAGAGCTCGATTCGGGTCTCCGCGTCGTCACGGAGCACGTGCCCGCTGTGCGCTCCGTCGCGCTCGGCTTCTGGGTCAGAACCGGCAGCCGTAACGAGAGCCCCGCCCAGGCGGGGCTCTCGCACTTCCTCGAGCACCTGCTGTTCAAGGGCACCGACCGGTTCAGCTCGCTGGAGATCGACGAGACCTTCGACGCCATGGGCGCCGAGGTGAACGCCGGCACGGGCAAGGAGACGACCTCGGTCTACTCGCGCTTCCTCGACCGCCACCTCGAGAGGGCGTTCGACGTGCTCCAGGACATGGTGTTCCGGCCCAGCTACCCGGACATCGACTCCGAGCGCCAGGTGGTGATCGAGGAGATCGCCATGTACGAGGACGAGCCACAGGACAAGGTGCACGACGTGCTGGCCACCGCGATCTTCGGGGACCACCCGCTGGGACGCCCCGTGATCGGGCGCGCGGAGGTGATCGGGTCGGTGCCCGTGCCCGACATCGCCGCCTATCACGACCAGCGCTACCGGTCGTCGAACATCGTGCTCGCGGCCGCCGGCAGCGTGGAGCACGACCGGATCGTGGCCCTGGTCGAGGGCGCGCTGGAGGCCTCGGATGCGGCCACCGCCCCCGACCCCGAGCCGGCGCCGGCGGGCGTGTCGCCCAGCCTGCGCTTCCACGCCAAGGAGACCGAGCAGTACCACATCACCCTCGGCGCTCCGGGCCTGGCACGAGCCGACGAGCGCCGCTTCGCGCTGCGGATACTCGACACCATCCTCGGCGGCTCCACGTCGTCGCGCCTGTTCCAGGAGGTACGCGAGAAGCGTGGCCTGGCGTACGCGGTCTACTCGTACTCGAGCGCGTACGTGGACTCCGGCCACATCGGGCTGTACGTGGGCACCCGCCCGGACAACGTGATCGAGGCCATGGACGTGATCGGCACCGAGCTGGGGCGGATCGCCGCGGACGGCGTGACCGAGCAGGAGCTCGAGCGCGCCCGCGAGAACGTGAAGGGCCGCACCACGCTGGCGATGGAGTCCACACTGGCGCGGATGAACCGCCTCGGCAGCTCGCTGCTGATGGGCGTGCCGCTGCTGAGCCTCGACGAGCTGCTGGCCGCAACCGACGCCGTGACCCTCGAGGACGTGAAGGCGCTCGCGGCCGAGCTGTTCGACCCGGCACGGATGTCTGCCGCCGGAGTGGGCGAGGACGAGGCCCGCTTCCGGACCGCCCTCGACGCCGTCAACCCGGCGCTGCTCGCGGCGTGATCCGCGTAGGCGTCTCCGGCGCGGCCGGGCGGATGGGGGAGACCGTCTGCCGGGCGGTCGAAGGCGCCGACGACCTGGAGCTGGCGGGGCGCGCGGATCCCGCGCTCGGCACCGAGCTGGCGGACATCCTCGGCGACGTGGAGACGGTGGTGGACTTCTCTCAGCCGGACACCGCCCTGGCGAACGCCCGCGCCTGCCTGGAGGCCGGCGTGCACTGCGTGATGGGCACCACCGGCGCCGACTTCTCCGAGCTGGCGGGCGTGGGCAGCGCCAACCTGTTCGTGGCCCCGAACTTCGCCATCGGGGCGGTGCTGATGATGGAGGCCTCCAAGCTGATCGCCGCGCACATGCCCGAGTGCGAGATCGTGGAGCTGCATCACGACAAGAAGCTCGACGCCCCGTCGGGCACCGCGGCCCGCACGGCGGCCCTGATCGCCCAGGCCGGCGGCAACGTGCACGAGCCGATCCATTCGGTTCGCCTCCCGGGCCTGGTGGCCCACCAGGAGGTGCTGTTCGGCGGCGAGGGGCAGACCCTGTCCGTCCGCCACGACTCGATCTCCCGGGAGTCCTTCATGCCCGGCGTGCTGCTCGCCGTGAGGCGAGTCGCGGACCTGGAGACCTCACCGACGGTGGGGCTGGAGGCGTTGCTGTTCTGAGCCCTGAGGTCTGAGGCCTGAGGTCTGACTTACGCCGCTTCTTCGCCGCTGCGCCGCAGCGCGCGCGGGACCACGAACCGGATGCCCGAGCGGTCCGTGTCGATCGAGCAGGTCTTGTTGTCGATCAGGCCGACCCGCTTGGCGTAGGGCACCAGCTTCATCTGGTTGAGGTACTTCTCGTGTCCGCGCTTGCGGGTGATGATCCACAGGTAGCCGGAGTCGCGCAGCCGCGCCCGGTAGCGCACCAGCGCCTCCTGGGCGCTGTCCATGGAGTCCACGGCCACGACCGCGCCGTCCAGGTCGCCAGAGCGCACCAGACCCCGCCCGATGGCCGTCTTCACGTCGCCGCGCAGGCCGGTGCCCACGTCCCCGGCGATCTCCACGCGGTCATCCGGCTTCACGCCCAGCTTCTGGACGGTGCTGCGGTGGCTGTAGTCCTTCTCGCTCATGATTGGGCCTTCATTGTGACATTTACAAGTCCTCGGCCTAGCCGGTTACAAGTGGCCGCCCGCGCTCGGCGGGGCGCGGTAAGGTCCGAAGCCCCGAGAGGAGAGGAGCCGAGATGGGATTCATGGACAAGGCCAAGCAGATGGCCGAGCAGGCTCAGCAGAAGATCGACGAGGCGCAGAAGCAGTTCAACGAGAGCCAGGGCCAGAAGAGCGGCGGAGGGACCGGCGAAGGCCAGCGCTTCGACGAGCATGGCCGCCCCATCGCGGACGCCCCGCCCGCGGCCGACGCTCCTCCCGGCCCGGTGCAGCCCGAGCCGCCCGCGGCCGCCGAGCCCGCCGCGCAGCAGCCGGCCGACGAGGCCGCCGCGGAGCAGCCGCCCGCCGAGCCCGCGCCGGTCAAGGAGGGCGTGGACGCCAACCCCGATCCGTTCAAGCCCCTGCAGTAGCGCGTGACTTTCGGCGGCATCATCACGGCGATGGTCACGCCGTTCGACGAGAACGGCGGCCTCGCGGAGGACGCGGCGTCCGCCCTGGTCCGCCACCTGCTGGAGAACGGCTCGGACGGGCTGGTGCTGGCGGGGACGACCGGGGAGAGCGCCACGCTCAGCGACGAGGAGAAGGTCCGCCTGTGGCAGGCCGGGGTGGCGGCCGCCGGCGGAGCGCCGATCATCGCCGGAACCGGCTCCAACGACACACGGCACACGGTCGAGCTGACGGAGAGGGCCCAGGAGGCCGGCGTGAGCGGCGTGCTGATCGTGACGCCCTACTACAACAAGCCCAACCGGGCCGGCCTGCTGGCCCACTTCAAGGCCGCCGCGGCGGCCACGGACCTGCCGGTGGTGGTCTACAACATCCCCTCGCGGTCGGTGGTGGACATGCCGAACGACCTGCTGGCCGAGCTGGGGCAGATCCCGAACGTGGTCGCCGTCAAGCAGGCGCGCTACGAGGATCTCGCCCCGATCGAGGGCCTGGACCTGTTGGCGGGCAACGACGACATCCTGGCCGAGGTGCTCGACATGGGCGGCACCGGGGGGATCCTCGTGGCCTCGAACCTCGTCGGCACCGAGATGCGCCGGCTCGTGGACGAGCCCGATCGCCGGGCGGAGATACAGGCGTCGCTCAAGCCGCTCTACGAGGCGCTCACGGTGGCGCCGCTGGCGGCGTCGGTGAAGGCGGCGCTGAAGCTGCTGGGCCGCGACGTTGGCGGTACGCGGCTGCCCTACGTGGACCTGAGCGACACTGAGCTGGCCACGGTGCGCTCGGCGCTCGAGGCCCAGAATCTGCTGGAGCGGGTTAGCTGAGCGGCACCCTCCGCGTCCTGCCGCTCGGCGGGCTCGGCGAGATCGGGAAGAACATGACCGTCGTCGAGTACGACGGGCGTATCGTCGTGGTCGACACGGGCCTGCGCTTCCCGGCGCCCGACCAGCTCGGCATCGACCTGGTGCTGCCGGACTTCACCTACCTGCGCGAGCGCCAGGAGGACATCGAGGCGATCGTGCTCACCCACGGGCACGAGGATCACGTGGGCGCGCTGCCGTTCGTGCTGCGCGAGTTTGACGACTGGCCGCCGATCTACGGGGGGCCGCTCACCGTGGCGATGGTCCGCTCCAAGCTCGACGAGCACAAGCTCAAGGACGTCCCGCTCGAGGAGATCAGGCCGGGCGAGCACATCGACGCCGGCCCGTTCGACGTGGAGCCGGTGAAGATGGCCCACTCGATCCCGGACATGTTCGCCTACGCGCTCACGTGCGAGCTGGGCATCACCCTGGTGACCGGCGATTACAAGTTCGACCAGACCCCGGTCGACGGCATTCCCGCCGACGTCGCCCGGCTCGCCGAGCTCGGCCGCGAGGGGATCCTGCTGCTCTGCGGCGACTCCACCAACGCCGACCGGCCCGGCTGGTCGCTGTCGGAGTCGACGGTGGGCCCGCATCTGCGCGAGACGTTCGCGCGCCGCAAGGGCCGCATCGTGGTCACCTGCTTCGCGTCGAACATCCACCGCGTTCAGCAGGTGATCGACGCCGCGGCCGCCCTGGACCGGAAGGTCTCCCTGGTCGGGCGCTCGATGCGAAAGAACGTGAACATCGGGAAGACGCTCGGGCACATCACGGTGCCTGACGGCATCCTGGTCGAGCCGAAGGAGATCGGGGACTTCCCCGACCACAAGCTGATCGTGATCTCTACCGGCAGCCAGGGTGAGCCGCTGTCCGCGCTGCGCCGCATGTCGGGCGGGGACCATCCGCACGTCGATCTCCACAGCGGCGACACCGTGGTGTTCTCCGCAACGCCCATCCCCGGCAACGAGCGGGCGGTGAACGAGACGGTCGACCGGCTCTACCACCTGGGCGCGGACGTGATCACCGCGCGTGACGCCCCGATCCACGCGTCCGGACATGGCTACCAGGAGGAGCTGAAGCTGATGCTCAACCTCACCAAGCCGCGCTACGTGATGCCCGCCCACGGCGATTTCAAGCGCATCCAGCTGCACTCCCAGCTGGCCGAGGCGGTGGGGATCGACCCCGACAACGTGTTCAAGGGCGAGAACGGCCTGCCGCTGGAGATCGACTCGAAGGGCGCGTCCTTCGGCAAGCACGAGCAGTCCGGCCTGATCTTCGTGGACGGTGTGGAGGTGGGCGACATCGAGGACGTCGCCCTGCGCGACCGCCGCATGCTGTCAGCGGACGGCATCTTCATCGTGGTGGCCACGGTCTCCGAGCAGGACGGTCGTTCGGTTGCCGAGCCCGAGATCATCTTCCGCGGCGTGCCCTCACCCGACGATGCGGAGGACCTGATCGAGGACCTCCGCGCCGAGGTGGTCGAGTCGCTCGGGCGCTCGGCCAAGGACGGCGTGACTGAGATCACGCTGCTGCAGAGCCATCTCCACGACGACCTAGCCGAGTTCGTCTACCGCCGCCTCAAGCGGCGGCCGATGGTGCTGCCCGTCGTAGTCGAGGTGTAGCTGACTCTCTAACCGCCGGCCTTGAAGGTGATGCCGTCGAGGGAGACCTGGTCGCCCGGGTTGGAGTCGACGACGATGTCGCCGTCCGCCTCGACGTCGCCGGCCGTGGCCGTGGCGGGAGCACCGGTGTTCGTCCAGAACGGGAAATGCCGCTCGGCCGCCGGGCGCGCCCCCGCCGGGAGGGTGAGAATCGTGTCCGTGGCGCCGACCGCCCTCAGTGCGACCCCGTAGAGGTGGACGTAACCCAGCCCATCGACCTCGAACGAGGGCGGCGTCTGGCCCGGGACCGCTTCCCAGCCCGTTGCCCGCGCGAGCGCGGTGAGAGCGCTGCCGCCGCTTCGCTTCGCGTAATCAGCTGCCGCAACGCCTCCCAGGGCGGCGGCGTCGGGCACCCGGGTCAGCCGGGACTCCGCGATATCCGATCCCGTCAGCGTGTTGAACGCCACGTCGCGGCCCTTGATCGTGCTGTTGCGGATGTCGCGGTTGCGGATGTCGTTGTTGCGCAGATCCTGGGTGCGGATCGTGTTGTTCTTCAGCTCGCGGCTGTCGATGAAGCCGGTCGCGACGCCATACGAGACCCCTCCGAGGGAGATGAACAGGGCCAGGCACGCGATCACGAGCGCGGGGGACGGGCGACGGAGCTTCACTTGGACTCGGCCTCTTTCGGGTCGGGTTCGGGCTGGGCTATGGGTTCATCAACACCCAGATCGGGTGAAGGGTGCGGTGAGGCTGGCAGGGTAACGACGAACTCCGCGCCGCCGCCCTCGGCGTCGCGGATCGCCACGGTCCCCCCGTGCGAGACGGCGACGGCGCGCACGATCGACAGGCCGAGGCCGCTGCCTCCGGAGGTCTCGCCACCCTCCCGGGTGAAGCGCTCGAACACCCGGTCGCGCAGCGCGGCGGGGACGCCGGGCCCGCGATCGGCCACCTCGAGTCGCAGCTCCTGTCCGTCGCGGCTCACCGACACGACGATCGGCGTACCCGGGGGCGTGTGCAGGTAAGCATTCTCGATCAGGTTCAGCACGAGGCGGTGCAGGTCGTCCGCGGAGCCCTCGAGCACCGCGGGGTCGTCCGCCGGGGGCAGGTCCAGCGTCACGTTGTGGCCCCCGCCCAGCGGCTCGGCCTCGCGCGCCGCATCGCGCACCACCACCGAGAGGTCCGTGGGACGACGGGGCGAGCGCCGCCCGGCGTCCGCGCGGGCGAGCAGCAGCAGGTCGCCCACCAGCCGCCGCATCCGCCGCGACGAGCGCAGCGCCGACCCCGCGATGTCCGCGGCGGCGTCCAGGTCGGCCGGGCCGCCGGTCTGGCTCAGCTCGTCCTCGAGCAGCTCCAGGTTGGCCAGGATGCTGGTGAGGGGGGTCCGCAGCTCGTGCGACGCGTCCGCCACGAACTCACGCTGGCGCTCCAGCGACGCCTCCGTCTCACCGCGGGCGGCGTCCAGCTCGCGCAGCATGTCCTCCAGCGTGTCCGCCAGCTTCGCCACCTCGTCCTGCGCCTGGGGCTTGGGGAGGGAGATGGCGGGGTCGCGCGTGCGGGCCACCTCGCGCGCTGCCTGCGTGAGCCCGGCGATCGGTCGCATTGCGCGGCGCGCGACCGCGAAACCCGCCAGGAAGGCCAGGCCCGTGCCGCCGAGCACGCCAAGAGCGAGGAAGAGGTGCAGGCGCCCGAGGGTTCCCTGCAGGTTCTGTCGCGGCTTGGCGTACTGGACGAAGGCCACGGCGCCGTCGAGCGAGTTCGGGCGCGGGCTGAAGCTGCCGCTGCGGTCCAGCGAGCCCGCGAACAGCGGCCGGGCCACCACCCGGTACTCGCCCACGTCGCGCACGCTGCCCTCCACCGGAGCGCCAAGGTCGGGGGAGTTGCCCGTCTGGTTGAGCACCTCGCCCCCGCGGTCCACGACCCGGATGGCTGCGCCACCGGCCGCGGCGGCCCGCAGAGTGGTCTGGGACTGGACGCCCAGGCGGGGCTCGCCCTCCAGCGTGCGCTGCACCCGCAGCTGTTCCTGCAGGTCGGCCGCCGTGGCGCGAAGGTCGTCGTTGAAGCCGTCCTTCACCCGCTGCTCGGTCAGGGCGCCCACCACGAGCGCGAACAGCATCAGGATCGCGAAGGTGAGCGCTGCGGAGACGGCGGCGAGCTTCAGCTGGATCGGCAGGCGCAGGCGGGTGCGCTCGAGGACGGTGCGGGGGCCGGCGGGCCTCATGCCGGCCTCAGCACGTAGCCGGAGCCGCGTACGGTGTGCAGCAGGCGTGGCTCGCCACCGGCCTCGAGCTTGCGGCGCAGGTTCGACACGAACACGTCGATCGTGTTCGTCTCCGCGTAGGGGCTGTAGTCCCAGACCTCCTCGAGCAGGCGGTCGCGGGACACCACCAGGCGCTCGTTGCGCATCAGGTGCTCGAGCAGCTCGAACTCGCGGCCGGTCAGCTCGATGTCGCGCTCGCCCCGCACGACCTCGCGCGTGTCGGGGTTCAGGCGCAGGTCGCCGCACACCAGGAAGGCGCTCCCGCGCGGTGGGCGACGGCGCAGCAGCGCTCGCAGGCGCGCGAGCAGCTCGGCGCGCTCGAATGGCTTCACGAGGTAGTCGTCGGCGCCGGAGTCGAGCCCCTCCACGCGCGCGTCGAGCCCGTCGCGGGCGGTCAGCATCAGGATCGGAACGTCCCCGGAGGCCCGCAGCCGGCGGCACACCTCCACGCCGTCGAGCTTCGGCAGCCCGAGGTCGAGGACCACCGCGTCGGGCTCGAACATGGTCGACTCCTCGAGCGCCGACTCGCCGTCGGCGGTCAGGCGCACCTCGTAGCCGTCCTTGTCGAGGGCGCGGCGGACCACGTCGGCGATGTCGCGATCGTCCTCCACCACGAGCACCCTGGCGTTCCTCTGCATCCGTCTAAGGGTAGGGAGGGGCGCGCCGCGCGCCGTCGAAGGAACGAAGTCAGTCATGGCTGCCGCCAAGAACCGCAAGAAACGCCCGCAGACGCGCAGGCGCCGGTCCTCCGCGGGCTGGTCTCCGCCCAAGCTCGAGCAGCACCACATCGACCTGCTGGGCTTGGCTCTGGTGGCCTTCTCCGCCTTCCTCGCGTTCGTGCTCTACATGGGCGCCGCGGGCGGCAGGGTGGGGGAGGGCACCGAGGACGCGCTCCGCTTCCTTCTCGGGGGCGCCGCCTACCTGGGCCCGCCCGCCCTCTGCGCCGCCGGCGTGCTGATCGTGCTGCGTCAGCTGCTTCCGGCCATCGCGCCCTTCCGCGCGGGGGCGATCTGCCTCCTGCTCGGCGTCACGCTCGGCCTGGCCGCCGGCTCGCTCGGGCTCGGGCCCGGCCAGCACGGCCACGAGCCGCTCCTCGACCGCGCCTACGTGAGCGCACGCGGCGGCGTGCTCGGCGAGCTGCTGTTCGAGGGCTCGCGCGCGCTGTTCTCCGAGCTGGGCTCGCACATCCTGTTCCTGTTCCTGATGCTGGGCGGCACCCTGCTGGTGACCGGTGCGTCGATCGCGGGCGTGGTCACGGCAACGCGCCGCCACGTGTCCACCACCACCCAGCGCGTGCGCAGGCAGGCCGAGCGAACCGCCGTGCTCGCACGTGACGTGGCGCCCACGGAGAGCCCGGCGCCGCCCGAGCCCGCCGGCGTCGAGCCGGTGGTTCACGCCACGCATGTCGAGGCGCCGGCTCTTGATGCGGAGTCGCGGTTTCCTGACCTGTTCGGCGAGGAAGAGCCCTCGACGACCAGCCGGGCCACGGACCACCGAGCCCGGTCGACGAGGCCGAGCCGGTCGACGAGGATGCCGAGCCGGTCGACGAGGGGGAGACGGTCGACGAGGACCCGTCGGTCGTCGAGACGCCGATGCCCGAGGGGGCGATCCAGGAGCGGCTGACCCCGATGGGCAACCAGCGGGGCGGGGTCACCGAGGCGGATGACCTCGACTACTCGCTGCCGAAGCCCCAGTTCCTCAAGGCCTCCAACGGCAAGCCGAAGGTCAAGAGCGGGGCCGACGAGCGTGTGGGCGCCCAGCTGGTGGAGGCGCTCGGCCACTTCGGCGTGGAGGCGCAGGTGGTCGGCAGCGTGAGCGGCCCGCACGTGACCCGCTACGAGCTGCGACTGGCGCCCGGGATCAAGATGTCGAAGGTCGCGAACATGCGCGACGACCTGGCGTACGCCCTCGCGGCCGACGACGTGCGCATCCTCGCCCCGATTCCCGGCAAGCGCGCCGTGGGTGTCGAGGTGCCGAACAAGATCCGCCAGATGGTGCACCTCGGCGACGTGGCGCAGGACGCGCCGGAGAGCTGGTCGCCGCTCACGGTGTGGCTGGGCAAGGACATCGACGGCAAGGCGATCGGAATCGACCTGGCCGGCCAGCCGCACGTCCTGGTGGCCGGTACGACCGGCTCGGGCAAGTCCGGGTGCGTGAACGCGATGCTGGCATCGATCCTCATGCGCGCCACGCCCAACGAGGTGCGGATGGTGCTGGTCGACCCCAAGCAGGTGGAGCTGAACCTGTACGAGCACGTGCCGCACCTGCTCACCCCGGTCGTCACCAGTCCCCGCCTGGCGGCCAACGTGCTCCAGAACCTGATCCGGGAGATGGAGGAGCGCTACTCGCTGATGTCGGCGGCCCGCACCCGCAAGCTGGAGGAGCTGAACCGGCTGCGCGTGCGCAACGGCGAGCGTCCGTTGCCCTATCTGCTGTGCGTGATCGACGAGCTGGCCGACCTGATGATGATCGCCCCGGGCGAGGTGGAGGACGCGATCATCCGCCTGGCCCAGAAGTCCCGTGCCGTGGGAATCCACCTGCTGCTGGCCACCCAGCGCCCGAGCGTGGACATCATCACCGGCATGATCAAGACCAACGTGCCCGCCCGGATCGCGTTCGCGGTGTCCTCTCAGACCGATTCGCGCGTGATCCTCGACCAGAACGGCGCCGAGTCGCTGCTGGGCAAGGGCGACATGCTCTTCAAGCCCGGCAACGGCACCAAGCTCAGCCGCATCCAGGGCGCCTTCGTGGGCGAGGAGGAGATCGAGAAGATCACCGCCCACTGGCGCAAGCAGGGCGAGCCGGAGCTGCGCGAGGAGCTGCTCGAGGCCGTCGAGGGCGAGGAGGAAGAGGAGCCCGCCGGGGACTTCGACCCGGATGCGGACGAGCTGCTGGCGGAGGCGATCCGCACGGTCGTGCAGATGGACACCGCCTCGACCTCGATGCTTCAGCGCAGGCTGCGAGTGGGTTACACGCGCGCCGGCCGCTTGATCGACATGCTCGAGCGGCGCGGGGTGATCTCGGGCTACGAGGGCTCGAAGGCGCGGAAGGTGCTGATCACCGAGGCCGATTTGCCCCGGGTGATCGCGGCTCTGGAAGAGCCGGCAGTGGCAAGCACGCCAGAATAGGCGGGCGATGCCGCCAATCGGGGAAACGCTGCGGGAGGCGCGGATGCGCCGCAAGCTCGACATCGCGGATGTCGAGGAGCGGACCAAGATCCGCGCGAAGTACCTGCGCGCGCTCGAGAACGAGGAGTGGGCGCTGCTGCCCGGCCCCACCTTCGTCAAGACCTTCCTGCGCACCTACGCCGAGGTCGTGGGCGTGGATCCGCACCTGCTGGTGGAGGAGTACCGCACCCAGCACGAGGAGAGCACGGACCCGCAGGAGATCCAGCCGATCACGCCGGCCTCGCGGCGGAGGCCGCCGCGACGCCAGACGGGTCCGCCCGGCCCGCCCGGGCGGCTTGCCGTGGTCATCGGCCTGCTCGTGGCGGGAGTCGTCTTCCTGCTCGTCCTGGGTCTGGCGGGAGGGGACGAGGAGGGCGGGGACGACACCGCCACCGAGGCCGCGCGCACGGAACGCACCGAGACGCAGGCGCGCAGGACCACACCCGCCCCCAAGCCGCGGCCGGCGCCGCGAGGCGTGCGGGTGCGGATCGCCCCGGACGGCCCGACCTACGTGTGCCTGGACAGCGGCGAGGGCACCGAGCGGGTGTTCGAGGGCACGCTCGAGGAGCCGCGCACCTTCCGCAACGCCAAGGAGCTGCGCCTGAACCTGGGGCGGCGGTCGGTCACGATCACGGCCAACGGCAAGCGCGTGACCTTCGAGCCCAGCGGCGAGCCGCTCGGCCTGCGGGTGACCCGCACCCGCGCGCAGGAGATCACAGAGGGCCCGAGGCCCTGCGCGTGAGCGCGCGGGCCGGCATCGTCATCACAGGCACCGAGGTGCTCACCGGGCGCGTGCGGGACCGCAACGGCCCGTGGCTCTCGGACCGGCTGCTCGAGCTGGGCGTGGAGCTCGCCCACATCACGATCTGCGGCGACCGCCCGGAGGACATGGAGGCCCAGCTCGCGTTCATGCAGGCACAGGGCGTGGACCTGATCGTGACCAGCGGCGGGCTGGGCCCGACCGCCGACGACCTGACGCTCGAGGTGGTGGCGCGCTTCGCGGGCCGCCCGCTCTCGCTGGACGAGGCGCTGGAGCAGCGCATCGCGGACATCCTCAAGCCCCTGATGAAGCGCTGGCGCAACCTCGACTTCGAGGCCGTGCGCGCCGCCAACCGCAAGCAGGCGCTGGTGCCGGACGGCGCGACCGTGATCGAGCCCGCCGGCACCGCGCCGGGGATGGTGGTGCCGCCGCGCGACGGCAGCGGGCCGACGGTGGTGGTGCTGCCGGGCCCGCCGCGAGAGCTGCATGACATGTGGGCGCAGGCGGTGGAGACGGACGCCTTCCGCGAGGCGGTCGGCACCGCCACCGACTACGAGCAGTCGATGCTGCGGCTGTTCGGCATCCCGGAGTCCGAGATCGCGGAGACGCTGCGCGCCGCGGAGTCGGAGATCGACGGGTTCGAGCGGCTCGAGGTCACCACCTGCCTGCGGAGGGGGGAGGTGGAGGTAGTGGTCCGCCACGAGCCGGCGGCGGCCGACGCCTGGGCCGGCCTGGAGCGGCTGATCTCCGAGCGTCACGCCCAGACGCTGTTCTCGACCGACGGCAGCACCGTCGACGAGCAGGTGGCCGAGCTGCTTCACGGCCGGATGGTGGCCACCGCCGAGTCCTGCACCGGTGGGCTGATGGCGGCGCGCCTGACCGAGCGGCCGGGCTCCTCGGCATACGTGGCCGGAGGAGCCGTCACCTACTCCAACGAGGCCAAGGTGGCGCTGCTGGGCGTCGACAACGGGCTGATCGAGTCGCACGGAGCGGTCTCGCCCGAGGTCGCGGACGCCATGGCGACGGGTGCGCTGGGGCGGTTCGAGGCCGACGTGGCCATCGCCATCACCGGCATCGCCGGGCCCGGGGGAGGCACCGAGGAGAAGCCCGTGGGCACGGTGTGCTGGTGCGCGAAGCGCGCGGACGGCGCCACCCTGGCCCGCGACGTGCGCATGCCGGGCGACCGCAACGAGATCCGCGACCGCTCCACCACGGTGGGCATGCACCTGCTGCGCCGCCTGCTGCGGGGGGAGGAGTTCCCGCTCTGAGGCTGTTCGTGGCGCTCGACCTCCCGGAGGACGTGCGGGCGGCGCTGGGCGGCTCGCCGAAGCTGCACGTGACGCTGGTGTTCCTCGGCGAGCGGGCGTCCCCGGAGGGGCTCTGGGAGGCGGCCTCGGGGGCCGCGGAGGGCCTGGCGGTCCCGTGCTTCGGGGTGAAGGGCGTGGTGGGCGTGCCCCGGCGGCGCCCGCGCCTGTTCGCGCTCGACCTCGAGGACGAGGGCGGCCGCGGGGCGGCGCTGCACGGGGCGGTGTCCGAGGCGCTGGGCGAGCCGGTCACCCGCCCGTTCTGGCCCCACGTGACGCTGCTGCGGGTGCGAAAGGGGCGCAAGCCGGAGGTGCCGGCGCCGCCGGGGGAGATCGAGCCGTTCGAGCCCACCGCATTGACGCTCTACCGCAGCCATCTGGGCGGCCGGCGCGGAGCGCGCTACGAGGCGCTGGAGCGGCTCGCGCTGTGACGCCGGCGATCCCATTCCCGGACCCGCCGCTGGACGACGGCGTCGTGAGCCTCCGCGGCTGGCGCGACGAGGACGCGCCGGTCAAGGCCGCGTGGGGCGCCGACCCCGTGATCGTCCGCTGGACGGGCGTGCCGGAGAGCTACACCGCCGAGGCCGCCCTGGAGTGGAACGCGCAGGTCGAGGAGGAACGCCTGGCGGGCCGGGCGCTGTCGCTGGCGGTCGTGGCCGACGCAGGGCGAGGTCGTGGGCGCCTGCGACATCCGGCGGCCCGATCCGGAGGATCCCGCCCTCGGTGAGGTCGGCTACCTGCTGGCACCCGATGCGCGGGGACGCGGCATCGCGGCCCGCGCGCTCTGGCTGCTGGTCGATTGGAGCTTCCGCGAGCTCGGTCTGGAGCGCATCCAGGGGCTGGTGCACCCGGACAACCCGCGATCGGCGCGCCTTCTGGAGCGGCTGGGCTTCACGCGGGAGGGCCTGTTTCGCGCGTTCAGGCCCGGTGAAGCGGGCCGGGAGGACCGGATCGTCTACTCGGTGCTGCCGGGCGAGCTTGTTCGCAGAGCGGCCGCTGAGCGGCTAGTCGGAGGGCTAGTCCCTCGGCGCGACGGCTTCGAGGGCCGCTTCGCGGGCACCGTCGCCGGTCCAGACCTCCACTCGGCTCACCTTGCCGTCGCGCACCGTGTAGACGTATGCCGTGCACTGCTCGACCGGCACTCCGCTGTGTCTCCCACGCCCGTGGTGGCTCGC
The DNA here is from genome assembly GCA_963761505.1 of uncultured Thermoleophilaceae bacterium. Taxonomy (GTDB): domain Bacteria; phylum Actinomycetota; class Thermoleophilia; order Solirubrobacterales; family Thermoleophilaceae; genus JAAYBF01. The sequence continues at coordinate 52,790 of CAVXGW010000013.1, forward strand.
GACGAGGAACACACGGTCACCGAATCCGCGCGATTCCTCGATGTCGAACCGGTAGTCCCGGCCGAACTGCCTGAACCAGTCCCCGAACCACTCCCCGACGGCCGCCTTCCCGGTTGCCGTGCTTCCGGTCAGGGCGATCTCGCCGTGGAGGATGAGGGTCACGTCCTCCGTCCACGCATCCATCACGCCCGCGAAGTCACGCGCGTTCGTGTCTTCGAACTGCTTGAGCGCTACCTGGACGTTCTCCACCCTCGGCAACTCTCTCAGCTCTGGCCGATTCGTCACACGACCGTCACGAAGCCGTCGCGCGAGGGTGGTGAACCTGTCCGATCTCCCGCCTAGCCTGCTTCAACCAGAACTTCGGAGGCATCGGATGAGTGACAAGGAACAGGAAAAGGCCGCCAAGGCCCGTGACGCCGCGCTCAGCAGCGCGATAACGCAGATCCAGCGCCAGTTCGGCGAGGGGTCGATCATGAAGATGGGCGACGAGGCCTTCCAGGTCCAGGTTGCGGCCATCCCCACCGGGGCCCTGTCCCTCGACCTCGCGCTGGGCGTCGGCGGGCTCCCGCGCGGGCGGGTCGTCGAGATCTTCGGCCCGGAGGCCTCCGGCAAGACCACTCTGATCTACCACGTGCTGGCAGAGGCCCAGAAGCAGGGCGGCATCTGCGCGTTCATCGACGCGGAGCACGCGATGGACCCCGAATACGCCAAGCGGATCGGGGTGGATGTCGACGAGCTGCTGGTCTCACAGCCCGACCACGGCGAGCAGGCGCTCGAGATCGCCGATCTGCTGATCCGCTCGGGCACGATCGACGTGGTGGCGATCGACTCGGTCGCGGCGCTCACGCCGAAGGCCGAGCTCGAGGGCGCGATGGGCGATCAGTCGGTCGGTCTCCAGGCGCGGATGATGAGCCAGGCGATGCGCAAGCTCGCCGGCAACCTCAACCGCGCGAACACGCTGTGCGTGCTCACCAACCAGATCCGGGAGAAGGTGGGGGTGATGTTCGGGTCGCCCGAGACGCAGCCCGGCGGCCGCGCGCTGAAGTTCTACAGCTCCCAGCGCCTCGACATCCGCCGGATCGAGACCCTCAAGGAGGGCACCGAGGCGGTCGGCAACCGGGTGCGCGTGAAGGTCGTCAAGAACAAGGTGGCGGCGCCCTTCCGCCAGGCCGAGTTCGACATCGAGTACGGCCAGGGCATCTCCACCGAGGGCTGCCTGATCGACCTGGGCATCGAGCACGACATCGTCACGAAGTCGGGCTCGTTCTTCTCCTATGGCGACGAGCGCCTGGGCCAGGGGCGCAACAACGCCAAGGGCTACCTGCGCGAGAACCCGAACGTGGCGAAGGAGATCGAGACGAAGATCTACGAGGCGGTGGGGGTCGATCAGGCCGCGCCGGTCCCGATCGCGGTGGCCGACGCCGACCCGGGCCCCGAGCAGGAGGCCACACCCGAGGAGAAGGCCGCCTGAGCCCTGGCGATGCCGGCGCGCGAGAGCCGAGCTTGCCTAGGAAGCAGGGTTGAAGCCCTGCTGGAGCAAGGCGAAACCCGATGACGACGGCAGGCGACGGCTCTCGGGTGCCGGAATCCGAGCGGGCTGTGCAGCTTGCGTACCGCGCGTTGTCCACGCGTGATCGCACGGTCGCCGAGATGCGGACCTGGCTGGAGCGCAAGCGGGTGGCCCCGGAGGCGATCGAGCACGCCATCCGGGAGGTCAGCGCCGCGGGCTTCCTGGACGACCGCCGGTTCGCCGAGCGCTACGCCGAGGACAAGCGCGGCCTCGAGCAATGGGGGGGCGAGCGGATCCAGCGCGACCTGCTCCGCCGCGGCGTCGCGGCCGAGATCGTCGAGCGTGTGCTCTCCGAGAGGGATCGCGAGCAGGAGCTCCAGGCGGCCGTCGAGCTGCTCGGGGCGAGGCTGCAACCGCCGGCCGACGACCGTGAGCGCGACAAGGCGTGGCGGCTGCTGATCCGCAAGGGGTACGAGCCCGACCTGGCCTATGACGCCGTGCGCGCGCACGGCGCCCGTCGCGCGGCCTGAGCGGTCTTTCCCGCGTGTTGCCAAGCGGTCGTGTCGGGGATACCCTGGCTGTGGCGGCCAGGATGCCGCCGCGAGACATTTGACCCGAGATTTCCTGGCTAGTGCACGCGGACCCGATGACTTTCCGGAAACCCCTCAACAGAGACCCCTGACCTCGAACTAGACGCAGTTCAGCGCGGCCCCGGAAGGCGCGCACCCGCATACAGCAGCCCTGTGTTCTCGCGGCGCCGAGCCGGCCGCCCCGACGACGAGAACGGCGCCCGGCGCGAGGCCGGGGGAGGAGACTGCGACATGGAGATTCTGCTGGCGGCCCTGGTTTCGGCAGGTGTGTCCGCCGTGGTCGTGTTGCTGGCCCTGCGCCTGCGCGGCCCGGCTGTGGCCGGGCACGGAGTCGCCGCCCCGGCCCAGTCGCCGCGACCCGTCGCGGACTCCGACGGGGAGCCCGAGGCGCCCGCGCGCCCCACGGGCAAGGGACGGCGGCGCGACGACTCCGACGCCGAGCTTCGCGCCCGGCGCGACGAGCTGGCGCGGCTGGAGGAGCGGCTGCGCGCGAAGGAGGGAGCGCTGGAGGAGCGCGAGCGCGTGCTCGGCGACAGGGCACGCAATATCGACGACGGCGCCGCCAAGCTCAAGGACGCCAAGCGCCAGCAGGTGCGCGAGCTGGAGCGCGTCTCCGGCCTGAGTGCGTCGCAGGCCAAGCAGGTGCTCCTGCGGGAGCTCGAGGACAGCCTTCGCCACGACAGCGCCCGCTTGATCCGCCAGATCGAGGAGGAGACCCGCCACGACGCCGACCGCCGCGCCCGCAGCATCATCGCCACCTGCATGCAGCGGGTGGCCGGCGGGCACGCGGTCGAGACCACCGTGTCGGTCGTGGAGCTCAAGTCCGACGAGCTGAAGGGCCGCATCATCGGCCGCGAGGGGCGCAACATCCGGGCCCTGGAGACCCTCACCGGGATCGACTTCATCATCGACGACACCCCCGGCGCGGTGCTCCTGTCGGGCTTCGACGGCGTCCGGCGCGAGGTCGCGCGGATCACGCTCGAGAAGCTGCTCCAGGACGGGCGGATACACCCGGCCCGGATCGAGGAGGCCTTCAACCAGGCCACGTCCGAGCTGGACCGCCGCATCGCCGAGCTGGGCGAGCAGGCGGCGTACGAGGCGAACGTGGGGACCCTGCACCCCGAGCTGCTCAAGCTGCTCGGGCGGCTGCGCTTCCGCACCAGCTACGGGCAGAACGTGCTCGCCCATTCGGTCGAGTGCGCCCGGCTGGCGGCGCTGCTGGCCGACGAGCTCGGTGCCAGCCCGAAGACCGCCGCGCGCGCGGCGTTGCTGCACGACATCGGCAAGGCCGTGTCGCACGAGGTCGAGGGCCCGCACGCGCTCGTCGGCGGCGAGCTCGCACGGCGATACAAGGAGACCGAGGCGGTGGCTCACGCGATGGAGTCCCACCACAACGAGGTCGAGCTGAAGACCGTCGAGGCCGTGATCGTCCAGATCGTCGACTCCGCGTCGGGCGCCCGGCCGGGCGCGCGGGGCGAGTCGCTCGAGAGCTACGTCACCCGGCTGCACGAGCTGGAGGAGATCGCCGAGCGCCAGGAGGGGGTGGAGAAGGTCTACGCGATGCACGCCGGCCGCGAGATCCGGGTGATCGTCCGCCCCGAGGACGTGGACGACGACGAGGCGACGCTGCTGTCGCGCAAGATCGCCCGTGAGATCGAGCAGGAGCTCGAGTACCCGGGGCAGATCAAGATCACGGTGATTCGCGAGAGCCGCGCGACCGACTACGCGAAGTAGCGGCGTGGCGCTCGAGCGGGTCCTGACCTGGCGCGGGCTCGACACGCAGCGGATGGAGCTGGCGGAGGTGAGGCTGGGCGCCGAGGGGCTCTCCGCCCGCGGCGTCCAGATCGGCACCGCGGGCGTCGCCCAGGGCGAGAGCCCCGGTGAGGCCGTCGACGTGCCCGGGCGCTACCGGCTGGAGTACGAGCTGCGCACCGACCCCGATCTCGTGACGGTGTCGATCGCGATCGCGGCACGCGGGGAGGGGGGCGGCCACAGCCTGGACCTGCGGCGCTCGCCCGACGGCAGCTGGGCGGCGGGGGGCGAGCCCGTGCCCGGCATCGACGGGGCGCTCGACTGCGATCTCGGCCTATCCCCGCTCACCAACTTCATGCCGATCCATCGCCGGCGCCTGACCGAGGGAGGGGAGGGGGCCGATTTCGTGATGGCGTGGATCACCGTGCCGGATCTCGTGGTGCACCGCTCCGAGCAGCGGTACGAGCCGATCGACGCGCGGACGGTGCGCTACGTCGGCAAGCACCGCTCGTTCGAGGGCGAGCTGGCGCTCGACGAGGACGGCTTCGTCGAGCTCTATCCGGGACTCGGCGAGCGGGTGTGAGATCGAGACTCCCCTCAGGCGTCGCGCTACACTTGGGCCCGGCCGAGCCGAAGCGCTACCACCTGACCACCTTCGGGTGCCAGATGAACGAGCACGACTCCGAGCGGATGAAGGGAATGCTCGAGTCGCTCGGGTACGCCGCCGCGCCGGAGCGCGACCAGGCCGATCTGATCCTGTTCAACACCTGCTCGATCCGCGAGTCGGCGGACAGCCGCTTCATCGGGCACCTGGGCGAGGCCAAGCGGCTGAAGTCCGAGGATCCGTCGCGGGTGGTGGGCGTGGGCGGCTGTTGGTCGCAGTCGCTGAAGGAGAAGGTGTTCGAGCAGTTCCCGTTCGTCGACGTGGCGTTCGGCCCGGGCCAGGTCCACCGCCTGGCCGAGTTCCTCACCAGCGACAGCCTGACGGCGCAGGGCTACTTCGAGTTCGAGGGATTCACCGGGCACCTGCCGATGCGGCGCGAGCGCGACTTCCAGGGCTGGGTGCAGATCTCGGTGGGCTGCAACTGCGTCTGCTCCTATTGCATCGTGCCGTCCACGCGCGGGCGCGAGGTCTCACGGCCCGCCGCGGAGCTGCTCGAGGAGGTCGAGCGCCTGGCCGCCGACGGGGTGCGCGAGGTGACCCTGCTGGGTCAGAACGTGAACTCCTACGGCCGCGATCTGCCCAAGGGCGCCAAGACCAGCTTCGCGGAGCTCCTGGCGATGGTGGACGCCGTGGAGGGGATCGACCGGATCCGGTACACCAGCCCTCACCCCAAGGACATGAAGGAGGACGTGATCCGCGCCCACGCGGAGCTGCCCTCCGTGTGCGAGCACATACACCTGCCGCTCCAGTCGGGCTCGAGCCGGATCCTCAAGGCCATGCGCCGCACCTACGACCGCGGCCGCTATCTCGATCGCGTGGCGATGATCCGCGAGCTGGTGCCCGACACCGCCATCACCACGGACATCATCGTGGGCTTTCCCGGGGAGACCGAGGCCGATTTCGAGGAGACGATGGAGGTGGTCGAGCAGGTGCGCTACGACTCGGCGTTCACGTTCATCTTCTCCCCTCGCCGCGGGACCGCCGCCGCGGAGCTCGAGGGCACGATCCCGCACGCGGTGAAGCGCGAGCGGATGGGGCGTCTGGTCGAAGCCGTCCAGCGGATCGCCACCGAGCGCTCGCAGCGGTTCGTGGGCCGGACGATGGAGGTGCTCGTGGAGGGGCCGTCGCGCACCGACCCCTCGCGGCTGCGCGGCCGCATCCGCCACAACAAGACGGTGAACTTCGCCGGCGTGGCGCAGCCGGGCGCGCTGGCGCAGGTGGAGATCGCCTCGGGCACCAGCACCACGCTCGCGGGCGAAGAGCACCTGCTCTCCCGAGTTGCCTGAGACCGTCGTCGCGCTGTTCGGCCCCACCGGGGTCGGCAAGACCGCGGTGGCGCTGGAGCTGGCCGACGTGCTGCGTGAGCGGGGCGAGGAGCCCGTGGCGATCGGCGCCGACGCCCTCCAGGTGTACGAGGGCCTGAGCGTGCTGACGGGGGCCGTGACGGAGCGCGAGCGCGCGTGCCTCGAGCACCGGCTCGTCGGCGTGGTGCCGCTCACGCAGAAGTTCGACCTGGGTCAGTACATGCCGCGGGCGCACGCCGAGGTGGACGCGGCGCTGGCGGCGGGCCGTCGCCCGATCGTCGTCGGCGGCACGGGGCTCTACATGCGCGGTGCGCTGGCCGACCTCTCGTTGCGCGCCGCCGCCGCGGAGGAGGAGTCGGAGCTCTGGTCCGAGGACGTACGCCACCCGACCGTGCTCGTGGGCCTGACGATGCAGCGGGAGGCGCTCTACGAACGCATCGAGCGGCGAGTGGACGCGATCGTGGCCGCCGGGGGTGAGGACGAGGCGCGCGCCGCGCTCGCCGCCGGCGCGTCGCACACGGCGCGCAAGGCGCTCGGCTTCGACGAGCTCCTTGCCGGGGACGTGGGCGCGCTGAAGAAGCGCAGCCGCAACTACGCCCGCCGCCAGCTCACGTGGATGCGCAAGATGGCGGGATTGACGGAGATCGACGTGACGGGCCGCGAGCCCCGCGATGTGGCGCGGGAGATCGCCCGCATGTTGAGCGATCCGTAGAGTGGCCCGCCGTGAGATTCGAGAAGTGGCAGGCGCTCGGCAACGACTACGCCATCGTCGAGGAGGACGCGCTCCCGTTCGAGCTCACCCCTGAGCGGATCCGGGCCTTCTGCGCCCCGCACACGGGGGTCGGCTCCGACGGCATCCTCCTGCTGTCGCGCACCGAGGAGCGCGGGTTCGTGGCCGCCCTGCGGATATTCAATCCGGACGGCTCGGAGGCCGAGCTGTCGGGCAACGGCGTGCGGGAGGCCGTGATGTACCTGCGCCGCCACGGATGGACGGACTCCGACAGCTTCTCGATCTCCACCGCGGCGGGCGAGGTGCGGCCGCGCATCACCGGGCCCGAGACCTGCACCGTGGACATGGGCCGGGCCAAGCTGTCCGGGCCGGACTTCCCGTCAGGCGGTGCCGACGGCACCGGCACGCTGGAGGCGGCGGGACGCGAGCTGAGCTTCCAGTTCGTGTCCGTGGGCAACCCCCAGTGCTCGATCGAGGTGGACGAGGGCCTCGAGGAGCTCGACCTGCCGGAGCTGGGTGCGCCGATCGAGCGCCACGAGCTGTTCCCGAACCGCACGAACGTGTCGTTCTGGCGCCGCGAGGGCGACGCCGCGATCCGCGCGCGCATCTTCGAGCGCGGGGTGGGGGAGACCATGTCGTCGGGCACCGGCGCCACCGGCGCCGCCGTGGCCGCGGTGGTGCGCGGGGTCGACAGCCCCGTGACCGTCCGGCTGGACGGGGGCGAGCTGGAGGTGGACGTGGCCGAGGACCTGCACATCGACCTGACCGGCTGGGCCGTGCCCGTGTACGCGGGGACGCTCAGCGACGAATTCCTGGAGGAAAAGAGAGGCTGGATGCCGATCGAGACTCTCAGAGCGCGGGGCCGGAGGCCCCGCGGAGGTGACCACAATGAAGCCATCCGCACGCCTTGACCGCCTGGCCCCGTACCTGTTCGCCGAGCTCGAGCGCAAGATCGCCGAGAAGAAGGCCGCCGGCGTCGACGTGATCAGCCTCGGCATCGGCGACCCCGACACCCCGACCCCGGAGCTCGTGACGGGCGCGCTGAGTGAGGCCGCGGCCGATCCCGGCACGCACCAGTACCCCTCGAATCGCGGCCGGCCGGAGCTGCGGGAGGCGTTCGCGCGCTTCTACGAGCGCCGATTCGGCGTCGCCCTGGACCCGGACACGGAGGTCGTGCCGGCGCTGGGCGCGAAGGAGTGCATCTTCAACCTGAATCTGGCCTTCCTCGATCCGGGCACGGTGGCGCTGGCCGCCGATCCGGGCTACCCGGTCTACACGGGCGGCCCGCTGCTGAGCGGCGCCGAGCCCGAGCTGATGCCGCTGGTGCCCGAGCTGGGGTTCGCGCCCGATCTGGGGGCGATCTCGGCCGAGGCGGCGCGCAACGCGCGGCTGATGTACCTGAACTACCCGAACAACCCGACCGGCGCGATCGTGCCCGACGGGCTGTTCGAGCGCGCGGTCGAGTTCGGCCGCGAGCACGACGTCCTGATCGTCCACGACGCCTCGTACACCGAGACCACCTTCGACGGATACGTGGCCCCCAGCTTCCTGGAGACGCCGGGAGCGAAGGAGGTCGGCGTGGAGGTGTTCTCGCTCTCCAAGGGCTACAACATGACCGGCTGGCGCACCGCGGCGATCGTGGGCAACGCCGACGCCGTGTCCGCCTACTGGAAGCTCAAGACCAACATCGACTCCGGCATGCCGGAGGCCATCCAGCTGATGGCGGCGAAGGCGCTCGACGACGGCGACGACGTGCCGAAGGAGATGAGCGCGATCTACCAGCGCCGGCGCGACCTCGTGGTGGAGGCCCTGCGCGAGATCGGGGTCGACGTGCCGGTGCCCAAGGGCACCATCTACGTGTGGGCTCCCGTGCCCGAGGGGCACGACTCCGCCTCCTACTGCGAGCTGGTGCTGGAGGAGTCCGGCGTGGTCGTCTCGCCGGGCTCGTCCTACGGGCCGAACGGCGAGGGGTTCTTCCGGATCTCGCTCACCGTGGCCGACGAACGACTGACCGAGGCGATGGAGCGCATCCGGTCCTCGCTGGCGGGATAGGCTCGCATGCCATGAAGACCTGGGACACACACGGCATGGAGGTGGAGGTTCACAAGCCGGAGGTCGTCACCTCGACCGAGGCCGCCCGGCTGATCGTCCTGGCGCTGCCGGAGGGCGAGCGCCTACAGGAACATCAGGTGCACGAGCGCGCCTGGGTGCTGGTGCTGGAGGGCGAGCTCGAGATCAGCGGCTCGGAGAGCGTGACCGGCGGTCCGGGCCTCCTCGCCGAGTTCGACCCGGCGGAGCGCCATGAGGTGCGTGCCGTGTCGCGACACCGCGGCTGTTGCTGTTCCTCGCACCGTGGCCGGGCGCAGGGACGCCCGTCGGCGGCTTAGCCCTCGGCCGCGGAGACCGTCTGCTGCAGGCCCTCGTCCAGGGCCCGCGGCTCGAAGCCGAGCTCCCGCCGCGCCTTGGCGTCGGTCGCCCAGTACGTCACGCCGTCCGAGGTCTTGATCAGCTCCCGCAGGTTGGGCGGGAACCCCATCAACGGGCCGATCACCGGGCCCAGCGGCGCTGATGCCTTGAGCACGATCCCCGGCATCGTGAACCGCGGCGGCTTGCGTCCGGCGAGCGCGGCGACCCTGTCGATCAGGTCTCCCAGCCGCGCCTGCTCGCCTGACAGCACGTAGGCCTCGCCGATCTCGCCCTTGTCGTGGGCCAGCACGATGCCGGCCGCGATGTCCTCGACATGGCAGAGCATGAACCCGCCGTCCGGGAACATCTTCGCGGGCAGCTTGCCGGTGGCCGTCTGGTCGATCATGTTGCCCAGCTCGGAGTGGTCGTTCGGCCCGTACACGCCGCCGGGCTGCACGATCACGATCGGCGCTCCCCCGGCGATGCGCTCCTCGGCAACCTGGTGTGCCAGGAACTTGGTCTCGTCGTAGTAGGAGGTGAAATCGTCGCCCACGCGGCGATAGGTCTCGTCGACCACCTCGCCGCCGGTGTCGCCGAACACCGCGCACGTGGACACGTAGACGATCCGCGGGACCTTGGCCTCGATCGCGGCGTCGAGCACGCGCTCGGTGCCGCGGACGTTCGCGTCGTACATCGCCTCGTGCTCGGACTTGGGGATGCCCACCTTGTAGATGGCGCCGATGTGGAACACGGCGTCGGCGCCCTCGGCGCCGCGCCCGATGGCGTCCACGGAGGAGAGGTCGCCCTCGATCAGCTCGCAGCCGAGATCGCGAAGCTCGCCGGCCTTCTCCGGGGAGCGCACCAGCGCCACCACGTCGTCGCCCCGCTCGCGCAGCGTCCGCGCCACGTGCCCGCCGATGAATCCGGTTGCCCCTGTCACAAATGCCTTCATTGGCGGGACTCTACGGGCTGACGCCCGCGTGCGGCCTACACTCAGGGGAGTGCAGAAGGCCGACCAGGGCATCCGCAACCCGCGCGCACGCCAGCGCGCGTTCCTGATCGCCGCCGGGCCCGACGAGCCCGACCTGGCCGAGCTGAGCGAGCTTCTGCTCACCGCGGGAGTGGCCGTGGTCGGCGAGATGACCCAGAAGCGCCCGGCACCCGACCCGGATCGCTACTTCGGCAAGGGCAAGCTCACCGAGCTGAAGCGCGCGATCGGCGAGTGCGACGCCAACCTCGTGGCCTGCGACGACGAGCTGCTTCCGCGCCAGGAGCGCAACCTCGAGGAGGCGCTAGGGAAGCCGGTGATCGACCGCACGGCGATCATCCTCGACATCTTCGCCGACCACGCGAACTCGGCCGAGGGCAACCTCCAGGTGGAGCTGGCGCAGCTGGAGTACAACCTCGCCCGGATGCGCGGGCCTGTGGACCCACCTGGAGCGGCTGGGGGCGGGGCGTATGGACGGCGGCATCGGCACCAGGGGCCCGGGCGAGACCCAGATCGAGACCGACCGCCGCCTTGCGCGCGACCGGATCAGCGCGCTGCGCCGGCGGCTGGAGCACACCAAGGGCACGCGCAAGGTGATGCGCTCGGAGCGCGAGCGGGCCGGCCTGCCCACCGTGGCGCTGGCCGGATACACGAACGCCGGCAAGTCCACGCTGCTGAACGCGCTCACCGGGGCCGAGGTGGGCGTGCGCGACCGCCTGTTCCACACGCTCGATCCCACCACCCGGTCGTTCGAGATCGGCGGGCGCACCTACCTGCTCACCGACACGGTCGGGTTCATCCGCAAGCTGCCCCACCAGCTGGTCGAGGCGTTCGGGGCGACGCTGGAGGAGGCGCTGGAGGCCGATCTCCTGGTTCACGTGGCCGACGCCTCGGCGCCGGAGGAGGAGCTGCACGAGATGCTCGCCGCTGTGGAGGACGTGCTGGCCGAGATCGGCGCGGCCGAGCGCCCGCGCCTGCTCGCGCTGAACAAGGTGGACCTGCTCGACGCGGAACGCCGCCGTGAGCTCACGTTCCGCTTCCCCGACGCCGTCCAGGTGTCCGCCCAGGCCGGTGAGGGCCTGGAGGACCTGCACGCCGCGGTGGAGGCGCGCTTCCTGGCCACGCTGCGCCCGATGGAGCTGCTGGTGCCCTACGACGAGGGCGGGCGGCTGTCCGAGCTGCACGACCTGGCCGGCGAGATGGAGCGCGAGGACACCGCCGATGGGGTGAAGGTGCGCGCCCGCGTGCCGGTCGGCGCGGCCGCGCGGTTCGAGCGGTTCGCGCTCAACGGCTCCAACGGCAGCCCTCCGTGAGCCTGCGCTTCTCTCGCCTGACGCCCGAGGCGGCGGCTCCGCAGCGGGCCCACGAGGACGACGCCGGCCACGACCTGCGCGCGGCCGAGGCGGTCACGCTCGGGCCGGGGGAGAGGGCCTCGGTGGGCACCGGGCTCGCGGTGGCGATCCCGGACGGCTGCGCCGGCCTGGTGCTGCCGCGGTCGGGGCTGGCGCTGCGGCACGGGATCTCGCTGGTCAACGCTCCCGGGGCTGATCGACTCCGGCTACAGGGGAGAGGTGCGCGTGCTCCTGCTGAACACGGATCGGGCCGAGGCCTTCGAGGTCTCGGTCGGCGACCGGATCGCGCAGCTGGTGGTCACGCGCTACGAGGCCGGGGATGCGGTGGAGGTCGAGGACGTGGGGGAGACCGCGCGCGGCGCGGCCGGATTCGGCTCCACCGGAATCGATTGAAGCCTCACCTACCGCCAGGGGTACCTCAGGCTTCAGAAAGCGCCGCGAGACCCGCTTCGCGGGAGATCACCGGCTCGTATCCGAGCTCCTTGCGTGCCTTCGCGTCGTCCACCGTGCACTCGAGCGCCGAGTTCCACACCGCGAGCCGCGTGATCGGCGGCTCGCCGCGCAGCCGGAGCAGGCGCCAGACGCCCTCGGACAGGGCCGCCGCCGGGCGGGCGACCGCCGCCGGCACGTTGCGGCTGCCGGGATCGACGCCCTGCGGTGGCCACGAGCGCCGTGATGATGTCCCTGAAGGCGATCGGGTCGCCGTCCGTGACGAAGTAGGCCTCGCCGCCGCGGCCCTTGTCCGCCGCCAGCACCAGCCCCTCGACGACGTTGTCCACGTGGGCGGTCGAGGTGAGGTGCCCACCGCCGCCCACCCAGGCGAACTTGCCCGAGCGGATCAGCTCGACGATCTCGGGCACCAGCGTGGTGTCGCCGGGACCCCACACCAAGCGTGGCCGGACGACCACGGTCTCCATGCCGCCGGCGCCGTTGGCCGCCACCACCATCTGCTCCGCGCGCGCCTTGCTGCGTGGGTAGTACGCGCGCGACTCGGGCTTCAGCGGCCAGGTCTCGTCGGCGTTCACCAGCGCGTTGCCGTCCACCAGCGCGGCCTCGGTTCCCACGTGCACGAAACGTTGCACGCCCGCCTCGCGGCATGCCGCCAGCACCTGGCCGGTGCCGTCCACCGTGGCGCGCTGGAAGGCCTCCCACGGTCCCCACTGCTCCACATGAGCCGCGGCGTGATAGGCCACATCGCAGTTCTGCGGGCCCCTCTCCAGCGCCTGCCAGGTCGCCGATGAACGCGTCCGCGCCAAGTGCTCGCACCTTCTCGGCCGACGCCTCGGAGCGCGCCAGGGCGGTCACCTGCAGGCCATCCGCCACCAGCCGCTTCAGCAGAACTCCGCCGATGAAGCCCGATCCGCCGGTCACGAACGCCCGCACGGGTCAACCATATGGACGAATTGCCGATAGAGATACCGTGAGCACCCAAGGCACCGCCCCGGCGGGCGCCACAGCGCCCCGCCCCCAGGCCCCGCGCCGCATCGGCGACATCATCGTCGAGCACGACTTCGCCACCCGCGAGGCCGTCGAGCGCGCGGTGGTGGAGGCGCGCGAGACCGGCCGCACGACCGGCCAGACGCTGCTCGAGCACGGGGTGGTCACACCGGCCCAGCTCGCCCGCGCCGTGGCCGAGCGCTACGGCATCGAGCACGTGGACCTCAACGAGTACCCGATCGACCAGGGCGCCACGCGCTGGTCGACCCGAGCGTGCTGCGCAAGCACCGCACCGTCCCGGTCGCCTTCCTCGACGAGAAGTCGCTGCTGGTGGCGACGGCGGACCCGGCCAACGTGCTCGCCATCGACGACCTGTCGATGATGACCGGGTACGACATCCGCCGGGCGGTGGCCACGGAGGAGGACGTCGACGCGCTGCTCGCCCGCCTCGGCCGCCTGGACTCGGCCGTCGAGGAGGACGAGCTCGAGGACGACGGCCCCGTCATCGAGCTGCGGGAGTCCGCCGAGGAGGCGCCGGTGGTGAAGCTGGTGCGCTCGATCGTGGCCGACGCCGTGGGGCGGGGCGCCTCCGACATCCACTTCGATCCCGAGAGCAAGTCGATGCGCGTGCGCTTCCGGGTGGACGGCGTGGTGACGGACACCACCACCGTGCCCCGGGGCATGGTCGCCGGCCTCGTGTCCCGCGTGAAGATCATGGCCGACCTCGACATCGCCGAGAAGCGCGTGCCCCAGGACGGCCGCGTGGGCCTGTCGGTCGACGGGCGTCACGTGGACATCCGCGTGGCCACGCTGCCCACGGTGCGCGGCGAGTCGGTGGTCATGCGAGTGCTCGACAAGAGCGGCATGTCCTTCGAGCTCGACCGTCTCGGCATGTCCAACCTGGACGTGGCCAGGCTGCGCCACGCCATCTCCCACACCCACGGCTCGCTGCTGGCCACCGGCCCGACGGGATCGGGCAAGACCACGACGCTGTACGCCGCCCTGACCGAGCTGAACAGCCCGGAGAAGACGCTGCTCACGATCGAGGACCCGGTGGAGTACGAGCTGGACGGCGTGAAGCAGGTCCAGGTGAACACCAGGACCGGACTGACCTTCGCGACCGGCCTGCGCTCGATGATGCGCGCGGACCCCGACGTGATGATGGTGGGCGAGATCCGCGACCGCGAGACCGCCCAGATCGCGATCGAGTCGGCGCTGACCGGCCACTACGTGCTCTCCACGCTGCACACCAACGACGCGCCGATGAGCGTAGCCCGGCTGATCGAGATGGGCATCGAGCCGTTCCTGGTCGCGTCGGGCATCAACTGCGTGGTGGCCCAGCGCCTGGCGCGCCAGCTCTGCGACTGCAAGCAGGAGGTCGAGATCGGCGTGGAGGCGCTGCGCCGGAACGGCTTCAAGAAGGAGAGCGAGCCCATCAGGGCGTTCGACCCCGTGGGCTGCGTGCGCTGCGCCCGCAGCGGCTACCGCGGCCGCATCGGCCTCTACGAGGTGATGGATGTGACGGACGAGCTGCGCGCGCTGATCGTGGAGAAGCGCTCGGCCGACGAGATCGGGGAGCTCGCGGTCTCGCAGGGCATGCGCCGCCTCCGCGACGACGGGCTCGAGAAGGTCCGCAAGGGAGTCACCTCCATGGCGGAGGCCCTGCGCGTGCTCGGCGGCTCCGCCTAGAAGCCTCAAGGGGGGAGAACACCCCCCTTTGCAACCCCCAACGGCGCGCTCGCGCGCCTATAACCTTGCGCCCGGCTGCGCCTCCTAGCCCACTCCTGCTGCGCGGCGCGCCGAGGCGTGCGCGGCATCCTCCAGCGCGTCGTCCAGCGGCTCCAGCTCGATCCCAGCGCCACTTCGACCAGGCGGTCGGCCAGCCAGGCGTTCTTCGGCAGCAGCGGCCCGTGGAGATAGGTGCCGATCACGTTGCCCCTGCGCACACCCTCGAACCCGTCGTCGCCGTTGTTGCCGTGGCCCGAGAGCACCCGTCCCAGCGGCTCGGCGCCCTCGCCGAGGTAGGTCCGGCCGCCGTGGTTCTCGAACCCGGCGATCACGCGCGGACCGCTGCCCAGGTCGGCCTCGATGGCGCAGTTGCCGATCAGGCGCGGTCCGTCACCGCGGACGGTGTGGAGGTCCACCAGTCCGATCCCGGGCAGCACCTCGTCGCCCATCTCGTAGCTGTGACCGAGCAGCTGGTAGCCACCGCACACGGCCAGCACAGCCGCCCCGTCGGCGGCTGCCGCGTGCAGGGCCGCGCTCTTGCCCTTGGCCATGTCCTGGGCCACCGCCGCCTGGTCGCGGTCCTGTCCGCCGCCGATGTAGATGAGGTCCTGGCCGGAGGGGTCCAGCGGCTCGCCGACGGTGGCCGACCGCAGCTCGAAGCCGAGCCCGCGCCATTCGCACCGGGCTCGGAGCACCGCGATGTTCCCGCGGTCGGCGTAGATGTTCATCAGCTCCGGGTAGAGCGCGCAGACGCGCAGGGTGGTCACCCCGGTGCCTCCAGCATCACGACCGTCGCGCCCACGTAGTCCCGGGTCTCCGGCACGGTGCGGGGGGGAAGCGGCAGGTAGCCGGCGTCGGCCGCCTCGCCCTCCACGGTGGCGGCCGTCACCGAGTCCAGGCGCAGGGTGAACACCTCCTCGGAGAGCTCACCCGCCGGTGAGACGGCCTGGCGGTGGCGGTCGACCGCCACGGACTCGGGCTCGTCGCGCACGTCGACCGGGGTCGAGGAGAGCACCCACCCCTCGACCTCGAGCACGTCGGGCAGCGGGGGGAGGAACTCCCCCGCGGGCACACCGCCGAACGGGTCGGCCAGGGCGATCGCCAGCAGGCCGCCGGGCTGCAGGTGGGCCCGCATCGCCGCGAGCATCGCCTTGCGCCCGCCGGGGCCGCCGAGGAGCTGGGCCACCTGCATCGGCAGGATCGCCAGGGGGAAGAGCCTCCCGAGATCGAACGAGCGCGCGTCCGCCACGTGGGCGCGGAGCGGCAGGCCCCGGTCGCGCCCGCGCGCGGCGCACACGCTCACCAGCTCCGGATCTGCGTCGATCGCCACCACCTCGTGGCCCCTGGCCGCCAGGTCGAGCGCAACCCTGCCCGTCCCGGCGCCCACGTCCAGCACCGGGCCGCCCCGCTCATCGGCCAGCTCGCGCCACAGCGGCAGGTCGGCGGCGTAGGAGGCGCACTCCACGTCGTGCCAGGCGGCGATCACAGGTCCACCCGCTCCAGGTCGCGCAGCGGCAGCCCGTCGAGGTCGGAGGAGTCCAGGAAGCGCCGGTATTCGGCGTCTCCGAGGCCCCTGAACGCGCCGTGGAGCTTCTCGGAGTAGTCCCGCGACACCACCGCCCGGTTCTCCTGCCGGCCCTGTTCGAGCCGGGCCCGTCCCTCGGCCGAGCCCCGGTAGGTCCACACGCGCCCGCCGAAGTCCTCCTCGATCAGCTCGGTCACCTCGACCCGATCGTAGTTGCGCTCGCGCAGGTCGAGCTCGTCCAGCTCGGCCCCGGTCACGGGCGTGACGATGCCGTTCACCTCGGCGTTCCCGTCAGGCTCGATGTCCACGAACGCCACGTAGATGTCGGGTCGCGAGCCGTCGGAGCGATCGAGGTACATCTTGTAGCCGGGGATGTGACGGACGTTGTCGGTGGCCACGCCCCATACCCGGCGGTGGCGGGGCAGGGTCGCGAGCGGCCCCGTGCGATCCCGCACCAGCGAGCCGTAGGCGAACACGAAGCCGTCCGCGCTCACTCCGCCCACCCCCGTGCCAGGCCGCGCCGCGCCAGCAGGTCGCGCAGCTCCAGCAGCGCGGTGTAGGTGGGCAGGGCGAACAGCGGCTTGCCGTTCTCCCGGCCCGAGGCGACGGCCGCGTCGAGCGACGACTCGATGTCGCGGTCCACGGCCAGCTCGGCATCGATTCCCGCGTACTTCAGCCGCAGCGCCATCTCCTCCGCGCGCGTGCCGGAGCAGGTGGCGCGCCGGACCCGGCCCGCCAGCAGCTCGAAGTCGGCATCCCAGATCCACGAGACGTCGCGCCCGTCGGCGGTCTTGTCGTTCAGAGCCAGCCACAGGTCGAGCTGCCCGTCCTCCAGCGTGAGGGTTCGCAGCACCTCGTTCGCGCCCGCCGGGTTCTTGACCAGCAGGATCGACACCGGGCGCCCGTCCACGGGGATCGTCTCCACCCGGCCGAACGCGCCGCCGAAGTGCTCCAGCGAGTCGCGCACGGTCTCCAGCGGGGCGCCCAGCTCCAGGCACAGGGCGGTGGCGGCGACGGCGTTGTAGACGTTGTAGAGGCCGGGGAGGGGGAGGCGCAGCTCCGTGGTGCCCTGAGGCGTGGCCAGCGTCACATCGGCGCCGCGCATGCCGTCCAGGCGCACCCGCTCGGCCACCACCTCGGGTTGTGGGCGGGACCGGCCGCAGCTGGGGCAGTGGTAGCGCCCGAGGTGGCCCATGTACACGGCGTCGTACACGTACGGCGCGCCGCAGTTGCGGCAGTGCTTCGAGTCGGCCGCGTGCTGGAGCTCCGGCAGCGCCTGGGAGTCGTCGGCCACCCCGAAGTACACGACGCCCTCGCGCCCCCTGCCGAGGTCGGCCACAAGCGGATCGTCGGCGTTGAGCACGAACCGCGCCTGGCCGTCGCGCCGGCCGACCACCTCGGCCCAGCGATCGGCGAGCAGCTCGAGCTCGCCGTAGCGGTCGAGCTGGTCGCGGAAGAGGTTGGACAGGAGATAGATGCGTGGCTCGAGCGCGTCCGCCACCCGCGGCAACCAGGCCTCGTCCACCTCGAACAGGCCGACCTGCCCGGGCTCTCGCCCCGCGTCGAGCAGGGCCGTGGCCACGCCCCAGCCCATGTTCGACCCGGCGCGGTTGTTCACCACGCTGCGGCCGTCACGCTCGAGGATCGCCGAGACCATCGCCGACGTCGTCGTCTTGCCGTTGGTGGCCGACACCAGCACGGCGCCGTGCTCCAGGCGCCGCGCCATCCGCTCCATCGAGTGGGGGTCGGCGCGCAGCAGCAGCCGACCCGGGAGGGTGGTGCCGCCGCCGCGCCCGAGGCGGCGTGACAGCGCGCGCACGCCGCGCGCCAGCGCTTCGAAGAGGCGCTTCACGTGCGGGGGAGGATCACTCGCAGGCACCGGGCGCGCACGCGGATCGTCGCCGGGGTGGAGCCGATCGGGTCGCCGTCGGCGTAGATCTCGAACGGGCGGTCGGAAGTCACCGCGATCTCGGCGCCGCGCCAGGTGTGGAAGGTCGGGTCGGAGACGTGCGTGCCCTTGAAGTACTTGGGCAGCGCGCGCAGGAACCGGATCTTCGGCACCTGCGACTTGGCGACCACGTCGAGCAGGCCGTCGTCAAGCACCGCGTGCGGGGCGACGAACATGCCGCCCCCGTAGGCCTTTGAGTTGGCAACCCCCATCGAGTAGCCGGTGAGCTCGTGGCGCACGCCGTCCACCGTGGCCGTGAACCGCGCGGGCTTCCAGGCGATCAGCGTCCGCAGCGCGGCGTACACGTACACCAGGTTTCCGCGCACCAGCCGCGCCTCGTTCGCGATCCGGTTGGCGTCCGAGTCGAAGCCGAAGCTGGCGATGCCCAGGTAGTGCTCGCCGTCGACCTCCGCGACGTCCATCATCCGCTCCTCGCCCTCCACGGCGATGCGGGCCGCCTCGGTGGGATCGGAAGGGATCCCGACCGTGCGGGCATAGTCGTTTCCGCGGCCGCCGGGGATGATCGCCAGCGCGGCCGGGGTGTCGCGCAGCACGCCCGCGAGCGGGCGCAGGAGCCCGTCGCCGCCCAGTGAGGCCACCGTCTCGGCCCGCTCCGCGGCGGCCTGCGCCTCGTAGGCCGCGTGGCCGATGTCCCGGGTGAGCACCGTCCGGTAGTCCGCCCCCAGGCGGTCCAGCTCGGCCTCGACCGCCTTCAGGCGCTTGATCGCCCGGCCACCCCCCGCGGCGGGGTTGACCAGCAGCAGGAAGCGGCGGCTCACCCGGCCGCGACTACTCGGGCGGCGCGCTCCGCGGCGAATGCGCCGCGCTCGGCTCCGCGCAGGTGGGTCTGCTCCTCGAGTGGGTCTATCTCCGCGCGCTCGACCAACGCGTCGCCCAGCAGGCGCTCGGCATGGGGCTCCTCGGCCCTGGCCGGGTCGAGGGTGAGAAGCACATCCTGCTGCACGGTGTGCCAGGGCTCGTCGGTCACGCGCTCCGAGGCCACCATCAGCCGGTCGGCGCGGGCGAGCCAGTGCAGGTCGAAGATCCCCAGCCGGTAGGCGTACAGCCGCTCGCCGTCGGAGAACAGGAAGTTGAGCCCGGAGAAGGCCGAGCGGGCCACCACCGCGGACATCGCACGGCGCAGCGATCCGGCCACGTCCGCGGGGTCGAAGTACCGCATCAGGTAGTTGAAGATCGCCTCGGAGTCGGTCTCCCCGCACGGGCGCTGCACGCCGGGCTCGATCAGGCGCGGATAGGAGATCACCGTGCCGTTGTGCCCGAAGCTGTAGTTGCCGAGCAGGAAGGGGTGCGTGTTCACCAGCGTGAGGCCGCCGAGCGTGGCGCGGCGCACGTGCACGTTGAAGATGCGGCCCCGCAGCGCGGTCGCGCGCTCGAACTCCGCGTCGGTGTAGGCGGCCTCGGGGAAGCGCGCCAGGGTGGGGGTGCCGCCCTCCGCCCGCTCGTACACGGCCATGCCCCAGCCGGAGTCGTGGTGCTCGGACTGGCGGATCATCGGGTTCTCCGCCTCCAGCAGCTCATGCCGGATGGACACGGGCTCTGGGGCTACGCAGCCGAACACTCGGCACATGGGGCCAGTTTACGGCCCGGAGGGGGGCGAAAGTCCACCGCCCGGCGCCTCTAGGACTGAAACGACCGCAGGAGGAGCGATGAGGGAGCCGATCAGGATCTGGTGGGCGCGCCCGCGCAAGCTGTGCGCGCTGGAGCGGCCGGGTGGGGGAGGGCGCAGCCACCGGCCCGAGCGCCGGGAGGGGGAGATCGCCTGGCTGGCGGAGCACGGGGTCCGCACGGTCATCTCGACGATGGCCACCCGGCACAACCTGCCCGCGTACGAGGCCGCGGGCCTGGAGCACCACCACGTGGCCGTGCCCTCGGTCGCCGGGGGCGCGGACGCGCTCGAGGAGCTGCTGGTGCTGTTGCGCCGTCAGCTCCGTCGCGCCGGGGCCGTTGCCGTGCACGGCAACCGGCACACCGACTTCGTGGCCGCCCTGTGCGCCGCCCACCTGCACGAGCACAGGGGCCTCGACCCGGTCGAGGGCCTGTCCGAGGCGCGAGCGGCCGGGTTGATGGTCACGCCCGAGGCGTGCGCGCTGCTGGGCGTGGGCTACGAGGCGGTCCAGCCGCGCTCGCGCATCGCCTCGGCCACCGCATCGGGCTGATCGGTGATCACGTAGGCGTCCACGATCGCGCCCTCGGTGTTGATCGTGATCGACAGCCCGGACTCGGTGCGCCTCACCTTCGAGATCGTGGCCACCGGTCGCCCGGAGCCCATCCTGGGCTTCACCCGCCCGGTGGCCACGGAGTGCACGCCCTCCAGGTCGGCCAGGGAGTCGAGCAGCCGGCGGTAGCCCTTCTTCGAGCTGTGCTTGTGATGGGTGCGCTTCGCCATCTCAGAGGCCAACCAGCTCGGCCAGGCTGGCGGCCACCCGCACCGGCTGGGGATCGGTCGGCCCGGGCTCCGCCGCCCCGCCGCTGAGCACCAGGGCGCCGTCCAGACCCGCCGCCTTGGCCGCCGCGATGTCGGAGTCCACCCTGTCGCCGATCACCAGGGTGCGGCCTTCGCCGAGCCGGTCGAGCGCGGTCTGGAACAGCCCCGGCGACGGCTTGCCCACCACCTCGGCGGTGCGCCCGGAAGCCGTCTCCAGCGCCGCCAGCACGGCACCGGTGCCGGGCCAGTCGCCGCCCGGCATCGGAAGGGTCGGGTCGCGGCCGGTCGCCACGAAGTCCGCGCCGCGGCCCAGCGCCAGCGTGGCGTCGCGCAGGTCGGAGTAGTGCACGTCGTCGGTGCCGCTGACCACCACCACCTCCGCGCGCGAGGCCAGGTCGGTGCCGTTCATCACCTTCAGCCCGGCGTCGGTCACGTGTCGGCGCATCACCTCCGTCCCGATCACGAACGCGGGCCGCCCCGAACGCGTCTCGGCGAGCACGTGCTGCATCGCACCGCCCACGGTCACCACGTCCGCCAGCGACGCCTGGATGCCCATGCCCCAGAGCTTCGCCACGTGGTCCTCACCGGCGTGCCAGGAGTTGTTCGTGGCGAACGCGATTCGCTTCCCGCCCTCACGCAGGGCCGCGATCGCCTCGACCGAGCCGTCGACCGGTTCAGCCCCGACCCAGACGCACCCGTCCAGGTCCAGGATCACCTGGTCATAGGCGCGCAGGAGGGGCGAAAGGGACGTCACCCGCTGATCGTAGGGTGGCTACCCTCCGTCCCGTGTTCCGCCCGCTCGCGCTGATAGCCCTGTGCGCCGTGCCGCTTGCCGCGTGCGGGTCCGAGGGTGCCCAGGAAGGGCCCGCCGAGGCCGACAGCGGGTCCGGGCAGGCGCAGCAGACGGCGGTGACCGCCGAGGACTGCCAGAAGGCCGACGCGCCCAAGCCCCGCAAGGACGGGAAGGAGAAGAAGCCCACCAGCAACCTCGAGCAGGACAAGACCTACGAGGTGAAGGTGGTCACCAGCTGTGGCTCGTTCACCATCAAGCTCGATCAGGAGACCTCACCGAACACCGCCGCGTCGTTCGCCTCACTGGTCAAGAAGGGCTTCTACGACGGCACCGTGTTCCACCGGATCGTGCCCGGGTTCGTGATCCAGGGCGGGGACCCGACCGGCACGGGCAGCGGCGGCCCCGGCTACTCGGTGGTGGACAAGCCGCCGGCGGACGCCACCTACACCCGCGGCGTCGTGGCCATGGCGAAGACGGGCGACGAGCCGCCCGGCACGTCCGGCAGCCAGTTCTACGTGGTCACGGGCCAGGACGCGGGACTGCCGCCGGAGTACGCGCTGCTCGGGAAGGTCGTCAAGGGCATGGACACCGCCATGCGGATCGACGCGCTCGGCGATCCCCAGAGCGGCGGCGAGGGCACGCCCACCCAGACCGTGCTGATCGAGAAGGCGAAGCTGAAGACGCGCTAGGGCCCGGCCGCGCGCTTGGCCTTCATGCGCGCCTGCCTTCGCCGGCCGAAGAACGTGAGGGCGCCCAGGGCGGCCGCCACGATCACCAGCCCGAGCAACAGCGCGCCGATGGTGCCGGTGCCGCCGAAGGGGAGCATGATCAGCTTCGCCAGCCCGAAGCCGACGGCCACGAGCACCACCACGAGCGCGATCAGCAGGAGGATGCCGCGCACGCGAGCGGCCATGCCGGCGCCCGCCGGCGGGGCGATCAGGCCCATGATCCGCAGCAGGAACAGCTGGCGGCTCGAGGGGGCCTCCTGGCCCAGCTTCTCTACCGCCGCCTTGAGGTCGTCCGGGCGGCGCTCGGCAAGCGCGAGCGACGCCTTCATCATCCGCTGCAGCGCCAGCCGCTCCTGGGGATGACACCCGGCCATCGCCTCGTTGAAGTAGGCGCGGGCGGTCTTGGCGTCGTAGCGCTCCGCGGCGCGCGCGCCCAGCAGGGCCTTGGCGGCCACCTTGTGCTTGGACTCGCCCTGGAGCTGCTCGTCGGTGCGGTGCTCGAGCTGCTGGATGGCGGCCAGCGCCCCCACCTGCATCTGCTGCATCTTGATCTGCTTCTGCTTCGCCACGCGCTGGGAGTCTGGCAGGTCAGATCTCGAGCAGTTTCAGAAGCCGGCGGGCCAACAGGGGGTTGCCCTCGATCTTCACCTTCCCTCCGGCGGCCCGTGCGATCGCGCGCACGAGCGGGGCCGAGGTGAGCTGGACGACGTCCGGCAACGATCCCTTGATCACGAGGTTGGCCTTCCGCGCGCGCTTCACGTCCTCCACGAGCACCTCGTCGTCGCCGAAGGTGACCCTCACGGTGGCGAAGTCCTCTTCGAAGCGGAACTCGACGGTGCCCCTGATCACCTTGGCTATCCGCGGCCGCTTGGTCAGACCGCGCTCCACCAGGCCGAACATCGACGCCGAGATGCCGTTGGGGGCCTGGTGACCGAGCTTCACGTTGGCCATCGCCGTAGGATCCCGCATCGATGGCAACCACAGCTTCCGACCCCGGAGTGACCCTCAACGTCGTGCCCGACCAGGAGGAGGTGTTGCTGCGCGAGGCGGTGTCCGGCATCTGCTCGGACTACGGGCCGAAGTACACCCAGCAATGCGTGAAGGACGGCGTGCCGCCCACCGAGCTCTGGGACGCTCTCGCCAGCCGCGGCTACCTCGGCGTGAACATCCCGGAGGAGCACGGCGGCGGCGGGCTCGGCATGGCGGCGCTATCGGCGGTGGGGGAGGAGATCTCCGCCGCGGGCTGCGCGCTGCTGCTGATCGTGGTCTCACCCGCGATCGCGGGGAGCATCCTCACACGTCACGCCACGCCCGCGCAGAAGGAGCGCTGGCTGCAGGGCATAGGGGAGGGCACCACCAAGCTCGCCTTCGCGATCACGGAGCCCGACGCCGGCACCAACTCACACAACCTGTCCACCTCGCTCGAGCGCGATGCCTCCGGCGGCGACGTGTTCAGGCTGAACGGGCAGAAGACCTACATCTCCGGCGTCGAGGAGGCGGACGCCGTGCTGGTGGTGGCCCGCGGGCGCAACGAGGACGGCTCGCTGGGACTGCCTTCGCTCGCGATCGTCGACGTGGACGTGCCCGGCTTCCAGCGCGACGAGATCCCGATGCCGCACCTGGGGCCCGACAAGCAGTGGACGCTGTTCTTCGACGACGTGGAGATCGAGGAGGAGCGTCTGATCGGCGGCTACAACGGCGGCCTGGGCCCGGTCTTCGACGGCCTGAACCCGGAGCGCATCATGGGCGCGTCGATGGCCACCGGCATCGGCCGCTACGCGATCGCCAAGGGCGCGGACTACGCCCGGGAGCGGCGCGTCTGGGGTGCGCCGATCGGCACCCACCAGGGCATCTCGCACCCCATGGCGGAGGCGAAGATCGAGCTGGAGCTCGCGCGCCTCATGACCCAGAAGGCGGCCGCGCTCTACGACGCGGGCGCGAAGGGCGCGGGCGAGGCCTCGAACATGGCCAAGTACGCGGCCGCCGAGGCGTCCATCCACTGCGTGGACCAGGCGATCCAGACCCACGGCGGCAACGGCTTCGCGCTCGAGTACGGCCTGTCGCAGCTGTGGTGGGGTGCACGCGTGGCACGCACCGCGCCCGTCTCCCGCGAGATGGTGCTCAACTACGTGGCCGAGCACTCGCTGGGCCTGCCCAAGTCCTATTGAGGCGTTCTACAGGCGCGCCGGTGGCGGATTCGCCGCCACCGAGCTGACCCGCGGCCCCTGGGACCGCGACAGCCAGCACGCCGGCCCGCCGTGCGCGCTGCTGGGCACCGAGCTCGACCGCATCGGCGAGATCGAGCCCGCGCTGGTCACGCGGCTGACCTACGAGATCCTGCGCCCGGTGCCGATCGCGCCGCTGACCGTGCACGCGGAGCTGGTGCGCGGCGGCCGCAGCGTGGAGCTGGTCGAGGGCACGCTCAGCGACGGCGAGGGCCCCGTGATCCTCGCGCGCGGCTGGCGGATCCGCACCACCGAGGTGGAGCTCGACGAGCCGCCACCGGCGAGCGAGCCGCGCCCGGGGCCCGATCAGTCCGAGGCGAAGGAGTTCTTCCCCGTGGAGTGGGATGCCGGCTACCACACCGCGATGGATGTCCGGTTTGCCCGCGGCGGGTTCACCGAGCCCGGCTCCGCGCTCGCCTGGATGCGGATGCGCGGCGCGCTGGTGGAGGGGGAGGAGCCGACACAGCTGCAGCGGGTGCTCGTGTGCGCGGACTCGGGCAACGGCGTGAGCGCGCCGCTGGACCCCAGCCGCTGGCTGTTCATCAACACCGACCTCAGCGTGGCCCTCAGGCGCCTCCCACAAGGTGAGTGGGTGGGCCTTGACGCCGTCACCTACCCGGAGCCGGCCGGCACGGGGCTGTCGGACACCGAGCTGCACGACGAGTCCGGCCTGATCGGCCGCGCCACGCAGAGCCTGCTCGTGGCGCCGCGCTGACCCTTCAGTGCTCGAAGCCGCGCCGGCTCGGCACCGGCCGGAGCTCGAGGCCGCTCTCGTCGGTCAGGTAGGCGTACCCCTCCGGCTGATAGCGGGAATCCGGGTCGAGCTCCTCGTAGCGCCGGCGCCGCGCCGCGCGGTCCTCGGGCGCCAGACTCCGCAGGTGGTAGACGAGGAGGTCGGCTCGAGGGACCCATCCGGCGGCGCGGGGGACCTTCGGCGCGTGGAGCGGCTGCTGGTCCACCGCCACACCGGCGCGCGGGCGGAAGAGGCGCGAAGGCCACTTGCGGTTCCAGATGCCGTCGGCGCGATAGGCCTCCTCGGAGCCCCACAGCTCGCGGATCCGGACGGAGTACCCGGTGCGCCCCAGGAGGCGCCCGCGCTCGATCACCCTTTCGGCGCGCGGGCGGAACTCCCGCTCGACCCGCTCGTCGGCGTCGATCGACATCGCCCAGTCGGCCCCGGCCCGGATCGCCGCGTCCACCAGCCTGGCGTGATTGCGGGGCTCGTCCCACGCGGGACGCGTGTGCGGGACTCGCAGCAGCTCGATCACCTCCTGACGGCTTTCGAGGTACTCGGCCGATCCGTCCGTGGATCCGTCGTCGAGGGCGACGATGCCATCGAACTGCGGGCCGACGTTCGCGACGTAGCCGGGCAGGAACCGCATCTCGTCGCGGCACGCGAGCAGCGCGACCAGCCTGATTCGCGAGCGCCGGCCCAACGATGGCCCCCAGGACGGAAGCGGCGGAACCGCCTTGGCGGCGGCACTGAGCAGCCGGGGCGGGCGTCTAGCCACTCAGGCGCGCCTCCTCCAGGTCCAGGTCGTACTCCACCCGCCGGCGGACCTCGTCGGTGATTTGCCCGGCGTCGCGGAGCTGGCGCAGCGCGGCCCGCTCCGCGCCGATCACCTCGGCCATGAAGCGCCGGAAGGTGTCCGCGCGCCCCTCGTAGTCGAAGTCGTCGGGGTCGTCGTGACGGGCGCCGCGCCCGTCGAGGCGCGACGAGAACCGGCGCCGGCGGTAGTTGAACTGGTTCCGCACCCTTTCGACCGTGTCGCCGGGCACCCACTCGACGCCCTCGAGCTCGTCGATCCGGTCCAGCGCGGCGAAGGCGATCTCCAGGCGCGCGTTCAGCTCCTCGTCGGCGTCGAGGCCGTCGTCCTCGACGCCGAGCATGTGGATCAGCGCCGGGAACAGGAGCCCCTGGCCGACCAGCGTCGCGAGGATCACGCAGAAGGCGAGGAAGATGATCAGGTCGCGCTCGGGGAAGGGCGCGCCGGCGTCGGTCTCGAGAGGGATCGCCAGCGCCGCCGCCAGCGCCACCCCGCCGCGCATGCCGCTCCAGGCGACCAGGGTCGAGTTGCGCCACGACGGCGCGCCGCTGCCCTTGCCCGTGAGCGGGCGGAGACGCCGCGGCAGGGCGGCGAGCGCGTAGACCCAGGCCATCCGCACGACGATCACGACGAGGGAGATCAGCGCGCCATAGGCGGCCAGCTCGCCGGCGGGCCGGCCACTCAGGTCGTCGAGCACACCTGGCAGCTGCAGCCCGATGAGCACGAACAGGAACGCGTTGAGCAGGAACTGGAGCACCTCCCAGACCGCGACCAGCTGGATCCGGGTGGTGGGGGTCGTGAGCTCCGAGGCCTGCCACCCGAGCCAGGCGCCCACCGTGACCGCCGCCAGCACGCCGGATGCCCCGAGCTCCTCCGCGGGCAGGTAGGCGGCATACGCGGTGAGCAGCGAGATCGTGACCTCGGTGACGGGATCCTCGACGCGCCTGCGGACCGCCGCTATGCCGATCCCCACCACCACGCCGATGGCGATGCCGCCC
Source organism: uncultured Thermoleophilaceae bacterium (assembly GCA_963761505.1). Taxonomy (GTDB): domain Bacteria; phylum Actinomycetota; class Thermoleophilia; order Solirubrobacterales; family Thermoleophilaceae; genus JAAYBF01. The sequence goes on from CAVXGW010000013.1 coordinate 79,461, forward strand.
AGGCCCGTGAGCACGAACTCCGGGCCCGCCTCGACCAGCGAGAAGCTTCCGGTCACGACCGCGGCTACCGCGAACTTGTACGCCACCAGCGCGGTCCAGTCGTTGGTCAGGTTCTCGCCCTCGACAACCGAGATCACCCGCCGCGGTACGCGCAGGCGGCGCAGGATGGCGGCCGGCGCGACGGCGTCGGTGGGGGAGACCACCGCGCCGAGCACGAACGCCACCTCCCACTGCAGGTCGATCACGTAGTGGGCCACGGCGGCGACGACCACCATCGTCGCCATCACCAGGCCGATCGCCAGCAGCCCGATCGGGCGCCAGTTGTCCCGCAGCTCGCGCAGGTTGGCGAAGAAGGCGGCCGCGTAAAGGAGGGGCGGCAGGAAGATGAGCAGGACGAGCTCGGGGTCCAGCTCCACGTCCGGGATCCCAGGGACGAACCCGATCGCCAGGCCGCCGACCGTCAGCAGGATGGGGTAGGGGATCCGCACCAGCCTGGCCACCACCGCCAACCCCGCCACGGCCACCAAGAACCCGAAGAGGACTAGCTCGAGGTGTTCCACGTGCCCCGCGGGTGCGCGATTGCCAGCACGCACGCGAAGATTAAAGGCGCGGCATCGGCGTGCCGACTCCCTCGGAAGATGAGGAACGCGTTCTCCACGCTGATTGCGGTCCTGGTGCTGGGCATGCTCGCCGTGCCCGCGACCGCGTCCGCCGCTGCGGCCGACGCCGAGACACTGCGCGGCGCCGTCTCCGGGCTCTGGCAGGCAAAGCAGGCCGCCAAGCCGGCTCAGGCCGCGCTGCTCAGGCGCGCGGCCAAGCAGATGGCCAAGTGCAAGCGCAGGGGCAAGGGATGGACGCGGATCCGCAAGCTGCGCGAGCCTGCCCAGCGCCGCCTGCTGCGGGGTGGCGCGCGCATCCTCTGGAAGGACCTGTACGACCTCGCGCAGCAGCGTGCACGGTTGCTCCCGCTGCGCGGGGCGATGACTAGTTATGTCAACCGGATCGAGCGAGCGGGCATCAGCGACCCCGTGCTGCTGGCCGGGGTGGCCGCCCAGCGCCGCCGCCTCGGCATTCAGGAGGGGCTGGTGGCGCTCGGCAGCTGCAAGGTGTTCGAGTCGCGGCTGAAGAAGATCCGGGCGGTGCGGCGCAAGGGCCTGGAACAGGCGCATTTCGACGCCGAGGCCGGCGCCGCCTACTCGGCGATCGCCCGCTACATCGAGAAGAAGCGGATCGCGGCCGAGAACTCCTACTTCAACCAGCTCGAGGCCGCCTACGACCGCCTGATCGCCCTGGGGGCCAAGGAAGGCGACGCCAACGGCTTCCTGTACGCGCTGTCGCTGGCGCGCTAGCGGCTTCCCGTTCCAATCGGGAAGTTCACATAAGATCGGTTATCGAGCGTAGGGGCTAGGGCAGCCGGCCTGTTCGGCCGTGTCGACGCCGTGGCGGCGGTCCAGGTAGCGGCCCGCAAGCTGCGTCGCTCGGTAGATCAGGCTCATGCGACGGCCTATCTTGCAGGCGATGGCGGAAGACCGCTACCAGCCGCTGCCGCCCGTGACGAGGCTGCCGGCGCTGTGGTGGTCGCGGATGGGCCGCTACGGCCGCGCCGCGACCGTCGCCGCGGGGCTGGCCCTGATCGCCGCGGCGATCGTGCTCGCGCCGCAGATCGCCGACACCAAACGCGACAACGCCGAGCGGGATCGCCAGGAAGCCGCCGCGGCGGAGGCGCGCCAGGCCAGGGAGTTCCGCGAGCTCGTTCGGCCCCGCACCGGCGTGACCAACGCTCCCGCCGATCCGCTGCCCGACCTGGAGCGGCTGATCACCGCCGACGCGCGCGGCCGCCCGGGCGCGGGCCGGGTACTGCGTACCGACTGCCGGCCCATCCGAGGCGGCGGACGCGCGGGTGTCGTGCACCGCGGTGACCAGCGATCTCCCCGGAGGCGAGGTGAGCCGTGAGGGCGCGATCGGCTACCCCTACCGGGCGGTGGCGCGCGGGCGGCAGCTCACCTGGTGCCGGATCGCCGGCCGGCCCGGCGAGGGATCGCTCGAGCTGCGCCGCAAGTACGAGATCCCGCGGGCCTGCGGCGGCTGATCAGTCCTCGCGGGTCGCGCGGACCGCCCAGGCCATGAACACGGCCTGGAACGGCAGCCTCGCCCACAGGGCCCAGCGCGGAATCGCGGGCAGCCCTCTGATCTGGTCGGGATGCAGGGCCATGTGCACGTTTGCCGGGAAGATGGCGGCGAGCAACGCCAGGTTCCACCACCGCGCGACCTGCTTGCCGCCGGCCAGCACCGCCACTCCTCCGACGACCTCCGCCACCCCGCTGAGGGCGACCATCTCGCGGTGCGCGGGCACGTACGGGGGCATGATGGCCTCGTACTCGCGTGGCCGCAGAAAGTGCATTACGCCTGCGAAGACGAACGTGATGCCGTAGGAGCGGCGGGCGCGGCGTCATCCGTCCCCGAACGGCTGGATCGCCATGCCGTGGTCCCGCTCGCGCATCCCCAGCTCGTAGGCGGCGCCGCCGGCCGTCGTGAGCGTGCGCGCACCCTCCCCGGGCCTCGACACGGTCAGCTTCATGTCGGCGATCGAGCAGTTCACCGTGTGGTGCTCGGAGCCGTCGGGGTCGGCGTAGACCCACCCGACGAACCGATCCCGCTCCGCTCCCACCGTGCCCTGCACGGTCAGGTCCTTTCCCGGAAGCGTGAAGGTGGCGCCGTCGGGCCGTTCGTCGACCTCGGTCCGGCGGGCCTTCTCCGGGCCCCCCAGCCGGTGTCGCTCACCGTCGAGGAAGAGCACGCCGTTGGCGATCCAGGGAGTGGTCACCGGGCCGAGCTTGATCCGGCCGAGCGCGCCGTCGAACCAGGCGCTCGAGTCCTCCTCGAAGCCGGCGCCGTGCGTCCATATCCAGCGCTCGGCGTGCTGGGCGCCCCAGTTGTGGCCGATCATGCCGGGCCAGTCCACCAGCTCCACCTCACGGTCGCCGAACGAGGCCGTTCCCGAGAAGCGCGCGTCCGGATACGGGCTCAGCAGCTTGGTGCGCGGCACGGGAGCCCGGTACATCCACGCGCGCGGCAGGTGGAACAGCGGCTCGGTGGCCGAGTCGAACGTGAGGTCCCAGGCCGCGGCCCTCCCCTCGCCCGCCGCCGAGCCCTTGGCGGTGCCGAAGCCGAGCACGGAGTCGCCCACGTGGATGTACTCGCTCTCGCCCGCGCCCACGTCGGCCCGCGTCTCCTTCACCGCGCCGGGCCCGTCGGGCGAGAACAACGTGAACCACAACGATCCCTGCGGGGGCTGCCCGGGCCGCTTGTGGACCGTGTGGCGGATCCACAGGCCGAGCGGCTCCGACGGGTGGCAGGCCTTGATGTAGAAGCTCTCGTAGTGCCCCGCCTTGGCGGGCAGCTCAGGAAAGCGCGCGGTCGTTCGCCTCTGCCCCGCCATGCCGGAGGCACCCTACTGCGAGACTTGCGCGCATGACCGACTCCAACGTGCTCCTCATCACCGGCGCCAGCAGCGGAATCGGCGCCGCCACCGCCCGCCACGCCGCCGACGCCGGCTGGCGCGTCGCGCTCGCCGCCCGCTCCGAGGACAAGCTCGCGAGCCTCGCCGAGGACCTCGGGGGCGACGAGCGGGCGATCGCGATCCGCTGCGACGTGACCAGCTGGGAGGACCAGCAGGCGGCGGTGAAGCGGGCGATCGACCACTTCGGCCGCCTCGACGCCTTCCTCGCCAACGCCGGGTTCGGCGCCGCGCGCGGTTTCCAGGAGGAGTCGGTGGAGCACTGGAAGGCGATGATCGACACCAACGTCTACGGCGCGGCGCTGTCCATCCGCGCCGCGCTCGGCCCCTTCCGCGAGCAGGGCTCGGGTCACGTGGTGCTGATGGGCTCGGTGGCGGGCCGGCGGGCGCTCCCGGGCTCGCTGTACTCCGCCACCAAGTGGGCGGTCACAGCCATGGGCGAGAGCCTGCGGGCCGAGGTGGCGGATACGGCGATCAAGACAACCGTGATCGAGCCGGGCATGGTCGACACGCCGTTCTTCGACAACCGCCCCTCGGGAGCGCTGGAGCCGGACGACATCGCCCGGGCCGTGCTCTACGCGCTCGAGCAGCCCGCCCACGTGGACGTGAACGAGGTGCTGGTGCGGCCGGTGAACCAGCCGGTCTGACGCCTAAATTTGGAGGGGTGCAGCGCCGGATCGCGCATCTCGACATGGACGCGTTCTACGTGAGCTGCGAGTTGCAGCGGCGTCCGGAGCTGCGCGGCAAGCCGGTGGTGGTGGCCGGCAGCGGCCCCCGCGCGGTGGTCACCACGGCGAGCTACGAGGCGAGGAGGTTCGGCGTGTTCTCTGCCACGCCCGCGGCGCGCGCCCGGCGTGCCTGCCCCGATGCGGTGTTCGTGGCTCCGGACTTCGACTACTACCGCGAGCGCTCACGCGGGGTGATGGAGGTGCTGCGCGAGCAGGTCGACACGGTCGAGGTCGTGGGGCTCGACGAGGCCTATCTCGACCTGACCGGCTTCGAGCGGCCGAACGCGGCGGGCCGGCGCGTGAAGGCCGTCGTGACCGAGAGCACCGGCCTCTCATGCTCGATCGGGATCGGGCCCAACAAGCTCGTCGCCAAGGTCGCCTCCGACGCCGACAAGCCCGACGGGTTCCTGTCGCTCAGCTCGGAGGAGGCGCGGCAGCGGTTCGGTCCGGCGTCGCCGCGGCTGGTGCCCGGGATCGGCCCCAAGACCGCGGAGCGGCTGGAGGCGAGGGGCATCACCCGACTGGACCAACTGGCGCGGATGGCCGACGCCGACCTTGCCGGGCTGTTCGGCGGCCGGCTGGGGCCGCACCTCGGAAGCCTGGCGCGGTTCGAGGACGAGCGGGAGCTGGAGACCGACCGCGTGCGCAAGTCCGAGTCGCGCGAGACCACCTTCGACCACGACCTCCACGGCCTGGCCCAGATGGAGCCGGAGCTGGCCCGGCTGGCGAGCCAGCTGTGCGAGGACCTGACCCGCAACGGGCGCAGCGGTCGCACGGTCCGGCTCAAGGTGCGCCTCGACGACTTCTCGATCCACACCCGCGCCCGCACCCTTCCGGATCCGGTGAGCGACCTCGAGACGATCGGCTCGGTCGCTCGCGACCTGCTGCGCGCGCTCGACCCCCAGCGCCCGGTGAGGCTGCTGGGAGTCGGCGTGGCCGCGATGGAGGCGGAGCGCCCGGCCGCCGCGCCGGCCGCCCAGCTCGATCTGCTCGGTTGACCAGCTGGCCAAACCGGGTAGCTTCCAACGCATGTCCCAGGACCGCCTGACCGCGCTCGACGCCTCCTTCCTGCACCTCGAGGACGCCTCGGCCCACATGCACGTGGCCTCGGTGATGCTCTTCGACGGCGACCCTCCCCCCTACGACGAGCTGCTCGAGTCGATCGACCGCCGGCTGCACCTGGTGCCGCGCTACCGCCAGAAGCTCGCGTTCGTGCCGCTGGGGCAGGGACGGCCGCGCTGGGTGGACGACCCGCACCTGAACCTTCGCTACCACGTGCGCTCCACGGCGCTCCCCTCCCCCGGCTCCGAGGAGCAGCTGCGCAACCTGGCCGGCCGCGTGTTCGCGCAACAGCTCGACCGCGACAAGCCCCTGTGGGAGATCTGGCTGGTGGAGGGCCTCGAGAACGGGGGCTTCGCGATGCTGTCGAAGACCCACCACGCGCTGGTGGACGGCATCTCGGGCGTGGACATCGTGACCGTGCTGTTCGACACCTCCCCGGATCCAGCCGCGCCGCCCGATCCCGGCCAGCGCTGGCTGCCGCGGCCGCTGCCGTCCGGCGCCGAGCTGCTGGCGGAGTCGCTGGTGGAACGGGTCACCGCGCCGGGCGAGCTGGTGCGCACCGTCCGCGCCGCGTTGCGCGGGCCCCGCCAGGTGGTGAACGGCCTGGTCAACGCCGCCACGGGCGTCGGCGCGATGGCGTGGGCCGGGCTCAACCCGGCACCCGACAGCCCCTACAACGGAGACATCGGCCCCCACCGCCGGTTCACCTGGGTGCGTGCCGACCTTGGCGAGGTGAAGGCGATCAAGAACGAGCTCGGCGGCACCGTGAACGACGTGGTGCTCTCCTCGGTCGCCGGTGCGCTGGGACGCCACCTGCGCCGCCGCGGGCAGCCCACAGACGGGCTGGAGCTGAAGGCGATGGTGCCGGTGAGCGTTCGGAGCGAGACCGAGCGCGGCCAGCTGGGCAACAAGGTCGCGGCGATGATGGCGCCCCTGCCGGTGTGGTGCCAGGAGCCCGTGGCGCGGCTGGACATCGTTGGGGAGGAGATGAGGCACCTCAAGGAGGGAGGTCAGGCCGTGGGAGCCCAGGTGCTCACCGACCTGACGCGCTTCGCGCCCACCACCGTCATGGCTCAGGCCTCACGCCTGATGAGCCGCCAGCGCATGTTCAACGTGGTGGTCACGAACGTGCCGGGCCCGCAGTTCCCGCTCTACCTCATGGGACGCGAGGCCACCGACCCGTTCCCGATGGTCCCGCTCGCGAAGGGCCAGGGCCTGGGCATCGCGATCATGTCCTACAACGGCAAGATGAACTTCGGGCTCGTGGGCGACTACGACGTGATGCACGACATCGACGAGCTGGCCGAGGACCTCCACGAGGCCCTCGCCGAGCTGGCCGAGGCCGCCGGCGTCGACTGGTCGTCGCCGGCTCCAGAGCCGGCCAGCGTATCCTCGTAGGAGTGCGGGACAAGGTCATCCACAGCGCCAGGGCCCTGGGGCTCGACGTTGAGGTGCGCCGGCTCGAGCGGTCCACCGCCACCGTGGAGGCCGCGGCCACGGCAGTGGGCTGCCAGAGCGCCCAGATCGCGAAGTCGCTGGTCTTCGTCGCCGACGGCGACCCGGTGGTGTGCATCGCCTCGGGCGCGCACCGGGTGGACACCGATCGCCTCGCGGACGTGCTGGACGTGGCCGAGGTGAGGCAGGCCACGCCGGACGAGGTCCGCGCCGCCACGGGCTTCTCGGTCGGCGGCGTGCCGCCCTTCGGCCATGGCCTGTCCGTGGTCTTCGACCAGGACCTCCTCGAGCACCCCCGTGTCTGGGCGGCGGGCGGCGACGGCCACAGCCTGTTCTGTGTCGATCCCAAGGCGCTGGCGGGATGCACCTCCGCCACGGTCGCCGCCATCGCCTGAGCACGGGGCGATGCGCACCCTGCTGGTCGCCGCTGCGCTGATGGCACCGGTGGGAACCCCGGCCCACGAGCGTGCGGGCCTGGTGGACCTCCAGCGCGCCTCCCCCACCCTCGAGCTCGACCTGCGGTACGCCGGCGGCCGAAACGTGACCGGCAAGCCGCTGCCGGGCTACTGCGAGCCCTGGGCGATGATGCTGCGGCGACCGGCACGTGACCTCGCCCGCGTGCAGCGCGGACTGCGGCGCCGGGGACTGGGGCTGAAGGTGCTCGACGCCTACAGGCCGGCCCGGGCCTCCAGGGCGCTGGTGCGCTGGGCCCGCCGCAGCGGCCGCGGCCACCTGGTGGGCACCTACATCGCCGAGCGCAGCAGGCACAACCTGGGCTCGGCGGTGGACCTGACGCTGATCCGCCGCCGCGACGGCCGCCAGCTGCCGATGGGCACCCGCTACGACCATCTCGGGCCACGCGCGCACACCCTCAACGCCCGCGGGCGGGCGCTGCGCAACCGGCTGACGCTGAAGCGCGCGATGGAGCGCTTCGGCTTCACGAACTACCGGCGCGAGTGGTGGCACTTCGAGCACCGGGCGGGAGGCGTGAGATACCTCGACCTCACGCTTGGATGCTGAGGCCCAGCGGCCATACTTGACGCATGAGCGCACCGCTTCGCGCAGCACTCGCGCAGGTGAATCCCACGGTCGGCGACATCGCCGGCAACGCCCGGCTGATCGCCGAGCGGATCGCCGGCGCCCGGGAGCAGCGGCGCGCAGCTCGTGGTCTTTCCCGAGCTGGTGCTCACCGGCTATCCACCCGAGGACCTGCTGCTGAAGACCCACTTCCTCGACGCCGCCGGCGCGGCGCTGGCTGAGCTCGCCGCCGCCACACGCGGGATCGTCGCGCTGGTCGGCTTCCCCGAGCGCGCCGACGACGTCTACAACTCCGCCGCGGTGCTGGCCGACGGGGAGGTGGCGGCCGTCTACCGCAAGGTCCACCTGCCCAACTACGGCGTGTTCGACGAGCGGCGCTACTTCCAGGCCGGTGAGGGCCCGGCGACCTTCACGGTGAACGGCCTGACGCTGGGGCTCACGATCTGCGAGGACATCTGGGAGCCCGGGCCGCCCGCCACGTCCGAGGCGCTCGCGGGCGCCGAGGTGATCGTGAACCTCTCGGCGTCGCCCTACCACGCGGGCAAGGGCGCCGAGCGCGAGCGGATGCTCGTCCAGCGCGCACGCGACAACCTGGCCGCGGTGCTGTTCTGCAACACGGTCGGGGGCCAGGACGAGCTGGTGTTCGACGGGCACAGCGTGGCCATCGACCAGGACGGGGAGATCCTGGCCCGCGCACCCCAGTTCGAGGAGGCGCTCACGCTCTGCACGGTCGATCCCGGCCCCGTGGCCGCGGCACGGCTGCGCGACCCGCGTCACCGCACCGCCGTGAAGCGCGAGCGGGCCTCGGGGCGTCCGGCGCCCGCGCGCCTGGCCGATCTGGACGTCCCCACCGAGGTGAGCGAGGTCGGCGGCACGGTGGCCGAGGTGCTGGCGCCCGAGGCGGAGGTCTACGCCGCCCTGCGCACGGGGCTGGCGGACTACGTGCGCAAGAACGGCTTCGACCACGTGGTCTTCGGCCTCTCCGGGGGGATCGACTCGGCACTCGTGGCGCTGCTGGCGGTCGACGCGCTGGGTGCCGAGCGCGTGACGTGCGTGAGCATGCCCTCCCCCTACTCCTCCGAGGGCACCCGCGCCGATGCGCGCGCGATCGCCGAGAACCTCGGCACCGAGCTGCTCGAGCTGTCGATCGAGGACGCCATGGAGGGCTACGCGGAGCTGCTGCGCGAGCCGTTCGCGGGCACGGAGAGCGGCCTGGCGGAGGAGAACCTCCAGGCGCGGATCCGCGGCAACCTGGTGATGGCGCTGTCGAACAAGTTCGGGTGGCTGGTGCTCACCACCGGCAACAAGTCCGAGCTGTCGGTGGGCTACGCCACGCTCTACGGCGACATGGCGGGAGGCTTTGCCGTGCTCAAGGACGTCTTCAAGGGCTGGGTCTACCGCCTGGTGCGATGGCGCAACGCGCAGGAGGACCGTGAGCTGGTGCCGGAGTCGGTGATCGACCGCCCGCCGTCCGCGGAGCTGCGCGCGGATCAGCTCGACGAGGACTCGCTGCCGCCCTACGAGGTGCTCGACGCGATCCTCGCCGGCTACGTGGAACAGGACCTCGACGCCGCCGAACTGGCGGCGCAGGGGCTGCCGGCGGAGGACGTGGCACGGGTGATCCGGATGGTCGACCGGGCCGAGTACAAGCGCCGCCAGGCCCCGCCCGGGATCCGGATCTCGACCAAGGCCTTCGGCCGCGACCGCCGCCTGCCGATCACCAACCGCTACGAGACACGCGCAGAGCGCCCCGAGCGTTCGCTCCGGGCGCTCTGAGCTGAGATCCGGCTGGTGCTACGCGGGGGCGGGGCGAATCGCCATCGTCACCCGCGACGAGGCGCACAGGCGGCCCTCGTCGTCGGTGAAGTCCACGTCCCAGATCCACGTGGTGCGGCCCCGATGGCGGCGTGTGCCCGTTGCGTGCACGGTGCCGTCCGACACCGGGCGCAGGAAGCTCGTGCTGTTCGACAGGCCGACGGCGATGTTCTCCGGCTGCACGTGGACGTAGGTCGTGGCGGACGCCAGCGTCTCCGCCATGGCCGCGTAGGCGCCGCCATGAACGATCCCCATCGGCTGGCGCACGGCATCGGTCACCGTGAAGCGGCCGCGCGCCCGCTCCTCATCCGCCTCGAGCAGCTCGAATCCGAGCGTCCCGTCCAGCGTCTGGCCCATTCGTTGGGCGAGGTCCTGCTCTTCCGTCACCCGAGGCAGGCTATCTTTCCCCGCTCATGGCGACCTTCGACCAGCTCGCTGCCGAGCAGAGGGCGATCATCGAGCTCGTCCTCAAGCAGGGGCAGAGCTACGACCAGCTGGGCGAGATGCTCGGCATGCCCACCTCACGGGTGCGCGAGCTCGCGCGCGATGCGCTGGTGCGCCTGTCCCCCGTGTCCGCCGGGGCGGTCGATGACGACTGGCGCGGCCAGCTCGGCGATTACCTGCTCAACCAGCAGACGGGGCCCGAGTCGACGGCCACCAAGGGCCACCTCCGGCACTCCGAGGCCGCCCGCGGATGGGCCCGCTCGGTGCTCGACTCGCTCGAGCAGTTCTACACGCGACGGCAACGTGCCGCAGATCCCGGAGGGCGAGGCCGCCCCGGCCCCCAAGCGGCGTCGTGAGCGCAAGCCCAAGGAGCCCAAGGAGCCGCGCCCCAAGCGCGAGCGCAAGCCGCGCGACCTGTCACCGGGGGCGGCGGCGGTGGTGCGCCGGCGCCGGATCCTGGGGTTGAGCGCGCTGGCGGCGGTGCTGCTCTTCGCCGTGCTCGCGTGGCCCGGCAAGGTCCTGTTCTTCAACGACGACGACGAGCCGGCGTCAGCGAACCGCGACAACGCCGCGGCGCCCCGGATCGTCGGCCAGCTGGTGCTGCGCCCGCAGGGCGACCAGGGCCGCAACACCGCGGGGATCGCGGTGATCGCAGAGCGCGGCGGACAGCGTCAGCTGATCGTGCAGGCGCAGCTGCCGGCCAACAAGGACCGCGAGGCCTACGAGGTCTGGCTCTACAACTCGCAGAGGGACGCGCGCTCGCTCGGCGCCCAGGTCACCGACCAGCAGGGCACCTTCCAGGGCGCGGGCCCGCTGCCGGAGAACTTCGAGCGCTACCGCTTCATCGACGTCTCGCGCGAGAAGGTCGACCAGGAGCGCGGCCACTCCGGGCAGTCGATCCTGCGCGGCCGGATCGATCAGATCCAGGCGCCGCCCCAGAACACCGGTACCGGACAGGGCGACCAGGCCGCCCCGCAGCAACAGCAGCCGCAACAGCGCCGCAGGGGCAGACCACTACGCCGTAGCCGGCAGGAGCTTCCCGGGGTTCATGATCCCGGCCGGGTCGACGCGCTCCTTCGCGGCCGCCAGCACCGCCAGGCCCAGCTCGCCGATCTCCTGCTCCATCCACGGCGCGTGGTCGGTGCCGACCGCGTGGTGATGGGTGATCGTGCCGCCGTTGGCTTCGATCGCGTCGCACGCGGCCGTCTTGGCGGCACGCCACTGCTCGAGCTCGGCTCCCCGCTCCTGGCGCGCGAGGAACGTGAAGTACAGCGACGCTCCCGACGGGTAGAGGTGCGAGATGTGGCACATCACGGCGGGCGGCGTGCCGCGGGACGCGAGCGCCTCGCGCAGCGCTGAGCCCACCGCCGCGTAGAGGCGATGGAGGTTCGACCAGGTGGCCGCGGTCTCCAGGGTCTCGACCATCACCCCGCGATCGAGCAGCTCGTCGCGCAGGTAGGGCGCGGCGAAGCGGTTCTTGATCCATGACCGCCCGGGCCGCTGCCCCAGCGCCAGCGCGCCGCGTGCGCGCATGATCCCCGCCGCGCGGCCGCGCCGGCGCGAAACCTCGTCCGGAGTCCCCTCGAAGCCGGTGAAGGCTAGGCAGCCGCCCTCATGGCCGCGCAGGCGCAGGTAGTGATGCCCGAGTTGCTCGGCGACGCCCCCGCTGGAGGAGAGCGCGAGCGAGAGGCGGGTCTCCTCGGCATCGGAGAGCCGGGCCACGTCCGGCGAGGCTCCCGCCTGCTCCAGGGTGCGATAGGCCTCCGCGCCCTCCTCGAAGGAGCGAAACGACCAGCCCTCGTAGTGGCGCGTTCGGGGAAGCGCGCGCACGCGCAGCGTCGCCTCGGTGATCACCCCAAGGACGCCTTCGGAGCCCACCACCAGCTCCCGGACGGAGGGCCCGGCGGCGGTGGCCGGCACGTCGCGCGTGGCAAGCGGCCCCGACGGGGTCTCGCACCGCACCGCCTCGACCAGCTCATCGATCCGCCCGTAGCCGGTGGACGCCTGGCCCGCCGAGCGCGTGGCCACCCAGCCGCCGACGGTGGAGAACTCGAACGACTGCGGGAAGTGCCCGAGCGTCACGCCGTGCTCGCCCAGCCGCTGCTCCAGGGCCGGTCCGAAGATGCCCGGCTCCACCCGGGCGGTGAGCGATACCGGATCGACCTCCAGCAGGCCGTCGAGCCTGGACGTGTCGAGCGAGACGGCCGCGCGGTGAGGGCCGCGCAGCGCCTCCACACCCCCCACCACGCTGGTTCCGCCGCCGAAGGGCACCACCGCCACCCCGGCACGCGCGCACGCGGCCAGCACGGCCGCCAGCTGCTCCGCCGAGCCCGGGGTGACCACGGCATCGGGCGCCGATGAGCCGTCCCCGGAGCGGATCCGCACGAGGTCGGGATAGCTGCGCCCTACGGCGTGAGTCACGCGCGACTCGTGGTCGTCCAGCACCCCGTCGGCACCCACCGCGGCCTCGAGCTCCCGGCGTGCCGAGTGCGGCAGCGCAGGCGCGGGCACCGTCACCTCGCTCAGCTCCACACGCTGCCGCTCGCGCGTGCCGTCCGCCTGCAGCTCCTCGCGCAGCAGCGCCAGCGCGGGCTCGGGCAGCTCGATCGCGGCGGCGCTCTCGCCCCATCCCCACCAGCGCATCAAGCCGCCACCCATCCGTCGGCCAGCCGGCCGAGGTTGCCCAGGGCGCCGTCGAGCTGGCGCCGGGTGGCCATCCGCACCTGCAGCCCTCCGAGGCGCGAGAAGCCGCGCAGCGAGAGCCGCTGGGTCAGCCGTACATCGGTCTCCCCCTCCCCCGCCGGGCTCAGCTCGAGTTCTGTCACCGCCCCCTCGAGGATCCGCTCGAAGGGCGACTCCTCCACCTCCTGGCGCCAGCGCAGCAGGCGCGGGTGGTCGGACTCCATCAGGGTGAAATCGGCCCGCAGGCTGCGGCCCTTGGGCGTGACCATCACCGTGGTCCACGCCTCCCGTGACGCCTCCTCCACGCGCTGCACGCCGGGCCACCACTCGGGGAGCTGGCCGGGATCGGCGACCACCGTCCATATCCGCTCGGGTACGGCGCGCACCGTGCGCGAGCGGGAGATGACCGGCACTACCCCTCCTCGTAGGAGATCAGGCTGTGCACCGCGTGCGGCGCCAGGCGCTCGCGACCGCCCAGGAACGCCAGCTCGATCACGAATGCGCAGCTCGCCACCACGGCGCCGGCATTCTCCACCAGCCCGCACAACGCCGCGGCCGTGCCGCCGGTGGCCAGGAGGTCGTCGTGCACGAGCACGCGCGCTCCCGGGGGCAGAGCGTCGGCGTGCATCTCGAGCGTGTCCACGCCGTACTCCAGCTGATATTCCACCGACGCCGTCTCACGCGGCAGCTTGCCCGGCTTGCGGGCGAGGATGAACCCGGAGCCCGTCTGCGCGGCCACGGCCCCGCCGAGCACGAAGCCGCGGGCCTCGGCCGAGACCACGAACTGGGCGTCCACCGAGCGCGCGTGCTCGGCCAGCGCGCCCACCGTGGCCCGCAGCGCGCCCGGGTCGAGGAACAGCGGGGTGATGTCCTTGAACACGATCCCGGGCTTGGGGAAGTCCGGTATGTCCTGGACGTACGACCGGAGATCGCTCGTCACTTGGCGATCTTGCGCAGGTCTCTCACCAGCAGCAGGTGCTTGAGGTAGGACGCCGTGGCGGCCAGGTTCTCCAGCGCCTCCACGGCCTCCTTGCGCCGCTCAGGATTGCGCGAGCGCAGCGCCGGGGCCAGGATCTGCTCCAGCAACGCGGCCTCGCGGTCGGCGGACGTGCGGAACACCCGCAGGTTGCGCCCGCCCACGCCGAAGCGCTTCAACTCGGTCACGGCCCGCACGATCTCGCGCTCGGTGTCGTCGTAGACGACCTCGCCGCCTGTGCCCCCCTGGGTATCGTGCTTCTCCCCGCGGATCACCCCGTACTCCTCGAGCTCCTTCACCAGAGCGGCGTCGGCACCGGTGTCCTCGAGCACCTCGGCAAGCCGGTAGAGCGACCCGCCGGTGGTGCGCACGTCCACGGTCGCGCGGCGCACGGTGCGCTGGTCCGGGGACGAGGACGAGGACGCGGCCAGGTCCTCCCCTCCGCCACGTCCCGCCGCCAGCTCCTGGCGGATCACGCGCAGCGGCAGGAACTCGTCACGCTGGAGGCGCAGGATCGTGCGCAGGCGCGCGACATCGGTGGGCGAGAACAGCCGGTAGCCGCCGGCGGTGCGCCGGGGCGCCAGCAGCTTCTGGTCCTCGAGGTAGCGGATCTTCGAGATCGAGATGTCCGGGAACTCGCGCTCCAGGGACTTGCACACCGCGCCGATGGTGAGCGACTTGACCGCCGGTGCCGGCTCGGTGTCCCTGGTCGCGCTCATCGCTCCAGGTAGGTGAGCTTGTACTTGCCCACCTGCAGCTCGTCGCCGTTCTGCAGCTTGTGCGACTCGATCCGGCGCCGGTTCACGTACGTCCCGTTCAGCGAGCCGAGATCGTCCACGTACAGGCCGTCACGGCGGCGCACCAGCAGGGCGTGGTTGCGGGACACCGTCACGTCGTCGAGGAAGACCTCGGCGTCTGGGCTGCGCCCGATCGTCATCTTCTCGCCCGCCACCGCGAACACCTCGCCGGCGCGGCCGCCGCCGGACCGGATCGCCAGCGTGGCGCCCTCACCCGAGACCTGCTCCATGTCGACGGGCTTCAGCTCGCCGGTCTCGTCCAGCTGGTAGGCCGCCGTGGTGTCGCCCTCCGCGGCGGCCGCCTCGGCCAGGAACGCGCCGCACTTCTGACAGTAGTTCGCGCCCTCGGCGTTGACGAAACCGCACTCGGGGCAGTGCACGGCGCTACTCCCTGTCGGCGTCGGGAATCGCCTTTCCCGAGAGGATGTCGGTGAGCTGCTGCACGTCGGCACCGGTGATCGCCGACTCGCCCTCCTCGTGCTTCTGCCGCAGCCTGTTCACCAGCTCCGCCCTGAGGATGTCGATCTTCCCGTGCAGGATGCGGCGCTGGTAGGAGACTTCCTGCTCCTCATCGGTGAGCTGCTGGATCATCTCCTTCAGCTCCGTGTCGGAGAGGGCGCCCAAGTCGGGAAACGTGTCCATGCGTCTGCGAGATCCTTTCGGGATTGGCGAGGGGCGAGTATAGACCCAGGTGTCAAGTGGAGCTTGAGGCTTTGGTGAACCGCACGCCCTCCTGCACGTAGATCACCGTCGCCCACAGTGTGAGGGCAAGGCCCAGATAAAGCGAGAACTCCGCGACCCACGTGTCCACGAGCAGGGTCAGGAAGATCGCGAACATCACCGGCCACACCGCCCAGCGCCCGATCATGTTGATCTTGAGGTCCATCCCCCGGCGCAGGGCGTACTGGCTGAGCACCAGCATGAACAGCTCCCGCGCGGCGAGCACGATCAGCGCCCAGCGCGGCAGCAGCTCGAAGTGGAAGCAGACGACCACGCCCGCGAGAATCAGCGCGCGGTCGGTGAGCGGGTCCATCAGCGCCCCGAGCCGGCTGTACTGGCCCGTCAGCCGGGCCGCGAGCCCGTCGAGCTGGTCACCCCAGGCGATGCCGAAGAAGAGCAACGCCGCCGTCACGTCGCGGCCGTCGGAGTCCCAGGCGACCAGCATGAACACCGGCAGCAGGGCGATCCGCACGTAGGTGATGGCGTTGGGGATCGTGAAGGGCCGCAGCGGCTGGCCCTTCAGCGTCTCGGGCGGCGGTCCCGCGGAGCGGTCCAGGCCCGTGAGCTGGCGCCTGGTCAGGGAAGGCCGCGCCACAGCTCCGCGGCGGCGGCGGCCGCCCCGTCGATCGGGATCGAGCCCTTCTCCCGCCCGCGGCGCACCTGGGTCTCGACCTCGCCGGCCTCGACCCCCCGCTTCCCCACCGTCAGCCGCAGCGGGCTGCCCAGCAGCTCGGCGTCGGCGAACTTCTCGCCGGGGCTGGCGTCGCGATCGTCGTAGAGCACGCCCAACCCCTCGTCGGAGAGCTCGTCGTGGAGCCGGTCGGCGATCCCGCGGGCGTCCTCGCCCTCCTTCCCCAGCGTCACCAGGTGGACGTCGAAGGGGGCCAGTGAGCGGGGCCAGGAGATCCCGTCCTCGTCGGCGAACTGCTCCACCGCCGCCGCGATGATGCGGGCCGGACCGATGCCGTAGGAGCCCATCCAGAGATGGCGCTCCTTGCCGTCCTCGTCGAGGAAGGTGGCGTCGAGCGGCTCCGAGTAGCGGGTGCCGAGCTTGAAGATGTTGCCCACCTCGATCGCCGGCTCGATGCGGATCGTCCCGCCCCCGGGGCAGGTGTCGCCGGCCTCGACCGTGCGAACGTCGGCGAACGTCGCGTCGAAGTCGCGCCCCGGCTCGACGCCGCGGAGGTGGCGGTCGGGCTCGTTGGCGCCGGCAATCAGCGCCCGCATCCCCTCCAGCGCGGAATCGGCGAGCACCGGCACGTTCGCGCCTACCGGGCCGATGAACCCGGGCGGGGCCCCGAACGTCGCCTCGATCTCCTCGGCGGTGGCGGGCCTGGCCGGCTGGTGCAGCGCGTTCTGGAGCTTGATCGGGTTGAGGCGGTGGTCGCCGCGCACCAGCACCAGCAGCGGCTCGCCGTCCTCGCGGATCATCGGGAGAGCCTTGATCAGCGCTCCCGCGGGCACCTCGAGCGCGGCGGCCACCTGCTCGATCGTGGCCGCGCCGGGCGTGTCGACCGGCTCGGGGGCCGCCATCGGCTCGGGCAGGCCCTCGACGGGCGCCGGAGTGGCGCCGGCCACCTCCACGTTCGCCGCGTAGCCGGCGTCCGAGAGGGCCACGTCGTTCTCGCCGGCCGGGCACGGCGCCATGTACTCGTGGGCGCCGATGCCGCCCATCATCCCCACGTCGGACTCGACCCGGTACCACTCGAGCCCGCAGCGGTCGAAGATCCGGTCGTAGGCCTTCACGTGCAGGTCGTAGGACGCCGCCAGCCCCTCCTCGTCGCGGTCGAACGAGTACGAGTCCTTCATGATGAACTCGCGGGTGCGCAGCACTCCCGCCCGCGGCCGGGGCTCGTCGCGCTCCTTGGTCTGGAAGTGGTAGAGCAGCTGCGGCAGGTCGCGGTACGAGCGGATCTCGCGCGCCATGTGGAAGGTCAGCGTCTCCTCGTGGCTCATCGCCAGGATCAGGTCGGCCTCGCGGCGGTCCTTGAGCTTGAACAGCTCGTCGATCCCGTAGCGGCCGCTGCGCTGCCACAGCTCGGCGGGCGTGAGCACCGGCATCAGCATCTCCTGGGCGCCGATCGCGTCGAGCTCCTCGCGCACGATCTGCTCGGCCCTGCGGTGCGCCCGCCATCCGGCGGGCAGGTAGGTCCACATGCCGGCGCCGACCTGTCGCACCAGGCCCGCGCGCACCATCAGCTTGTGCGACAGCGCCTCGGCGTCCGCGGGCGCCTCCTTCTCGGTCGGAAGGAGGTATCTCGACAGGCGGGTCATCGGCGCCGCAGTGTATTGCGAGCCGTGCGCCTTGCCGTGGTGGGGCGAAAATGGACATTGCCCTTCCGGGCGACAGTGAGCACCCTCCAGGGCAAGTCCATTTTCGCCCCCGCGCAGCGCTCCTGGCAGCTCAGCGCGAGGGCCGGGGCGCCCCGCGGCTTGTCGCTCGTGAAAAGCAGGCTGTCGGAGGGCGGATTTGGGGATCCCGTGGAGGGTGCTCACTGTCGCCCGGAACGGGATCCCCAAATCCGGCCCTAGGACGCCGCCCGCTGGCTACGCGCGCGTGAACCGGCGGCCGGCGGTGGGCGAGGCGTCCTCGTCCAGCGCCACCCGCTTGCGCTCGGCCCCGTTGCCCGCGGGTGCCATCGGCAGCGCCGTGGCGTCCTCGAGGGCGTCCGCCGTGGCGGCCTTGGCCTCCATCGCCGCGATCCGCTCCGGCGTGAGCTCCCCGGCGTTCTCCTCCTCGATCCGCTCGAGCCACTCGGCTCCCTCGGCGGCCTTCTCGGAGTCGACGACCACGCGGCCGGCGTCGATCGACTTGTCGATCTCGGCGAACAGCTCGTCCACCAGCCGGTCCTGGGGCACCTTTCGCAGCGGCTCGCCGTGGGCGAATATCAGGCCCTCGTTCTTCGCGCCGGTGATGCCGAAGTCCGCATGGGACGCCTCCCCGATGCCGTTCACCGCGCAGCCCAGCACGGCCACCTCGATCGGGTCGTCGTAGCCCTCCAGGCGCTGCTCGATCTCCGCGACCACGGTGTCCATGTCGAACTGCAGGCGGCCGCACGTGGGGCAGGCGATCAGCACCGGCCCGCGCTCGCGGATCTTGAGCGCCTTGAGGATCTCCCAGCCGACCTTGACCTCCTCCTCCGCGTGGAAGGTGGAGAGCGAGATGCGGATGGTGTCGCCGATGCCGTCGGCGAGCAGCGTGCCCAGGCCCACGGAGGACTTCAGCGAGCCGGACCACTTGGTGCCGGCCTCGGTGATCCCGAGGTGCAGCGGATAGTCGATCTTCTCGGACAGCAGCCGGTTGGAGGCGATCGTGTTGGGCACGCTCGTGGACTTGATCGAGACCTTGAAGTCCTCGAAGTCCAGCCGCTCCATCAGCTCGACGAACTCCACGGCGGCGGCCACCAGGGCCTCGACGGAGTTCTCGCGCTCCAGCTCGTGCAGGTGCTTGGGCAGCGAGCCGGAGTTGACCCCGATCCGCATCGGGGTTCCGGCGGCCTTCGCCCGGGCGGCCACCTCCGCGACCTTGTCCGGGCCGCCGATGTTGCCCGGGTTGAGCCTGATGCAGTGGGCCCCGGCGTCGATCGCCTTCAGCGCCAGCGTGTGGTTGAAGTGGATGTCCGCGATCACGGGGATCGGGGACTCCTTCACGATCCGCGCCAGCGCGTCCACGTCCTTCTCACGCGGCACCGCGCAGCGCACCAGATCCCCGCCCGCATCCGCGATGGCGTGGATCTGGCGCATGGTTGCGTCGAAGTCCGCGGTCTCGGTCTTCGTCATCGACTGCACGGCGACGGGAGCCCCGCCGCCGATCTTCACGCCGCCGACGTCGATCTGGCGCTTGGAAGGCACGCCGCAAGGGTATCTGGCGTCGGGCGGCAGGCCTCCGAGGTCAGACCTCAGACCTCAGGGCTAGGGCTCAGGCCACCGGGTGGCTTGCCTTGAACATCCCGGCCGGGTCCACCTGCGACCGGATCTCCCTCAGGCGCGCGTAGGTGGCCTCCGGGAACGCGTTTGACGCATCGCCGGGCCTGTCGGCCAGGTTCAGGTAGTCGCCGCCGGTGCTCCACGGCTAGACGGCGTCCACTACCCGGTTCAGGTGCTCCTCGATCGCGGGCGCCATCTCGGGCGCCATCGGCACGCCCACGCCGTACATGGCGTACTCGCCGTCGAGCCGGTCGAGGGCGCCGGCGCCGTCGGGCGCCTCGGCCAGCGCGCCGCCGAGGTGGCGCAGGGCGACCGCGAGCAGCGGGCTCCCCGACTCCGGGCCGGCGTTGGCGACCAGCGCATCGGCCGTCTCGGACGTGAGCTCGCGCAGCACCGTCTGGTGGGTCATGCCCGGGGTCGGCTGCTCCGGGTCGCCGTAGATGTGGCAGAGCGCGGCCGGCGGGACGGTGGCGAAGGTGTCCATCACCGGGTCACCGAGTGCGCGCAGAGGCGCGATCAGCTCGCGCGCCTGCGCCTCCGAGCCCAGGAATGCGCCCGTCACGTCCACCAGCGGGCGCGCGCGCAGGGGCTCGGGCACCTCCGGGATCGGCGGCAGGCACAGGAAGCGGATGCCGGTCGTGAGCTCCGCGGGTGCGGACGCCGCGACGCCGCGATAGGCCTCGAACACCTCGGCCGCGCGGTCCGCCGGCCACATCAGGCCCCCGGCGTAGATCGCCGGGGTCTCGACCAGGTCCAGCTCGAGCGCCGTGACCACGCCGAAGCTGCCGCCCCCGCCGCGCAGGGCCCAGAACAGGTCCGGCTCGTTCCCGGCGTCGGCGCGCACGATGCTCGCCCTCGGCGGTCACGAGCTCGATCGCGGTGATCGAGTTGGAGGCCAGGCCGTGGCGGCGGCTGAGCCAGCCGATGCCCCCGCCCAGCGCGTAGCCCACGACGCCCACGTCGGGCGAGGACCCCGCTAGCGCGGACAGGCCGTGCTCACCCGCCGCCACCGCCAGCTCGCCCCAGAGGGCGCCGGCCTCCACGCGTGCGGAGCGGGCAGCGGGATCCACCTCCACCCGGCCCATCCGCATCGTCTTCAGAAGCAGCGTGCCCTCGAGCGACCCGAGGGTGCTGGCGGCGTGGCCGGTGCCCTGCGCCGCCACACGGAGCCCGCGCTGGCGCGCGAAGTCCACCGTGGCACGGACGTCCTCGGGGGAGTCGGCGAAGGCCACGGCCTCGGGGCGCTGGTCGGCCGCGAGGTTCCACGCCTGGCGCGCCGCGTCCCAGCCGGTCTCGGCGGGGCCGACGACGGAACCGGAGACCGACGAGCGAAGGGTTGTGAGGTCGAGTGCTGCGGTGGTGGCCATGCGCGGTCCTTTCGGTGGAGAGTGCTGGCGCCATCTTGGACCGCGGCGGGCGTCAGGTGAAACACCCATTCGCTGTGTCATCCACATCGCCGCGTTGTGGGCGATTCACGCCGATCGGGTGTCGATGACACACCCGATCGCTGTTTCACTTCCTCCTCGGCCACGCCTACCGTCGGCGCCGCAATGACCCGACCAGGAGGAGTGACCATGAGGACTCGCACCGCCGTCGCGGCGCTCGCCGCGACCGCATCTCTCGCAACGGCCGCCCCCGCCGCGGCCGACTCGATCGCCTACGTCAAGGGACACGACGTCTGGATCGCGAACCCGGACGGGTCCGGCCAGTACCAGGTGACCCGGGACGGCTCGGCCACCAGGCCCTACCGCTCCCCCTCCCAGGCGGACGACGGCACGATCGCCGCCTCCCACGGCGACGACATCGTGCGCCTGCGCCAGAACGGGCAGGTGCTGTCCAGCTTCGACCCTCCCGGCACCACGGACTCCGCCGGCCAGTACATCGACGGCGTGCCGGTGGACGTGGCCGTGTCACCCGACGGCCGCATGGTCGCGTTCACCTACTACCAGTACGGCTGCCCGCCCGCCGCTCCCTGTGGCGGACGGTCGGTCACCCTCTACTCCCACTCCGATCGCGCCACCCCGGTCGCCCAGTTCGGCAAGCAGTTCCGCCGCAATCCGTCCTGGGTGTCGAACGGCCGCGCCCTGCACTTCGGCGGCTTTCTCAGCCAGGTGAACTACGACTCGCCCGGCGGCGGCAACGACGACGACGTGCACTGGTTCGACGACCAGGACATCAACGCGCCCTCGACCGACCTCGGCGACGGCGAGCTCTCGCGCGCCGGCGATCGGCTCGTGACGCTGCGCAACTACGGGCCCGACACCCACCTGCAGTTCTACAAGGTGAACGGCAACGCGATCAGCGGGTCGCCCACCACACCGTCCGAGGCGTGCCTCTCCGGCGCCGACGGCAGCCTCGACAACCCCACGTGGTCGCCTGACGGCCGCACGATCGCCTACGGGCTGGCCGCCGGCATCGAGACCCTGCCGCTGCCGAACGTGACCGCGGGCAACTGCAGCGGAGCCGGGTCCAGCCGCCTGGTGATCCCCGGCGGCCGGCAGCCGGACTTCGGCCCGGCGGCCGTGAACCCCGGGCCGCGGCCCGCCGCCGGCGGCGCAGCGGGCGCCGGCGCCGCGGCGGGCACGGGCTGCAAGCGCGTGAGGAAGGGCGTCAGGCGTGACAAGTGCGTGCGCAGCGCCGCCATCGCGAAGTGCAAGCGCCTGCCGCGCAAGCGCCGTGCGAAGTGCGTCAAGAAGGCCAAGCGCGCCTACGCGCTCAAGCAGTGCAAGCGCAAGAAGGGCAAGAAGGCCCGTTCGCGCTGCGCCGCCAAGGCCAAGCGGCGCTTCCGCTAGGCGCACCGCCCGGACTCGCTCACCCTCCAGTGGTGCTCCTACACTCTGGAGGGTGAGCGTCGAGCTGCGGCACCTCCGCGCGTTCGTCGCCGTGGCGGAGGAGTTGAACTTCACGCGCGCGGCCGAGCGCCTGCACATGGCCCAACAGGCCCTCAGCACGCAGGTGCGCCAGCTCGAGGAGCGCGTGGGAGAGCAACTGCTGGTGCGCACCACCCGCAAGGTCGAGCTGACCCCCGCCGGAGTCGCCCTGCTCGACCACGCCAGGTTGCTGCTGGGTGGCGCCGACCGGGCGGTGGCCGCCGCCCGCGCGGCGGGCGAGGGCCGCTCGAGCCTGACCGTGGGCTTCGTGGTGCCCGCCGACCACGAGCCGTTGCGGGAGGCCTTCGCGCTGTTCGCCGAGCGCCGCCCCGACGTGGACGTGAAGATCCATTTCGGGGAGGTGACCGACCCCACCGGAGGGCTCAAGGCGGGGAACGCCGACGTTTCCGTGGTGGTGGGGGCATTCGACCGCACCGGCCTCGAGACCGCCCACCTCTGGACCGACCCGCGCGGGATCGCCGTCGGCAAGGGCCACCGGCTCGCGAACGCCGAGAAGGTGACCATCGCCGAGCTGATCGACGAGCCGACCTTCGACTTCCCGGTCGACGACCCCGTCTTCCGCGACTACTGGATGGCGGTGAACCACCGCGGCGGCAGGCCGCCGAAGATCGTCGCCAGCTTCAAGTCGCTCGACGGGCTGCTCGAGGCCGTTCGCGGCGGACTGGGCGTGAACCTGATCCGCGAGCGGATCGTCGACACCCTCGGGCCGGCCTCCGGAGTGGTGTTCCGCCCCGTCGAGGGCCTGGAGCCCGCCGACATCGCGCTCTGCTGGACGAAGGGCAACAGCAGCGAGCTGGTGAGCGACTTCGTGGCATCCGCGTGCGACGCGATGAACCGCGAGGCGGTCTCGCCCTAGCCCCGAGGCGACTCAGCCGGCGTAGAGCGCTTCGATCTCCTCCGCGTACTTGGCGTTGATCGGCTTGCGCTTGAGCTTCATCGTCGGGGTCAGCTCCTCTCCCCCGGGCTGCCAGTCCTCATCGAGCAGCTTGAACTTCTTGATCTGCTCGACTCGCGCCAGCTTCCCGTTGGCGGCGTCCACCCCGCGCTGGACCTCGGCCTCGGCGCCGTCGCGGCCGTGCTGCTCGATGAATCCCGGCGCCACGTCGGGGTCGAGGGTGATCAGCGCGACGTTGTAGGGCTTGCCGTCCCCGATGGCGATCGCCTGGCCGATCAGCGGGCTCCCGGCCTTCACCTTGGCCTCGATGTTCGCGGGCGACATGTTCTTGCCCGCCGCGTTGATGATCAGCTCCTTCTTGCGGTCGACGATCTTCAGGTAGCCGTCGTCGTCGAACTCGCCGATGTCGCCGGTGGCGA
This sequence comes from uncultured Thermoleophilaceae bacterium, assembly GCA_963761505.1. GTDB lineage: Bacteria > Actinomycetota > Thermoleophilia > Solirubrobacterales > Thermoleophilaceae > JAAYBF01. The sequence goes on from CAVXGW010000013.1 coordinate 102,827, forward strand.
GCCAGCCGTCGGAGTCGATCGTCTCCGAGGTCTTGTCGGGCTGGTTGCGGTAGCCGTGCATGATCACGCGGCCGCGCACGAGCACCTCGCCGTCGTCGGCCAGCTTCACCTCGACGCCCGGCGAGGGCGGCCCGACGGTGCCGATCTTGATCTTGTCGGGCGGGTTCACGCAGCCGGCCCCGCAGGTCTCGGACATGCCCCACAGCTCCGCCAGCGGGATGCCGATCGCGTGGAAGAACGCGATCACCTCGGGCGGCGTGGGCGCCGCCCCCACGTTCACGGACTCGACCTGGTCGAATCCGAGGCGCTCGCGCATCTTCGAGAACACCTTCTCGTCGGCCTGCGCGTACTGCGCGGCGAGCTCGTCGGGAACCTCCTCCCCCGCCTGCTCGAGCTCCACCTTCTTCAGGCCCACCTTCAGCGCGTTCTGGACGGCCTCCTTGCGCGCAGGATCCTGCTCGGCCTCGATACCCGCCTCGATGGCGGCCTTGAGCTTCTCCCAGATCCGGGGGACGGCGAAGAACCAGCTCGGCCGCACCTCGGGCAGGTAGGCCACGACCTGACGCGGGTCGGGGCAGTCGGTTGTGGTGAAGCCGAGCATCAGCGGCAGGTAGTGGCTGCACGCCCGCTCCGCGATGTGGGCGTAGGGCAGCCACGAGATCACGCGGCCGTCGTCGGGGAAGGGGATCACCTCGTCGAACGCCTGGACGGCGCCGACCAGGTTGTCGTGGGTGAGCTGCACGCCCTTGGGCGGCCCGGTGGTGCCGGACGTGTAGATCAGCGTGAGCACGTCGTCGGGCTTGACGGCCTTCCACGAGCCCTCGAAGTCGAACGAGGAGTCCCCGCGCGACTCGACCTGCTGGAGCGTGAGCGTCCCGCCGGATCCGTCGCCGTCCACCACGATGATCGTGTCGATCCCCTTGACCTGCTTGATGATCGGGAGGAACGAGTTCTCGGTCACGAGGATCTTGTTCTCGGCGTCCGAGACCAGGTAGTCGATCTGCTCGGCGGTGTAGGTGTTGTAGATCGAGAAGGGCGTGGCGCCCAGGTGCAGCGCGGCGGAGTCGACGAAGTGGAACTCCGGCCGGTTGGTGAGCATGAGGCCGATCGTGTCGCCGGCGCCGAGGCCGAGCGCCGCGAGCCCGCGGGCCACGCTCTCGACCTTCGCGGCGTACTCCCCCCAGGTGCAGGTGAAGCCGTCCTCCTTGGTCCGGATGGCGGGCCGGTCCGGGTAGGCCTGCGCAGTCTTCTGGAAGGCCTCCGCGAGTGTTCCCGCGTCGAGCCCCGCAGGGCGCTGGGTACGGGTCGTGGTTGCGCTCTCCATCGCTCCTCCTCCGTCGCTCCTCCGGAGCCGAGCCTATCTGACCTGGAACCCCTCGCCCGACAGGCGGTCGATGTCGTTGGTCAGGCCGATCATGAACAGCCCGATCACCAGCAGGAAGCCGATCACGCCGGAGCGCTCCATCACCTGGAGCGGAACGGGACGGCCACGCAGCTTCTCGACGATCGCCCAGAAGATGTGCCCGCCGTCGAGGGGCAGGAACGGGAACAGGTTCACGATCGCGAGCGACAGCGAGATGATCGCCAGGATCCCGATCACCTCGGCGAGGTCCTGGAGGATCGTCTGGCGGGTGACCTCGTACGAGCCCACGATCCCCGAGATCTCCTTGCGGTCCTCGGAGTCGAGCACGCGGGCCGGAAGCGAGACGGTCTGCTTCGTGATGAACCAGAAGGTGGAGAACGACTCGGTGATCGACTCGCCCGCCGGCAGCGGGTCGCGCGGGCCCGCCGCGTAGCCGAAGCCCAGGCGCGTGCGCTCGGCCACCGGGTCGTAGATCGGCCTGGCGTTGATCACCAGTCGGCGGCCGTCGCGCTCCACCACCAGCGTGGCCGGGTCGGCGGCCCTGCAGCCCTTCGTGGGCGGCTTCTCCAGGCACTTGTGCTCGGAGATCTGCGGCGAGAGCTTGGCGGCGTCTCCCCTCACCCCGTCGACCGAGATCAGCTTGTCGCCCTCCTTCAGCACCTTGGCCGCCGGATAGCCCTTCTCGATCGGCCCGACCTTCGTGGTGGGCGTCTCGGGGCCGATCAGGGCGAAGAAGCAGAAGAACAGGATCAGCGCCACCACCAGGTTCACCGCCGGCCCCGCCGCGATCACCGCGATCCGCTTCCACACCGGTTGCGCGTGGTAGGCCCGGTCGCGCACCTCCTCGGGGAGGTGCTCGTCGGGGTTCATCCCGGTGATCTTCACGTAGCCGCCCGCCGGGATCGCCCCGATCGCGTACTCGGTCTCACCGCGCTTGCGCGAGAACAGCGTGGGCGGGAAGAACAGCGAGAACTTCTCCACCCGCATCCCCACCGCCTTGGCCACGCCGAAGTGGCCCAGCTCGTGCAGGATCACGAGCAGGGCGAAGCCCACGAACGCGAGCACCCAGCTCATGCGGGCACTTCCTGCGCGGCCTCGCCGGCGCGCTCACGCGCCTCGGCGTCGACGGCGAACAGCTCGGCGAAGTGGCCCACGGGGTGCGCCGGCATCGCGTCCAGCGTGCGCTCGATCACCTCGGGAATGGCCGTGAACGACAGGCTCCCGTCGAGGAACGCCGCCACGGCCACCTCGTTGGCGGCGTTGAGGACGCACGGGGCAGTGCCTCCCGCCAGCCCGGCCTCGCGGGCCAGGCGCAGGCAGGCGAAGGTGTCCTCGTCCGGCGCCTCGAACTCCAGGCTGCCGACGGCCGCCAGGTCGAGCGTTTCCACGGGCACGTCCGCGCGGTCGGGGTGGTGCAGGGCGTAGGAGATCGGCACGCGCATGTCCGGGTAGCCCAGGTGCGCGAGCGTGGCGCCGTCGTTGAGGTGGACCAGGGAGTGGACGATCGACTGCGGGTGCACCACCACGTCGATCCGGTCGTAGCCGACCCCGAACAGGTGATGGGCCTCGATCACCTCCAGCCCCTTGTTCATCAGGGTCGCCGAGTCGACCGTGATCTTCCCGCCCATGTCCCACGTGGGATGTGCCAGCGCGTCCGCCACGGTCACGTCCGACAGGTCGGTCCGGCCCCGGAACGGGCCGCCGGAGGCGGTGAGCACGAGCCGATCCACCGTGCCGGGGCGCTCGGCGCCCACGAGCTGGAACAGCGCGGAGTGCTCGGAGTCCACCGGAAGCAGCGCCGCGCCCGTGGCCTCGGCGAGCGTGGTCACGAGATCCCCGCCCACCACCAGGCTCTCCTTGTTGGCCAGCGCGAGGTCGATCCCCTCCCCCAGCGCCGCGACGGTCGGCCCGAGCCCCGCCGACCCGACCAGGGCGTTGAGCACGAGATCGCACTCGGTGTCGGTGATCAGCTCGACCAGGCCCTCGGGGCCCGCGAGCACGTCGCGGCCCGCGGCCGAAGCGGCCGCGGGGTCGGCCAGCGCCAGACGTTCCACGCCGAAGCGGGCGGCCTGCTCGAGCAGCAGCTCGGAGTTCGACCGCGCGGCCAGCCCGACGACCTGCAGCGATTCGCTGCGTTCGACCACGTCGAGGGCCTGCGTGCCGATCGAGCCGGTCGAGCCGACGATCAGGATCCTGCGCATCCGCCGGAGTCTAGGCAGCGGCGGGATCGGCGCCCGCGAGCGCCACGAGCAGAGCGCGCCTAGGCCTTCTTCAGCCCGTCGAGGAGGCGGGCGGAGCGCAGCGCGGCGCTCACCTGGTCGGCCACGATGCCCACCAGCTGCGCGTCGTCGGCGTCGAAGGCGTCACGGTGACGGCTCTCGACGTTGATGGCGCCCCACAGCCGGTTGCCCGCCCACAGGGGGGCGCACAGCTCGGCGCGGACATCGCCCGTCTCCCAGGTGTCGCGGTAGTCGGGCTCGGCGCGGACATCGCCCGAAAGCACCACCTCACGCTCGCGCAGCGCGCGGCCGATCAGCCCGAGGCTGGCGGGCTGGCGCCAACCGCCCTCCTTCAGCCGGACGCCCTCCTCATCGCTCACCGCCGCGAGCACGATCTCGTTCGACGCGGTCATGCGCACGATCGCGCAGAAGGCATCGAACTCGCCGCACAGCTCTTCCACGGCCGCCTCGACGATCTCCTGCTCGTCGGTCATGCCGGCCAGCCGCGACCCCAGAGCGGCGGTCAGTTCCAACGCACACGTGCGCTTGCGCAGCTGCCTCATCCGGTCGGCCGCCGCGGCGGAGCCCCCCGTCGCAGCGCGTGACAGCAGCTGCAGCTTGAGATCGGCTGACCTCAGGTCGAAGGTGTCGCCGTCGGCGTAGACCTCGATCAGCCAGACGCCGTCGGGATCTGAGGTCGCGACCCCGAGCACGCCGCTGAAGCCCAGTTCCGCGAGCAGCTCGCGCTCGGCGGGATCCGCGTCGCGGTCGTGGCGCTCGACCAGGAACGAGCCACCCCCGGCGTCCACCAGCCGGAGCGTGGCCGGGAACTCGGCCAGCTCGTAGGATCTCCTCCCCCAGACCCAGCCGGATCCCGCGCAGTCGTCCGTCGCGGTCGTCCGCGGTGGAGATCGAGCGGATCGTCGGCGAGCCGTGCTCCGCGAAGGAGACCGTCCAGGCGGCGGCGTTCAGCGTCTCGGCCAGATGAGCGACGACGACCTCGAGCCGGTCGATCGTCTCCCGCGAGGTCAACTCCCCGTCGAGCAGCTCCAGCACGAGCTCGGATGCCTTGTTCAGGCGGTCCGCCGTGCCGCGCCGCCTACCGCGCCGGGGCTGATCGGCGAACTCCAGCAGTGCGCTCGCCTCCGCCGTGCAGACCATGCCGCCGCCGCGGCGCTTGGCCGCGTACTGGGCCGAGTCGGCCGCGCGGAGCAGCTGGGGCGGGCGCTCCAGCCCCGGACCGGCCTCGACCGCGCCGCACGAGATCGCGATCGGCGTGTCCCGGTCGCTGCGCAACAGCTTCTGGGCGGTCTGCGCGAGCTCCGTGACCGCCATCGCGTCCGTCCCCGAGAGCACCACGGCGAACTCATCGCCGGCGAGGCGCGCGACGAGGGCGGAAGGGTAGGGCGCCGCGGCGGCCACGAGCGCCTCGCCCACACGGCGGAGGGCGCGGTCGCCCGCGTGGTGCCCGCGCGAGTCGTTCACGGCCTTCAGGTCATCGAGATCGCAGAGCATCAGGCCCACCTCCGTGCCGTGCTCCTGCCAGCGCTGGATCGCCTCCTCCAGGCGTTCCTCGAATGCCCGCCTGTTCGGCAGCCCGGTGAGCGCGTCCTCATATGCCAGCCGTGTGACGTCCGAGAGGTGCTCGGCGCGCGCGATCACGCCGGCGAGCTGCGCGGCGATGCCCTCGAGGAAGCGCACGTCGGACGCCCGGAAGCGCGGCGCGCCGGGACCCGTGGTGGCCCAGAGCTCGCCCCACACCGCGCCGTCGACGACCACCGGCACACCGATGTCGGACTCCTTGCCCAGGCTGCGCAGCAGCTCGACGGACTTGGGCTCGGCGTCGGGGTCGTCGACCGCGGTGAAGTAGGGAACGCCGGTCTGGATCAGGCGCCGCACGGCCGGGAAGTCCGAGAGCTGGTAGATCTCGTCCGTCGGCAGCCGCTCCTCCAGCGGGCTCAGATCGCCGACGTTGATGAGCACCCGCACGGCGTCGAGCTTGGGCTCCCACTTGCTCAGCGCCAGCGAGCTGGCGTCCAATGCCTCGAGCGCGGCCTCGGCGGACAGCTCGATCACTTCGTCGAGGTTGCTGATGCCCGCCACCGCGGCAGCCACGTGCATCAGCGCCTCACGCTCGGTGAGGTCACGGGATGGCGCTTCCGCCTCCCCGGGCACGGCGCGGAGGCCGCGCGCGATCCCGCGGCGGCTCAGCGAGCCCTGAGCGGCGGTCGATTCCTGGCCTGGCATGCCTGCGGTCGATATCGGCCCGCCAGGACAGGCGCTTTAGGCACGGTACGATCGGGCGCGACCGTCCCGGTCACACGGCATGCGCTTCGGCATCTTCTACGAGCACCAGAACCCTCGTCCGTGGCAGGGCGAGCGCGACGAGCACAAGCTGTTCAAGGACGCGCTGGAGCAGGTGGAGATCGCGGACCGCGCCGGCTTCGACTACGTCTGGGAGGTCGAGCACCACTTTCTGGAGGAGTACTCCCACTCCTCGGCGCCTGAGGTGTTCCTCGCCGCCGCCAGCCAGCGCACGAAGAACATCAGGCTGGGCCACGGCATCGTCCAGCTCCCGGCGGCGGTGAATCACCCCGCGCGCGTGGCCGAGCGGATCGCCACGCTCGACCTCGTGTCCGACGGCCGCGTGGACTTCGGCACGGGAGAATCTTCGTCCGGCGCGGAGCTGGGCGGCTTCCTCGTGGAGCGAGCGCGCAAGCGTGAGATGTGGGAGGACGCGATCGACGCGATCACGCGGATGTTCGTGGAGGAGCCGTTCGCCGGCTGGGAGTCCGAGTTCACGCGCATGCCGCCCCGCAACGTCGTGCCAAAGCCCCTGCAGCGTCCCCATCCGCCGCTGTGGGTGGCGTGCTCGCGCCGCGAGACGATCCACTTCGCTGCCCGCAACGGCATCGGCGCCCTGTCGTTCTCGTTCGTCGAGCCGGAGGACGCCGGCAAATGGGTCGACGAGTACTACGCCATCCTCGAGTCCGACGAGTGCGTTCCGGCGGGCTTCGCGGTGAACCCGCAGGTGAGCGTGGTGCTGCCGATGATGTGCCATCCCGACGAGCAGGAGGCGATCGACCGCGGGATCGACGGCGCTCACTTCTTCGGCTACTCCCTGGCGCACTACTACGGCATGGGCACCCAGCGCCCCGGCGTGACGAACATCTGGGAGGAGTTCCTCCAGAACCGCGAGCTGAAGGGGTTCTCGCGCGACATCGTCGAGGCCGACGACGCGCCACTCGGGGTGAAGCTGATGCAGCACGGGCTCGGCTCGCTGCGCGGAGCGATCGGGACACCGCGGCAGATCGAGGAGCTGGTGCGCCGCTACGAGGCGGTCGGCGTGGACCAGGTGGTGTTCGTGCTCCAGGCCGGCGCTAACCGGCACGAGCACATCTGCGAGTCGCTGGAGTTGTTCGGCGCCGAGGTGCTGCCCGCCTTCGCGGCCGAGCGCGAGGAGCGCGAGCGCGAGAAGGCCGAGCGGCTCGCGCCGGCGATCGAGCGGGCGCTCTCGCGCCGCGAGCCGGCGCGGCCGGCGCCCGCGGCCTACGCCATCGACGAGGAGGCCGAGATGGCCCGCGCGGAGCGGGCCTCGCTGCGGCCCGCCGGCGTGCGCGCCCGCGCGCAGGAGCTGGCCGACGAGGCCAGGCATGCGCGTGCGGCGACAGAGCCTGGAGCTGCTCAAGCGCCTCGTCCGCGGCGCCAGCGACCAGCAGCTGGAGAAACGCTTCGGCAACCGGATCGCTCAGCGCGCCCTGTTCAGCGGGATGGCTCGCCAGTTCGACCCGAGGTTCGCCTTCGGCTTCGAGGGCGATATCGCCTACGAGCTCTCACACACCGCGAACGGATCCGCGGCCGCCGGACCGCTGGACGGTGCGGGTGCAGGGCGACAGCGCGGAGGCGATCCCGGGCGGCAACGGCGCGGCCGCGGTCACGTTCAGGCTGAGCGTGGCGGACTTCGCCCGCCTGGCGGCCGACGAGGCCGACCCGCAGGAGCTGATCTTCACCGACCGTTTCGGGATCGAGGGCGACCTGCACATCGCGGCGCAGACCTCCGAGATGTTCGGCGGCCCGAGCCGGTTCTAGGTGTAGCCCAGCGTCACGCTGGCGTAATAGCCCACCACGACCGTGAAGAGGACCGCGTCGAGCCGGTCCAGCACCCCGCCGTGGACGCCGAAGAAGCGGCCGGTGTCCTTCACCTCGAGATCGCGCTTGATCACCGACTCGAACAGATCCCCCACCGGCGCCGTGATCGCCACGAGGAAGCCGATCAGCAGGGCATCCGGGCCGCTCAGCCAGTCCTGGTAGAGGCCCGCGCACCAGAAGGCGATCGTCGCGCAGAGGATCCCGCCCATCAGACCCTCCACGGTCTTGTTGGGAGAGATGTCCGGCGCCAGCTTGTGCCTCCCCCAGGTCCGGCCGACCAGGTACGCCCCCGTGTCGCCGATGAACGTGGCCACCAGCACGTCGATCAGCAGGCCGTCGCCGTGCGGGAGCTCGCGCAGGAAAATCGCATGGGCAAGGGGCAGGCCGAGGTAGACGAATCCCGAAGATCGTCGCGGAGATCCCCCATGCGATGTTGCTGCAGCCGGGTGCGCGTGAGTGCCAGCAGGAACACCAGCGGGAACGAGGCCACGAACGCGATCAGCACGTCGGCCGGCTGCTCGTAGAGCGCGAGCAGCGATGATCGCGACGATCGCGATGTATCCCGCGAGGTCGATCGGTCGTGCTCGCCGCATGAGCGAGTAGAGCTCGTGCAGGGCCACGACGCCGAGCAGCACCAGGCCGCCGGCGAACACCTCGCCTCCGCTGACCACGATGAAGATCGCGAAGACCGCGGCCGGGATGGCCACGAGGATCCGGGCGCGCAGGTCGGACGACATCGTCAGCGGGCGCCGAAGCGGCGTCGGCGGGAGCGGAACTCCTCCAGCGCTTCCTCGAACGCCTCCCGGGAGAAGTCGGGCCACAGCTCGTCGCGGAACACGAACTCCGAGTAGGCGCACTGCCAGAGCAGGTAGTTGGAGATGCGCTGCTCGCCGCTGGTTCGGATGAGCAGATCGGGGTCGTGCATCTCGGGTGCGTACAGGTGCCGGGCGAACTCGTCCTCGGTGTGGCCCTCGAACGTCCGTGCTGCGTCCACGATCTCGGCCCTACCCCCGTAGTTGAACGCCACGAAGAGCGTGATCCGGGTGTTGTCGCGGGTCACGCCCTCGGCCCAGTCCATCTTCTCGGCAAGCTCGGCCGGAACGCCGTCGCGGCGGCCGATGAAGCGCATCCGAACGCCCTCGTCGTGCAGCTCGGGCGTCTCGCGGTCGATCCGCTCGCCGAACATCGCCATCAGCCCCGACACCTCGGCCTCCGGGCGGGTCCAGTTCTCGGTGGAGAACGAGAACACGGTGAGCTCCTCGATCCCGAGGCGCGCCGCGTCGCGCAGGCGCTCCTTCACCACGTCGGCGCCGGCACGGTGGCCCTCGATCGGATCGAGCCCTCGCGCCTGTGCCCAGCGCCCGTTGCCGTCCGTGATGATCGCGACGTACTTCGGCGCGTCCGGGCCGGTCACACCGGGGGTTACTCGATCTCCCCCATGATCTCGTCCTCCTTGCCCGCCAGCAGGCTGTCGATCTCGCCCACGCGATCGTCGGTCAGCTTCTGCAGCTCGGACTCGGCCCTGTGCTCGTCGTCGGCGCCCAGGTCACCGTCCTTCTTGAACTCGCGCAGGTCGTGGATCACGTCCCGGCGGACGTTGCGCACGCCGACCCTCCCGTCCTCGGCGATGCCGTGCACCACCTTCACGAGCTCCCTGCGCCGCTCCTCGGTCAGCTCCGGGATCGTGAGGCGGATCAGGTTGCCGTCGTTGGAGGGGGTCAGCCCCACGTCGGACTCCAGGATCGCCTTCTCGATCTGCTTGATCGAGGACTTGTCGTAGGGGGTGATCGTGAGCAGCCGCGCCTCGGACGCCGAGACGTTGGCGAGCTGCTTCAGCGGGGTGACCGCGCCGTAGTAGTCCACGTTCACGCGATCGAGCAGGTGGGGGGACGCGCGCCCGGTGCGGACCGTGGCGAACTCCGTGCGGGTGGCCTCGACGGACTTCGTCATCCGCTCGCCGGCGTCGGCCATCAGCTCCTTGTAGAGCTCCTCATCCACCTGTCGCAACCACCGTCCCCACTCGCTCGCCGCAGACTATTCGGTCTATGTTGCTCTCGTCGTCCATGTTGAAGACGTGGATGGGCAGCCCGTTGTCCATGCAGAGCGACAGTGCCGTGACGTCCATCACGGCCAGCTGCTGCTCGATCGCCTCGCGGTGGGTGATCGACTCGATGAACTTCGCGTCGGGCACCGTCCGGGGGTCGGCGGTGTAGACGCCCTCGACCCCGTTCTTCGCCATCAGGATCGCCTCGGCGTGGATCTCCAGCGCGCGCAGCGCCGCCGCGGTGTCCGTGGTGAAGAACGGGTTGCCCGTGCCGGCGGCGAAGATCACGATCCGGCCGCGCTCGAGGTGGCGCATCGCCCGGCGGCGGATATACGGCTCGGCGACCTCGGAGATCTCGATCGCGGACAACACGCGCGTCACGGCGCCGATCTTCTCCAGCGCATCCTGCAGCGCGAGTGCGTTGAGCACGGTGGCCAGCATGCCCATGTAGTCGCCGGTCGCCCGATCCATGCCGGCCGCGGCGCCGGAGAGCCCGCGGTAGATGTTGCCGCCGCCCACCACCACGGCGATCTCCACCTCGCGCTCCCCCACGTGCTTGATCTGCCCCGCGATGTCGGCGATGCGCGCAGGGTCGGCCCCGTACTCCAGGTCGCCCATCAGGGCCTCGCCCGAGAGCTTCAGCAGGATCCGGCGGAACTTCGCCTCCGGCACGGTCCTACTCGCCGATCTGGAAGCGCGCGAACCGGCGCACCACCACGTTCTCGCCGGTGCTGGCCGAGAGCGCGGCACGCAGCTGCTCGATCGTCTGATTGTCGTGCTTGTCGGCGTTCACGTGGCCCTGGTTCAGCAGCACGTTCTCCTCGAGCCACTTCTTCATCCGGCCCTCGGCGATCTTCTGCTGCACCTCCTCGGGCTTGCCCTCGCCGGCCGCCTGCTCGCGGAACACCCGCATCTCGGCCTCGCGCGTGTCCTCCGGCACGTCCTCCTCTGAGACGTACATCGGCCCGGCGGCCGCCACGTGCGAGGCGACCTCGCGCGCGAACTCGACGAAGTCGTCGTTGCGGGCCACGAAGTCGGTCTCGCAGTTCACCTCGACCATCGCGCCGACCTTGCCGTTGTGGTGCACGTAGCTGTGCACCAGGCCCTCGCTCGCGGCGCGCTCGCCGCGCTTGGCGGCCTTGGCCTGCCCCTTCACTCGCAGCAGCTCCATGGCCTTGTCCATGTCGCCGTCGGTCTCCTGAAGCGCGCCCTTGGCGTCCATGATCCCCGCGCCGGTGCGCTCGCGGAGCTCCTTGACGGCCGAGGCGGAGATCTCCCCGGACACCTAGCCCTCCTCGTTCGGATCGAAGGTTCGCTGCTCGGCGCCGGTGGGGGCGGGCTCGGCCGGCGGCGGCGGCGGCGGGGGCTTGACCTCGCCGGACTCCTCGGCCTCCTTGCGCGCCTGCTTCTCCGCGTCCTTGCGCGCCTGCTCCTCAGCGTCCTTGCGCGCCTGTTCCTCGGCCTCCTTGCGCTCCTGCTCCTCGCGCTCGCGGCGAGCGGCCTCCTCCTCCGCGCGGAACCGCTCGTGCTGCTCGGCCACCTCGCCGGAGATCGCCTCGATCACGAGCTTGCATGAGCGGATCGCGTCGTCGTTGCCGGGGATCACGTAGGTCACCGGGTCCGGGTCGCAGTTGGTGTCCACCAGCCCGATGATCGGGATCCGCAGGCGCTCGGCCTCACGGACGGCTATGGCCTCGGTCTTGAGGTCGACCACGAAGACCGCGTCGGGCACCCGCTGCATGTTGCGCACGCCGCCGAGGTTGTACTCGAGCTTGTCGCGCTCCTTCTCGGCCGCGATCCGCTCGCGGGTCGGCAGCAGCTCGAGCGTCCCGTTCTCGGTCCAGTCGGTCAGCTCCTGGAGGCGCTTGATGCGCTTGGAGACCGTCTGGAAGTTCGTGAGCAGCCCGCCCAGCCAGCGCTGGTGGATATACGGCATCCCGGCGGCCTCGGCGGCCTCGGCGATCGTGTCCCGAGCCTGCTTCTTGGTGCCGACGAACAGCACGGTGCCGCCGCGGCCGGCGACACTGGAGGCGAACTCCTGCGCCTGCGCGAGCAGCTTCTCGGTGCGCTGGAGGTCGATGATGTGGATTCCGCTGCGCTCCCCGAAGATGAACCTGCGCATCTTGGGGTTCCAGCGGCGCGTCTGGTGGCCGAAGTGCACACCGGCCTCCAGCAGCTCTCTGAGTGTTACCTGAGCCACGTGGGTGCTCCCTTTGGGTTGATTTGCGTTGCGCCCCGCGGCCGGCCTGCGGACCCGGACCTTTCGTCCGAGCAGGGCCGCAGCGGTCCCGTGGGGGTAGTTGACTTGGCGGGAAGGATAACCAGGCCTCGGGCCTCGGGCCTCGGGCCTCAGGAGCGGGGCACGGTTCAGAAGCGAAGCGGGGCGGCCGATCCCGGCCGCCCCGCCACGTGCTTCTGAAGGACCGGACCACCGGAGGTAGGGGAAGGGAGGACCGGCCCGACTACTGCTGAAACGCCGGGGAGCGGGGAACCTTGCGGATTTGTTGCGGCCAGAGGCTGAAAACAGAAAGGGCGCCTTCCGAAGAAGACGCCCTTTCCTAATCTCAGTCCCCGTCTGGCCCTCCGGAGACTGGCTCCCGCCGTGCCACCTCGAGTGAACGAGACAGATCAGCGGGTGGTTTGGACTCGCAGTCGACTTCTGCCCCCGTCGCCGGATGACTAAACATGAGCCGCGCCGAATGCAGAAACTGGCGTGCAAGGCCGAGCCGGGAACCGCATCGAGAGCCTCCATATCGGGCGTCGCCGCAGATCGGATGGCCGATCGCGGCGAGGTGCGCGCGGATCTGATGGGTGCGCCCGGTCTCGAGGCGCACGGCCAGCAGCGAGGTGCGCGGGAGCGC
>CAVXGW010000014.1:0-385378 GCA_963761505.1 uncultured Thermoleophilaceae bacterium
TTCAGTCGTCGAAGGTCAGCCGCAGCCGGCCGGTGATGCCGTCCTTGGAGGTCGTGGCCGAGCCGGTCAGCTCGTCCAGCGGCCCGGCAATCAGCTGACCGCCCAGCGCCTGACCGATCCCGCCGCCGGGCAGCGCGGTGCCCTGGCTGCGCAGCGCCTGCAGGAACAGCTGCTGGGCGTCGGCCTTCATGGCCAGGGCGCCCTTCGCGCCCGCCACGGGCTCGGGCTCCTGGCGCGCCACCTGCTGCGCGCGGGCCAGTCTGTTCGAGATCACCAGTGACCCGTCCACCACGGCGTAGGCGACCGTGTCGCCGTCCGAGCTGCGCAGCACGGAGAAGTCGCCCGCCTTCGTCAGGCGGGTGGTGGAGCCGCTCGACCCGCTGAGGATCTCCGGCAGCTCCTTCTCGAGCTTCGAGAGCGTGCGCTTGAACGCCGCCTCGTCCGCGAGCTGGATCCGCGCGGCCACGGCGCCCTGGGTCGAGATCGACAGGGACGCATCCCCCTCCAGCTGGCCGATCAGGTCATCGTCGATGTCGATGCCCAGGCGCCGCTCGATCGTGGCCTTGGCGGTCTGGTAGTCCGAGTAGCCCCGCGGGTTCACGGCCTGCGCGGCGCTCTCGCCGAAGCTGAACACCTGCGCCGGGTCGCGCAGCCCCACGCCGATCTCGTTCGGCAGGTCGAGCACCGACGGGCTCTCGTCGCCGGTGGCCATGGGCAGGTCCTCGTCGGACAGCTCGCCCCCGTCCGTGCCGAGCCTGAATCCCACGGCCACCTCGTCGGCCGTGAACGAGGCCGTGGCGCCGAGGGTGCGCAGGGCGTCCACCCACTTCACCTTGCGGGCGTCCGCGGTGTCGGGATCGGAGGCGAGCAGCTTCTGGAGGTCGCCGTAGACACGGATGAGCGCGTCCTTGGGCAGCCCCTCGGTGCCCTCGTCGAAGGTCTCCTCGGTCAGCCGGTCGTCGGCGTCGCGCTGCTCGAGCGCGTCGTCGAGCTGCTCGCGCGGTGTTGGCCACCACCAGCACGTCGTCCTCGATCGCGAAGGCGTCGCCGTCGTCGTCCTCGTAGACCTTGGCGCCGGCCGTGTCGCCCTTCTCCTTCGGCCCCCTCCTTCTCGATCGCGTCCTCGAGCTTGCCCTTGTCCTTCACCTGGACGGCGCCGATGAACTCGTCGTTGCCGTCGCCGCGGTTGACGACCGCCTGAGCATCGGTGGCGCCCACCACGAACTCGTTGCCGAGCAGCGGCTTGAGGTCGTTCTCGTAGTCGATGTCGCCGCTCTCGAGCCGCTGCTGGAGCTGGCGCTCCACCTGGCTCGCGAAGGGGAACTTGTCGAGCAGCTTGCCGATCGACTTGATCTGGCTTCCCTCCACATCGGTGTCGATCGCGACCACCAGCGGCGCGCTCTCGGGCAGATAGCCGAGCGCGTTGTCCAGCGGTCCGGCGCCGGAATCGCTTTCGTCGCCGCCGCAACCGGCGATCGCGAGGGCTGCCAGGACAGGGGTGAGACGCAGGAGGGGGGCCATTGGCGCGCAGGGTAACGAGCGTTGTCAGAATCCGGCGGGTGAGGAGGAGGCTCGCCGGTGCGTCAGTGCTCTTGGTGGTGGCCGCGTGCGCGGCCCCGGGCGCCGCTGCCGCCGCGGAGCCGCCCGTGCGCGTGGAGGTGGTGTCCCGCTCCCAGGCCGCCGTGGGCCACAGCAGCAAGGTCCGGGTGCGGATCTCGGCCCGAAAGCGCGGCTTCGTGCGCCTCGGCGGCAGGGTCGTGACCTTCCCGGGGGGCAAGCGGCGGGTGGTTCGCCTCACCAGGCGCCGCACGCTGCGCGTGCGCAGGGGCACCAGGCGCACGCTGCTGCTGCGGCTGCTCGTGCGGGGCCGCCGGGTGATCCGGTCGGCCGAGCGCAGCTGCGGGGCGTCCAGGATCCAGGTGTTCGCGCTCTACGACGGGCGGCGCAGGGCCCGCGACGTCGGCAAGGGCAAGACCGTGCGCTACAACGCCCAGGGCCGGTCATTGCGGCGCAGCCTGCGCCGCTGCCTGAAGGGCGCCCAGCCCGGCGGGGCGGGCGGCGGCTACCGCGCCGGGATCGCCGCGCGCTCGATCAACCCATCGGCGAACGGCAAGTTCGACGGCGGTGACGTGTTCCTCGGCGGCTACGGCTTCGGCGCGAACCCGGTCACCGGCTCGCGGCCGGCGGACGGCATCCTCGGCCGGGGCGCGGCCGTGACCGCATTCGCGGTCTCCGACGGCCGCTCGTCGCTGGCCGTGGCCGACATGGAGCTGCAGGGCTGGTTCACCGCCACCAAGGACGGGCCGCTGGGGATCGTGGACATGCGCAAGGAGGTGGAACGGCGGACCGGCGGCGCGCTGAAGGCGAGCCAGGTGGTGGTGCAGTCCGACCACAGCCACTCGGGGGTCGACGCGATCGGGGTCTGGGGCGGCATGCCCTTCGCCTACCGCAAGTACATCTTCGACCGGACCGTCGAGGCGATCGTCGACGCCCACCGCTCGATGCGCCCCGGGATCCTCTACTACGGCACCGCGCCCGGGCGCGACCTGCTCTCCAACCAGTTCGACTACGACGCCGCCAACAAGGTGGTGGACTCCGACGTCCGGGTGCTGCAGGCGCGCAGCGCGTCCGGCAGGCCGCTCGCCACGCTGCTCAACTTCTCCGCCCACGCGACGGTGCTGGGCTCGGGCAACAAGAAGGTCTCCGGCGACTGGGTGCAGGCGGCGAACCCGCTGCTGCGGGAGGTGTTCGGCGGCGAGTCGGCCACCGTGGTCGGCACCCTCGGGCGCACCCAGCCGGCCGACCGCGGCTGCGACACCGCCCCGGTGCCTCCCGCCGGGCCGAACCGCGACCTCTGCAGCATCCGCTCGTACGCCGAGCGGGTGATCGAGCGAGCCGAGGACGCCGCGATCGCCGCGAAGCCGCTGATGGGACCCCCCACGGTGGCCGCGCGGTCGTACCTGATCCAGGACGTGGCCACCAACGGCCTGATCCTCGGCCTCAACGCCGTGGGCGGTCCCGCGGGGGCTCCGCTCAACCGGTCGCTGTCGCCGCCGTGGCTCACGGGCTCCGTGCTCGGCACCGTGACCGCCAGCGCCCGCATCGGCGACGTGCTGCTGTCCTCGATCCCCGGCGAGGCGTACCCGCAGATCGCGCTCGAGGTGGCGGACCGGGTGAAGGTCCGCGGCCACATGACGGCCGGCCTGGCCCAGGACCAGCTCGGCTACCTGATCGCCCCCTACCAGGCCTACCCCGAGCCGATCCGGCGCAGCTTCTTCAACCAGCGCGGCGACGAGG
Source organism: uncultured Thermoleophilaceae bacterium (assembly GCA_963761505.1). Lineage (GTDB taxonomy): Bacteria > Actinomycetota > Thermoleophilia > Solirubrobacterales > Thermoleophilaceae > JAAYBF01. Next base: position 3,298 of record CAVXGW010000014.1, read on the forward strand.
TCTCGCCGATCGACAACGACAATTACTTCTTCAACGTCTCGCACACGATGGGCGAGCGCGTGACCTGCTCGCTGCTGCGCGGGGCCGGTGAGGTGTTCGGCAAGGGCACGTCGCTGCGCGACGCCCGCGGCGGATGCACCCCATTCGTGAACGACTCGCTGCGGGCCGCGGGCGCCGACACCGCGCCCTAGCCGGCCGCCGCAACGCGGCTACCATGCCCGGGCTTGGCGAGGTAGCTCAGTTGGTAGAGCACACGACTGAAAATCGTGGTGTCGCCGGTTCGATTCCGGCCCTCGCCATCCAGGCGGCCTGGACCGAACCGGCGACGTCGCCATCCGCAGCGATACTTCGCCGATGCTGCGCTTCGTCCAGCGTCACCTCGGGTCGAACCAGGTCTCGCGCGTCATCTACGGCACGATCATCGGGCTCGCGCTGGTCGTCGCCTTGGAGTACCAGCACCCCCGCCCGGCCGTGATGGTCTCCACGCTCCTCGGCACCGCGATCGCCGTCGGACTCGCCGAGATCTACAGCGAAATCGTCGGGACCGAGGTTCGCACCCGGCATCGCGTCGACCGCGCGGGCATGCGCGAGATCACGACGGACGTCGGAGCGGTGGCCTTCGGGCTCATGCTTCCCCGCCGTCTTCTTCCTGCTTTCGGTTGCAGGGGCGATGGAGGTCGAGACGGCCTTCGAGGTCGCCAAGTGGTCCGGCCTGGCGCTCATTGGCTTCTACGGCTTCTGCGCCGCCCGCCTCGCCGGCGTGGGAACGCTAGGGGCCCTCGGCCAGGCAACCGCCGTCGCGCTCATCGGGGCGTTCCTGATCGGCCTCAAGGCGCTGGTCCACTGAAGCTCAGGCGGCGGGGCGCTCTCAGCGCCCGCGCCTCCAGGATCAGGTTGAACGGGGTCTGCTCGGCGACGCGCCAGTGGGTGAAGCCCGCCTCGGCGAAGACCTCGGCCAGCCGGGCCTCGCCCGCCTGGGCCCCGAGCACGTCCTCGCCGCCCTCGGACCGCGCGTGCGCGCAGCAGAGGGTGGTCGACGCCGAGTAGTAGAGGCGGCTGATCGGCCCCTCGTTGTCCTCGACGCGATCCGCCGCGTTCGGCTCGACCAGCATCACCGTGCCACCCTCGGCGAGCGCCTCGCGTGCGTGCCGCGCCGCCCCGACGGGGTCGCCCATGTCGTGCAGGCAGTCGAAGAAGCAGATCAGGTCGAAGCCCCGCTCGCCGTGGTCGCCGGCCGTACCGACCGAGAAGCTCACCCGGTCAGAGACACCGGCCGCCGCCGCGTTCTCGTTCGCAGCCGCGATCGAGGCCTCATGCGAATCGAACCCGAAGAAGGTCGAGTTCGGGAACGCCTCCGCCATCAGCACGCTCGAGTGGCCGTGGCCGCAGCCGATGTCGGCGACCTTCGCCCCGCGCTCCAGGCGCTCCACGACCCCGTCGAGGGCGGGAAGCCACTGCGGCACCAGGGACGCCCCGTAGGCGTTCCGGTAGAAGGCCGCGACACCGCAGAAGAGGCGCTCGGCGTGGGCTCCCCACGGCACGCCCTCGCCGGTCTGGAACGCGTGGACGGCCTGCTCCTCGTCGCTCCACATCGATGCCGGCACGTTGAACGCGGGGGTGAGCAGCGCCGGGCTGTCGGGGTCCGCGAGCACGGCGGCGTGCTCGGCCGGCAGCTCGTAGGTCTGGGCGGCCGGGTCGTACTCGACGTAGTCGGCCGCGACCTGACTCCCAAGCCACTCGCGCACGTAGCGCTCGGCGCAGCCCGCGCGCTCGGCCAGCTCGGCCGACGTGAGCGGGCCCGCACCCGCCAGGGAGCGGTAGAGCCCAAGCCTGTCCCCCAGGGTCACCATCACTCCGCCGTAACAGGCCGCCAGGTCGGTGAAGGCGCGCTCGACGAACGCCTCCAGCTTCTGCTCGTTGAGGTCGATCGTGGTCGTCATCGGGTGCTCCTCTCGGTCAGGTTCGGTGGGACCCTCCGAGCATGCGCCTGGCCGGCTCGCCTGAACAGTGGGATAGTGATCAGGCCCGGTCCATTTGTGCCAAAGGAGAAGTCGATCTACGCCACGGGCACTCCCATCCGCGTGAGCATCGTGGCCACGCCCGACGCGATGGTCTCACCGGTTAGCGGCCTGTTCGAGACGCTCAAGGCCGCCGGCTCGATGGCCGCCCCCGAGGATCGCGACCGGGAGCCCGGCGACCCGTTCGAGGTCGAGATCGTGGGCGAGCGCGCCGGGCCGATCGAGGGCCCGAGCGGTCTGACGATCAGCGCCCAGACGGGCGATCGGCGAGATCGATCGCACGGACGTCGTGATCGTGCCGTCGGTGGCGATCGACGAGGAGGCCGACTGGGTGCCCGGGCGCTATCCGGCCATGGTCGCCTGGATCCGGGCGATGCACGAGCGCGGCGCGACCGTGTGCACGAGCTGCTCCGGCGCGATGCTGACCGCGGAGACCGGCCTCCTCGACGGACACGAGGCGACGATCCACTGGGTGACCGAGGCCTATTTCCGCGAGCGCCACCCCGACGTCGTGCTGCGCCTCGACGAGGTACTGGTGGTCTCGGGCGACGGTGGCCGGCTCGTCACGTTCTGGCGCCGCGACCGCCTGGCACGACCTCGCTCTCTACCTGATCGCCCGCCACGTCGGACCGGCCAGCGCCCAGGCCCTCGCGCGCTTCCACCTGCTCCAGTGGCATCGAGGCGGCCAGGCCGCCTTCCAGGTCTTCGATCCGAGCACCGATCACGGGGACGCCGTCGTGCTCGCCGCCCAGCGCTGGATCGCGGACAACTACGCGGTCGCGGCGCCCGTGGCCGAGATGGTGCGCCGCTCGGGGCTCACCTCGCGCACGTTCAAGCGCCGCTTCAAGGCGGCGACGGGTGAGACGACGATCTCCTACGTCCAGCGGATCAGGATCGAGCGGGCCAAGCACGCCCTAGAGACCGGCGGCGCCCCGATCGAGGAGATCAGCTGGGCGGTGGGCTACGAGGACGCGGCCTCGTTCCGCCGCCTGTTCAAGCGCGTCACGGGACTGACGCCGGGCGAGTACCGGCGCCGCTTCCAGCTGCCCGACCTGCCCCACGTGCGCGCTCGCGCCTGAGCTCCGGAAGGCGGTGAGCACCGGCGACTTCACCCCGCTCGGCGCGCTCATGGCCGCGGACGCCGTGCTCGACACGAGCAACGAGCGCGGGCGCCTGCGCGTGCGAGGCCGCGAGGAGATCGTGGCGCACCTCTCCGGCCCGGGGCCCGGCGAGGTGGTCCACTGGGATGCGCGCGAATGGGAGTCCGGCGCGGCGATCACCTTCGAGTGGCGCGGGCCCGAGGGCCCGGACCGCCGCCGCTGGTACGTGCGCCGGGAGGGCGAGGAGATCTCCTCCCTGAACAGCTACGCGGCCCGGCCCCGGAGCAGCCCGGCCGAGGACGCGCAGATTCCCGCCGAGGTGCTGGCGCGCCTCGGCCCGGGAGCGCGGCGGGAGCCGCTCGAGCACGCCGGCAACTCCGGCGCCGCGCTCGAGCGCGTGGTGCTGGGCGACGGCACCCGTCTCATCGCCAAGCGGGTCGGTCCCGGTGCGGACTGGCTCGGCCGGGTCACCCGTGACCGCGGCCGCACGGCGCTTGCTGTGGGAGGCCGGGGCGTTCGAGCGGATGCCGGCCGGGCTCGACCACGGCATCGAGTCCGTGATCGCCGATGGCGACGGCTGGTGGGTGGTCATGCGAGACCTCTCGGCCACCTTCCTCGGCGAGGACCGCCGGCTCTCGCGCTCGGAGGGCCGGCGCATCCTCGACGCCGCGGCGGCGATGCACGCCGCGTTCTCGGACGACGTGCCCGACGGCGCGGCCGGCCTGGGCGACCGGCTGGGCATGGCGTCGCTGCGGGTGGCCGAATCCGAGCGGGCGGCGCCCGATCTCCTGCCCAAGCAGCTGGACGCGGCCTGGGACGCGTTCGCGGACTCCGTGCCGCGAGGACGTGGCCGGGGAGCTGATGCGAGCGGTGCGGGACCCGTCCGCGCTGGTCGCCGCCCTGGAGCGGGCGGGCCCGCTCACGCTGCTGCACGGCGACCTGCGCGACGACAACCTCGGGCTCACCGAGGACCGGGTCGTGTTGCTCGACTGGGACCTGGCCACCGGGGGGACGCCCACGGTGGAGTTCGCCTGGTTTCTCTGCCACGACGCCTGGCGGATCGACGCCACGCACGACGAGCTCGAGGCGGACTTCCATGCCGCGGAGGGGGAGCTTCTTGACGCGGACGAGATCGAGCTGGGCATGCTCTCGGGCCTCGTGCAGTACGGCTGGATATTCGGCCACTCGCTGCGGATCCACCCCGATCCGGGCGAGCGGGCGTGGGCCCAGGCAGGAGCTCGATTGGTGGGTGCCGCGCACCCGCCGCGCGCTCGAGGCGACGGGGGGCGGGGCGGGTTGAAGTTGACGCCCTCGTAGGCCACCTATCGTTCGCCCCGTGGAAGCCGGCATGGAAATCGCCCCGATCGGCGGGCTGCCCGACTCCCTCTGGGAACAGCTCAAGGCACAGCCCGAGCGCTCGCCCGAGCTGATCGCGCTGGCGGCCGCGGAGCGGTTCGCCGGGCCCGCGGAGGAGTGGGTGCGCATCGCCGGAGCGGGCCACACCCCGGAGTCCCTGGCGAAGGTCGCCTACAAGAAGCACGTGCGGCTCGCGCGCGTGGAAGGGCTCGCGTTCGGGCTGGGCGGGATCGTGACCAGCGCGTTCAACCTCGCCGGGCTCGGCTGGATCCAGGCGCGGATGGTCTACTACATCGCCGCCGCCTACGGATTCGATCCTCGCCACCCCATGCGCCCGGCCGAGCTGCTCGCCCTGGTGGGGGTCTACGAAACCCCCGCCGAGGCGCGCGCCTCGCTCGACGGCATCGGGAAGAGCATGGCCGCCTCAGTGCTGGACCGCCAGCTCACCAAGGACCGGCACCGCAGGATCAGCGAGCGGCTCATGAAGTACGCCGTCAAGCGCATGGTCAGGCGCGGCGCCGGCCGCCTCATCCCGTTCGTGGGGGCGCCTATCAGCGCGATCCAGAACGGCGGCACCACCAAGGAGCTTGGCCGCGCCGCCCTCGCCTATTACGGTGGCGGGCACCAATCCAGGTCCGGATGACCGACAAGAAGAGGGGAAGGGAAACATGGCCAAACGGCTCGCGCTGCTGTTCGCGGCGCTGATGGTGCTGGGATTCGTGGTGGCCGGCTGCGGCGACGACGATGACGATGGCGGCGGTAACGGCTCGGGCTCGACCGACGTTCCCGCGGTGACCGAGGCGGATCAGACCTCGGAGGACGACGGCGGCGCGAAGCTCGACGCCGACGATCCGCGCGTGAAGCAGGCGATCGAGACCTGCAAGAAGCAGGCGGACAGCAACCCGTCGACCTCCGACGAGGCCAAGGAGAAGATCCGCGAGGTGTGCGAGGAAGCCGGCACCGGTGACGCCGACGACGCGCGCAAGGCCTCCGAGGATGCCTGCAAGATCATCGTCGAGGACACCCTCCCCGAGGGCAACGCGGGGCGAGAGCGGGCGATCACGGCCTGCGAGCAGATCGCGCCGTAGCGATCGACGAAGCGTTCAGGCGCGGCCGTACACCGGTACGGCCGCGCCGCTCGTGGGCGCGGCGTCGTCGGAGATCAGGAACCTGATCACCCGCGCGATCTGCTCCGGCGGCACCCACTTCGACCAGTCCGAGCCGGGCATCGACTCGCGGTTGGCGGGCGTGTCGATCACGCTGGGCAGCACGGCGTTGCTGCGCACCCCCGCGCCGGCGTACTCGGCGTCCAGCACCTTGACGAACGCGAGCACGGCCGCCTTGGCGGTGATGTAGCCGGCCGCGCCGGAAAACGGCTGCAGCGCGGCCCGCGCCGACACGCAGACGAACCCGCCCTTGCCCCGCTTCGCCATCACCGGCATCGCCGCGCGCGCGAGGTTGAAGGCGGGCACCAGGTTCAGCGTGAGCATCCGCTGGAACTCGTCGAGCTCCGCGTCCTCGACCTTGGGCCCCATCGCGAAACCGCCCACCAGGTTCACGACCGCCTCGAGGTCGTCGACCGCCGCCACGGCGTCGGCGGCCGCGGCCGTATCGAGCAGGTCGACCGTGAGCGAGGCGGCTCCTTCGGGGGCCTCGCCCTTGCGATCCGCGACGCTCACCGCACTGCCCGCGTCGAGCAGTTCGCGCACCACAGCCTCGCCCAAGGCACCAGTTCCGCCGGCCACGAGAACACCCATGTCAGGGACCGTATCCCGTCCGCGACTCCCTCTACCTTCGTGAACCCCATGGACCAGCCACAGCTGACCACCACCAGGCAGTTCGTCCGCGATCTGGCGGACGGCCAGCCCGTGGAATCGGTGTTCGAGGTGCGCTCGGTCACACGGCGGGAGAAGAAGAACGGCGAGCCGTTCCTCAAGCTCCAGCTCGGTGACGTGACCGGCGCCGTCGAGGCCGTGGCCTGGGACTCCGTGGAGGAGATCGCGGATCTGGCGGTGCCCGGCACCGCCGTGCGCGTGGCGGGCCGGTTCGCCGACGACTCGCGCTACGGAGCCTGCATCACCGTGCGCGGGCTCACCGGCGCCGATCCCGCCGAGTACGACCAGGCCGACCTGCTGGAGGCGCCGCCGATCCCGTTCGACCAGATGTGCGCCGACCTCGAGGAGCTGATCGCCACGGTCCAGCAGCCGCACCTGCGCGAGCTGCTCGAGCGGCTGCTGGGCGAGGGCAGCGAGACTGGCGAGCGCTGGCGCGTGGCGCCGGCCGCGAAGGTCTACCACCAGGCATACCGCCACGGGCTGCTGGAGCACTCGCTCTCGGTGGCGCAGGGCGTGAGCGCGATGGCCGCCACCTTCCCCGGCATCGATCGTGACGTGGCCGTCGCCGGCGGGCTGCTGCACGACATCGGCAAGGTCGAGGCCTACGAGCAGACCGGCGGCGCCATCGAGCTGTCCGACGCCGGCAAGCTCCAGGGCGAGATCCCGCTCGGCTACTACCGCGTGCACCGCGAGATCGACGCGATCGCCGGCTTCCCGCCCGACATCGCCCAGTCGGTGCTCCACATCATCCTCAGCCACCACGGCAAGCTCGAGCACGGCAGCCCCGTGACCCCCTGCACGCGCGAGGCCACCCTGGTGCACTTCATCGACAACCTCGGCGGCACGCTGGGCAGCTTCGACCGGATCGAGAAGAGCCTGGCCGACGGCGCCGCCTGGTCGGCGTTCGACCGCGCCCTGTCGGGCTCGGCCTACTTCGCCACGCGGCGAGCGGCCTAGCCGCCGGTCCGGCACCCCGCAAATAGCGGGCTCCCGTCCGTCACTGGCGGGGACGGCTCAGGTTTCCGGCCCTTATCCTGCCTCGTCCATGGCGAAGGACACCGAAAAGCTGATCCGCCAGCTGTCGCTGATCTCGTTCCTCATGGCCGAGAGGCGACCGGTGTCGGCGCTCGAGATCCGCCAGGACGTGGAGGGCTACGCCCAGATGACGAGCGACGAGGCGTTCAACCGGCGCTTCTACGCCGACCGCGCCGAGCTGTCGTCGCTGGGAATCGAGCTGAAGGTGGAGAAGCAGAGCGAGGGCAGCTACGAGGCGGAGACCTACACGCTCCCGCCGGAGAACTTCTACCTCCCCTCGATCGAGTTCTCCGACGATGAGCTGGGCGCGCTGCGCACCTCGCTCACCCTCCTGGACGGGGAGTTCGCCTACGCGGAGCCGCTGAGGCTTGCGCTGCAGCAGCTCTCGTGGGGCAAGCCATCGCCCCTGTCGGCGCCCGAGCAGCAGTCGGTGCGCCTGGCCATGACCGCCAGCCCCGGCGGTCGCGAGCTGTCGCAGCGCCTGTCGAAGATCGAGACCGCGATCTTCCGCCGCAAGACCGTGCTGTTCGAGTACTACACGATGGGCCGCGACGCCGAGGAGAAGCGCAAGGTGGACCCCTACCACCTGCTGTTCCGCGGCGGCCAGTTCTACCTGGTCGGCCACTCCCACGAGCGCGACGCCGTGCGGGTGTTCCGGCTCTCGCGGATCCGCGGCAAGGTGGGCTACAGCTCGAAGGCCGAGCACGACTTCCAGCGCCCCGAGGACTTCGACCCGCGCTCCTACGCCACCCGCGCCGACTGGCAGCTGGGCGAGCGCCAGGGCGTGGCGCGGATCTGGCTGTCCGACCGGATCGAGTGGCTGGTGCGCCGCCATCTGGGTCCCGACGTCGGCACGATCGAGGAGGACGGGGACGACTTCGTGTTCGAGACCCCCTACGGCGACCCCCGCCAGCTGATCTCGTGGGTGCTCGGCCTGGGGCCGCGCGCCCGGATCCTCGAGCCGGCCGAGCTGGTGGAGGAGGCGGAGGAGCGGGTGCAGGCGGTGATCCACCGCCACGCCGATGAGATCGAGCTGGCCAAGCCCGTGAAGCGGCGCCCGCGCCCGGAGCCCGAGGACGACGGCAAGCGCGAGAGCACGATCCGCCCCGAGCGCTTCGCCCGGCTCGTCACGCTGGCCGGGATCCTGATCGAGGCCGCCCGCGCCGGTGGCAAGCTCGAGCTGGCGCAGCTGTGCGACCGGCTCCAGATCAGCGAGACCGAGCTGCGCCAGGACATCGACGTGCTGAACGTCGTGAACTTCGGCGGCGGCAGCTACGTGCTCTACGCCGAGGTCCAGGGCGGCACGATCGAGGTGGACCCCGAGCCCTACGGCGACAACTTCGCCAGGCCCGCGCGGCTGCTGCCGCTCGAGGCCAAGGCGCTCGTGGCGGCGATAGACCTGGTGGGCGAGCACCTGCCCGAGGGCTCGCTCACCTCCGCGCGGGAGAAGATCGTGGACGCGCTCGGCCGCGACCCGGCGGTCGACGGGCTGCAGATCACCACCGCCAAGGGCGACGACTCCGACATCGCCCGCGTGGTGAGCGGCGCCATCGCGGAGCGCAAGCTGCTGGAGATCGAGCACTACAAGGAGGACGAGGACGAGTTCACCTCCCGCACGATCGAGCCCTACCAGCTGATCAACGGCGCCGAGGGCTGGTACGTGCATTCGTTCGAGCCCGCCAAGGACGCCACCCGCTCGTTCCGGCTGGACCGCATCCGCTCGGTCACGGTGCTGGACGAGACCTATGAGCCGCGCGACGGCGTGGAGCCCGAGATGCAGGGCTGGCCCACCACCGGCGAGGTGCCCACCTCCGAGACCGCGCGCGTATGGATCTCACCCGACCGCGCGCGCTGGGCGCGCGAGGACCGGCGCGTGGTGGAGGAGCTGGCCGACGGCTCGGTGATCGTGGAGCTGCCGTTCGGCGGCCACGACTACCTGGCGCGCGAGGTGCTCAAGGAGGCCGGCGACGCCGCCGTGCTGGAGCCCGAGGAGGCGCGCGAGGCCGTGCTTCACGCCGCCGAGGCGGTTGCGGGTACTGTGCGCCGCTGAGTGGCGTCACGTAGAGACCTGATCAAGATGACCGAGGAGGAGCTGGCCTCCTTCCTCGAGGACCAGAAGGTGGTCACCTGCGCCACGATCGGCCCCAACGGCCGGCCGCACCTGATGCCGCTCTGGTACGTCGTCGACGGCGGCGAGCTGCGCGGCTGGACCTACGCCAAGTCGCAGAAGGCGAAGAACCTCGAGCGCGACCCGCACGCCACCCTGCAGATCGAGGACGGCGTGGAGTACCAGGAGCTGCGCGGTGTGATGATGGAGTGCGACGTGGAGCTTGTGCGGGAGAACGTCGAGTCCTTCGGCAAGGCGCTGTTCGAGCGCTACGCCCCCGGCGTCGACGTGGGCGACATGATCAGCCAGCAGGCGCCCAAGCGCGTGGGCCTGCGGTTCTCCCCCACCCGCATGGTCAGCTGGGACCACCGAAAGCTCGGGGGCACCTATTAAGGGCTTGATCCTCTCGGGCGGCAAGGGCACGCGCCTGCGCCCGCTCACCCACACCTCGGCCAAGCAGCTGGTGCCGGTGGCCAACAAGCCGGTGCTCTTCTACGGCATCGAGGCGATGGCCGCCGCCGGCATCGACGAGGTCGGGATCATCATCGCCCCCGAGACCGGCGACGAGATCCGCACGGCGGCGGGCGACGGCTCGCAGTTCGGCGTCGCCATCTCCTACATCGAGCAGGACGAGCCGCTCGGCCTGGCGCACGCCGTTCTGACCGCCGAGGACTTCCTCGGCGACTCGCCGTTCGTGATGTACCTGGGCGACAACCTCCTGCGCGACGGCATCACCGACCTGGTGAGCACGTTCCGCGAGGAGTCGCCCGACGCCCAGATCCTGCTCACCCCGGTGCCCGACCCCGAGCACTACGGCGTGGCCGAGCTCTCGAACGGGCGCGTGGCCCGGCTGGTGGAGAAGCCCAAGGAGCCCGCCACCGACCTGGCGCTGGTGGGCGTGTACATGTTCACGCCGTCGATCTTCGAGGCGGCCCGCTCGATCGAGCCGTCCGGGCGCGGCGAGCTGGAGATCACCGACGCGATCCAGGCGCTGGTGGACGGCGGCAGCCGCGTGGACCCCCACATCGTGCACGGCTGGTGGAAGGACACCGGCCAGGTGGCGGACATGCTCGAGGCCAACCGGCTGATCCTCGACGACCTCGAGGAGCACGTGGACGGCGAGGTGATCGACTCGCGCGTGGAGGGCCGCGTGGCGATCGAGGCCGGAGCGAAGATCGAGCGCTCCACGATCCGCGGCCCGGCGATCATCGGGGCCGGCACGCACATCTGCGACGCCTACATCGGTCCCTACAGCGCGATCGGCGACGCCGTGACGATCGACCGCGCGGAGCTGGAGCACTCGATCGTGCTCACGGGCTCGACCGTCAGGGATCTCGAGTACCGGATCGAGGCCAGCCTGATCGGCCGCAACGTGACCATCGGCCGCGGGCCGGCGCTGCCGAAGGCGTACCGGTTCGTGGTGGGCGACAGCTCGGAGATCTCGATTCTCTAAGCGGCGCCGGGCCGTGCGGGCGTCGGTACGCTCGCCGGGATGCGGCGCATCACCATCCTCATCGCACTGGCGGCGTTTGCCGCCGTGCCCGCAAGCGCGAGCGCCGCGGGCCTGCGGGCCGGGGTCGGCAAGGCCGACATCACCCCGCGCACGGGCTACTACCTGGGCGGCTGGACCCGGGCCGACCGCGTGGCCGGCGGCCAGCACACGCGGCTGTTCTCGCGCGCGATGGTGCTGGAGCGCGACGGCCGCAAGGTCGCCCTGGTGCAGATCGACCTGTTCATGGTCCCCGGCGGGATGCTCAAGCAGATCGGCGAGGCGCTGGCCTCGCGCGGGTTCTCCGAGCGCAACATCCTGATCTCCGCCTCGCACACCCACTCGGGCCCCGGCGGCTACGCGAACTTCCCCACGCTGAACACCGCCGCGCCCAGCCTCCAGACGGCCACCGACCCGCTGTCGTTCTTCCGCCTGCTCAACCCCGACCCGGCCGACCGCCAGCTCTACACCTTCCTGGTGCGCCAGATCGCGACCGCGATCCGCCGCGCCGACGACAACCGGGGGGCCGCCGTGGCCGGCTGGGGCTCGGCGCGCATCATGGGGCTCACGCGCAACCGCAGCCTCGAGGGCCACCTGGCCAACCACGGCGTGCTGCGCGAGTACGGCCAGGGCAAGGAGTCCGAGGACCCCGGCGGCTACGAGCACACCATCGACCCCGACGTGAACGTGCTGCGGGTGGACAAGGTGGTGCGCCGGCGCCGGGGCAAGGGCAAGCGGCGGCGCACCAGGCGGGTGAGGGTGCCGATCGGCGGCTTCTCCACGTTCGCCGATCACGGCACGGTCACGAAGTCGACGTTCCGGTTCTACAACGCCGACCATCACGCCTCCGCTCTGCGGGTGTTCGAGCAGCGGGTGCGCAAGGCGGGCAAGGTGCCGCGCCGCCAGGAGGTGATGAACGTGTACGGGAACAGCAACGAGGGCGACATGTCCGCGGGGCTGGACCGCCACGGCCCGGCGGCGTCGGACTACGTGGGCCGCGTGGAGGCGGCGGCCATGCTGCGAGCGTGGAAGGCCGCCAGGCGCCAGCTCTCGCGCACCCCTGCGCTCGACATGCGCTGGACGCGGATCTGCTTCTGCGGCCAGGCCGTGGGGGGCCGTCCCGTGGCCAGCCAGTCCGCCGTGGGCATGCCGTTCCTGACCGGCTCGGAGGAGGAGCGCGGGCCGCTGTTCGACATCACGGGCGAGCACTTCGAGACCCGCCGCCTGCCGGTCGACCCCGGCGACGCCCACGGCCACAAGATCCGGCTGGACACCGGCGGCGTGCCCCGCGGGGTGCCGCTGATGGCGATCCGGATCGGCAGGCGGATGATCGTGTCGGTGCCCGGCGAGGGCACCAAGGAGGTCGGAGAGCGGATCCGCCAGGCCACGGGCGCGGCCATCGCCGGCTCGGGCGTGGAGGGAGTGGTGGTGTCCGGTCTGGCCAACGAGTTCGTCCTCTACTTCACGACCCCGCAGGAGTACGACCGCCAGCACTACGAGGGCGGCAACACCCACTTCGGCCGAATGTCCTCGGTGCTGGTGCAGCAGGAGCTGGCGAAGCTGGCCGGCACGCTCGTGCGCGGCCTGCCCGCACCGGCGCCGTTCGCGTTCGACTCGGAGAACGGCGTCAAGCCCGACGGCCCGGCCTACGGCGACGGAGCGGCGGCCGGCGCCGCGCTGTCCCAGCCCGCATCCGGCTACGGCCGGCTCCAGCGGGCGACGTTCTCGTGGCGCGGCGGCGCCCAGGGCCTCGACCGGCCCGTGGACCGCGCTTTCGTCACGGCCCAGCGGCGCAGGCGCGGCCGCTGGGTCAATCAGGACTCCGACCTCGGCCTGGCGATGCTCTGGAAGGTGGACGACGAGGGGCGCTACTCGGTCTCCTGGGAGATCCCGCTGGACGTGCCGCGGGGCACCTACCGCCTGCTGGTGACCGCCAAGCGCTACCGGCTGGCGTCGCGCACCTTCCGCGTGTCGGGCACCGGGGCGCTGCAGGTGGTGCCGGTGCCGGCCCGGGCGGGCCGCGTGGCGGTGGGGCTCCAGTACCCGGGCGCGGTGCGCGACGTGGACCTGACGCACCGCCCGCAGTACGCCAACGGCGGCGTGGTGCGCTTCCGCGTCGGCAACCGCACCGTGCGCGTGAGGCGCAAGCGCGGCCGCTTCTTCTCGGTCAGGGCGCCCGGCGGCGTGCCGGTGTCCGTGGCGCCGCGCGGAGCGCGCGACCGCTTCCACAACGTGGACGGCAACGGCCGCTCGCTGCGCTAGCGCCTACTCCTCGAGCTTCGCCGAGGTGAACCGCGCGCTCGTCCGCCGCTCGCCGCCCACGGTGAGCGCGAACCGCGCCGACTCCTCGATCGGGCCGCGCAGGTAGCCGCGGCCCACCCCGCGCCAGGTGGCGCCGTCGGACGAGACCTCGAACCGGAACCGGTTGCCGCGGGCGGTCATCCGCACGTGCTCCACCGCGGTGCCCGGCAACAGCAGGGTGCGGCGCTGCCTGAACCTGCCCTTGCGCCGCTGCCACACCACGGCCTCGCGGTTGCCGACGGCCACGCCGATGGCCTCGAAGCCGCTGCGGTAGGAGGCGATGCCCGCCTTCGTGCCGCCGTCCAGGCGGTTGCTGCCCTTCAGCGAGCTGCCGTCGATGGTGGCGGTGGCGGTGTAGTTCACGGTGCCCACGCGCCGCGAGAGCACGGCGCCGTCGAGCCGCCGCCGGTTGGCGCGATGGGCGCGCAGCAGCAGCCCGTTGCCGGTGCGGATGCCCGGCGGGCGCCGCAGCGCCCATTCCCATTCGGGCGCCAGCACCGAGAAGTTGTCGCTGAAGCCGGTGGCCGCGGCGCCGATCGCGGGTGCGGGCGGGCGGCCGTCCGCGATCCGGGGCCAGCCGTTCGCGCCGTAGGTGAACGGCGCGCCCAGCAGCTGGCGGCCGGCGATCCGGCCGGAGCCCGAGCGGTAGGCGTGGAACAGGGCCGTCTCGCCGCCGTTGCCGTCGTCCACCACGGTGGCGTGGCCGGGGCAGCGCCAGCCGTTGCCGCTGCGCAGGATCGGGTTGCCCGGGTACCGGCGCCAGGGGCCCAGCAGCCGCTTGGAGCGGGCGACGCCGACCGCGTAGGCGCACTTCCTCGTGCAGCACAGCCCGCCGGAGTAGAGGAGGTAGAAGTAGTCGCCACGCCGCTCCACGTGGGCGGCTTCGATCACCTTGCGCTCCCATGTGCGCGGGCGGTTGCGGATCAGCGCCTTGGGCCTGCCGAGCAGCCTGCCCCCGTCCTCGCGCAGCCGCTGGGCGAAGATCGGCGTGGGGCGCTGGAACTCGTTCCCGTCCTCCTTCCACAGCATGTACAGGCGGCCGCGCTCATCGCGGGTCACGTAGGGGTCGATCGAGCCGTACTTGGTGCAGCGCAGCGGCCGGCCCCGGTCGCGCCAGGGCCCCTCGGGCTGGGCGGCGGTGGCGACCCCCAGGCAGTACCAGGACTTCCCCTTCCGCGGCAGAGCGCTGTAGAAGACTGCGAAGCGCCCGTTCGAGAGCCGGGTGATCTCGGGCGCCCAGAAGTCGCGCTTGGCCCACCGGGGCGGTCTCGTGAAGACCGAGCCCGCGATCCGCCAGCTGCGCATGTCGCGCGAGCTGAGCACCCGGAAGATCGGCGCGGAGCCGCCGCTGGTGGCCACGGCCACGGTCTCGTCGCCCACCCGGATGGCCGAGGGGTCGGGCCAGTCACCCGCCAGAACGGGGACAGGGAGGACCAGCGCCATCCCCACCAGTGGGCGTGAGAGCCAGGCTCGGCGCACCCGCCCCACCTTAATCGGAGCTCAAAGGGGGGCAAACATGCCCCCCTTTGCAACCCCCCGAACGGCGCTCGCTCCGCTCGCGCCTACACACCCTCGGGCGACCCCCGCGAACGGCGGCTTCGCGCCTGGACGTAATGTTCCGTTGGTGAAGGTGCTCGTTTTCGGCGCGAGCGGGATGCTCGGCCAGGACTTCGTGCGGGCCGCGCGGCTCGCCAATCATCAGGTGACGGGGCTCGGGCATTCCGAGGCCGACATCACCGATGCCAAGGCGGTCGCCCGCGCGGTGGAGGCGGCGGCCCCGGACGCGGTGGTGAACTGCGCCGCCTTCACCAACGTCGACGGCGCCGAGGACGCGCCCGACGAGGCCATGCGCGTGAACGCCGACGGCGCGCGCAACGTCGCCGCCGCCGCGGCGGCGGCCGGCGCGCCGGTCACCTACATCTCGTCCGACTACGTGTTCGACGGCACCAAGGGCAGCCCGTACGTGGAGTCCGACGAGCCGCGGCCGCTGTCGAGCTACGGCACGTCCAAGCTGGCGGGCGAGGTGGACACCGCGGCGGTGAACCCGCGCCACTTCATCGTCCGCAGCTCGTGGCTGTTCGGCACCGCCGGGCGGAACTTCGTCGAGACGATGCTCGAGCTCGGGCGGGCGCAACCGCAGGTGCTCGTGGTGCGCGACCAGACGGGGACCCCCACCTACACCGCCCATCTGGCCGACGGGCTGGTGCGGCTGATGGCCACGGAGGCCTACGGGCTTCACCACATGGCGGCCGGCGGGAACTGCACGTGGTACGACTTCGCGGTGGAGATCTTCGACAGCGCAGGGGTGGACTGCTCCGTGCTCTCGGCCACCACGGCCGAGCTGGGCCGCCCCGCGCCGCGCCCCGAGTACTCGGTGCTCGGCACCCAGTGGGAGGAAGCGATCTACCTACCCGACTGGCAGCAGGGGCTGCGCAGCTACCTGGCGGAGCGCGGCGCGTGAAGCTGCTCGTGACCGGCGCGGCCGGGTTCATCGGCTCGACCTACGTGCGCCTGGTGGCGGGTGAGCACGAGGTGACCGTGCTCGACAAGCTCACCTACGCGGGCCGGCGGGAGAACCTCGAGGGCGTCGACGCGCAGCTGATCGAGGGGGCGATCGAGGACCCGGAGATCGTGCGCGAGGCGATGCAGGGCGCCGACGCCGTGGTCAACTTCGCCGCCGAGTCCCACGTGGACCGGTCGATCGAGGGCCAGGACCCGTTCGCGATGACGCACGTGATCGGCACCGGCACGCTGCTGCACGCCGCGCGTGAGCTGGGCGTGTCCCGCTACCTGCAGGTGTCCACCGACGAGGTCTACGGATCGATCGACTCCGGCTCGTTCACCGAGACCTCGCCGCTGGACCCCTCCTCGCCCTACAGCGCCACCAAGGCGGGCGGCGACCTGCTGGTGTCGGCCCACGCGCATACGCACGGGATCGAGGCGGTCATCTGCCGAGGGTCGAACAACTACGGCCCGCGCCAGTACCCCGAGAAGCTGATCCCGCTGTGCGTGCTGAACGCCCTGCACGGCGACTCCCTGCCCGTGTACGGCGACGGCCTCCAGGTGCGCAACTGGCTCTACGTGGAGGACTTCGCGCGCGCGATCCACCTGGTCCTGGAGCGGGGCGAGCCGGGCCGGGCCTACAACGTGGGCGGCCCGGACGAGTGCGAGAACATCGAGGTGGTCAGGCGGATCATCGAGCTGACCGGCCGGGACGAGTCGCTCATCGAGTACGTGAAGGACCGCCCCGGGCACGACCGGCGCTACTCGCTCTCCTCGGACAGGGTGCGCGAGCTGGGCTGGGAGGCGCAGACCCACTTCGCCGAGGGCCTCGAGCGGACCGTCGAGTGGTACCGCGAGAACGAGTGGTGGTGGGGCCCGATCCGCTCGGGCGAGTACCGCGCCTACTACGAGCAGCAGTACGGCCGGTCGCTGGGCTAGGCGGCCGGCGGCCTGCCGATCCGGGCGGCGATTCCGTCGAGGATCAGCTCCAGGCCGAACGCGAACGTCTCCTCGCCGCCCATCGCCGCGGCCGCCTCGTCCACCGCGGTGGTGAGTGCGGGGTAGTCCGCCGGCGGCAGCGACGCGAGCGCGGCACGAGCCGATCTCGCCGCCTCCTCCTCAGCGCCCTCAGGGCTGAGCGCCGCGTAGCCGAATACGAACGTGAACAGCAGCCGGAAGCTGCGCGCGGCCTCCGCCCGCTCCATCCCCGCGCCGGTGAGGATGGTCATGGTCGTCTCGGCGAAGCGAAGCGCCTCGGGGCGTAGCACCGGCTGGCGCATGCGGATCTCCACCAGCGAGGGATGGCGCAGCATGCTGCGCCGGGCGGTGAGCACCACCTCGCGGAGGCACTCGCGCCAGGGGCCCCGGGTCGGCAGTTCCTCGCGATCGTCCACCGCGGCGTCCACCACCCCGTTGAGCAGCTCGCTCTTGCTGCGGAAGTAGCCGTACAGGGTCATCGTCCCGACGCCGAGCGCCTCGGCCAGGCGCCGCATGCTCAGCGCGTCGATGCCGTCGCGATCGGCCAGCTCCAGCGCCGCGCGCGCCACCTCCTCGCGGGTCGTGACGGTTCCCCGTTGCGTTTCCGTGGGCACTCCGTACACTGTACCGTACGTTGTACGCGGAAGGCGGGAGGGAAGTTCCGATGAGGCGGGCAGGGATAGTCGGCGGGATCGTGGCACTGGCGCTGATGGGGGCGGTGGGAGCCCGGGCGGGGAGCGACAACCGCGGGGAGTACGACCTCGGGCTGGGCACGACGAAGCCGAGCTCGGCGACGGGTCTGCGTCTGCACGTCGGGTACCGCAACCCGTCCGACCCCGGCGCGAAGCCTCCCCCGGTCACGGCCGCCAGCTTCGACCTGCCACCCGGCATCCGGATCGACGGCGCGGCTGTGCCGAGCTGCGACGCGAGCGACGCGCAACTGCGAGCGCGCGGACGCGACGCCTGCCCGGCCGGGAGCAGCGTGGGGACCGGCACCCTCGTGGCGATCACCGGCTTCGGCCCGCCGGCCGATCCCGTCGAGGCCGACGTGGAGGTGTTCAACGGCCCCAACCAGCTGGTCGAGGTGGTGTTCGCGAAGGACACGAACACGGTGCTCGGCATGGACAGGGTCGATGTGCGCGGAAACAGGCTGATCGCGCACCCGCCGGCCACGCCGGGCGGGCCGCCCGACGGGCGCACGTCGATCCGGCGGATCGACCTGGACCTGCCGGCGCGGCGGGGCGCCGGCGGGCGCGCGTTCGTGACCGCTCCCGCGGTGTGCCCGGGCGACGGCCGCTGGCGCTCGAGGGCGCACTACGGGTTCGCCGACGGCGGCAGGACGACCCTCACCAGCCAGTCGCCGTGCACCGCGACCGGACGGGGGAAGCGCCGGCGCGCGGCCGCGCTGTCGGTGACCCCGCGGCGGGTGCGCGCGTTCGAGCGCGTCCGGTTCCGCTTCAGGGCACGCGGCGCCTGCGGCCGCCGCGCGACCGTGCGGCTGGCAAGGCGGAAGATCCGGACGAGCCGGCGCGGCCGCGCCTCGCTCACGCTTCGCCTGGGCAGGACCGGGCGGCGCCCGGTGGTGCTCCGGAAGAAGGGCTGCGAGCCCACTCGGACGTTCGTGCGCGTGCGCCGCCGCAGATAGCGACCGTTAGCCTCGTTGCGGTGTACCGCGACGACGCCCCCGCCCTCGACATCCGGAGCCTGACCAAGCGCTACGACGACGGGACCCTCGCGGTCGAGGACTTCGACCTGACCGTTCCCGCGGGCTCCTTCTTCGGCCTGCTCGGCCCCAACGGGGCCGGCAAGACCACCGCGATCAGCGCCGTCTGCAACCTGATCCGCGTGACCGCGGGCGAGGTGAACGTGTTCGGGGAACCGGCCGAGTCGCTGCTCGCGCGCAGCTGGATCGGTCTGGCCGAGCAGGACGTGAACCTCGACCGCTTCCTCACGGTGCGCGAGACGCTCGTGTACCACGGCGGCTACTTCGGCATGACGAAGGCCGAGGCGCACGAGCGCGCGGAGGAGATGATCGACATCTTCGACCTGCGCGCGAAGCGGGACGTGCGTGCGCCCAAGCTTTCCGGCGGCCAGCGCCGGCGCCTGCTGCTGGCGCGCGCGCTGATGCACCGCCCGCGCCTCGTGATCCTCGACGAGCCCACCGCCGGCGTGGACTACGAGCTGCGCCTGGAGCTGTGGAGATACATCCGCAGGCTGCACTCCGAGGGCACCACGATCCTCCTCACCACGCACTACCTCGAGGAGGCGGAGGCGCTGTGCGACGAGATCGCTCTGATCCGGGGCGGGCGGCTGATCGCGCGCGACAGCGCCGACGGGCTGCGTGACCACTACGGCGGCGACACCCTCGCCGACGTCTACGTGAAGGCGATGGAGCTGTGAACGGGTCAGTCGGACTGCGCTGGCTGGCACGGCGCGAGACCCTGAGGGTCTCGAAGCTGTGGACGCAGACGATCCTCGCGCCGGTGGTGTCCTCGCTGCTGTTCATCGTGGTGTTCGGCCTCTCGCTCGGCGGCCGGATCTCGGGCGTCGACGGCGTGGACTACGAGGTGTTCATCGTGCCCGGCCTGATCGCGATGGCGATGGTGCAGGCCGCCTACGCCAACAACGCCTCGACCGTCTTCCAGGCGCGATCGGACCGGTATGTGAACGACATCCTCAGCGCGCCGATGCACGCCTGGCAGATGACGCTCGGGTTCGTGGTCGGGGGCGTCTACCGGGCGCTGGCGATCGGGCTCGCGCTGCTGGTCAGCTGCGCGGCGCTCACCGGCGCCCCGGTGGAGGAGCCGCTGGCTCTGGCCGCGGCGGTGGCGCTCGGGCTGATTCTGTTCGCCGGGCTCGGGCTGGTGGTGGGGATCTTCGCCGAGACCTGGGACCACACCACGTTCATCGCCAACATCGTGATCCTGCCCCTGGCCTTCCTCGGCGGCACCTTCTACTCCGTCGATCAGCTTCCCTCGCCCTGGGAGGAGCTGTCGCACTTCAACCCGCTCTTCTACCTCGTGCAGGCCATGCGGTACGGGTTCCTCGGCACCAGTGACGTGAGCATCTGGCTGGCGCTGGGCGTGACCGCGGCGCTGGCACTGCCCGCCTACCTCTGGGCCCAATGGCTGTTCAGCACCGGCAGGCGCTTGAAGGCCTAGAGAGGCGGGTCGTCGAGTGCCGCGCCTGCCCGCGCCTGGTCGAATGGCGGGAGAGGGTGGCGCGGGAGAAGCGCGCCGCGTTCGCGGACCAGGAGTACTGGGGCCGCCCGGCGCCCGGCTTCGGGGACCCCGAGGCGTCCGTGTACGTGCTCGGCCTGGCGCCTGCGGCGCACGGCGCCAACCGCACCGGGCGCGTGTTCACCGGCGACCGCTCGGGCGACTGGCTGTTCGCCTCGATGCATCGCACCGGGTTTGCGAACCAGCCCGTCTCGGTGTCCCGCGACGACGGCCTCCGGCTCGACGGCGCGTTCGTGGCGGCGGCGGTGCGCTGCGCGCCCCCGGCCAACAAGCCGCTGCCGGCCGAGCGCGACAACTGCCTCCCCTACGCGCGCGAGGAGCTCGACCTCCTACGACCCTCAGTAATCGTCTGCCTGGGCGGCTACGCGTGGGACGCCGCGTGCCGGCTGCTCTCGATCAGGCCCAAGCCGAAGTTCGGGCACGGGGCGGAACACGCGGTGGAGGGCGGGCCGATGCTGATCGGCTGTTTTCACCCCAGCCAGCAGAACACGTTCACGGGCAGGCTCACCGAGGAGATGATCGACGCCGTGTTCGCGCGGGCTAGGGAATGCGCGGAAGGCGCACCTCGTCCGCCAGCCGCCGGTAGCCCGTGACCGACGGGTGGTCCCCGTCGATCGTCCACTCCGCCTTCATCCGGCCGGGTCGCGCGGGGTCCTCGAGCTTCGAGTACCAGCGGTAGACGGGGACGCGCCGCTCGCGGCCGATCCGCCCAATCGCCCGGTTGAGCTCTCTGATCGGCCCCGCGGCCGCCGGATAGCCGTTGTTCCAGGGCAGCACCTCCGCGAGCGCCACCCGCAGCCCGCGCGAGCGGCCCGCCTCCACGATCCCGCGCAGGTTGCGCGCGGCCTCGGCCGCCGGCCGGCCCTGGGCGATGTCGTTGATCCCGCCCTGCACGATCAGCACCTTCGCCCCCTTCGCGCAGTCGTCCAGACGGGACGCGATCTCGTCCGTGCGCTCGCCGAACACGCCGCAGTTGCGAAAGCGCGTCCCCTTCAACCGCAGCTGGGCCCAGTAGCCGAACTGGCTCTCGGGATCGGCGCTCGCCCCGATACGGGCGCGAACGCGGGATCCGGGTCCCACAGCGGGGATCCGGCGGTGATCGAGTCGCCCAGCGCGGCCACGACCATCCCGGTCGGGCGCTCGCCGCCGAGGCTCGGCTCGTCACTTTCGCCACAACCGGATCCGAGGGCCAGGAAGACAACGGCCGTGCAAGTCGCTACCTTCACGCGCTGCAGTTTTAGCCCAGCCGAGTCCCGAGCCGCCCGCGGCGAGGGAACGGGGGACCCACTGGCCCATCAGGGCCCGGGGCGAATCGCCGCCACAGCGGCGTAGCGCACTCTTTCGGCGCGAGCCCGTCAGCTAACCCCGTAGGCGCGACAAAGAGAGGTTCGAACACCCGATGCATCGCCGTCTGCTCCAAACGCGCCCGCGCGTGACAGGCTTCGTCATGGCCCTCGCGGTCGTTGCGCTCCCGGCCACCGCGGAAGCCCGCCTGGGCGACGAGACCCTGCGCAAGGGCGACTCGGGCCGGGACGTGCGCCAGCTTCAGCGGACGCTGAACGACGCCGGCTACGAGACGAACGTGGACGGAGAGTTCGGGCCGCATACCCAGAAGCGGGTGCGCGCGTTCGAGGGCAACGAGGAGCGCAGGGTGGACGGCAAGGTCACGCCCTCCGATGCGCGGGTGCTGAAGAAGGCCGCGGACCGCGAGGAGACCGCGCCGGGTGGTGAGGAGCCCGGCCCGACAGCCGAGACGCCGGGTGAGCGGGCGACGGTGGACGAGGACGGCTTCGCGGTGGCGCCGGCGAGCGCCCCGCAGCAGGTGAAGGACGTGATCGCCGCCGGGAACAAGATCGCGAAGAAGCCATACAAGTACGGCGGCGGCCATGGCGAGTCGAGCGACACCGGCTACGACTGCTCGGGCTCGGTGTCGTACGCGCTGCGCCGCGCCGGCCTGATGGAGGGCTCGATGCCCTCGGGCGCGATGACGCGCTGGGGCGAGCGCGGCCGCGGCACCTGGATCACGGTCTACGCGAACTCAGGCCACGTCTACATGGTGGTGGCGGGCATCCGCTTCGACACCAGCGCCCGCAAGCGCGAGGGCACCCGCTGGACCGAGAAGCGGCGCTCCAGGCGCGGCTACCGCGCGCGGCACCCCGAAGGGCTGTAGTCCCCGGGGAGTACATTCAGGGGTCGCATGCGTTCGGACCCCCTCGGAGGCTTCACCCCGCAGGTAAGGGAGTGGTTCGCGCGATCGTTCGCGGAGCCGACTGAGGCGCAGCACCAGGCCTGGCCCGCGATCGCGGGCGGGGAGCACGTGATCGTTTCGGCGCCCACCGGCTCGGGCAAGACGCTCGCGGCGTTCCTGTGGGGCCTCGACCGGCTGGTGGCCGAACCCAGGACGGAGAAGGGCGTGCGGCTGGTCTACGTGTCGCCGCTCAAGGCCCTCTCCTATGACGTGGAGAAGAACCTGCGCGCGCCGCTGAAGGGCATCGGCGGCGGACATCGACGTGGCGATCCGCACGGGCGACACGCCCCAGAAGGACCGGGCGGCCATGCTGCGCAACCCGCCCGACGTGCTGATCACCACACCGGAGTCGCTCTACCTGATGCTCACCTCGCGGGCGCGGGAGATGTTCGCCGGCACCGAGTGGTGCATCATCGACGAGATCCACGCGGTGGCGCGCACCAAGCGCGGCTCGCATCTGGCGCTGACGCTCGAGCGCCTCCAGCACGCCTCCGACCATGACGTGCAGCGCATCGGCCTGAGCGCGACCCAGAAGCCGCTCGAGGAGGTCGGGCGCTTCCTCGTGGGCGCCGGCCGCGACTGCAGGGTGGTGGACACGGGCGTGCGCAAGCCGCTCGACCTGGAGATCCGCGTGCCGGTGGAGGACATGCGCGAGCCCGACGCCGAAGCCGACCTCTCCGACGTGGAGGGAGACACCGGCGCCACCCGCCGCTCGATCTGGCCCGCGATCTACCCCGAGCTGCTGGAGCTGGTGCGGGCGCACCGCTCGACGATCATCTTCGTGAACGCCCGCCGCGGCGCCGAGCGGCTGGCGGCCCGGCTGAACGAGTTGGCGGGCGAGGACGGCAAGCCCGCCGAGATCGCCAGAGCGCACCACGGCTCGCTCGCGCGCGAGGAGCGGCTGGTGGTGGAGGACCTGCTGAAGTCGGGCGAGCTGCCGTGCCTGGTGGCCACCTCGTCGCTGGAGCTGGGCATCGACATGGGCGCCGTGGACCTGGTGCTGCAGGTGGAGTCGCCCAAGTCGGTGACCGCCGGCCTTCAGCGCATCGGCCGCGCCGGGCACAACGTGGGCGACGTCTCGAAGGGCCGCATCTTCCCCAAGTTCCGCGCCGACCTGCTCGAGTGCGCCGTGGTCGCCCGGCGGATGCGCGACGGCGAGATCGAGACCACGGTGATCCCGCGGAACCCGCTCGACGTGCTGGCGCAGCAGATCGTGGCGATGGTGGCCACGGGCGACGAGTGGCAGGTGCCGGAGCTGCACGAGCTGGTGAAGCGCGCCTACCCCTACGCCGACCTGAGCCGCGAGCTGCTGGACAGCGTGCTCGACATGCTCGACGGCCGCTACCCCTCCGACGAGTTCTCCGAGCTGCGCCCGCGGATCGTGTGGGACCGGGTGCAGGACACGATCCGCGCCCGCAAGGGCGCCCTGCAGCTGGCGGTGACCAACGCCGGCACGATCCCCGACCGGGGCCTGTTCGGCGTGCACCTGCCCGACGGCCGGCGCGTGGGCGAGCTCGACGAGGAGATGGTCTACGAGGCGCGCGCGGGCCAGACGTTCCTGCTGGGCGCGTCGACCTGGCGGATCGAGGAGATCACCCGCGACCGCGTGATCGTGACGCCCGCCCCTGGAGCCCCCGGCGCGCTGCCGTTCTGGCGCGGCGACGGCGTGGGCCGGCCGGCGGAGCTGGGGCGAGCGATCGGCGAGTTCTCCCGCGGGGCGGTGGACCGCGACCCCGAGGAGCTGGCGGCCGCGCACGACCTCGACGAGCGCGCCGCGCGCAACCTGATCGCCTATCTGCGCGAGCAGCAGGAGGCCACGCGGGTGATCCCCTCGGACCGCACGATCGTGATCGAGCGCTTCCGCGACGAGATCGGCGACTGGCGCCTGTGCGTGCTCTCGCCGTACGGGGGCCGCGTGCACGCCGCCTGGGGGCTGGCGCTGAGCGCCCGCATCCGCGACCAGTTCGGCCTGGAGTCCGACGCGATCTGGTCGGACGACGGCATCATCGTCCACCTGCCCGACGCCGACGAGCCGCCGGGTGCCGACCTCGTGCTGGTGGAGCCGGACGAGCTGGAGGAGCTGGTGGTGCGCGAGCTGTCGGCCTCCGCGCTCTACGGGGCTCGCTTCCGCGAGAACGCCGCCCGCGCGCTGCTTCTGCCGCGCGCCTATCCCGGCAAGCGCACGCCGCTGTGGCAGCAGCGCCTGAAGGCGCAGTCGCTGCTGGAGGTGGCCAAGCGCTACGGCCAGTTCCCGATCGTGCTGGAGACCTACCGCGAGTGCCTGCGCGACGTGCTCGACCTGCCCGGCCTCGAGCAGCTGCTGCGCGGCCTCCACACCCGCGAGCTGTCGCTGGTGGAGGTGGAGACCCAGCGGGCGTCGCCGTTCGCCTCGTCGCTGCTGTTCGACTACGTGGCGACCTACATGTACGAGGGCGACACGCCCAACGCCGAGCGGCGCGCCGCCGCGCTCTCGCTCGACCGCGACCTGCTGCGCGAGCTGCTGGGCCAGGAGGAGCTGCGCGACCTGATCGACCCGGCCGCGCTGGCCGAGGTGGAGGACGACCTCCAGCGCCGCAGCGAGCGCACCCGCGCCGCCAACGCGGACGGGCTGCACGACGTGCTGCGAGCGGTGGGCGACCTGACGACCGAGGAGGCACAGGAGCGCGCGCTGCCCGCGGTGTCCGCCCACCGGATGCTCGACGACCTGCAGCGAGAGCGCCGCGCCGTGCGCATGCGGATAGGCGGCGAGGAGCGCTGGATCGCCGCCGAGGACGCCGGGCTCTACCGCGACGCCTTCGGCGCCGTGCCGCCGGGCGGCCTGCCGGCGGCGTTCCTCGAGGAGGACCCCGAGCCGCTCGAACCGCATCCTCCGCCGCTACGCCCGTACCCACGGCCCGTTCACCACCAAGGAGCCTGCGGACCGCTACGCGATCGACATCCAGCCTGCGCTGCTGGGTCTCGAGCAGGCCGGGGACCTGATCAGGGGCGAGCTGCGCCCCGGCGGCTCTGAGCGCGAGTGGTGCGACCCCGAGGTGCTGCGGCGGCTGCGCCGCGCGTCCCTGGCGTCGCTGCGCAAGGAGGTGGAGCCCGCCGAGCAGCGTGCGCTGGCGCGCTTCCTGCCCGCCTGGCAGGGGATCGACGCCTCACCCCCAGGCGGCGCGGGAGTGGACCGCCTGCGCGAGGTGCTGGTGCCGCTCCAGGGGGTGGCGCTGGCGCCGGAGGTGTGGGAGAACGACGTGCTGCCGCGCCGCGCGGGCGCGTACTCGCCCGCCTGGATCGATCAGCTGTGCGCATCGGGCGAGCTGGTGTGGGTGGGCGCCGGCGCCCTGGGCAAGCGGTCCGGCAAGGTCGCGCTGCTGTTCCGCGAGGACGCCCGCTTCGTCGGCCCGACGCCGGTGAAGGGCGAGCGCCCGAGCGAGCCGATCCACGATCTGGTGCGCGAGCGCCTGGGCGCGGGCGCCGCCTTCTGGTCCGACCTGCTGGCGGACCTGGTGGACGCGCCCGAGCCCGCCGACCTGCAGGAGGTGCTGTGGGACCTCGTGTGGGCCGGAGAGGTGACCAACGACGCCTTCGCCCCCCTCCGCGCGCCCCGCCTGAGCCTGGCCCGCGAGCAGCGAGACCAGGGACGGCGCTTCGCCCGCCGGCGCCGTCCGGGCGCCCCTCAGATACAGGGTCGCTGGTCGCTCACCGAGCGGCTGTTCGCGGACGCGCCGTCCCACGGCCCGCGCATGCGGGCCATCTCCGAGCTGCTGCTGGAGCGCTACGGGATCGTCACGCGCGAGACCGTGCTCGCCGAGGGAATCCCCGGCGGCTTCGCCGGCCTGTACGGCGAGCTCTCCAACCTGGAGACCCTCGGCACCGCCCGCCGCGGCTACTTCGTGGAGGGCCTGGGCGGAGCGCAGTTCGCTCTGCCCGCCGCGATCGAGCGGCTGCGCGGACTTCGCTCGGACGAGCCGGCGGGCGCGCTGGTGCTGGCGGCCACCGATCCCGCCAACCCGTTCGGAGCGACCTTGCCGTGGCCCCAGAGGGACTCCAACAGGCGACCCAGCCGCGTCCCGGGCGCCTACGTGGTCACGCTCGACTCCGAGCCCGTCCTCTACGTGGAGCGCGGCGGCAAGGGCCTGCTCACGCTCCGCCCGCCCGGCGACTGGCTGCCGGAGGCGCTGGAGGCACTCGCCGACCACGTGCGCCGCGGCCGGCTCAAGCGGCTGGCCCTGGAGCGCTTCGACGGTGAGCCGGTGGTCGGCTCGGAGTACGAGGCGACGCTCATCGAGGCGGGCTTCAGGCAGCACCCGCGGCGACTCACGCTGAGCGCCTGAACGTCGGGTGGCCCGACCGTGACAACCGTGGGATGATCGTCCGGGTGTAGGCCGCTTGCACATGACTCGTTACAGCCCGATCTTCGTCGTCTCACTCCTCGCCGCCGCTCTGGTGGCGGCGCCGGCGGCCGATGGCGGGAAGCGGAAGCTTAGGAACGGCAAGCTCTTCCGCGTCGCGTTGAGCGGCAAGGCCACCGTGCACGCCACCAAGTGGCAGCCGCTCTGGCCCCCGGCGGGCTGCGACGGCGTCAGGCAGGGGGTTAGTCACCTGACCGGGTCCTTCCGAATCCGCCCCGTGCGCGCGTCCGCCGTCATCACGACCGAGTGGGGTGTCGAGGCCATGACCTTCAAAGCCCGGACGGTCTCGCGGAAGTACTCGTACAGGCGTGATGAGAGCGGGCAGTGGAGCAGGGATCAGACCCTGGGGTGGGACCCCCAATACAACCCCGACCCCAACCCGAACGCCTGCGCGACCACGCCCGAGCGCAACACGAGGCTCAGCTGCACCTGGCGAGCCGGATTGCGGAGCCGCCGCGGCACTTGGTTCACGCTCCATCCGGTCGGCCGGAGGTACAACCTGGGCTTCTACAACGTCCTCCATCCGGAGCTCAGCTGCCAGCGCAATGCGACCCTGATACTGATCGGCCGGAACGGTGTCGACAGGGTGAAGACGAAGCTGAGGCAAGCCACCGTGGAGCGGCTCGCACGGGGCAAGCGGGTCAGGGTGGCCGGCACGGTCGTGCTGTCGCAGGACGACGACTACGGCGGCAACAACGACGACGCCGGGTACCTAGTGCGCGATCGCGGGCGGGAGAGGCTCAAGTACACCCTGACGGTGAAGCGGATCCGTTAGGTCGGGCGACTGTGGCGATGCTGCTCATCGACACCCGCGACCCGGAGCCGGATCCGCCGATCTGGGAGCCGGACTGGGCGGTGTGGTGGCGCGGCACGCTGGCGGCGGCCCTGGGCATCACCGCCTTCTTCACCGCCGGCGCGCTCTCGTTTCTCGCGATCTTGCTGGCGGTCTATTTCGGCTGCAGCGCGATCGAGAGGGCCCTGCCCTACTGGGGCGGGCTCACCGAGCACAAGCAGTGACCGGCTAGCGAATCTCGCAGGGCCCGGTGACCAGCGAGGTGGACTTCGCCACTCCGCCGCCCGCCGCCCGCCACTGCATCTCCACCACGCCGCGAATGCGGAAGCTCGCGCCGGCCGGGGCGGGCGCGAAGGTCTGGTTCCACCCGGTCTCGTGCGAGACCCAGGGGCCGGGGCCCGCGTCCAGCCAGCCCGATCCCGCGCCCGCGATCGACTGCCAGGCGCCCGCCGCGTTCTGCCACTGGTAGGAGAAGCGCGTGAACATCCTGCGGTCGGCCGCATCGCCCGCCTGGCTGGCCCTGACGCCGACCGTGTGAGCGCCGGAGTCGCACGCGTTCACGTTGGCCCACTGCTGACCCACTTCCTCCCAGGAACTGGAACTGCCGGCCCAAGCCGGAACGGCCCAAAGCGCGGTGGCGGTCAGAGTGAAGATGAAGATTCGGCGCACGAGTCTCTCCGGACCGGCGCCTCCTCTGCCCACACTAGCGGCTTCGTACGATGGTTGGGAATGCCTGAAGGCGACACCATCCATCACGCCGCGAGACGGATAGGCGCGGCGCTCGTGGGGGCCGCGATCACCTCGATCGAGACGCCGAACCCGCGCCACCGCCTGGACCGCTGGCCCGAGCGCCTGGCGGGCCGTGCCGTGCGTGGAGTCGATGCCCACGGCAAGCACCTCTTCCTGCGCTTCGAGGGCGATCTGACCCTTCACTCGCACCTGCGCATGGGCGGCAAGTGGGGCGTCTACCGCCACGGCGAGCGGTGGCGGCGCTCGCCGCGGCGCGCCTGGCTGGTGATCCGCACCGCCGCGCACGACGTGGTCCAGTTCGACGGGCCCGTGCTCGAGCTGATGACCGATGCGCGCACGCGCTTCGACCAGCGGCTGGCGGCGCTCGGCCCGGACATCGTGAGGGAGGACTTCGACGAGACAGCGTTCCTGCGCCGCCTGCGCGAGGACGACCCGACGCGCGGCATAGGCGACGCGCTGCTCGACCAGCGCACGTTGGCGGGCATGGGCAACATCTGGAAGTCAGAGTCGTGCTTCCTCGCGGGCGTGAGCCCGTGGCGGGAGACGGCCGACGGTGAGCGACCGCGAGGCGCTCGAGATCGTCCGCGGCGCCGCTCCGCTGATGCGCGAATCGGCCGAGCGCGGCGGCCACGTGACCAGCGTGCCGGGGGGCGCCGGGGCGCCACCTGGGTCTATGAGCGTGCAGGATTGCCCTGTCGCCGCTGTAATGGACCCGTCTTGGCTCGCGGACAGGGTGACGACAACCGAACGACCTACTGGTGCCCGGCTTGTCAGGCCTGATCAAGGTCGGCCACAAGGGAGCGGACCACGTGGCTCCCGGCAACACGATCGAGAGCTTCGAGGCCGCGCTCGAGTGCGGCGTCGACATGATCGAGTTCGACGTGCTGCGCCTCAGGGACGGGCGCCTGGTCCTGGCGCACGACTACGAGGACGGCGAGCGGCCCGACGCGCTCACCCTCGACGAGGGCCTCGACCACTTCGCGGGCGAGGCCTACGGCGACGTTCAGCTCGACGTGGACCTCAAGCTCCAGGGCTACGAGGAGGAGGTGATCGAGGGCCTGCGCTCACGCGGGCTCGACGGCCGCGCGATCATCTCGTCGCACTACCTGGAGAGCCTGGACCGCGTGTCCGAGCTGGCGCCGGGGATGC
This sequence comes from uncultured Thermoleophilaceae bacterium, assembly GCA_963761505.1. Taxonomy (GTDB): domain Bacteria; phylum Actinomycetota; class Thermoleophilia; order Solirubrobacterales; family Thermoleophilaceae; genus JAAYBF01. The sequence continues at coordinate 32,595 of CAVXGW010000014.1, forward strand.
GCCGCGGCTGGTCGGTGCCCAACGTGAAGCGCGACTACACCAAGAGCTACCTGCTCGCCGTGCCCGCCTACGGGCTGCTCCAGGTCCTAAGGGCCCGGATCCCGGGCCAGGCGGCCGCCGCGATCCGCGCCGGGCGCGCCGACGCCCTGATGGCCAACCGGCTGCTGGTGACCAAGCGCCTGGTGAGCGCCGTGCACGGCGCCGGCGGCCAGCTCTACGTGTGGACCGTGGACGATCCGAAGCAGATCGCCCGCATGGAGGAACTGGGCGCGGACGCCGTGATCACGAACGACCCTCGCCTGTTCCCCTCCGGATGATGCAGAGCGCGTGGCTGGCGCCGACGGGGTCGGACGCCTGCACGCCGCGCTGGCCCGAGCGGGTGAGGCGCTCGTACTGCCTCACGACCCTCCAGCGCGTCTTCCCGTTGCGCCTGCGCTTGGCCGTGTAGCGGAACTGAACGACCCCGCGGAGCACGAACTCCTCGCCCGGGGGCGGGTCGTCGAAGCGGAAGTTGAAGCCCGACTGGGTCGCCCTGGCGCGGCCGCTGCCCACGCGCAGCCAGCGCGAGCTGCTGTCGGTGGGCACGAAGTCCTGCCGGGTGGAGCTGTAGAACTGGACCCGGAAGCGCATGTACAGGCGCCGCGGGGACTTGGTGCCCGGCATGCTGGCTCGGACGCCGATCGTGTTCGGCGAGCCGGGGGTGTCGCAGCGGTTCACGGTGGCCCACAGGTGCTTCACCGGCTCGGCCGCGGCCGGGCCCGGAGCGAGCAGGAACGGCAAGGCGATCAGCGTCACCAGAAGGTGTGGGCGGAGGCGCATGCGCGCCATCCTGACACGACAATGCGCGGATCTGTGACGAACTGCGGGGTTGGCGCGTAGTGGATGCGTGAACGAGGCGATCGCTGAACGCGTGCCCGGACTGGCCGGCGACATCCCGGAGACCTTCGAGGCGCTGTACGAGCGGGCGTTCCCGAAGGTGTACGCCTACGTCGCCTCGCTGGTGAGGGACCGTTCCGCCGCCGAGGACGTGACGGCACAGGCGTTCGAGCGCGCCTACCGCAAGCGCCGCAGCTACCGCGCCTCGCGCGGGAGCGCCGAGGCGTGGGTGTTCGGGATCGCCCGCAACGCCGCACTGGACGAGCTGCGAAAGCGCAAGCGCCGCGCCACCCTGGAGACCGAGCCGGAGGACACCGAATCTCCGTCCCCTGACGAGGCCGCGGAGGGCGCCCTGCGCCGGGCGGTCGTCCGCGAGGCGCTCGCCGGCCTGGACGGAGCGGAGCGCGACCTCGTGGCCCTGAAGTTCATGGGCGGCCTGACCAACGCCGAGATCGCCCGCGTGCTCGGACTGTCGGAATCCAACGCGGGCACCAAGCTGCACCGGACCCTGACGAAGCTGCGGGAGGCCTGCGATGACCGAGCCTGAGACCACCTTCACCGACGAGCGCCTCGAGCGCGAGTTCGCCGACCTGGCCGCCGCGCTGCGGGCCGACACGCCCGAGCCCGACCCGGCGTTCGAGGCGGAGCTGGGCCGGCTGGTGCGCGACGGGTTTCCGCGGAGACGGCGGCTGCCCGCGCTCAGGCTCAACCGCCCGCTGGTGGCGGCCGCGGCGTCGATCGCGCTTGCCGTGGCGGTGGCGGTGCCGCTGATCTCAGACGAGGGCGAGGACGAAGGGGTCGATGCCGGAACGGAGCTCTCGCGAGAAGCCGCGCCCAAGCAGGGCGCCCCGGCGACGTCGGCGCCCGTGCCCCCCACCGGCGACTTCGCTCCCGGGCGACGGCGCCGGATCGAGCGCTCGGCCTCGCTCACCCTGGCCGCGCCCGGGGACGAGATCGATCGCGTGGCCGACGGCGTCACGTCGATCACCGAGCGCTACCGCGGCTTCGTGCTGCGCTCCTCGCTCTCCTCGGGCGAGGACGGTGGCGGCGGCGACTTCTCGCTGCGGATCCCGGCCAGGGACCTCCAGCCGGCGCTGGCCGACCTGGCCAAGCTGGGCGAGGTGCGCTCGCGCAGCCAGAACGGCCAGGACGTGACCCGCGAGTTCGCCTCCGCGGAGGACCGCCTCGAGGCCGCGCGCGCCGAACGCCGCAGCCTGCTGCGCCGGCTCGAGAACGCCGACAGCGACACCGAGGCGGAGGCCATCCGCCGCCGGCTCGACCTGAACGCCGGAGAGATCCGCGGGCTCCGCGCCCAGGTGCGTGACCTGCGCAGCCGCACCGACTACGCGTCGGTCTCGGTGAGCCTGGTCCGGGACGGCGAGGACGGCGGGAGCGCCACCGACGGCGACGGCCTGGGCGGGGCGCTGGACGACGCGCTGCGCTCCCTGGAGGACTCGGTGGAGATCCTCGTACGGGCGCTGGGCGTGGCGATCCCGCTGGGCCTGGTCGCGGGCGCGTGCGCGCTCGGCGCCCGTGCCGTCAGGCGCCGGCGTCGTGAGGCAGCGCTGACCTGATCGAGAACCCGGCCTCGCCCACCACGCGGAGGATCTCCTCCCCGTGCTCGGGGCCGCGGATCTGGATCACGAGCTGGATCGCGGTCTCGCGCACGTGCAGGTCGATCCCCTCGCGCAGGTGCTCCACGTCCATCACGTTCGCGCCGTGCTCGGCCATCAGGTCGAGCAGGCGCGCGAGCCCGCCGGGGCGGTCGGGCACCTTCGTGGACAGCACCATCCGCCGGCCGGCCGCGGTCTCGCCCAGCCGGATGCACTCGGCCAGCAGCGAGGCGTCCACGTTGCCGCCCGAGAGCACCGCGCAGGTGTGGCCGTCGGCGGCGGGCTTCACGCGCCCGTGCAGCAGTGCGGCCACCCCCACCGCGCCCGCGCCCTCCACCACGAGCTTCGACCGCTCCAGCAGCAGCACCATCGCCTGGGCGACCTCGTCGTCGGTCACGGTGACGATCTCGTCCACGTGCTGCTCGAGCAGCGGGCTCGGTCACGGAGCCCGGCTTCTTCACCGCGATCCCGTCGCAGATCGTGTTCGTGAGCGATTCGCAGCGCACGCCCACCACGCGGGCCTCAGGCACGGCCAGGGCGATGCCCGAGATCAGCCCACCGCCGCCCACCGGCACGACGATCAGCCGCACGTCCGGCGCCTGGCGGGCGATCTCCAGGCCGGCCGTGCCCTGACCCGCCACCACCGCCGGGTGGTCGAAAGCGGGCACGACGGTGAGCCCCTCCTCGGCGGCCAGCCGCTCGGCCTCCGCGACGGCGTCATCGAAGCCGCCCTCCACCAGCCGCACCTCGCCGCCGTACTCGCGCACGGCCTCGACCTTCGCCACCGGGGCTCCCTCGGGCATCACGAGCACGGCCTCCGATCCCACCTGGCGCGCCGCCAGCGCGACCGCCTGGGCGTGGTTTCCCGCGCTGCCGGCCACCACGCGCGCGCCCTCAGGCAGAGCGGCGATCGCGTTCAGGGCGCCGCGCACCTTGAAGGACCCGGTCAGCTGGAGGTTCTCCGCCTTGAGCAGCACCTGACCCCCGGCACGGCGCGACAGCTCGCCTGCGGTGAGCAGAGGCGTCTCGCGCACCCGGCCCGCGAGCGTGGCCGCGGCGTCCGCCACGTCCCGAGAGCTCACGGCGCTTCCGGCGATGGCCATCTATCTGGGATTATGCGCTCATGCAGCGGGGGGATGAAGACACCGCCCGCCTACTGGCCGAAGTTGAGGTCTTCTCCGGCCTGGAGGAGCGCGAGCTGGCGCAGGTGGCGCAGGTGGCGGTGCCGCGCAGCTACGAGCGGGGCGAGGTGGTCTTCAGGGAGGGCGATCCGGGCGACACGTGCTACGTGGTGCGCAGCGGCTCGGTGAGCATCCGCCGCGAGCACATCGACGGGCGGACACTGGCGCTGGCCGAGCTGCGAGCGGGCTCGATCTTCGGCGAGCTCGCCATGTTCGGCAGCGAGACCCGCTCGGCGACGGCCGAGGCGCTGGAGGACACCGCCCTCGTCGCCGTCCTCTCCGGCGACATGCAGCGGGTGCTGCGCTCCAGCCCCGAGATCGGGTTGAAGATGCTCGGTGCGCTCGCGGACCGGCTGCGGCTGGCCAACGAGCGGCTGCTGCAGCAGTCGTTCCAGACCGTGGCCGGGCGTGTGGCGTCGGCCCTTCTCACGCAGGTGATCGCACGCCAGGCCGAGGGTGCAGGGGAGTCCGAGATCCTGATCCGCGCCACCCAGGCGGAGATCGCGCAGCTCGCGGGCACGTCCCGCGAGAGCGCCAGCCGCTTCCTGGCGACCCTCGAGCGGGAGGGCGTGGTGGCCCTCGGGCGTGGGAAGGTGACCGTGCATGAGCCCGAGCGACTCCGGAACTTCATCCACTGAGTTCGCCAACCGCCGCCAGCGGATGGTCGATCGCCAGCTGCGGCGGCGAGGGATCGACGACGAGCGGGTGCTGGCGGCCATGGCCGAGGTCCCGCGCGAGCTGTTCGTCCCCGAGGACCTGCGCGACCGGGCCTACCGCGACGGCGCCCTGCCGATCGGCGAGGGTCAGACGATCTCGCAGCCATGGATCGTCGCGCGCATGACGGCGCTGCTGGCGCTGGAGGGCCCCGAGCGGGTGCTGGAGGTGGGCACCGGGTCGGGCTACGCCGCCGCCGTGCTGGCGCACCTGTGCTCGCACGTGGTCACCGTGGAGCGGATCCCCGCGCTGGCGGATTCCGCCGCGGCGATATTCGGAGCAGCTCGGCCTGCGCAACATCGAGGTGCGCACCGGCGACGGATCGCTCGGGGTGCCCGATCGCGCGCCCTTCGACGCGATCGTGGTCACGGCCGCGCCCTCCGGCGGACCGCCCCAGGCGCTGCTCGACCAGGCGGCGCCCGGCGCCCCGGTGGTGTGCCCGGTCGAGCGCGGCGGCGACGAGCGCCTGGTGAGGCTGATCGACGGCGCCGAGGAGACGATCGCCCCGGTGCGGTTCGTGCCGCTGGTCGAGGGCGACGAGTGAAGCGCGAGTTCTCGGCCGGCGGGGTGGTGCTCCGTGGCGCCGAGCTGGCGGTGGTCAGCCCCCGCTCCGGGGTGGTCGCGCTGCCCAAGGGCCACCCCGACGGCGACGAGACGCTCGAGCAGGCGGCCACCCGGGAGGTGCGCGAGGAGACCGGGCTGGTGGCGGAGCCCCGGGGCGAGCTCGGCGACGTGCGCTACTGGTACACGTTCAGGGGAGAGCGGGTGCTGAAATCGGTCACCTTCTTCCTGTTCGAGTACGTCTCCGGCAGCGTCGAGGACCACGACGACGAGGTGGAGTCGGCCGCCTGGATCCCGCTGGAGCAGGCGCCGGAGCTGCTCTCGTACAAGGGTGAGCGGGAGATGGCGGAGAAGGCGCTGAGGCGCAACGCAACGTAGGAGTCGCCGCGCAGCGGCGACGTTCACGACGCCCGGACGGCGTCATGGTTCTCAGAAGTGCGGGCCGGATGCCCGCACGGGGTAATCTTGCGCCGCCGTGTTCGTCCTCAACTTCTACTCACCGGTCTTCGTGGACCAGCTCAAGCGCGGCCGCAAGACCGCCACGATCCGCCTGGGCGACAAGCACGCCAAGTACCGCAAGGGCGAGGTCGTGCTGGTCACGGTCGGGTTCCAGCACTCCCCCCGCGAGCGGATCTTCGAGGCCGTGATCGACGGGGTCGAGGTGAAGAAGGTGAGCGAGCTCTCACCGAGGGACATCGAGCACGACAACCCGGAGTTCCGCCGCCTCGACGAGACCGTCCACTTCCTGGAGCAGATCTACGGCCGCAAGGTCGAGGAGGACGACATCGTCACGGTGGTCCGCTTCAGCAAGATCTCGGACCGCCCGCAGGCGCTCACGGAGCGCATGCAGCCGGGGCCGGCGCAGAACTGAGCAGGGTGTCGGTCGCTTGGCACTCTCATTGCTAGAGTGCCAACCGACCAACGCAACACTGCTCTAGACGGAGGTTTCGCAATGAAGCTCAAGCCTCTCGGCGATCGTTTGATCGTCCAGGCAATCGAGGAGGAGGAGACGACCGCCAGCGGCATCGTGCTCCCCGACACGGCCAAGGAGAAGCCGCAGCGCGGCAAGGTCCTGGCGGTCGGCGACGGCGCGATCAACGACGACGGCGAGCGCACGCCGGTCGACGTGGCCGAGGGCGACGAGGTCCTCTACTCGAAGTACGGCGGCACGGAGATCAACGTGGAGGGCGACGACCTGCTCGTCCTGCGCGAGTCCGACGTGCTCGCGAAGGTCGCCTAACCAACTTCAAGAGACGGAGGAATAAGACATGGCTCACAAGGAGCTGAAGTACGCCCAGGATGCGCGCACCGCACTCCAGGAGGGCGTTGACGCAGTAGCCGACGCGGTGAAGGTCACGCTCGGCCCGAAGGGACGCTACGTCGTTCTCGACAAGAAGTTCGGCGCCCCCACCATCACCAACGACGGCGTGACCATCGCTCGCGAGATCGAGGTCGAGGACGTCTTCCAGAACCAGGGCGCCCAGCTCGTCCGCGAGGTCGCCACGGCGACCAACGACGTCGCGGGCGACGGCACCACCACCGCCACCGTGCTGGCCCAGCAGATCGTGCGCTCGGGCCTGCAGAACGTGGCGGCCGGCGCCAACCCGCTCGGCCTCAAGCGCGGCATCGAGAAGGCCGTGAACGCGGTCGTCGAGGACATCGGCAAGCAGTCCAAGGAGATCTCCGGCAAGGAGCAGATCGCCCGCGTGGCGGCCATCTCCGCAGCCGACGACGAGATCGGCGACGTGATCGCCGACGCGATCGACAAGGTCGGCAAGGACGGCGTGGTGAACGTCGAGGAGGGCCAGACGTTCGGCATGGACCTCGAGTTCACCGAGGGCATGCAGTTCGACAAGGGCTACATCTCGCCCTACATGGTCACCGACCAGGACCGCATGGAGGCCGTGCTCGAGGACCCCTACATCCTCATCGCCAACCAGAAGATCGGCTCGGTCCGCGACGTGCTGCCCGTGCTGGAGCAGGTCATCCAGGCCGGCAAGCCGATCCTGATCATCGCCGAGGACGTGGAGGGCGAGGCCCTCGCGACCCTGGTCGTGAACAAGCTCCGCGGCACCTTCACGGGCGTCGCGGTGAAGGCGCCCGGCTTCGGCGACCGCCGCAAGCGGATGCTCGAGGACATCGCGATCCTCACCGGCGGCGAGGTGATCACCGAGGAGATGGGCCTGAAGCTCGAGAACACGCAGCTCTCGCAGCTCGGGCGCGCCCGCCGCGTGGTCGTCGCCAAGGACACGTCGACGATCATCGACGGCGGCGGCGAGGGTGAGGCCATCAAGGGCCGCATCAACCAGATCAAGAACGAGATCGAGAGCACCGACTCGGACTTCGATCGGGAGAAGCTGCAGGAGAGGCTCGCAAAGCTCGCCGGCGGCGTGGCGGTCGTGAAGGTCGGTGCCGCAACCGAGACCGAGATGAAGGAGAAGAAGCACCGCGTCGAGGACGCGCTGCAGGCCACCCGCGCGGCCCTCGAGGAGGGCATCGTGCCGGGCGGCGGCGTGGCGCTGCTCCAAGCCGAGGCTTCGGTCAAGGTCGACGCCCTCGAGGGCGACGAGCAGACGGGCGCGAGGATCGTGCTGCGCGCGCTCGAGGAGCCTGTCCGCCAGCTGGCGCACAACGCCGGCCTGGAGGGCTCGGTCGTCGTGAACGACGTCCGCAAGGCCAAGAAGGGCCACGGCCTGAACGCCGACACCGGCGAGATCGTCGATCTCGTCGCGGCCGGCGTGATCGACCCGGCGATGGTCACGCGCTCTGCCCTGCAGAACGCCGCCTCGATCGGGAAGAACATCCTGACCACGGAGGCGATCGTGGCCGAGATCGAGGATCCCAGCAACGGGGGCGGGATGCCCGGTGGGATGCCCGGAGGCATGGACGGGATGATGTAACAGCGCGCTTCGCGCGTCAGTCTAGTAGTCAGTAGACCGAGGGCCCGGCGTTCGCGCCGGGCCCTCGTCGTTTCTGACAGCCTGAACCTGAACAGAGTGTTTAGCTTTTATTAAACAAGGTGTGTACACTGTACACCGTGAACCTCCGCGACCCCGGCCACTTCGATCGCGCATACCGAGACCATGCGGCGTCCATGCTCACCGCCGCCAACCGGGTGCTGCGCGACCCGGCGGCTGCCGAGGACGTGGTGCAGGACGTGTTCATGCACCTGTGGCGCAACCCGCGCTCCTTCGACTCGCGCCGGGGCACGCTCGGTAGCTACCTGACGATGATGGCCCGCAGCCGCGCGCTCGATCGGTGGCGGACCGCGGTCGGCGCGTGAGGCCGCGGTGGCACCGCGCCAAGGCCGAGAAGTCCACGGAGTCGCTCACGGCGGAGGACGCCGCCGAGCCCGTGATCCGCCGCGACGGCGAGCGCCGGATGCTGAGCGCGCTCGACCGCCTGCCGGGCGATCAGCGCGAGGCGGTGCTGCTCGCGTTCGGCAAGGGCCTGACCGCCCGCGAGATCGCCGAGGCGGCCGGCGTGCCGGTGGGCACGGCCAAGAGCCGCGTGCGGCTCGGCCTGCAGAAGGCCCGGGCGGAGCTGTCGGCCGCGGCGTGAGCCTCACGATCAGGGAGGTCGTGAAGCTGACGGGCGTCGAGGCGCCGACCCTGAGGATGTGGGAGCAGCGGCACGGCTTCCCGGCGCCCGAGCGCCTGCCCAGCGGGCATCGGCGCTACTCGCGCGCGGACGTGGAGGGCATCAAGCAGGTGCTGCGTGATCGCGCGGCCGGCCTGGAGCTGCGCGCGGCGATCGGCAACGTCCGGCGCCGAGGGCCGCCGCGCCCGGCGCGGACGAGGAGTCGATCTACGCCGGCCTGCGACGGCGCCGGCCGGACCTGATCCCGTACCTGCTCTCGAAGCGCACGCTGGTGCACCTCAGCCACGCGATCGAGGACGAGTGCTGTGCCGCGGCGGAGCGGCCGGTGCTGTTCGCGAGCTTCCAGCGAGAGCGCTTCTACCGCCAGTCCGAGGCGCGCTGGCGCGACCTCGCCGGTCCCGCGGAGGGCGCCTTCGTGCTTGCCGACTTCGACGAGCTGCACAGGCCGAAGAACGCTCCGGTCGAGGTACCGATCGTCCGTGCCGACCCGATCGGGCGCGAGTGGTCGATCGTGTGCGACTCGCCCGGTTTCGCGGCCCTGCTGTCGGCATGGGAGCGTCCCGGGCAGGAGGACGTGCCCGACCCCCAGCGGGCGTTCGAGACCGTCTGGAGCGTGGAGCCCGAGCTGGTGCGCGACGCGGCGCTGGTGTCACACGCGCTCGCCGAGCGGTCCTGCCCGGGAGTGACGGGCGAGCTCGACGCGCGGCTGGAGGAGCCAGTGAGCCACGAGGGAGAGATCGGAACGGCCCTGAAGCTGACCAACAGGATGGTCGCCTACGCGGCGAGGGCGGGCGGGCGCCTATCCCGCTCCCAGGACCGCACTCATCCGCAGGGGCGTGACGCCCAGCGCCTCGGCGTCCGCCGTTCCCCGCGACGTGATCATGGGCTCCTCCATCAGCTCCGCCTCGTCCGGGGTGGCGAAGGCCGCAGGTCCGGCCACCCGCCCGAGGGCCCGCAGCGAGCCGCGGACGACCGGCATCGGCACGTGCACGAGCGGCCGCTCGCGCCCGACCGGGGCCAGCGCGGCCCGTACCAGCTCGTCGTAGGACAGCGACTCGGGGCCGGCCAGGTCGAACTCGGCCTGCCGATCGGACCCCGGGCGCTCCAGCGCGGCGACGATGCAGTCGGCCACGTCCTCCGCCCAGATCGGCTGGAAGCGGGCCTTGCCCGCGCCGGCGATCGGCACGACGGGGAACAGCCAGGCGAGCCGCTCCAGCAGGGTGAGCCACGGGTCTCCCGGCGAGTACACGATCGAGGGAGCGAACACGGTGGTGGCGAGGTCGGCGGACTCGACCGCGCGGCGCGCCAGCGCCTTCGAGCGGAAGAAGCGGGTGGGCGACTGGAGGCTCGCGCCGATCGCCGACATGAACACGAACCGCTTCACCCCCGAGCGCTCGGCTGCTCGCACGAGGCGCAGCGTGGCCATCCCGTTGAGCTCCTCGATCGAGGCCCTGGGCTGGTCGCGTATCGCCGCCGCGAGGTGCACCACCGTGTCCACGCCCCGCAGCGCGTTGCGAAACGAAGCCGCCTCGGCCAGGTCACCGAGCGCGATCTGCACCCGCACGCGATCGGGGCCGAGCCGCTTCGGGTCGCGCACCAGGCAGCGGACGGGCGTTCGCGACGCCACCAGGCGGCGCAGGAGCGCGCGGCCAATCGTGCCGGTGCCGCCCGTGAGCAGGATCATCGGCGCCCGCGTGCCCCGAAGGCGAGCGCCATCGCCAGGTTCCCGATGCCGGCGCCCACGAGCATCGCCCGCGTGCGGGTGTCGCGGAACGCGGGGGAGCGCGACCAGACCACGTCGGTGAACAGCTCGGTGCCGCGCAGCCACGCCAGCGCCCACCAGTCCTCGGGCCGGCCACGTGCGGCAGCCACCGCGTGGGCCGCGGCGAACGTCAGCCAAATCGGCCCCGCCCGGCGGAACAGCTCACGCGCGTCGTCCGAGGGCTCGGCGTGGCCAAGCAGCTTCAGCGTCGCATCGGGGGCGAGCAGCGCACCGGTGCCGAGCGCCAGGTCGAAGGCGATCATGCCGCGGTTGTGGTGCTCCAGGGCCTCGCCGAAGGTGATCGCCACCGGCCGAGTGTAGAATGCTGCGCTCGCTCGGCTGCGGTCGGGCCCAGAAGAAAGTTCTCCGGACCCGGACCCCAGAAGGAACGAAACCATGGCGTACGTCATCGCAGAGCCCTGCATCGGAGAGAAGGACAACTCGTGTGTCGAGGTGTGCCCGGTGGACTGCATCCACCCCACCCCCGACGAGGCCGACTACGACAACGTCGAGCAGCTGTTCATCGACCCCGAGGAGTGCATCGACTGCGACGCGTGCGTCGAGGCCTGCCCCGTGGACGCCTGCTTCGCCGAGGATCAGCTCCCGGAGGAGTGGACCAAGTTCACCGAGATCAACCTGCAGTACTACAAGAAGGCCGCCGGCTAGCGCTTCCTGGTCTTGTTCCCGGCCACGTCGGTGCCGTTGACCCGGATGCGCAGTGCCTTGCCGTCGCCCGCGGCGCGCACGATGCCGCGCGCGCTTGCGGCTCAGCTTGATCCGCATCGTCACCCGGCCGGCCTCGCCGACCACCTTGACGCGGTCGCGGCCGATCACCCGCTTGCCGAGCAGCAGATCGGCCGCGAGCTTGCAGGCCTCGCTGTAGCTGACCGACAGCCGCATGGTGCGGCCCCTCACCAGGTCGTTGGCATCGGTGCGTGAGCGCTTGCGGATCCTCACCGCCGGCGGGAAGGTGTCGTCGGCGTCGGCGCCGCGGGCGGCCAGCGCCCTCAGCGGGTCGCGCTTGCTACCCGTGTAGGTGGCCACGCCGTTGTGGCGCACGGAGCGGAACGCCTGCCCGGTGTTCGTGTTCAGCACGTACAGGCCCACGTCGGTCTTGCCCGCGCGCTTGAAGGCGGCCCAGGCTCGGTTGTCGCTGGCGGCGATGTCGAAGCCCGCGGGCGCCACGGCATCGAAGCCGAGCGCCCCGCGCGTGTGCAGCACGCCGTCGTTGGGCGGCGACTGCAGCACCAGCGCGTCGCGCGCGGAGTCGAGCCCGAACAGCTCCGTGGAGGTCGCCCCGCGGTGCTGTTCGTGTACGCCGCGCCCACGACCGAGGGCGCCTTCCCGGCATTCCGGTCGCCCGCCGCGTACGCCAGCGCCCTGTCGGTGGTGGCCCCGCCGGTGATCGGGTTCACGCGCAGGTTCTGCCCGCTGTCGCTCACCACGCGCAGCCTGTCGGCAACCGGGTTGAAGTCCACGCCGAAGCTGCGGCCGCTGAGCCCGAAGCCCAGGCCTATCTGGGTGGAGACGCCCGTGGCGGGGTCGATCCGGTAGAGGATCCCCGCTGAGCCCACGCCGTACAGGGCGCCGTCGGCGGGCCGCACGTCGATGCCCTGGATCCCGGTGTCGGAGTCCGCCAGCCCGGTGATCGGCACGCCGCTGCGGATCGCGCCCGGCGTGTCGGAGTTGAACGTGACCAGGCGGTTGGACGCCGTCACGCCGTAGAAACTCTCGGCGGCCTGTGCCCCGGCGGGCCCGATGAGGGCGAGCGCAGTGACTGCGAGGGCGGCCGCGCCCCTCCTCCCGTTTCGCATGGCGGTAACCCTACTGGGCCATCGGCAACGCTGTGCCGGTGACCGACGGCACACCCGGAAGCGGCTCACCCGAGCGCTCCTGGAGCTCTGGGCGCTCCTGCGGCGTGGCGGCGATCAGCCCGCGGGCGGCGTGGCGCAGCGCCTGCGACGCCGGGGCGTCCGGGTCCTCCAGCACCAGCGGGCGCCCCTCGTCGGATCCCACCCGCAGCTCCTCCTGCAGGGGAACCTTGCCGAGCAGCGGCACGTCGAGCTCGTCGGCCAGCTCCTGGCCCCCGCCCTCGCCGAAGATCGTGAAGCGCGAGCCGTCCGGCGTGGTGAAGCCGGACATGTTCTCGATCACGCCCGTGATCTCGAGGTCGTAGCGCAGGGCGGTGTCCGCCGCGCGCTTGGCCACCTTCTGGGCCGCCGGCTGCGGGGTCGTCACGATCACGAACCGCGCCTGCGGCAGCAGCTGAGCGAGGGTCATCGCCACGTCGCCGGTGCCCGGCGGCAGGTCGATCAGCAGGTAGTCCAGCTCGCCCCAGTCCACATCCTCGAGGAACTGGCGAATCGCCTTGTGCAGCATCGGGCCGCGCCAGGTGATCGCCTGGTCCTCCTTGTCGAGGAAGAACTCGATCGAGATCGCCTTGACGCCGCCAGGGCCGTCGAGGGGGATGATCTTGCGCTCGGGCGAGACCGACGGGCGGCCGTGGACCCCGAGCATGCGCGGGATCGAGTAGCCCCACACATCGGCATCCATCGCCGCGGCGCTGTAGCCCTCCGCCTGCAGCGCGCAGGCGAGGTTGGCGGTCACGGTGGACTTGCCCACACCGCCCTTGCCGGATCCGACGCAGATCACGTTCTTCACCCGCGCCAGCGCGCCCTGGGGCAGCGAGCCGCGCCCCAGGCGCTGCTGGAGCGTCTGCTTCTCGGAGTCGCTGAGCACGTCGAAGTCGACGGTCACGGCCGCCACGCCCTCGAGCGCGCCCACGTGCTGCGCGACCGCGTCCTGGAAATGCGAGCGGATCGGACAGCCCGGCGTGGTGAGCGACACGCGCACGTGCACGCGGCCCTCCTCGGGCTGCTCGATCGAGCGGACCATGCCCAGCTCGACGATGTCCTTGCGCAATTCCGGATCGATGACGCTGCGCAGGGCGTCGCGAATCTGTTCCTCGGTTGGCATCGAATTCAGTCTGACAGAGGGCAAAAAGAAACCCCCGGCGCCCGAAGGCGCCGGGGGTTGAGGGAGGAGAGATACTGCATCACTGCCGGCGGGTGTTGCGGCCGGCAGTCTTGCCCCTGCGCCCGTCTCTCCAACGGGACGGGGAGAAGCCGGTTAGGCCAGGGTCGTGACCTGGTCCTGCACCTTGCCGAGCTGGGTCTCGACGTCCCTGCGGGTCGTCTTGACCTGACGCTCGACGTCGCGACGCACGGCCTTCACCTGACGCTCGGCCTCGCGGCGGTTGCGCTTGACCAGGCGGGTGGCCTGCGTGCGGCGCTGGCGCAGCTCGCGCTCGACGCGCGTGCGGGCCTTCTTCACCTCGCGCTGGACACGGTTACGGGCCGTGTTGCCACGACGCTCGAACCTCTTCAGCTCGCGCTCGGCCGTGTTGCGGGCCGTGAACGGCTTGGTGGCCTCGAGCACCGAGTCACGCGCCACGAGGGCCGCGCCTACGGGGATCAGCACTGCGCGCTCGGCCTGCTGAGCGACGGCTTCGACTGTGAAGACGCCGGCCTGCGTGCCGGTCTGAGCGGTGCTGGCGCCGGTCGAGGCGGTCCGCTTCGCAGCGGTACGGGTGCGCTTCGCCTTGGCGGCGGTGGTGTTTCGCTTGCGGGTGGCGGCTGCCTTGCGGGCGGCGGCCTTCCGCTGGGTGGGGGTCTGTGTAGCCATTGAGTGTGTGCTCTCCTTCCGGGACTACCGGGGGTCGGGCTTGACCTTATTAGATCTAAGGTCAGTAGTTGTATACCATCGAACACACGTTTGTAAACCGCTACGTGGCAAGGGTTACAGACACGCGCCTCACCCAGGCTGGGGCGTCGGCCAGCTCGGCCATCGTCGGCAGGGCGTCGGGCCCGTCCCAGACGCGGTTGAGAAGGGTTGTCCCGCCCTCGTCGGCCACCGCGTCGCAGAACGCCTTCCCGAGCTCGTACTGCCGCATCTTCAGATCCATGCCCAGCAGCCGCATCAGCACCCGCTCGGGCGCTGAGCGAGTCGCCCGGCGCGCGTTCATCGAGTCGCGCAGGCCTTCGTGCTCGGGCACGAGCTCGGGCGCCAGGGCGTCCATCAGGTGCTCGGCGTGGCCCTCCACGACCGCCATCGTGGCCTGCACGCGATCGAGGATCTTGCGCTGCTCGACGTTCTGGACGAGGGCGGCCAGGCCACCCTCCCTGAAGCGCCCCACGAACTGGCCCAGGTCCGGCAGCGCGGGCAGCCCGCCGGCGGCGCCCCGGTCGATGCGCACCTCGACGGTCTCGAGGTACTCGCGCAACAGGTCGCCGAGGTGCCCCCGCAGCCACGGCACGGCGCCGAACTGAAGCGCGTGCACGAGCTCGTGGATCGTGACCCAGCGCAGGAAGCTCTCACGGTCCGCGCCGAGATCCTCCGCGGCGCGATCCAGGTTGGGCGCGACGAACAGGAGACGCGCGGGCGACTCGGGCCCCAGCAGCGACAGCTCGTACTGACCCAGCACGCGCTGGGACATGTAGCCCGTGACCAGCCCGACCTCCGCCGCCAGCGTCACCCCGGCCCCCGCCCGGAGGGCGCCGGCGAACGGCCCGGCGCTGTCGAACCTCGCCTCGAGGCGCTCGGCGACGGGGTCGAGCAGCGAGGACAGCGAGGCCAGGTTCGCCTCGGCCCACGACTGTCGTCCCACCACCTCGGCCGGCGGCACCGGCTCGACCGGCTCCAGCCCCGAGTGGGCGACCACGGCGGGCTCGATCTCGCGCGCGACCGCGGCCACGTCGAGGCCGAGGTCGGGCACGTCGTCGGACCTCGCCGCGAAGCGTGCGATCTGCCGTGCCATTCCCCAGTCGACCATCGGGGATGAAAGCTAGAGGTCCGGCAGCTCCTGCTCCTTCGTGAGCACCGGCTCGAAGGGATCGCCCACGTCCTCGACCCGGTCGAGCAGCTCTCCCGCCTCGAAGACGAGCGCGTCCGCGTCGCCCCGCTCCACCTCGTCCCAGGCCAGGGGCGTGGAGACGGTCGGCCGCTCGCGCGCGCGAAGCGAGTAGACCCCCACGGTCGTCTTGTGACGGTCGTTCTGGCTCCAGTCGATGAAGACCTTGCCCTTGCGCCGCTCCTTGCTCATCGAGGACAGCACGAGCTTGGGGTGCTGCTTCTCGAGCAGACGGGCGACGCCGTTCGCGAACGGCTTGGTGTCGTCGTAGGTGACATGGGAGTTCAGCGGCACGTAGAGCTGCATGCCCTTCGAGCCCGAGGTCTTCACGCGGCACTCCAGCGAGAGCTGGCCGAGCACGTCGCGCAGCAGCAGCGCCACCTCGCAGCACTCCGCGAGCCCTGCGGGCGGCCCCGGGTCGAGGTCGAACGCAAGCACGGTCGGCGTGTCCGGATCCTCGGCGAGGGCAAGGGAGGGATGCAGCTCGAGGTCGGCGAGGTTGGCCAGCCACACCAGGGTCGGGAGGTCGTCGCACAGCACGAACTCGATCGTGCGGTCGCCGGCGCTGATCGGCTCCGACCTCACCCACTCCGGCGCGTGCGAGGGCTTCTGCTTCTCGTAGAAGTAGCTCTCCTCCACGCCGTTGGGGTAGCGCTTCAGCGTGAGCGCGCGACCGCGCAGGTGCGGCAGCAGCGCCGGCGCCACGCGCGTGTAGTAGTCGATGACCTGGCCCTTGGTGAAGCCGGTGGCCGGGTAGAGCACCTTGTCGAGGTTGGACAGGCGCAGCTCGCGCCCGTCGACCTCGACGTGGACGGCCTTACTTCTTGGCAGCGGTCTTCTTGGCCTTGGGCTTGGCCTTCGACTTCGGCTTGCCGTTGGAGGACTTCGCCTTCGACTTGGCCTTCGGCTTGCTCTGGCGCTTGCTCTGGGCGATCGAGGCCTCGAGCGCCGCCATCAGGTCCGGCACCTCCTCCGGCTCCTCGGGCGTCTCCTGCACGGTGATCTCCTGGCCCTCGGCCTTGCGCTCGATCATGTCGAGCACGGCGTCGCGGTACTCGTCGCGGTACTTGGAGGGGTCGAAGTCGGCGGCCAGGGAGTCCACCAGCTGGCGCGCCATCTGGACCTCCTTCTTGGTCGCCTTGGCGTCGCCCACCCCTTCGAGCTCGCCGAGGTCCTCGGGAGGGACGACCTCGTCGCCGAACAGCAGCGTCTCCATCGTGAGCACGTCGCCGCGCGGCCGGATGGCCACCAGTTGCTCCTTGGAGCGGATCACCACGCGCGCGATCGCAACCCGCTCGGCGTCCTTGAGCGCCTCGAGCAGCAGCTTGTAGGGCTTGGCGGCACCGGTGCCCGGCGCGAGGTAGTAGGGGTGGTCGTAGTAGATCGGGTCGATCTGGTCGATCTCCACGAAGTCCTCGATGTCGATCGCGCGCGTCTTCTTGGGCTGGATCGACTCGAGCTCCTCGGGCTTCACCACCACGTAGCGGTCGGGGCTGAGCTCGTAGCCCTTCACCAGCTGCTCGTAGGGCACCTCCTCGCCCGTGCTGGGATTCACGCGCTTCTGCGCGATGCGCGTGTTGTCCTTGGAGTCGAGCTGGTGGAAGCGCACCGTCTTCTTCGAGACGGCGCTGTAGAGCTTCACCGGGATGTTCACGAGGCCGAAGGAGATCGCCCCGCTCCAGATGGCGCGTGCCATGGGCACAAAGGTACCCGTCCGGTGCCGTCGCACCTTTTCTCGGGCCGGAACTTGCGTCCGGGGGTACGCTGGGCGCCTTGGCCCGTAGAACCCTTGCCACGCTGGCCGGGGCCGCGCTCGTGGCCTTGGTTCTGGCTGCCCCGAGCGGGGCGGCTGTGACGATCGGGGGGGATGTCTCGACCCCGGCCACGTCCTTCAACTCCTGCAACAACCCGACCGGTGACCCCTTCGGATGCACTTGGTTCAACGCGTCCGTCCCCGGCCGCACGATCACCGCTCCGATCAACGGAGTCGTCGTGAGGTGGCGGCTCCACCCCGGCAGCGGCTCCGACGCGCAGAACGTGCGCCTGCGGATCCTCCGCCCGGCGGGCGGGACCGCCTACGAGAGCGGCGGGGCCAGCACGGCGCAGCCGATCTCGACCACCGGGGGGCTCCAGGTCTTCCCAACCCGGTTGCCGATTCGCACCGGTGACCACATCGGGGTCGACCAAGGCAACGGGGGCGCAAACGCGAGCTTCGGGCGGCCCTTCACCGGCGCGGAGCAGAAGGTCTTCAACCCACGGCTGCCGGATTCCGGCGCCGTCTCTCCCTCCTCGGCCCCGGGCGCCCCGGTCGAGCTGGTCCTCAACGCCGACATCGAGGCCGACGCCGACGGGGACAAGTTCGGCGACGAGACCCAGGACCAGTGCCCCACGAACGCCGCGACCCAGGGACCGTGCCCGCCGGCCACGCCTCAGTGCGGCGACGGTGTGGACAACGACGGCGACGGGGCGATCGACAAGGCCGACCCGGGCTGCCTGAGCGGCGGGGACTCCTTCAATCCGGCGGACCTCAACGAGGGCGACGAGTCGGTGCGCGATCTCGTGCTGTGCGGGCGGCGGGCGATCAGCCTGGTCCGCGCGGACGCCAAGGGCCGGAGGGTGGTGCTCAAGGGCCTCGTGTCGACAAGGCTGGCTGGGCGCGCCGTGCAGATATTCGCCAACTACGGAACGGGCAAGGCGGCGCTCAGGCGGCTCGCCACGGTCCGCCCGAACACCAAGGGCGAGTTCACGGCCCGGGTGAAGCGCCCGCCGAAGCGCCTCTTCAACAGGGCCCGCTTCCAGGCGAGGGTGGGCAGCGCGCGCTCGGCGCAGCTCAAGCTGCCCCAGTCGCTCGCGTCGAGCTCGATCCGCCTGCGCGGCGGCTTCATCGAGGTGCGCGGCAAGGTCAAGCGCTCGCTGCTGGGCAAGCGGAACAAGGTCGTGATCAAGCGGCTGGTCTGCGGGCGGCTGCAGACCGTCGGCAGCGCCAAGCCGGCGCGCAGCGGCGCCTACCGGGTCCGCTTCGCCGCCCCCGCGCTGGGCGCCGCCGCGCTGTACCGAGCCGAGGCGAGGGTGCTCGCCAGGCCGAAGGGCAAGCGCTACGTGAAGCAGTTCGCGCGCGCGATCGGCCTCACGCTCACCGATCAGACCGGCTAGTCCTCCCTCAGCCCCTTGAATGACGGCGCCCGCAGCGTTCCGGCGCGCGTCCACTCGGCGAACTCGACCACCGCGGTCAGGCGCGGCTCAGTGAAGATCGTGCCCTTCGGCGGCTGACGGCCCTCGAACGGCGACTCGTCGGTTCTCAGCGGCTCGAGCTCGCGCATCAGCAGCGCCAGGGTCGTCTCGGTGAAGCCGGTGCCCACCTTGCCGGCGTACTTCAGCTTGCCGGCCTCGGCGGGCACGCCCACCGCCAGCGCCCCCAGCGTGTCCCCGCGGCGGCCCTCGCCGGGAAGCCAGCCGCCGATCACCACATCCTCGGACGGTCGGTTCTTGACCTTGATCCAGGAGGAGGAGCGCTTGCCGGGCTCGTAGACCGAGTCGAGGCGCTTGGCCACGATCCCCTCGAGCCCCTGGGCGACGCTCGCCTCGAGCAGCGCGGCGCCCTCGCCCTCGCGGTGGGCGGGTGCGCGCCAGCTCGGGCCCTCGAGCTCCAGGCCGGCGAGCAGCCTGCGCCGGTCGGCGTAGGGCAGGGCCAGGGTGGAGTGGCCCTCGAGCCAGAGCAGGTCGAACGCCACGTACGCCACCGGCACGTCCTTCATGCGCCGCCTCACCGCCGAGTCCGAGGCGAGGTGCATGCGCGACTGGAGCAGCTCGAAGCTCGGGCGGCCCTCCGAATCGAACGCCACCACCTCCCCGTCGAGGATCAGCCTCCGCGATCCCAGCGCGCTCGCCATGGCGCGCACCTCGGGGTAGCGGGGCGTGAAGTCGGTGCCGCTGCGGCCGGTGAGCGTGAGGTGGCCCGCGTCCACGTGCGCCACCGCCCGCACGCCGTCCCACTTGATCTCGAACCCATAGGCGTCCTCGTCGCGCGGGAGCTTGCCGTTCTTGGCGAGCATCGGCGCGACGTGGTCGGGCATCGGCTCCGCCGACGGATCCGCCGGCGGGTCCATCCGGTGGATCATCCAGTTCTTCCCCTTGGTCTGGAACAGGGCGTAGCGGCCCTGGGCGCGCTCGCCGTGTAGCACCACGATCACCTCGTCGTCGCGGAACTTCTCGGCCTCGAAGGTGCCGCTGTCCCAGATCTCCATGGTGCCCGCGCCGTAGCTGCCCTTCGGGATCTCTCCGTGGAACTCCAGGTACTCGAGCGGGTGATCCTCGGTCCGGACGGCCAGGCGGTTCTCCTTCGGGTGGGTCGGCACGCCCTTCGGCAGCGCCCAGGACGCGAGCGCGCCGTCGTGCTCCAGGCGCAGGTCCCAGTGCAGGCTGCTGGCGTGGTGCTCCTGGACCACGAACCGGCCCCCTTCGCCGGACGTCTGCCCTCCGGACGGCTCCGGAGTGCGCTTGGGATCGCGTTTGGAGCGGTATTCGCCCAGACGATCGGACATATGTCCAGTCTGACCCAGACGGCTTCCGGGAGTCCGCGCGAGCGGGCGAGAGGTGGGTATGGCCCTTCGCCCCATCGCCATCCTCGCTGCGCTGGCCGCGTTCCTGGTCCTGGCCGCGCCTGCCATGGCCGCCAAGCGCTCGTCGTGGAGCTCGAAGTCCTACTCCCACGCGACCAAGAAGAAGCGCGCGAAGGCGTCCTCGTCCTGCCAGAACACCACCAAGCGCCCGGGCGAGGCGTCCATCGATGCGATGGCCGCGTCCACGGTCTGCCTTCTGAACAAGCAGCGCGCGCGCCGCGGGCTGCGCAAGCTGCGCCTCGACTCCCGCCTCTCCAGGGCGGCCCGCTCCCACACCGTCGACATGGTCCGGCGCAACTACTTCAGCCACGTCTCCCGCTCCGGCTCGGACATCGTCGACCGGCTCAGCCGCACCGGCTACATGCGCGGCGCGCGGGCATGGACGGTCGGCGAGAACCTGGCATGGGGCTCGGGCACCCGCAGCACCCCGAGTGAGATCATGGAGGCCTGGATGAGGAGCCCCGGCCACAAGGCCAACATCCTCCAGCGCCGCTTCCGCGAGATCGGCATCGGCGTGGTGTTCGCGGCGCCCCGCAACGTCGGCGGGCTGCCGGCCGCCACCTACACCACCACCTTCGGCTACCGCCGCTAGAGCCGGGCCGTGGGCGCCCTACCTGCTTAGCGCCCTAGCCGGAGCCGTCGGAGAACGCCAGCGCGCGGGGGTTCCGGGGGACGCGAGTCCCCCGGTCGTATCCTCGGGAGGGAATGCCCTCCGAGGTGGTCAGCCACCGGGACGGTCCGCTGCTCGTGCTGGGCGGCGCCGGCACCGGCAAGACGCAACTGCTCCAGCAGCGGTTCGCCTGGCTCGTGGAGCAGGGGGCGCCCGCGCACTCCGTGCTCGCGCTCACGTTCTCCAACAGCGCCGCCGCCTCGATGCGCGCCGCGATCGAGGGCCTGGTGGAGCCGCCCTACGAGGAACTGCACGTGGCGACCTTCCACTCGTTCTGCGAGCGCCTGCTGCGCGACGAGGCTCCGGAGGCCGGGCTGGCGCCGGACTTCGCGGCGGTCAGCCGAGCCGACCGGGTGGCCCTGCTGCTCGAGAGCCTGGGGGAGCTGAGCCTGCGCCGCCATGAGATCCGCGGCAACCCCGCGCCGCTGCTGGCCGGCTTCGTGTCGCGCATCGACCGGCTGAAGGCCGAGATGGTGAGCGTGGAGGAGCTGAGGGCCAGGGCCGAGCAGGCCCCGGAGGAGACCGACGCTCAGCGCAGCCACAAGGCCAGGGAGTGCGAGTTCGCGCGCATCTACTCCGACCACGACGAGCTGCTCACCGAGCGCGGCGCGCTGGACGCGGGCGACCTGGTGCTGCGGGCGTTCAGGCTGCTGCACGAGAGCCCGCACGTGCGAGAGCGCACGGCCGAGCGGTTCCGCCACGTGCTCGTGGACGACCTGCAGGACGCCTCGTTCGCGCAGGCCACCCTGCTCGCGCTCCTGTGCGCCGAGCACGGCCGGCTCACCGCGGCGGGCGACGAGGACCAGGCCACCCACGAGCTGCGCGGCACGGGGCGGCAGAACCTCGACGACTTCCGCCGGGCGTTCCCGGACGCGACCGTGGTGGAGCTCGCCGAGAGCCACCGCTGCCCCGCGCGCGTGCTGGCGGCCGCGGCCGCTGTGATCGGCCACGACGGGCCCGCGGGGCGAGAGGGCGGCTCGGTGCGGTTCTGGAGCTGCGCGTCGGAGCGCGCCCAGGCGCAGGCCGTGGCCGCGGAGTGTGAGCGCCTGATCGCGGCCGGCGTGGCCGCGGACGCGATCGCCGTGCTCGTGCCGTCACCGGCGGAGGACGGCGCGGTGATCGGCTCGGCGCTCGAGGAGCGCGGGCTGCCGTTCCGTGCCTCGGGGCCCGCCGCCTACTTCCAGCGGGCCGAGGTGCGCGACGTGCTGGCGTGGATGCGGCTGCTGGCCGACCCGGCCGACTCGGGGGCCGCGGTGCGGGCGCTCTCGCGCCCGCCGGTGGGCCTGCACTCGGTGGACATCGCCCGCCTGACCCAGCTCGCCCGGCGGCGCAAGCTCGACATGCCGGCCGCCGTGGCCAGCGCGCTCGAGGGCCCCCAGCTCACGCCCGAGGGGCGCGACCGCGCGCAGTACTTCCTGAGGCTCTACCGCGGAGCCTGCGCGGCGTTCGAGGACCGCAGCCCCGACGCCTTCGTGATGCGGCTGATCGAGCGCATCGGCATCCGCCGCCAGCAGGTGTTCGCGACCCAGGCGGACACCGTCGAGCGGCTGCGCAACGTGGCCAAGCTGCCGGAGCTGGCGACCGCCTACATGCGCCGCGAGCCGGCCGCCACGCCACGCGGGTTCGCCCGCTACCTGAAGGCGGTGGCCGACTCGGGCCTGCCCGAGGACGAGGCGGGCGCGCCGCCGGCGTCGGCGGCGATCGAGGTGCTCACCGTGGACGCCGCGAAGGGGCGCGAGTTCGAGCACGTCTTCGTGGTGGGCCAGGACGAGGCCTCCGAGCCGCAGCGGCTCAACGTCGCCATCACACGCGCGCGTGAGGGGCTGGTGCTGGCGTGGCCGGGCGAGGGACCGGCGGCGGCGATCGACGAGGCCCGGCGGGCGCTGGAGGGCGCCGAGGAGCGATTCGAGGAGGAGCTGTTCGGGCCCGGCGAGGCCCTGCACTCCACCTTCCGCGCGATGCGCGACGAGCTGCTGGACGAGGTCTCCCACGTGGGCGGCCAGCTCGGGGAGATGCGCCTGGACACGGGCGTGGACGTGTCGCACGCCGTGGCGCGCTTCCTGGAGCTGGTGAAGGTGGCGGCCGTGATCGACCGGTCCGACTCGGGCCAGGCGGTGGCGGACGCGCTGGCCGAGGTGAACGCCCTGGTGGCCCAGGCGGCCACCGGCGAGCAGCGCGAGATCCTCGAGGCGTCGCCGCTGGACGCGTGGCTGCGCGAGGGCGGGCGCGACCCCGCCATGCGGCCGGGCGTGAACGGCACCGAGCCCTCGCTGGACCCGTTCATCCCGCGCCGGGGCGCGGGCCTGATGCTCTCGGCCTCCGACATCGAGACCTACCGGCTGTGCCCGCTGAAGTACAAGTTCGCGCGGGTGTTCCGGATCCCGCAGGAGGCCACGATCCACCAGCGCTTCGGCATCGCCCTGCACCAGGTGCTCGAGCGCTTCCACCAGTACGGGCGCGGGCACGCCGCGAGGAGCTGTTCGACCTGTTCGAGACGTCGTGGCGCCGCGGCGGCTTCGGCGACTCCGACGACGAGCTGCAGTTCCGCGAGCGCGCGCTGGAGGCGCTGGAGCTCTACTGGGAGCGCTGCCGCGACGACGAGGGCGAGCCGGTGTGGTTCGAGCGCAGCTTCTCGTTCAAGCTCGGCGACCACGTGCTGCGCGGCCGCGTGGACCGGGTCGACCGCCGCCCCGACGGCACCTACGAGCTGATCGACTACAAGACCGGCAAGGCACGCACCGCCGAGCAGCTACGCCAGGACGTGCAGCTGTCGCTCTACCAGATGGGCGCGCGCGAGTCGTGGGACGTGGAGACCTCCGCGCAGAGCTACCTGTACGTGATGACCGGCGAGAAGGTGCCGGTGGCGCACTCCGAGGCGGAGCTCGACCGCGTGCGCTCGACCGTGGCGGAGATCGGCGAGGGGATCCTGCGCCAGGACTTCCAGCCCACGCCCAGCCAGGAGATCTGCAGCTTCTGCGACTACCGGATCATCTGCCCGGCGGCGGAGCGGTGAGGCTCAGCCCTCGGGACCCCGCTGGCGCAGGAACCGCTGGAAGTCCCGCGCGATCGTGTCGGCCGAGGGGATCTGCTCCGGGTCCACCGTCACATCGTCGGTGACCTCGTCCATGGCCGACTCCAGCCGCTCCACGAAGGCCTTGACCTCCGGGTCGCTGGCCACGGCGTCGCTGACCTGGCGGTCGTAGTCCTCGGCGGCCGACTCCAGCTCGCCCGCGTCCACGATCAGCCCGGCCGCGCCCTCGAACGCGCGCACCAGCGCCAGCGCGACCTTCGGGTTGGGCGCGGCGGCCACGTAGTGGGGCACCGACGCCCACAGGCTCACCGACGGCAGGGAAGCGGCGGCGCAGGAGTGATGCAGCACGCCGGTGATGCCCGTCGGGCCCTCGTAGCTGGTGTGCTCGAAGCCCAGCTTGTCCACCAGCTCCTGGTCGGAGGCGATCCCCGTGATCGACACCGGGCGGGTGTGCGGCACGTCGGCCAGCAGCGAGCCGAGGGTGATCACGGTGCTGCAGCCCAGCTCGCGCGCCACCTCCACGATCGCGTCGGAGTAGCGGCGCCAGCGCAGCGACGGCTCCACCCCCTGGAGCACCACCAGGTCGGCGTCCGCCTCCGGGACCTCGGCGGCCGCGATCTTGGTGTCGGGCCAGTCGATCTCGCGCGTGCGGCCCTCGGTGAGCTTGATCGTGGGCCGGACCGTGGTGAAGTCGAGGAACTCGTCGGGATCGATGCGCGCGACCGTGGTGGGCTCATAGCGCGCACGGATGAACTCGACGGCCGCGGAGGCGGCGTCGCCTGCGTCGTTCCATCCGCGGAACGCCGCCACCATCACGGGGCGGCGAAGCGCCCGGCGGTCGGTCCAGATCACGTCCGACACGCCTCTCACGGTATAGGACGTGCCAACGGCCGCGACCCACACGCCCACGGTCTCGGAGCTGCGCCCAGGCGCGGAGGTGGACGGCCTGTTCGCCTGCTCGCGCAAGGACCGGCTGACCGCCCGCTCGGGCTCGGCGTACCTGGCGCTCGAGCTGCGCGATCGCAGCGGCTCGATCCCGGCGCGCGCGTTCCGCGACGCCGACTTCCAGGCCGGCCGCTTCGACCGCGGCGACATCGTGCGCGTGAGGGGCCGGGTGGAGCGCTTCCGCGAGGAGCTGCAGGTGGAGGTCGAGTCGATCGAGCGCGCCGCGGACGGTGACCCGGCGGCGTTCCTGCCGGTGGCCTACCGCGACGTCGACGAGCTGGACGGCTTCCTGGAGCACCTGGCGCGCGAGGTCCACGAGCCCGGGCTGCGGGCGCTGCTCGCCGCGTTCCTGGAGGACGAGAGCTTCCGGGCGGCGCTGCGGCGCGCCCCCTGCACGCGCGGCGGGCACCACGCCTACCTGGGCGGGCTGCTGGAGCACACGGTGGCCGTGGCCACGCTGGCGCTGGAGGCCTGCACGCTGCACCCGCGGCTGAACTCCGACGTGCTCGATCTCGGCCGCGCTGCTGCACGACATCGGCAAGACGCGCGAGTTCGAGTACGGCGCCGACATCTCGCTCAGCCCCGAGGGCGAGATGCTCGGCCACGTGACGCTCGGGCACGGGATGGTGATGGAGCGCGCGCGGGCGGTGGGCGGCGTGGGGCGCGAGCCGCTGCTGGCGGTGTGCCACTGCATCCTGTCCCACCACGGACCGGACCCGCGCTTTCGGTCCGCCGAGGCGCTCGCGCTCTACCGGCTCAACGCGGTCGACACGGCCGTGAAGGGGGCGCTCGAACACGGCCTGACCTGAGAGAATCGCGCCCGTGGTCGACCTGATCGTCTACGCCATCCCCGCCTTCCTGCTGCTGCTCCTGGTCGAGTACCTCTCGTTCAGGATCGCGGCCCGGGAGGACCTGAAGGGCTACGAGTCGCGCGACACCCGCACGAGCCTCTCGATGGGCGTCGGCAACGTGATCATCAACACCGGCTGGAAGCTCGTGGTGCTGGTGGCCTTCGCCGCCGCGTACGAGCTCACCCCGCTGCGGGTCCCGGAGGAGGCGGTGTGGGCGTGGGTCCTGCTGTTCTTCCTCGACGACTTCGCCTACTACTGGTTCCACAGGATCAGCCACGAGGTGCGGCTGTTCTGGGCCAGCCACGTGGTGCACCACTCCTCGCAGTACTTCAACCTCTCGACCGCGCTGAGGCAGACGTGGGTGCCGATGACCTACTTCCCGTTCTGGATACCGATCGCGCTGCTGGGCTACCCACCGTGGATGATCCTGACCATGCAGGCCGTCAGCCTGATGTACCAGTTCTGGATCCACACCGAACGGATCGGAAAGCTGCCGCGGCCGATCGAGTTCGTGATGAACACTCCGTCCCACCACCGGGTGCACCACGGGGTGAACGACGAGTACCTGGACCGCAACTACGCCGGGATCCTGATCATCTGGGACCGGATGTTCGGCACCTTCCAGCCCGAGGAGGAGCGCGTGCGCTACGGGCTGACCAAGAACATCCGCACGTTCAAGCCGTTCCGCGTGGCGTTCCACGAGTACCAGGCGATGTGGCGCGACGTGCGGGCGGCCGGCAACTGGCGCGACCGCTTCGGCTACGTGTTCGGCGGCCCGGCCTGGAGGCCGGGCGGCGGGCGCGGGCTGGCGCACACCGAGCCGGTGGCGGTGCAGGGCGGCGGCTCCCCACCACCCACGGACCAGCTCTAGCGGCCGGTGTTCGGCGACGCCCCACTCCGGACCTGGCTCACGGCGTTGCGTGAGCATGCGCCGGAGTTCGAGCTGTTCGACGCGCACACTCACATCGGCGAGAACGACCCGGACGGCTACCGCTGCACCGCCGAGACCCTGATCGACGGGCTAGAGGGCGCCGACGCCCGTGGGGTGGTCTTCCCGATGCACGAGCCCGGCGGATATCCGCCCGCCAACGACATGGTGATCTCGGAGGCCGCGCGCTCCGACGGCCGCCTCACCGCGTTCTGCCGGCTGGATCCGGCGGCCGAGCCGCTCGCCGAGGCCGAGCGCTGCCTGGCCGCGGGAGCGGCGGGGATCAAGCTGCACCCGCGCGCGGAGAGCTTCCCGCTCGACACGCCCGAGCTGGAGAGCGTGTTCGCCCTGGCGGACGAGCGCCGCCTGCCGGTGCTCGTGCACGCCGGCCGCGGGATCCCGGCGCTGGGCAGGCACGCGCTGAACGTGTGCGAGCGCCACCCCGGCCTGCGGCTGATCCTCGCCCACGCGGGCATCTGCGACCTGGCGTGGATCTGGCGCGCGGCCGAGGACCACCCCAACCTGTTCTTCGACACCGCCTGGTGGTCCGCCAGCGACCTGCTCGCGCTGTTCGCGATGGTGCCGCCGGGCCACATCCTGTTCGCCAGCGACGCTCCCTACGGCACCCCGGCGTTCCATGCCTTCCTCAACCTCCGCTACGCGCTGCAGGCCGGCCTCACCGACGACCAGATCCGCCTGTCCTTCGGCGGCCAGCTCGCGCGCCTGCTGGCCGGAGAGGACCCGGCGGAGGGCGGGCCCGCCCCCGGGCCGGGGAAGCTGGACCGCGATCCGCTGCTCGACCGCGCACACACGTTCCTGGTCAGCGCGATCGGCCAGATGTTCAGCGGCGTCGACGCGGACGAGACGCTGCAGCTGGCGGGCCTGGCCTGCGAGGTGGGCGAAGATGCGCCTCAGGCCCCGACCTGCCAGACCGTGCTGAAGCTGCTCGAGCTGCGCGAGCAGCAGGTGTTGAGCGGGGAGACCGACGGGCGGCCGCCGCGGTTCACGCCCGGCCTGCCGACGATCATCATCGCCGCCGCCATCGCGCGCACACCGAGCGTGCCCATGCCGCCGATCGGCGCGCCGGCGATGGACGTGGGCGAGCGCGCCCGCTGACTGGACGATCGTAGGAGCCACACGGCCCGGCGCTCGCGCGGGTTCGCCCCGGCGCCGACAGGATCACCAGTGTCGGATGGCGTAGTCACCGCCGAAGCCGAGGCCCCTATCGAGGAGCTGCTCGCCCCGCTGCTGCAAGGGGACTTCATCCTCACCGACGGTCACGGAGCCGTGAGCCGCTGGGAGAGCAACGCCGCACGCCTGTTCGGGCGGCGCTCGGACGAGGTGGTCGGGCGATCGGTCTTCGACGCCCTGCTCGCCTCCGGCGGCGGCGAGTGGCGCCGCCACCTCGACGGTGAGGGCCCGCAGCCGATGCCCGCGCTCGAGGCCACGGCCCGGCGGGGCGACGGCAGCGAGTTCGATGTGGAGCTACTGATCCTGCCGGTGCCGATGAGCCGGAGCGTGGACGCCAGCCGCCTGCTGCAGGCGATGGGGTCCGACCTGTCGCCCGCGGACCGGCTGGCCCGCCTGGAGCACGAGCACCCCAGTGTCCTCGACTGCTTCACGGCGGCGGCGAGGGGCGAGGAGCGCACCGAAGAGCGCCTCGCCGGCCTGATCGTGACCTTCTCGGCTCCGGACGAGGCGCTCCCGCCCGAGCCCGAGCCCGAGCCCGTCCCGGCCGCTCCGGTGGTCGGCCCGACGGAGGACAGCCTGCTGAGGGTCGGCGAGCTCGAACGCGAGGTCGCCGCGCTGCGCGAGGAGGTGGCCGCCACGCTCGCCCTCGCCGAGCAGGCGCTGGCGCTGTCGGAGGAGTCGCACCTGCACGGCGAGCGCCACCGGCACGAGTTCTCCCAAGGGGCGGACGCGAGCACCTTCAAGGGCGAGGTCCGCGAACGGCCCCACCTCGACGGCTTCGACGACTCGCCCCAGCCGAAGGCGCTGATAGGCCTGGACGGCCACTTCGACTTCCTCAACGAGGAATTCGAGGCGCTGGTGGGCTACCCCGAGTGGGCGTTCCGCCGCGCCCGCTGGCCCTCGATCGTCGACCGCGAGAAGCTCGTGGAGCACCGCGCGGTGATGGCGGCGCTCACCGCCGGGGACTTCGACGAGGCGCGTGTGGAGACCGTCTACCTGCACGGACAGGGACTGCTGGTGCCCCTGGCCGGCACGCTCGAGCTGATCCGGGCCGAGGACGGCTCGCCGAGCCAGGTGCTGCTGACCGTCGACGCCTAGGCGCTAGGCGACGTCGCGAAGGCCTTCGATCTCGCGGCGCTCAGAGAGGTGCTTGAGCGCGCGCGACTCCAGCTGGCGTACGCGCTCAGCGGATAGGCCCAGGCGGCGGCCGGTCTCGCGCAGCGGCTTGGGGTCGTCGCCGTCGATTCCGTAGCGCAGCCGGATCACGTGGCGCTCGGGCTCGGGTAGGTCCGCGACCGTCTGGCGAAGCGTCTCCTGCGCCAGGCTCACCTCGATCTCCTCCTCCACGTCCGCCTCGTCGCTCGGAAGCAGCTCGCCGAAGGAGGTGTCGCCCTGCTCGCCCACGGGCCGGTCGAGGCTGGTGACCGTGCGCGCGGCGGCGCGCACCTCCTCGATCTGATCGAGCGGCACGTCGGCCTCCTTCGAGATCTCGGCGTCGGTCGGCTCCCGGCCCAGCCGGGCCGCCAGCTCGCGTTCCGCGCGCACGACCTTGCGCTCGCGCTGGCCGATGTGCACCGGTATGCGGATCGTGCGCGCCTTGTTCGCCAGCCCGCGCTGGATCGCCTGGCGGATCCAGAACGTGGCGTAGGTGGAGAACTTGAACCCCTTGCGGTGATCGAACTTCTCCGCCGCCCGGATCAGGCCGAAGATGCCCTCCTGGATCAGATCGAGCAGGCCAAGCTCCTGGCCCTGGTACTTCTTCGCGATCGAGACCACCAGGCGCAGGTTGGAGTTGATCATCCGCTCCTTGGCCTCCAGGTCGCCCTGCTCGATCCGCTGAGCCAGGTCCACCTCCTCCTCCTTGGTCAGGAGCGGGTAGCGGCGCAGCTCGTTGAGGAACAGCTGGAGCGCGTCGGTGGTGACCCCGGTGAGGTCGTCGGGCTTGAAGTGGGTCTGCCCGATGCCGACCCGGCCGCAGTCGTCGGAGAGGTCGATCCCGGCCGCGTCGATGCGCTCGTGGATCGCCTCGACCTCGTCATCGGTGAGCTCCTGCGCCTCCATCTGCTCGTCCAGCTCCGACAGGTTGATGCAGCCGGTCTCCGTCCCGCGTGCGATCAGCGCAGCAACGTCAGACATCGTCGGCGCCGTTGACAATGTCGAGGCGCTCGTCGAGCCGCGTGATCGTGAATACCCGGTGCACGGTCTCGGGGCCCTTGACGATGGCGAGCCGGCGGCCCGACTTCCGGGCACGCTGGTCCGCCGTCACGATCGTGCGCAGCCCGGTCGAGTCGAGGAACGAGAGCGAGCTGAGGTCGAGCACGACGGTCTGTGCGCCGCCCTCCTCCACCCGGCGCAGCTCCTCCTCGACCTTGTCGACGGTCGAGAGGTCGAGCTCGCCCGACAGGGAGAGATGGACGGCGTCGGAGTCCTCCCGAGTCTGCACATCCAGGATCGTCACGTCCCGGAATCTACCGTTCTGCGGATCAGTTGCGCGGCCAGCACGAGCTGGAGCGCCGCGAAGCTCAGCTCAAGCGGTCGCTCGCCCACCTCGTTGGCGAGCACGGTGCCCGCTATCACCCCTATCGGGGACAGCGCGCCGATCAGAAGGGCGTCGCGCACGCGCAGGTTTCCGTAGCCCTCCTGCCGCCACGCGCCGACCAGCCCAACCAGCACGACCGCCACCAGCGATGTGGCCTCGGCGCCGAGCTGCGACAGGCCCAGGAAGATGACCAGGCCGGGCACGAACAGCACGCCGCCCCCGACCCCCACCAGCCCGCCGAGCACCCCCCCGGCGAACCCGATCACGATCACCCCGACGAGGTCGCCCGCCTCCATCAGAAGACGAGCACCACGGCCGAGGTGACCAGCAGCGCCGCGAACAGGGCGGCGACCGCCCGCTCGGGAATCCGCTGCTGGAGCGCCGTGCCCGCCACCACCCCGCCGGCGGCCGGGATGCCGATCAGGATGCCCTTGGCCAGGTCCACGTTGCCGTAGGCGCCGTGGACCGCCGCAGCGAGCCCGGCGATGATCACGATCGCCCCGAGCGCCGTGCCCGTGGCCTCGCGTTCGCCGTAGCCGAACCACAGCACCAGCAGCGGCACGATCACGGTGCCCCCGCCGACGCCGAACAGGCCGCTGAAGGCGCCCGCAGCTGTGGCGATCACCGCCAGCCGGAGGAGCCTCGGCGACATCGCGGGCATACTAAGGCGCGTGTCCGCTCCACCCACGGAGGAGCTCGCCGAGAGCCTCGCTCCGCTCACCGCCGACCCGTCCCGCGCGGCCGTGTTCTGCGACATCGACGGCACGCTCGCGCCGATCGTCCCGCGCCCCGAGGACGCCCATGTGCGCGAGGAGATATCGCTGTTGCTGGGCCGGCTGGGGCGCCGCTACGCGCTGGTGGCGTGCGTGTCCGGGCGACCGGTGGCGGAGGCCCGGCGCCTGGTGGGCGTGGGCGCGATCGGATACGTGGGCTCCCACGGTGCGGAGGTTCAGTTCCCGGGCGAGAAGCGCCCGAAGCTGATGGAGGCGTTTGGCAGCTGGCAGCGGCGCGTCCGCGAGTTCGTGCGCGAGCGCGAGGACTCTCGTGACCTCAAGCTCCTGCGCATCCGGGTGGAGGACAAGGGCCCGATCAACGCCTTCCACTGGCGCGGGGCGCCCGACGAGGAGGCCGCCGAGACCTGGCTGTCCGGCGTGGCCCAGGAGGCCGAGACCGAGGGCTTCGACATCCACTGGGGCCGCAAGGTGCTGGAGATCCGGCCACCGGTCCCGGTGAACAAGGGCCTGGGCATCAGCGCGATGGTGGAGCACACGCCGGTCCGGGCAGCCCTCTACGGCGGCGACGACGTGACCGACCTGGACGCGTTCGACGCGCTCGACTCCCTCGCGCTCGACCACGTGGTGAAGGTCGGGGTGCGCTCGGATGAGGGACCGGCCGCGATCGTCGAGCGAGCGGATCTCGTCGTGGACGGCGTCAGCGGGTTCGCCGGCGTCCTGTCCGCGCTGGCTGAATGAGATTCACCGAGTTCCTGCGCACGTCCGTGCTGCTGTTCGGCGGCGCGGGCACGGCGCTCGCCGTCGTGGCGATCGCGAGCGCATCGGCGGACGACGACACGGTGGCGATCGCGGTGGCCGTCGGGTGGTGGGTGCTCGCCGCCCTCGGCGGCCTGTGGCTCGGCCGGCGGATGGCGCCCACTCGCGGCATCGAGCGTCTCCTCGCCGGCGCGCGCGCCACCAACACGCTCCCCGAGATCGAGCCCGGCGCCGTGCTGTTCAACCGCCTGTGGCCGCTGGCGCTGTTCACCGTGGTGTGCGGCGCGGTGGCGTTCCTGATCCCCCAGATCCCGGCGATCGCCGCGGGCTACGCGATCGGCGTGGCGCTCACGTGGCGCAACCAGTCCGCGGCGGTGCAGGCGATCGAGGATCGCGACGGCGTGCGCTTCTTCCTCGACCGGACGTCACCCTTCGGCGAGCCCAAGCTGATCCGCACGCCCTGGGCGCGCAAGGTTGCTCCCGGCCCTAGACTCGGCGGCTTGGACCACGACGGTTTTCCGCGGACGATCGAGCGGAGCCGGCGCGCGCTGCTCGACGCGATCGGCCCCGCCCCCGACCTGACGTTCGTGCGCGGTTACGGCAACCGCGGCGACGAGCTCATCTGGGCGGGCACCCGGGCGCTGCTCGCGCATCACGTCGTGCGCGAGGTCGGGGCTCGAGGAGATCGGGGAGGTTGAGGGGGAGCTGGTCCTGCTGAGCGGCGGTGGCGCGTGGTGCCGCAGCTACCACGAGTACATGCCGCCGCTGCTCGCGGTCGCCGAGCATCGCTTCGAGCGCGTGATCGTGCTGCCGTCGAGCTTCGACACGGCCGAGCAGGAGGTCGTCGAGGCGCTGCGCGCCAGTCGCGCCAGGTTCTTCGCCCGCGACGCTGCCTCCTACCGGCGGATCGCCGGGCTGTGCGACGCGGCCATGGCGCACGACTGCTCGTTCTTCTTCGACCTTAAGCCCTACGACAAGCCGGGCAGCGGAACGCTCGACGCCTTCCGCACCGATGCCGATGCGCCGCCCGGGGAGCCTCCCGCGGACAACGACGACATCTCGGACACCTGCACGACGCTCGAGGAGTGGCTCGCGGCGGATAGCGGCGGTCGAGCTCGTGCGGACCGATCGCGCGCACGTGATGCTCGCAGCGGCGCTCATGGGCAAGCGCGTCGAGGCATCGCCGATCGCCTACGACAAGGTGGAGGCACTCGCCGAAACGCTCCCGAGCGGAGTCGGGGAGCGGGTGCGTATGGTCGCCTCACCCAGGACGCCGCCTCCGCCCGCGGCACGCCCCGTCTCAGCGGCTCTCGAGGCGCTGCACGCCCACGGGACCCAGCAGCTGCCTGTCCGCGTGGCCCGGGATCGCATGCCGCGCGTGACCGCCTTCATCCTCAGCCGGGACCGTCCGGAGCAGCTCGCCGCTTGTGTGCGGTCGGTGCTCGCCGCCGGCGCCGGCGCCCGCGTGCTGATCCTCGACAACAACTCGGGGCCGCACGCCCGCGCCGCGGTGAGCGAGCTCTCCGCGGCGCAGCCGGAGGTCGAGCTCGCTGATGACGGACCGTAACCTCGGCACCGCCGGCGGGCGGAGCCTCGCCGCGACGCTGGTGCAGACACCGAGTACACGTTGTTCATCGACGACGACGCCGAGCTGATGCCCGGCGCGCTCGAGCGGCTGGCGGCCGATCTGGAGGCCCACCCCCAAGCGAGCGGCGTAACGAGTCTCGTCGTCTCCGCCGCCGGTGTCGTCCAGCATTTCGCCGGCTGGCCGGAGATCTCGCGCGACACCGCAGTCTTCCCGCTCGAAGGGCGCGGCCTGCGCTTCGATTCCGCCGAGCTGCCGCCGACCGGGCCATGCGGGTGGCTGCCGGGCACGGGCGCGCTGGTCCGCACACAGCTGCTCCGGGAGGTCCCCATCGACCCGGCCATGACCGCCTACTACGAGGACAACGACTGGTCCCTGCGTGTGACGCGGCGCGACCCCGGCGCGTTTCGCCGCTGTCGCGAGGCGATCGTCCTGCACCACGGGGGAGATGCCGCGCCCGTCGGGCGCACGCCTCGAACAGCGCTGGCGCACGGCCGGGCGCCTGACGCGCCCACGCGCACTTCCTGCGCCGCCACGGGAAGATCTTCGCCAACGAGCTCCAGGTCCTGGTGCCCGAGCTGTGCAACCGTGGCGGCGGGCTCGACCTGCCGGCCGCACGCCTGTTGCTCGCGCTGGTCGAGGCACGTGGAGCCGCGCTGGCTGGTCGCGCAGTGGCAAGGCGATGGGCTTGCCCCGCTGCTGCGCGGAGCACGGCTGAAGGGTCTCGAGGAGGAGTTCGCAGCGCCTTCAGGCCGAGGTCCACCAGCTGGCGCCCCTCGAGGACGAAGTCACGCGGCTACAGGACGAGGTCCACCAGCTGGCGCCCAAGGCCGAGACCCTCGCGGCGATCGAGGCCGGAGGCTGGTGGCGGCTGCGTGGTCGCCTGGCGCCGCTGCTGCGTCCCGCCTCCCGCGCACGCGAGTGGTTGACGCGATGAGCGATGTCCGGCTGAACGGCGCCCGAGGTCAGCGGCCAGACCGCCACGTTTCACTGGCAGGTCGAACCCGGCGACCTCGCTCGATCGCGCGACGGAGTTCTCGCTCGAGCTGCCCGACTCGATCGACCTCGGCCGCGTTCCCAAGGCCCTGTGGTGGCGCGTTGCGCTGATCTGCCTCCATTCCCAATGGGCCCTGCTGGGGGCGCGCCGCGTCGTGCTGCCCGTAACGCTGGCGCCCGGAGAGGCGGCCTTCTGGGAGCGGATGAGCGCGGCCCAGGGCGTCACGCTCGCCGCGCGGGCCGGCGAGGCGCCCTCACCACCTCCTGAGCTGGTCGAGGCGGGCCCGCCGCTGCCGCCGATGCCGACGCTCTCCGGCGACGGCCCGCCCGCGCTCTGCTTCAGCGGGGGGCGCGACTCGCTCGTGCACCTCGGCCTGCTCTGCGAGCTCGGGCTCGCCCCCCTGCTGGTCGCGACGACGTCGCCGCGCGACGGCAGCGCCGAGCACATCACCCCTCGGCGCTCGCACGTACTCGCGGAGGGTGCCCGCCGCCGCGGCGTCGAGCTGATCGAGGTGCGCTCCAACCTGCGCTCGACGCTGGGACAACGGTTTCGCGAGCCGTTTCTGCCTCGCCGTCAACGAGGTCACCGACTGCTTCCTCTACATGGCGGCCGCGCTCGTCGTCGCGGCCGCACGCTCCTGCCGCGGGGTCGTGATGGCCTCGGAGTTCGAGGTCCAGGCGGCGCGTGCGCGTCGCCGGCGGGATCGCACAGCACGGGCACTTCATGTACTCGGCAGCGACGCAGCGCTCGCTGTCGCGGGTGCTCGAGCCGACGGGCCTGGCGATCAGCGGGCTCTCGAGCTCCCTCGAGCAATTCCAACTGCAGCGGCTCCTGCTGCGCCGCTTCGCAGACCTCAGCGACCTCCAGTACTCCTGCTGGGAGCTGCGGGAGGGCGAGGGTGCCTGCAGCCGCTGCGACGAATGCCGCAACAACGGCCTCACCGTGCTCGCCGAGGGCCTCGACCCGGCGCACATCCAGATCGACCTCGCCGAGCTGCTCGCGGCCCATGCGGACTGGGCTCCTGGCGAGCCGCCGACGAGCTTCGACGAGCATCTACTGTCGAAGCCTCCAGCGGATCGACCGTGCGTTCGTGCAGGATCTGCCTCGCTGCGCGCGGGACGGCGAGCGCAGCGGCACGGCGCTGCGCGGCGTTCGACGCGCTCGTGTCACGGGCGCGCGAGCACGCGCCACCCCCCGAGCCCGGCTACCGCGCCGGCTACCTCGCCCACGTGGAGAAGGGCCTGCGGCCTGACCTCACCGCGATCATCGCCGAGCACTTCGAACCGGAGCCGCCCGATCGCTACCGCGAATCGCTCGAGCTCGGCCATGTGCTCAGCGACTGGATCGCGGGTCCGCTCGACCGCACGCCGGCGGCCGCGCAGGACACCATCCCGGTCGACGTCCATCGACCCGCGCCCGCCGAACCCGGGGCCGCTCGGCGAATCAGAGCTCGATCCGATCCGCCACCTCATCCCCGCCCCGGAGCCACGGCTGGCCGCGCCGGCGGGCGAGCAGCAGATCCCAGTCTCGGGCACGCTGCTCGACGGCAACGAGCGCCGCTACCTCGAGGAGTGCCTGGCAACGAACCGGGTCTCATCGCAGGGCGCATTCGTGGGCCGCTTCGAAGACGCATTCGCGGCGGCCGTCGGCGTCGCGTCACGCGGTGAGCTGCGCGACTGGCGGGCGCCGCCGTGCAGCTCGCGCTCGAGGCCGCCGGTATCGGGGCGCAGGACGAGGTGATCGTGCCGGCCTTCACGATGGTCGCGACCGCCAACGCCGTCCACCACGTCGGTGCGAAGCCTGTCTTCGTGGATAGCGATCCCCAGACATGGAACCTGGATCTCGACGCAGGTCGTCGCGGCGATCGGCCCGCGGACCCGCGCGATCCATCCCGTGCACACCTACGGCCAGCCCGTGGACATGGACGCGTTCGAACGAGATCGCCAGCGCCAACCGGCTCCTGGTGATCGAGGATGCGGCCGAGGCCCACGGCGCGAAGTGCCGCGGCCGGCCGGTCGGAAGCCTCGGGGACGCAGCTGCCTTCTCGTTCTACGGCAACAAGATCCTGACGACGGGCGAGGGCGGGATGGTCACGACCGACGATCCGGCGATCGCCGCCGCTGCGCGCGAGCTGCGCGCTCACGGGTTCTCGACCGAGCGCCACTTCTGGCACCGGCTACGGGCGCACAGCCTAGCGGATGACCAACCTCCAGGCGGCTCTGGGCCTGGCGCAGACCGAGCGCCTCGCGGAGCTCGTCGCCGGACGGCGGCGAATCGCGGCGCGCCTACCTCGAGCGAGCTTGCCGACGTCCCGGGCCTCGCGATGCCGCCCGAGGTGCCCGGGCTCGAGAGGGTGCATTGGATGTTCGGGATGCTGGTCGAGCCGGAGTTCGGCCTCACGCGCGACGAGCTGCGGGGGCGGCTTGCGCAGCGCGGCATCGAGACCCGGACGTTCTTCATCCCGCTGCACATCCAGCCGGCGTATCTGGCCGACAACCGCGGGCGGCGCCTGCCGGTCGCCGAGCGGCTCGGCACCACGGGGCTCTACCTCCCTTCGGGCCCGGACCTCTCAGCGGGGCGAGATCGAGAGCGTGGCGAAGGCGGTGCTGGAGGCGCGGGTCAGGACCCCGCGCCGCTCCGAAGACTCGTTACCGCGTCGCCTGAGCACGCGCCGCGGCCTGGTCGGCGCCCGACGTCGCCTCGGGGGGCGCGGGCGGGCGTGCGAGCAGCTCGTCGATCTCCAGGTTGGCCCGCTCGGGCGCGAGCTGGTCCGGGGTCAGCATGCTCACCCGTCCCGCCGCCGCGAGCCGCCGCGCTCGGTTGAACTGCTCCTCGCTGGGGAACGTTCGCGGCACCAGCAGTGCGGGCTTGCCGCTTGCGAGGACCTCCCCGGCCGTGTTGTAGCCGGCCATCGCGACGATCACCCGGGCGCCCGCCATCAAGTCGTCCAAGTCCGGTCGTGACTCGAACAGCCGGACGGGAAGACCGGTTGATCGCTCTCGCAGCTCGGCGACCGACGCCGCCGGCATCAGCGGACCGGTCACGAGGACCATCTCCAGGCCGTCGGAGCGCACGCGCGCCGCGTCGATCAGCGCGGCGAGCAGCTCGAACCCGTCCGCGCCGCCGCCGACGGTCGCGAGCAGGTAGCCCTCGCCGAGGTCGGCGGCGGGACTGGTGCTCGCGCGCCGGGCGATGGGATCGGTGCAGTGGATCGGGATACCGGCCGCGTCGAGCACCTCGAGGCGCGGATCGCCGGGCTCCGGCTGCCCGTAGACGAGCGCGAGGTCATAGAGCGCCGCGATCCGGGACGCCAGCTCGGGAGTCCACCTCGCCCGCGTGCGGTCGTGGGCGTCGTCGACCTCCCACAGCCCGAGCGCTGTCGCGCAGTCCCCGCGGGAGCGCAGTTGCTCGAGCGCCGGGACGAGGTCCTCGTGGTAGCCCAGCGCCCGGTAGTCCGTGAACGCCACGTCTGGCGCGAAGCTGCGCGCCGCCGCCAGCGAGAGCTCTGCCCTGATGCGATGAACCTCGGCGGCGTCGATCGCCAGCCCGGCGGCGGCGCGCGATCGGAACGGCTCCACTCGGTGTCGGGGCTGATCGGTGGGGTGGGGAGCTTCACGAGGTCCACCCGCGACGGCACCCGCATCTGGCCACAGGCGGATGACCCCGTGACGACCAGCGCCGTCGAGGTCTCGTCCGCGGCTACGAACGCATCGGCGATCGCGAGCGCCAGGCTGAGGTGGCCGAGCCCGAGCATCTCGTTGCAGAAGAAGAGGGCTCGCAAGCCCCAGGAGCCTATTCGCTGTTAGCTTCGCCACGCATGCGCCCGCGGCCCCTGGTCCTGGTCTCCGGCAAAGGCGTGATCGGCACCGCCGGGGGCCACGAGAGCTACGTGCGCGCGCACGCGCTGGCCGTCGCGCAATTCGGCTTCGAGCCGCATGTGTTCTGTGCCGCGCGCCGGTCCGGCACAACCGTCGCGGACTTCGCGACCGTGCACGATGTCGCCGCTCCTGTCCCGGTGGCCGCCCAGCAGCCGCTGATCGCGCGCGCGATCGTGCGACGGTTTCGTGACGAGGCGCAGCCGGTGGCGATCCACGGCTTCGCGCTGTGGGCGAGCGCCGGTGCGCTCGCCGCCCTCATGCTCACTCGCGGCGGACGCCGGGCCATACCGGTCGCAGCGGCGTACGCGACCCGCACCTATGAGAGCCGGGCGATACAGGACGGACTGGCCGACCTCGGCCGCGGG
Organism: uncultured Thermoleophilaceae bacterium; assembly: GCA_963761505.1. GTDB lineage: Bacteria > Actinomycetota > Thermoleophilia > Solirubrobacterales > Thermoleophilaceae > JAAYBF01. The sequence continues at coordinate 70,900 of CAVXGW010000014.1, forward strand.
CAGCGCGCCTATTACCGTGCCCGATATCGGTGGACGAGCGTCGTGGACAATCCGGTCGAGCGCTGGGGCTACGCGAGGTCCCGAGCGGTGCTGGTGAATTACGAATCCGTCTCGCGAATCCTCCGCGAGGCCTACGGCGACGGCCTCGCGATCCGCCGGATCCCCTACGCGGCGGCCGAGGACTTCCTGCCGCCCCCCAAGACGCCGCCCCGCGTCCCCGCGGGGACCCTGCCTCCCGGTGACGAGCCCCTGATCCTCGCGGTCTCGCGCCACGACCCGCGAAAGGGCATCGACGTCCTGCTGCGGGCGCTCGCGCTGCTCGCCGGCGAAGGAGTGCGGTTCCGGGCCTGCCTCGTCGGACCCGGCCGGGTGCTCGCCGCCAACCGCCGGCTCGCCGCGGGCCTCGGCCTTGGCGAGCGCGTCGCGATCCCTGGCCTTGTCGACGAGGTCGCCCCGTATCTCGCCTCCGCGGACATCTTCGCGCTGCCCTCGCTCGCCGAAGCGAGCGGCTCGGTGTCGATCATCGAGGCGCTCCGCTGCGGGCTACCCGTCGTGGCGAGCTCGTGCGACGGCATTCCGGAGGATCTGACGGACGGCGAGGACGCCCTGCTCGTCCAGCCCGGCGACCCCGCCGCGCTCGCGGGAGCGCTGCGCCGGCTGATCGAAGACCCCGCGCTCCGCAGGCGCCTGGGTGCGGCGGGGCGACGCGTCCAGGCTGAGCGGTTCTCCGCCGACCGCTTCGCCGCGGCGCTGCGCAAAGCTTACGTCGACGTCGGGATCCTCTAGTAGGCAGCTACCGCGATCAGCGCTTGCGCAGCTTCTGGAGCTGCTTCCACGTGCGGGTGTTCGCCACGTCGTCCTTCGTGAGCCATCCGCGCCGCGCGGTGGCCACGCCGTAGCGCATGTTGGCCAGCGTCTCGGTGCCGTGGGCGTCGGAGTCGATCACGATCTTCACGCCCGCCCGCGCCGCCTCGCGCACGTACACGTCGTTCAGGTCGCGCCGGTTGGGGTTGGCGTTGATCTCCAGGAACGTGCCGGTGCGCGCGGCCACCTCGATCAGCCGGTCCACGTCCACCGCGTAGGGCTCGCGGCGGCCGATCAGGCGGCCCGTGGGGTGCCCGATCGCGTCGACCAGCGGGTGCTCCATCGCCGCGCACATGCGGTCGGTCATCTCGCCCTCCTTCATCCGGAAGGAGGTGTGCACGCTGGCCACGACCCAGTCGAGCTGCTCGAGCAGGTCGTCCTCGTAGTCCACCTGCCCGTCGGGCAGGATGTTCGTCTCCGTCCCGGCGAGCAGGTCGAACCCCTTCATCTCGATCGAGCGGATGCGCTCCATGTGCCGCCGCAGGTCGTCGGGGGTCACGTGGTTGCCGAACCCGTGCGTGGCCGAGTGGTCGGTGATCGCGAGGTACTTGTACCCGCGCTCCCTCGCCGCCTGGGCCATCTCGGTGATCGTGTTGCGCCCGTCGGAGACGACCGTGTGCGAGTGGAGGTCGCCCTTGATGTCTCCCAGCTCGATCAGGTCCGGGAGCTCGCCGTCGAGCTCGCCGCGGTTCTCGCGCAGCTCCGGCGGCACGTAGGGCATGCCGAGCAGCTCGTAGACCTCCTCCTCGGTGGAGCACGCGTGCGTCTCCCCCGATTCGTCGTCGGCCACCCCGTACTCGCTCACGTGCAGCCCGCGCTTCACCGCCTGGGTGCGCAGGGCCTCGTTGTGGCGCGCCGAGCCCGTGAAGTGCTGGAGCAGGTTGCCGAAGTTCTCGTCCGGCACGATCCGCAGGTCCACCGGCAGGCCCTGATAGGTCAGCGCCTTGGCCCCGGCGGTGCCCGATCTGCTCACCTCCTCCACGCCGGGCAGCTTCCCGAACGCCTCGACCAGGGCCGCGGGGTCGGACGCCGACGCCACGATGTCCAGGTCCTTGCAGCTGTCCGCCCACCGGCGGGCGCTCCCGGCCAGCTCCACGCGGTTGGAGGCGGGGTGGTGGCGCAGGCCGTCCACCAGCGAGTCCCCCAGCTCCAGCGCCTTCGACAGCAGCGTGCGCTCGGCCTTCGGCCCCTCCGCCAGAGCGGCCAGCACGTTCTCCTCCGCCTTCTCGCCGAATCCGCCCACGCCGGCCAGCCGGCCCTGCTCGGCGGCCTCGCGCAGCTCCTCGAGGTTGCTCACTCCGAGCTGGTCGTGGAGCTGGCGCACGCGCTTGGGCCCCAGCCCCGGGATGCGGGTGATCTCCACGAGGCCCACGGGGATCTTGGCCTTCAGCTTCTCCGCCGCGGGGATGCTGCCCCCCTCCAGCAGGGCGTCGATCTTCTCCGCGATCGTCTTGCCCACCCCGTCGAGCTCCTCGGCCCGCCCCTGCCGCGCCAGCTCGGCGACCGACGCGCCCGTGTCGCGGATCGCCTTGGCCGCGTTGCGGTAGGCCAGCACCCGGTACCTCACGGCGCCGTCGAGCTCGTACAAGCGTGGCCAGCTCGTCGAAGTGGGCTGCGATCTCGGGGTTTCGCATGACGGCGGGTCTAGGGTACGCGCCCATGTCCGGCGCCTGGCTCGTCCTGCCGACCTTCAACGAGGCCGAGAACATCGACCCGATCGTCCGCGCGGCGCTCCCCCACCTGGCGTCCACCGGCATCGAACACCGGATCCTCGTGGTGGACGACAACTCCCCCGACGGCACCGGCGCGATCGCCGACCGGCTCGCGGCCGAGATCGACGAGGTCGAGGTGCTCCACCGCGAGCGCAAGGAGGGAATCGGGCCGGCCTACCTCGCGGGCTTCGACCGCGCCCTCGGCGAGGGCGCCGACCTCCTGCTCGAGATGGACTCCGACTTCTCCCACGACCCGGCCGACCTGCCGCGCCTGATCGCCGCCGCCGAGGACGCCGACCTGGTGCTGGGCTCGCGCTACGTCCCGGGAGGCGGTGTGACCGACTGGGGCCTCGGCCGGCGGATGATCAGCCGCGGTGGCTCCCTGTACGCAAAGTTCCTGCTGGGCGTGCCGGTGAACGACCTGACCGGCGGCTTCAAGTGCTTTCGCCGTGCCGTCCTCGAGGGCATGGACCTGTCGGGCGTCGGCACCGACGGGTACGGCTTCCAGATCGAGATGACCTACCGGGCGATCAAGGCCGGCTTCCGCATCCAGGAGGTGCCGATCGTGTTCAGGGACCGCCGGGTGGGAGCATCCAAGATGTCTGCGAAGATCGCTCTGGAGGCCTTCTGGAAGGTGCCCGGGCTGCGCTTCAAGGTCCGTTGACGCGGCGCTATACTTTTTGAAGTATCGACAACAAAGGAGCCCTAGTGGGAGCAGTCACAGAAGTCTCTGACAACAACTTCCAGGCCGAGGTGATCGAGTCCCCCGAGCCGGTGCTGGTCGACTTCTGGGCGCCCTGGTGCGGGCCCTGTCGCATCGTCGCCCCCCACCTCGAGGAGCTGGCGGGCGAGCGTGACGACCTCCGCGTGGTGAAGCTCAACGTGGACGACAACCCCCAGACCGCCGCCACCTACCAGGTGATGTCGATCCCCACCATCCTGCTCTTCAAGAACGGCGAGGTGGCGCACCAGATCGTGGGCGCCCTGCCCAAGAACCGGCTGGTGCAGGAGATCGAGCCGGCCCTCGCGGCCTAGCGATGCCCTACGTGACCATCGAGTGGTTCGAGGGCCGCTCGGATGAGCAGAAGAAGGAGATCGCCGAGAAGCTGACCGAGGTGCTCTCCGAGGTGGGCAAGATGCCCGCCGATCAGGTCTGGATCCGCTTCGTGGACTCGTCGAAGTCCGACTGGTCCATGGGCGGCGAGATCCAGGGCTCCTAAGCCCGGCTGACCGCGATCCGCAGCTCGCGGCCCTCGATCCGCGCCTCGGTGCCCGCCGCGGCGTCGCCCAGATCGAGCGAGGTCGCGAGGGTCTCGCCGGTCACGTAGTCCTCGTGCGCGCGCACGGCGGCGAGGAGGTCGTCGTCGCCGCCGAGCGCGAGCGAGATCCGGTCCTCCACGTCCAGGCCGGCCTCCTTGCGGGCGTTCTGCACGGCGTGGACGACCTCGCGCGCGAGCCCCTCGCGGCGCAGCTCGTCGTCGAGGGTGAGGTCCAGCGCCACCGCGTGTGAGCCCGAGCGCTCCACCTGGTAGCCCTCGAGCGGCTGGAGCACGAGCGAGATGTCGTCGGGGCCGAGCGGGTGCTCGCGGCCGTCGACCGAGATGTGCACCTCGCCGCCCTCGCGCAGGGTGCGCGCCGCGCTTGCGCGGCGTCGAGGCCCGCCACGGCCGCCGCCACCTGCGGCATGTGCTTGCCGAAGCGGGGGCCGAGCGCGCGGTAGTTGGGCTTCAGCTCGAAGCTGCCCAGCTCGTCGGCCTCCGACACGTAGCGCAGCGACTTCACGTTCAGCTCCTCGAGCAGGACCGACTCGAAGCGCTCGATCGCGTCGCGCTCGCGGCCGGCGGCCACCACCACCGCCTCGCGCAGCGGCTGGCGCACCTTGAGCTTGCCGTGGGCGCGCGCCTCGCGGCCCAGGCCGACGGCCTCGCGCGCCACGGACATCTGCCACTCCAGCTCCTCGTCGCGCTCGCCGGGGGCGGGGAAGTCGCACAGGTGCACCGAGGGCTCGGAGCCGTCCAGGTTCTCGTAGATCGCGTCGGCGACGAACGGCGTGAGTGGCGCGAGCAGCTTCGCCGTGGTGAGCAGGCATTCGCGCAGGGTGGCGAAGGCGGCCGGGTCGCCGTCCCAGAAGCGCCGGCGCGAGCGGCGCACGTACCAGTTGGACAGCTCGTCGACGAACGCGGCGATCGCGCGGCCGGCGGAGGTGGTGTCGTAGTCCTCCATCCGCTCGATCACCGTGGCGGTGGTGGCGTGCAGGCGCGAGAGCGCCCAGCGGTCGAGGTCTGGGAGGTCGGCCAGCCGGCCGGCTCGAGGGGCTCGACATCGTTCACGTTCGCGTAGAGCACGAAGAGGCTGTAGGTGTTCCACAGCGTCTTCATGAACTGGCGCACCGACTCGCCGACCGTCTCCACCGAGAAGCGGTAGCCGTCCCACGGCTGCTTGGAGGTGAAGTAGTACCAGCGGAAGGCGTCCGCGCCGTGGGTGCTCGAGCACGTCCCAGGGCACCACCACGTTGCCCTTCGACTTCGACATCTTCTGGCCGTCGGGGTCGAGGATCAGGCCGAGGCAGAGGCAGGTCTCGAACGAGGAGCGGCCGAACAGCAGCGTCGAGACCGTGAGCATCGAGTAGAACCAGCCGCGGGTCTGGTCGAGCGCCTCGCAGATGTAGTCGGCGGGGGGAGCGTCACTGGGCGCCGTCCTGGGCGAACGGCATGCAGCCCGAGTCCCACCAGACGTCGATCAGGTCGGGCACGCGGCGGAAGGTCTTGCCGTCGCGCTCGAAGGTGACGTCGTCGATGTAGGGGCGGTGGAGGTCGTTCGGGACCTTGGCGCCCAGCTCCGCCAGCTCCTCACGCGAGCCGACGCAGATCGTCTCCTCGCCGTCCTCCGAGCGCCAGATCGGCAGCGGCGTGCCCCAGTAGCGCTCGCGCGACAGCGCCCAGTCCACGTTGTTCTCCAGCCAGTTGCCGAAGCGGCCGTGCTTGATGTGGTGCGGGTACCAGGTGACCTCCTCGTTGGCGGCCAGCAGCTCCTCCTTGCGCTCGGTGGTGCGCACGTACCAGCTCGACTTGGCGTAGTAGATGAGCGGGCGTGTCGCAGCGCCAGCAGTGCGGGTAGGAGTGCTCGTACTCCTCGGCCTTGAAGAGGCGGCCGGACTCGCGCAGCGCCTCGACGATCGGCGCGTCGGCCTCGCGCACGTGCATGTCCGCGAAGGGGCCGGCGCGCTCGTCGAAGGTGCCGTCGGGGCGGACCGGGTTGTGGATCGTGAGGCCGTTCTCGGTGGCCAGGCGGAAGTCGTCCTCGCCGAAGGCGGCGCCGGTGTGCACCACGCCGGTGCCGTCGTCGAGCGAGACGAAGTCGCCCGGCGAGCACGGTGTGGCCCTTCTCGCCGTAGTCGGCGATGTACGGGAACGGCGGCTCGTACTTCAGCCCGAGCAGCTCCGAGCCGGGGAAGCGGTCGGCGATCTCGAAGTCGCCCGCGAGCGCCTCGGCCAGGATCAGGCCGTCCTCGGTGCGCACGTAGGTGGCCTCCGGGTCGACCGCGATCGCCGCGTGCGGCACCAGCGTCCAGGGCATCGTGGTCCAGGCGAGCAGCGAGACGCCGGGCTCGTCGAGCAGCGGGAACTTCACGTACACGCTCGGGTCGACCGTGTCCTCGTAGCCCTGCGCCACCTCGTGGCTGGACAGCGCGGTGCCGCAGCGCGTGCAGTAGGGCACCACGCGGTGGCCCTCGGTGAGCAGGCCCTGCTCGTAGACCTCCTTCAGCGACCACCACACGGACTCGATGTAGGAGTCGTCGAGCGTGTAGTAGGCGTCGTCGGTGTCGATCCAGAAGCCGATCCGCTCGGTGAGCTGCGCCCACTCGTCGATGTAGCGCAGCACCGACTCGCGGCACTTGGCGTTGAACTCGGCCACCCCGTAGCGCTCGATGTCCTCCTTGGACTTGAAGCCGAGCTCCTTCTCGATCTCGAGCTCCACCGGCAGCCCGTGGCAGTCCCAGCCGCCCTTGCGCTTGGCCTGCTTGCCGCGCATGGAGTGAAAGCGCGGGAACACGTCCTTGAACACCCGGCTGAGCACGTGGTGGGAGCCGGGGCGCCCGTTCGCGGTGGGCGGCCCCTCGTAGAAGATGTACGGCTCCGCGCCCTCACGCCGCCGGATCGACTCGTGGAACACGTCGCGGTCGCGCCAGCGCTCGAGGATCGCCTCCTCGAGGGCGGGGAAGGACTGCTGAGGATCGACCGGTTCGTAGCGGGCCACGGGCCCAGCGAGTCTAGGCTGAGCGCGAGGGCCGTCGCATCGCAGCGTCCTCGGTCGCTCGCGTGCAACCGCACGCCACGCTCCCTGCGTCTCCTCGCGCTCAGGGTCAGGCAGCCAGTTTTCGGCAGATCTCGGCCAAGGAGCGCTTCTCGTCCTCGTCGAGCGCCGAGAACGCGGTGCTCACCCGGCTCGCGTGGCCGGGGAAGAGCTCCTCCACGAGCATGCGGCCGGCCGGCAACAGGTCCACCGCGGCGGCCCGGCGATCGCTGGCGAGCCTGCGGCGCATCACGAGGCCGCGTGCCTCGAGCGTGGCGGTGACCTCGGTGGCGTTTGCCTTCGACCAGCCGAGGCGGCGCCGCAGCGTGCGCAGCTCGAGCGTGCCGCCGGCGGTGGTGAGCACGACGAGCGCGGAGAAGCCGGCGGCCGAGACACCCCGCCGCTCGAGGTCGGCCGCCAGCGCGCGGCGCACCGAGGTCTCGGCGCGCAGCAGCGCCTGGAGCGCGCGATGGGCGAGCGGGTCCCCGACCTCGAGGGTCATCGGGCTCCGATGCTAGGGCGAGCGGCGGACGGCGCTCAGGAGTGCGCGGCCAGGCGGATGCCCGGCTTTGCGCCGCCACCCTCCATCTCGGCCTCGACCACGACGATCTGCTCCAGGCGGCCGGTGTCGACGTACTGCTTCAGCCTGTCGGCGGCCTCGGTGGGCGTGGAGCCGAGCGACGGGATCGCGTGATCACCGGTCACGGGCATCGACTCGCGGTACTCGAACACCGGGGCGGCGGAGCCGACCTGGCGCACGGTGTACACGAGCCGGCCCAGCACCTCGAGCGTGGCCTCGCCGCCGCAGAACACGAAGGCGGTGGGGCCGACGGCGCGCATGGCGCGCGCGACGCGCTCGGGCGGGAGGTCGAAGGAGAGAAGAAGGGTGCGGAAGCCGCTGCGGCGGAACGCCAGCTCGAGGGCCTGCACGTGGAGCGACTCGTGGTCGAGCTGCTCGGAGGAGTCGAACAGCAGGACGCCCTGTGAGCGCGAGGCCGGCGGGACGACACGGCGGGCGGCATGCAGCCACCCGGTCGCCCAGCGACAGGCCAGCTCCCACTCCGCCTCGCGGCCGTCGCGATCCTGCGCCATCTCGATGGCGGGGAGCAGAACCTCCTCGACCGTGCGGTCCACGGAGCGCACGGCGAGGCTCTCCTCCATGATCCGGTCGGCCCCCGGCTCGTCGAAGTGGTCGAACGCATCGAGCAGGCGGCTGGGCGAGCTGGGTCCCTCCCCGCGCTGGCGCGCTACCTCGATCGCGGAGGAGATGTTGTGCGTCTCGAGCAGCGCGCGCCGCAGCGCCTCGAGCTCCACGAGGTCGTACTGACGGTGGCCCCCGGCGGTGCGCCGGGGCTGCGGATAGCCGAACCGGCGCTCCCAGCTGCGCAGGGTGTTGGGGCTTACTCCGAGCAGCTCTGCTGCCGCGTTGGTTCGAATTCCGCTCATGGAGGAGATCTTCAACCGCTAGGGGGCGAGTCCGTCACAAAGTTCCATCCCTGCACAACTTCTCGGCAGAACCCGTGACGTTCTTTAGAGCTTTCTGCCTCACCTGGGGGTTTTTTTCAACCTGTGCAGGCGTTCTTGCGCCGCAGGTAGCACGCGGTGCGTGCGACCGAGGCGGTCAGCGAGGCCGGCCGAAGCCGCTCGGCTCGACCGTCACGAGCGCCGCCCGCGGCGGTCCGCAGGTCGAGATCCGGGCGGCCAGCATGCCCACTCGGCCCGCATCGCCGATCCCCTTGACGGGCATCACCACCGGATCACGCGAGCGCACCGCCGCGCCGGTCACGCTCTTGCGCAGCTGGGCGTCGCCCAGGGGGCTCGAGACCAGCTCGAGCAGGTCACGGCCGATCACGGTCTGCTCGGGGCCGAAGATCTCCTCGGCGCCAACGCTCACCGCGTTCACCTTCAGCTCGGCCGTGGCGATCAGAAATGCCGCGAGGGCGCCCGGTAGCGCCTCGCGGGTGCAGGTGAGCAGCACACCCATCCCACAGCCCTCGCACACGCGCGCCTGGGACAGCGTGCTCTCGTCGCGCGGGGGTGACTCGGCCGGCTCACCGCAGCGCGTGCAGAACCGCAATACGTCCGCCCGCGCGGTCCTGGTGGTAAACGAATGATCGATCCTGATGAGCGACGCCATTCCGCCGATGACACCACGGGTCCGCGAAAACCGCCCGAGCATGTCGAGAATTGCGCTGGTTACGATCGGGTTCTCGTGCGGCGACCCCTCGCAGCAGTGCTCCTGGCGTGCTTCGCGCTGCCGGCTTGCAGCCAGGACGACGACGGCATACCCGCCGGGTGCCTCGCGGGGGATAAGGCGGTGCTCGAGGCGCTCGCCCGCGCCCCGGGGCCCGTGGAGGTGGAGGGCACCCCGCTGTCGGAGTGCGTGAGCGACACGAGCGACGGCGAGTCGCTGCAGGCCGTGGGCGCCGCCTACCTCGATGCCGCGGCCGAGCTGGCGGACCGGGCCGTCGATCGGCCGGAGGGCGACGCCGCGCTGCAGCTCGGGTATCTGCTCGGCGCGGTGAAGCGCAGCGAGGCCGGCGCGCAGGGCGTCGGGTACGAGCTCGGGCGCCGGCTGGAGGCCGAGGCCGCCCGCGTGCCGGAGGGCTCGCGGGCGCTCGCCGGAGGCAGGCGGGCCGGGACCGAGGGGGGATAACCTTGGAGGGGATGGCCGTCGCGCAACAGCTCTGGGGCCCGGAGACGGGCAAGGCGGTGGACAACTTCCCGGTGTCCGGCCAGCCCGTGCCCGTGCCGGTGATCAGGATGCTGGGCGCGATCAAGGCCGCGGCGGCGCGCACCAACGCCGAGCTCGGCCTGCTCGACGCCGACGTGGCCGAGCGCATCGCGGCCGCGGGCGACGAGGTTGCGGCCGGCGAGCACGACGACCAGTTCCCGATCGACGTGTTCCAGACCGGCTCCGGCACCTCGTCCAACATGAACGCGAACGAGGTGATGGCGAACCTCGCGGGTGACGGCGCACATCCCAACGACCACGTGAACATGGGGCAGTCCTCCAACGACGTGTTCCCGTCCGCCGTGCACCTGGCCGCGGTCTCGGAGACGCGGGAGAAGCTGCTGCCCGCGCTCGAGAAGCTCGCGGCCTCGCTGCGCGCCAAGGCCGAGGAGTTCGCCGACGTGGTGAAGGCGGGGCGCACGCACATGATGGACGCCGTGCCGGTGACGCTGGGCCAGGAGTTCGCGGGCTACGCGACCCAGGTGGAGCTCGGCCGCGACCGCGTGGCCGATGCGCTACCGCGTGTCGAGCAGATCCCGCTCGGCGGCACGGCGACGGGTACGGGGCTGAACACCCACCCCGAGTTCGCGGAGCGGGTGAGGGAGAAGCTGGGCCTCGGGACGCCGCCCGCCGACCCGTTCGAGGCCCAGGGCAACCGCGACGCGCTGGTGGAGCTGTCGGGCGCCCTGAAGGTGGTGGCCGTGTCGTTCACCAAGATCGCCAACGACCTCGTGCTGATGGGCTCCGGTCCCCGCACCGGGCTGGCGGAGCTGGCGCTGCCCGAGCTCCAGAAGGGCTCGTCGATCATGCCCGGCAAGGTCAACCCCGTGATTCCCGAGGTCGTGCTCCAGGTGGCCGCGCAGGTGATCGGCAACGACACCGCCATCACCGTCGCCGGCACGCAGGGCAACTTCGAGCTGAACGTGCGGGTGCCGATGATCGCGCGCAACCTGCTCGACTCGATCGGGATCCTCTCCAGCGCGGCGACGCTGATGGCCGAGAAGTGCATCGACGACGTGGAGGCCAACGAGGAGAACCTGCGCCGCCACGCCGAATCCACCCCCGCGATCGCCACGGCGCTGAACCCGCACATCGGCTACGACCGCGGCACCGAGATCGTGAACGAGGCGGTGGCGTCGCAGCGCACGATCCGCGAGGTCGCGATCGAGAAGGGCGTGGACGAGGCGACGCTGGACGAGGCGCTCGACCTGCGCAGGATGGCCCGCGGCTCGCGGGCCGACGGCTAGGCCGGCGACCGTAGGCGGATCGCTGGCGCGTTCGGCGAACCGCGCCTATGGTGGACGCCGACGGCCCTCTCAGGGAGACGACTCGCACAGGTTGCGTACCCCACGCTACCGCGGCCGGCGTGCTTCTCACGCCGGCCGCGAGCGTGAGTGGGCCTAGAGGTTCACCGCCACGTACTTGGTCTCGAGGTACTCGTCCACGCCCTCGAAGCCGCCCTCGCGGCCGACGCCCGACTGCTTGACGCCGCCGAAGGGCGCGCCCGCGTTGGACACCATCCCCTGGTTGAGGCCGACCATGCCGGTCTCCAGCCCCTCGATCACCCGCAGCGCCCGCTTGAGGTCGCGTGTGAAGACGTAGGCCACCAGCCCGTACTCGGTGTCGTTGGCCGCGGCCACCGCGTCCTCCTCGGAGTCGAAGCCGATCACCGGCGCCACCGGGCCGAAGATCTCCTCCTTGAGCAGCCGCGCGTCGGGCGAGACGTCGCCCAGCACGGTGGGCTCGTAGAAGTAGCCGGCGCCGTCCACCGCCTTGCCGCCGACGAGCGCCTTCGCCCCCTTGCCGACGGCGTCATCCACGAGCTCGGCGACCTTCGAGCGCTGGTCGTCGTCGATCAGCGGGCCCACCTTCACGTCCTCCTCGGTGCCGCGGCCGATCTTCAGCTCGCCCATCTTGGCCGCGAGCCGGTCGGCGAACTCCGACGCCACCCCACCGGCGACGTGGAAGCGGTTGGCCGAGGTGCAGGCCTCACCGATGTTGCGCATCTTCGCCAGCAGCGCACCCTCCACCGCGGCGTCCAGGTCGGCGTCGTCGAACACGAGGAAGGGTGCGTTGCCGCCCAGCTCCATCGACACCTTCAGCACCTGCTCGGCCGCCTGCTCCATGAGCTTGCGCCCGACCTCGGTGGAACCGGTGAACGACAGCTTGCGCGTGCGCGGGTCCTCGATCAGCGGCCCCATGGTCGAGCCCGACGAGGAGCTCGTCAGCGATGTTCACCACTCCGGCGGGCAGGCCGGCCTCCTCGAGGATCTTCGCGAGCGCGAGCATCGACAGCGGCGTGAGCTGCGCCGGCTTCACCACCATCGTGCAGCCGGCGGCGATGGCCGGCCCGATCTTGCGGGTGCCCATCGCCATCGGGAAGTTCCAGGGGGTGATCATCAGGCTCGGGCCGATCGGCTGGCGCATCACCAGCACGCGGCTGGCGGCGTTGCCGGCCACGCGGTAGTCGCCGGTGATCCGCAGCGCCTCGCCCGAGAACCAGCGGAAGAACTCGGCGGCGTAGACGATCTCCGCCTTCGACTCCGCGAGCGGCTTGCCCATCTCGAGCGTCATCAGCAGCCCCAGCTCGTCGGCGCGCTCGTTCAGCTTCTCGAAGGCCCGCCAGAGGATCTCGCCGCGCTCGTTGGGCGGCGTGGCGGCCCATTCGGCGCGGGCCTCGTGTGCGGCGGCCAGCGCGTCCATCGCGTCCTGCGGCGAGCCGTCGGCGACCTCGCAGAGCGTCTCTCCGGTGGCCGGGTCCTCGACCGGCGAGCGTCTTGCCCTCGGCGGCGTCGCGCCACTCGCCGCCGATGAAGAGCTGCTTGGGGACGGCGTCGAGGATCTGCTCTTCAGGGGCGGCCACACTCATGTCGCGACGGTCTCCGTACCCAGCTCCTCGCTGATGGCAACGTCCAGCGAGTAGTCGATCGGCAGCACCAGCAGCGAGGGCACGTCGAGCGAGAGCGCATGGCGCAGCCGCTGCCCGAAGTCGTCCGCGGACTCGCAGCGCCAGGCCGGCATGCCGAAGCTCTCGGCCAGCTTCACGAAGTCCGGGTTGGTGAAGTCCACGCCGAAGTGCTCGCCGAACTTCTTGTCCTGCTTCCAGACGATCGAGCCGTACTGGTTGTTCTCCCAGACCACGTTCACGAACGGCGTCTTGAGCCGCACGGCGGTCTCCAGCTCCTGGCAGTTCATCAGGAAGCCCCCGTCGCCGTTCACGGTCACCACCTTGCGGTCGGGGTGGACCAGCTTGGCCGCCACCGCCGCGGGCACGGCGAAGCCCATGCCGGCCAGCCCGTTCGCGATCAGCACGGTGTTGGGCTCGTACGCCGGGAACATCCGCCCGATCCACAGCTTGTGCAGGCCGACGTCGGAGATGAGGATGTCCTCGCGCCCGAGCGCATCCCGGATCTCCCACAGCGCGCGCGGCGGCTGGACCGGGAAGTGGTCGTCGGCGCGGGCGGCCTCGAAGCGCCCTGACACGACCTCGCGCAGGCGGGTCGAGCCGCCGTGGTGGGGCACGTGCCGGCACTCCTCGGCGAGCCGGGTGAGCACGTGGTAGATGTCGCCCACCAGCTCGACGTCGGGGATGAAGTACTCGTCGATCTCCGCGGCGATCGAGTCGATGCAGACGATCCGCTTGTCGCGGCCGGCGTTCCAGTGCTCGGGCGAGTGCTCCACGAGGTCGTAGCCGATGGCGAGCACCACGTCGGCCTCGTCGAAGCCGGCCATCGAGTAGTCGCCCGCCTGCAGACCGACCGATCCGAGAGCGTTCGGGTGGTCCGCGGGCAGCAGGCCCTTGCCCATGAACGTCTCGGCCACCGGGATGCCCGTCGCGCGCACGAACTCGCGCAGCGCGGGCGTGGCGCCGCCGCGGATCACTCCGTTGCCGGCCAGCACCACCGGGCTGATCGCGCCCCTGATCAGGTCCGCCGCCTTGAGCAGCTCGCGCGCCTGCGGCTCGGGCCGGGGCGCCTTCCGGCGCGGCAGCGGCGCGGCGTCGATCTCGGTCTCCATCACGTCCTCGGGCAGCTCGATGTGCGTGGCGCCCGGCTTCTCCGCCTCGGCCACCTTGAACGCCTTGCGCACCACCTCGGGCACGATGTTGGCGTCGTTGATGCGCGCGTTCCACTTGGTGATCGGGCGCATCACCCGCAGCAGGTCGATGTACTGGTGGGACTCCTTGTGCATCCGCTCGAGGTCGCCCTGGCCGGTCAGGGCCACCAGCGGGGCACGGTCCAGATACGCGTCGGCCACCGCGGTCACCAGGTTCAGCGCCCCCGGGCCGAGCGTGCCGAGACAGACGCCCGCGTGGCCGGTCAGGCGGCCGTACACGTCCGCCATGTAGGCGCCACCCTGCTCGTGGCGCACCGGCACGAAGTCGATCGACGACTTCGACAGCGACTCGTTGAGGTCGAGCGTCTCCTCCCCCGGGATCCCGAAGACGTGCTTCACGCCCTCGGCCTCGAGGCACTCGACGAAGACGTCCGATGCGCGGCGCTTGCTCAAATCACCTCTGAGCCTAACCAGCCCGGGTAGCCTTGACCGGGAGTTGGGCTCTCCCACGCGATACGCGAAGAGTGGCGACCTGCATATTGCGTGGCAGGCCGAAGGGGACGCCGAGATCGACCTGATCTACGTGCCCACATGGGTCGGCCAGCTCGAGGTCCTCACCGAGGAGCCGACCATCCAGGCGTTCGTGCAGCACACGTGCCGGTTCGCCCGGCTGATCAGCTTCGACCGCCGCGGTGCGGGGCTGTCGGACCCGATGGTGGGCGCGCCGACCCTGGAGGAGCAGATCGACGACGTGCTCGCGGTGATGGACGCCGCCGGAACCGAGCGGGCGGCGCTGCTCGGCTCGCTGGAAGGGGGGCCGCTGGCGATGACCTTCGCGGCCACCCACCCCGACAAGGTGTCCGCGCTCGTGCTGTATGCGACCTTCGCCAGGTCCGCCTGGGCGCCGGACTACGACTGGGCGCCGAAGCCCGACCAGCGCGCAGCGACCCTCGACGTGCTCGTGTCGCAGTGGGGCCAGGGCATGATCGGCGCCGGCATCGCCCCGAGCAAGGCGGACGACCCCGCGTTCATCGAGTGGGCGGGGCGGATGGAGCGCTACTCCGCCAGCCCCGGCACGATCCGCAGGATCCAGGACGTGGTGGGCGGCACCGATGTGCGTCACGTCCTGCCCACCATCCGCGTGCCGACGCTGGTGCTCCACCGCCGCGACGACACCTTCCTCAAGGTCGAGCACTCGCGCTACCTGGCCGAGCACATCCCGGGCGCCCGCTACGTGGAGCTGGAGGGGCGCGACAGCCTCTTCTCGGTGGGCGACACCGAGGCGCTGCTCGGCGAGGTCGAGGAGTTCCTGACCGGCGCCCGCCATGTGCACGAGCCCGATCGGGTGCTGGCCACGGTGCTGTTCACCGACATCGTCGGCTCGACCGAGCGGGCGGCGCAGCTGGGTGACTCCGGCTGGCGGATGCTGCTCGAGCGCCACGACGGCCTGGTGCGCGCCGAGGTGGAGCGCCATCGCGGCCGGACCGTGAAGTCGACCGGCGACGGCGTGCTGGCCACCTTCGACGGGCCCGCGCGGGCGGTGAAGGCGGCGACCTCGATCGGCGACGTCCGTGCGGCAGCTGGGGGTGGAGATCCGAGCGGGCCTGCACACGGGGGAGCTGGAGGTGCTGGGCGACGACGTGGGCGGGCTGGCCGTGCACATCGGGGCCCGGGTGATGGGCAAGGCATCAGCGGGCGAGGTACTGGTCTCGAGCACCGTGAAGGACCTCGTGGTGGGATCCGGGCTGGACTTCTCAGAGCGCGGCGCGCACGAGCTCAAGGGCGTGCCCGGCGAGTGGCGCCTGTTCGCCGTCGGGTAGATCCTCCCGGGGCGAAGGCCGCTACCTTCAGGCGCCGAAGGGGTTAGGGACCACTATGCGGCGAATCCTCCTGCTCACACTGCTCGCGCTGCTCGCGACCGCGCCCGCGGCGCAGGCCGCCTCCCGCATGGTCGTCCGCGGCGCCGGTTTCGGCCACGGCATCGGCATGAGCCAGTACGGCGCGTTCGGCTTCGCCCAGAACGGCCGCGACTTCGAGAGCATCCTCAAGCACTACTACCGCGGCACCGCGCTGTCGCAGGCGCCAAGCAGGCCGGTGCGGGTGCTGCTGCAGGCCAGCGACCCCTACGTGCGCTTCCGCGGCGCCACGCGCGGGCCGAACGGCAGGCAGCTCAACCCGCGCAAGACCTATCGCGTGACCCGCTCCGGCGCGGAGCCTGCGGATCCGCGGCGTGGGCAGGTTCGCCTCGCCGCTGCGGGTGAGGGGCGACAGGATCCGGTTGCTGGGGCGCGCCATCAACGGGGTGACCAGCGGGCTGTACCGCAGCGGATTCGAGCTTCGCCCGGGCTCGGCGGGCGGCGTGACGGCGGTGAACGTGCTGCCGCTCGACTCCTACGTGCAGGGCGTGGTGGCGGGCGAGATGCCCTCGGCCTGGCCGCTGGCGGCGCTCCGCGCCCAGTCGGTCACGGCGCGCACCTACGCGCTCGCCACGCGCAAGACCGGCGGCGCGTTCGACGTCTACCCGGACACGCGCTCGCAGGTCTACCGCGGGATCACGGGCGAGACCGCACGCTCCAACCAGGCGATACGCGACACCGCCGGGAAGATCCTCACCTACGACGGCGCGCCGGCCATCACCTACTACTTCTCGACCTCCGGCGGGCGCACGGAGAACGTGGAGCTGTCGTTCCTGGGCGCGGAGCCCAGGGCGTGGCTGAAGAGCGTCGAGGACCCCTACGACAACATCTCGCCCCGTCACCGCTGGCGGCTGAACTTCAAGCCGTCCCGCCTGGGTGCGCGCCTGGGCGCCCCGGGGCGGTTCAGGAAGATCCGCGTGCTCAAGCGCGGAAACTCCCCGAGGATCGTGCGCGCACGCGTGTACGGGTCGCGTGGCACGCGCATCCTCACGGGCGCGCAGATCCGGGCTCGGCTGGGCCTGTACGACAGCTGGGCCCGCTTCACGAAGGTGTCCAGCGCGCAGGTCAAGCGTGGCGCCCGTGCGTCGGTGCGATCGCCGTTCCCCGAGATCGCCGGCGCCTTCGACCCCGCTCCGCGCTCGCGGCGCGCGCTGGTCGAGCGGCGCCGCGCCGGGCGCTGGGAGCGGGTGGGCGAGGTGGCGATCGGCCGCGGCGGGCGCTACCGCACCACCGTCGCCACCAAGGGCGTCTACCGGGTGCGCTCGGGCGGGGTGGCGGGCCCGGCCTTCCGGGTGCGCTGACGCTCCGGCTCCGCTAGCGAACGGCCGTCGCCGCCGACACCGGGCCTGGCGCAAGCGCCCTGTAGGTGCCCCCCCGGCCGCGCCGCACGAGGGCCGTGAAGTAGCCCCGCTCGTCGGTGACCGTGGTGGCCGCCGGCACCCAGGTGCCGTCGGGCCCGAGGCGCTGGATGCTCACACGGCGGCGGCCATCGCCGGGCCTGACCTGACCGAAGAACGACTTGCCGCGCCGCACCGAGCGTCCCCAAAGCGGGAGCTTGAACGCCTCGAACGCGGGCTTGGGCAGGCCGCCGAACTCGATCAGGCCGGATTGGTAGTCGTGCCATCGGCGCGGCGAGGTGGCTGCGATCCGCGGGTTGGCCGGCAGGTCGCGGAGCAGGAACTGCGCGTGCATCTTCACCCGCGGAGCGCGCCACGAGAGGTAGGTGCCATGCGCGAGGTGGGTGGTCTGCCGAGCGTGGGAAACGCCGCGGGTGGGATCGGGCGGGTTGGTCTCGTAGCCGAACTCGGTCACGTAGATCGGCAGCCGCCTGGCCGTGCGGCCGCGCCGGGCGAGCCGGCCGAGCAGGCGGTCGAGCCGGCCGAGGTCGGCGATTCGCACGTCGTCGCGGAAGCGCGACGCTCGCCCCGGAGGCACCCCGATCGAGTAGGGATGGTGGGAGAAGCCGTCCGCGCGCAGGGCCCGGAAGCGGCGGCACTCGCGCACCCGCAGCCGGCGCAGCCTGCGATCGACGCATGCCATCTCGCGCAGGAACCGCAGCGGCGCGATTCGCCCGCGCGGGCCACGGGCGCCACCGCCCACGGCGGCCAAGCCTCCGACCAGCACGCGGTTCGAGCGGCTGGAGCGCTTCAACTCGCCGTACGCGGCCTCGTGAAGCTTGCGATACGCGTGCGGTGAGGCGGGCACCCAGCGGCCGCGCCGCTTGCGCCACTGCGGCAGCAGGAAGGACGGGTGGTTGGGCTCGTTCCAGGTTGTCCACAGGCGCACCGGCGGCAGGTTCGCTCCCGGTCGCTCCGGGTCCGCGAAATCCCCCCGGTAACGGTGCGCGGCAGCCTTCACGAAGCGCCGGTACTCGAGCACCGAGGGCCGGTCGCGATAGGTCTTGGACAGCCGCTTGCCGCCTGTCGCCCAGCGCGGCGCGTGGAAGGCCAGGTCGATCATCGCCGTGAGCCCGGCCGCCTCGACCTCGCGCATCACGCGGTCGATGCGCCCCCAGCCGTCGGTGCCGTACGCGCGCGAGTCGCTGGCATTGAAGCGCGGGCGCTCACGACTCTGCGCCGCGGGCGCGATCACCCCCCACGCCGCGGTGATCCTGACGCGGTCGATCCCCAGCTCGCGAATGCGCTGGACCCCCTGCCGGACCTCGCCATCGCTGCCGTAGAGCAGCAGAGCGTCGTCCTGGATCACCGTCTCCGGCCCGGCTGCCTGCGCCGCGGCGGGGAGGACGAGGCACAGCGCCGCCAGCGCGATCCCCACCGTGCGTCCTTGCACCATGCGTCCTTGCATACCCCTATAACGCCGCTCCACGCCGGAACTGGCGGTCAGGGCGTGAAGCGGACGGTGATCACGTCCCCGTCCTGCACCGGGTAGTCGCGACCCTCGATCCGCAGCTTGGCCCGCTCGCGCGCCGCGGCATAGCCGCCGGCGTCCACCAGGTCCTTCCAGTTCGCCACCTCGGCGGCCACGAAGCCGCGCTCGATGTCGGTGTGGATCCTCCCCGCCGCCCGGCGCGCCGCGGTTCCCGCCGGGATCGCCCAGGCGCGGCCCTCCTTGCCCTCGCCGGCGGTGAAGAACGTGATCAGGCCGAGCAGCGCCCACGCCTCGCGGATCACGGTCGCCAGGCCCGACTCACCCGCGCCGAGCTCGGCGCGCATGGCCTCCGCCTCCTCGGCGTCCAGGTCCGCGAGCTCGGCCTCGATCCGAGCCGATACCGCCGCCGCCCGCGCGCCGGCGGAGGCCGCGTGCTCGACCAGGGCGGGGGGCGGCGCCAGCTCCTCGCCCTCGCCCACGTTGGCCAGGTACAGCACCGGCTTCGCCGTGAGCGGCTGGAGATTGCGAACCGCGTCCGGCGCCGCGGACGGCGCCGGCACGGTCCGCGCCGGGCGGCCCTGCTGAAGCGCGTCGATCAGCTCCCTCAGCCACGCCTCCTCGGCAACCTTGGCCTTGTCGAGCGATTTCGCCTCGCGCGCCACCTTCTCCAGCCGGCGCTCCGCCTGCTCGAGGTCCGCGAACAGCAGCTCCGTCTCGATCGTCTCCACGTCGGCCAGCGGGTCGACCCTGCCCTCGGGGTGCACCACCTGCGCGTCCTCGTGCGCCCGCACCACGTGCACCAGCGCATCGGTCTCGCGGATGTTCGCCAGGAACCGGTTGCCGAGCCCCTCGCCCTCGTGCGCCCCGCGCACCAGGCCGGCGATGTCGTGGAACTCGATCGTCTCGTAGACGGTCGGGGTGGCGCCGATCGTCTCCACCACCGCGTCGAGGCGCTCGTCGTGCACCGGCACCACCGCCACGTTGGGCTCGACGGTGGTGAAGGGGTAGTTGGCCGCCTCGGCGCCCGCGCGCGTGAGCGCGTTGAACAGCGATGACTTGCCCGCGTTGGGCATCCCGACGATCCCGACCTTCACGGGATCAGCTCCTCCATGGCGGTCCCGAGCGCGACGCCGGCCGCGATGTCCGTGGGGTAGTGGACGCCCACGTACACCCGCGAAGCGGCCATGGCCGCGGCGCATCCGTACAGGGGCGCGGCGGGGAGCCCCTCGGAGAGCACCCGCGCGGCGGCGAACGAGGTCGTGGAGTGCGCCGAGGGGTAGGAGAGGCTCGTGACCGTGCTGGAGAGCGGGGGCAGCCCAACGAGCTCCGGGCGCCTGCGGCGCACGACGTACTTCATCCCGATGTTGGTGAGGTAGGCCGCGACGACCACTCTGATCGCGCGCAGGTAGAGCCCGCGCCGCGGCGGGTCGAGGATGGCGCCGGCCGCGCTGCCCACCAGCCACAGAAGGCCGTGCTCACCGCAGCGTGTGAAGGCGAGGACCGCGCGCTCGGCGCCCGGACCATGGCCGCGCGTGCGCAGCAGGCGCAGCAGCGCGACGTCCACGGCGTCTAGAAGCCGACTTTTTGGTCGCCGCGCTCGCGCTGGACGTAGACGACCTGCGAGAGGTCCACGAGGATCTCCGAGTCGTCGGTGTCGAGCGTGTGCCAGCGCTTGGCCTTGTCGTCGCCAAGGGCCTTGACGAGCCCGTCGTAGGCCTCCGAGGGCGAGCGAACGGCGAGCACCTGCCCGCCCTGGAAGCCGATGTCCATTCGCCGTAGATCAGCCATGGGTTCCCTTCGCGGGTTCGACCACCTCGGTCAGGACGCCGCCGGTGGACTTGGGGTGCACGAACGCCACGCGGCTGCCTCTGATGCCCATCCGCGGCTCGTCGTCGATCAGCCTCATGCCGGCCGCTCGCAGGCGCTCGAGGGCGGCATCGATGTCATCCGTCCGGTACGCCACGTGGTGGATGCCGGGCCCGTTCTTGTCGAGGAACCGTGCCACGCCGGTCTCGGGCCCGATCGGCGCGATCAGCTCCACGTGGGAGTCGCCCACCTCGAGCAGGAGCGCGTGCACGCCCTGCTCCTCCACGGTCTCGCGATGCTGCTCGCGCATGCCGAGCCGCTCGGTATAGACGGCCGCGGCGGCGTCGATGTCCTCCACGGCGATACCCACATGGTCGATGGCGCCGAACACGGCGCGGGAGTCTAGTCGGCGTGGGTCAGGCGCTTAGTTCGCCGTCGTCGAGGCGCTCAGCCGCGGCGATCCGGGCCTCGGTGCCGCCGATCGGCTCGAGCCGGCTCGGCTGGGGCTGGACACCCTCGAGCTCGGCCACGATGCGCTCGATGTCCTCGCGCTCGAGCACCTCGTCCTCGAGCAGGGTCTGGGCGAAGGCGTCCAGCAGCGGCCGGTGGTCGGAGATCAGGCGATGTGCGCGGCGGTGGGCCTGGTCGGCGATGAACTGCTGCTCCTCGTCCACCAGCCGGCGGGTGTGGTCGGACATCGAGTAGTCCTCGGCGGGCAGCTGCTTGCTGTTCAGCTGGGAGCCCATGCCGTAGTCGGTGACCATCGAGCGGCTGATCTCGTGCACCTTCCTGAGGTCGTCCGAGGCGCCCGTGGTGATCTGCCCGAAGATCAGGTGCTCGGTAACGCGCCCGCCGAGCAGGACCACGAGGTAGTCCATCAGCTCCTCCTGGGTCTTCAGGTAGCGGTCCTCCTCGGGCAGGTTGAGCGTGTACCCGAGCGCGCGGCCACGCGGGATGATCGAGATCCGGTGCACCTTCTCCACGCTCGGCAGCAGCTCCGAGCAGAGCGCGTGCCCGGCCTCGTGGTAGGCCACCACGCGCTTCTCGTGCGCGGTGATCACCCGGCGGGACTGCATACCGGCCACCACCCGCTCGAGCGCCGCCTGGAAGTCGCGGGTGCGGATCGACTCGCGCCGGTCGCGGCCCGCGAAGATGGCGGCCTCGTTGCAGATGTTCGCGAGGTCCGCGCCCGTGAGCCCGCTGGTCTGGCGCGCGACCAGGTCCAGGTTCACGTCCTCGGCCAGCGGCTTCTGGCGACAGTGCACGCCGAGGATCTGCTTGCGCCCGCGCAGGTCGGGTGGCGTGACGAAGATCTGGCGGTCGAACCGGCCCGGGCGCAGCAGCGCCGTGTCGAGCTTGTCGAGCAGGTTGGACGCACCGATCACCACGAGGCCCTCGCGGCCGCCGAAGCCGTCGAGCTCCACCAGCAGCTGGTTGAGCGTCTGATCCTTCTCGCCCGACATGTCGTTCCCGCGCGAGGAGCCAACGGCGTCCAGCTCGTCGATGAACACGATCGCCGGCGCCTGCTTGCGCGCCTCCTTGAACAGCCGCCGGATGCGCGCGGCGCCGAGGCCGGCGAACATCTCCACGAACGACGACGCCGACTGCGCGTAGAAGCGAGCGTTGGACTCGCTGGCCACCGCCTTGGCCAGCAGTGTCTTGCCGGTGCCGGGAGGGCCGTGCAGGAGGATGCCCTTCGGGACGGTGGCGCCGAGCGCCTTGAAGCGCTTCGGGTCGCGCAGGAACTCCACCACCTCGCGCAGCTCGTCCTTGGCCTCCTCCACGCCGGCCACGTCGCCCCATCCGATCGAGTCCGAGGACTGCGGCTTGATCTCCTGCGGCTTGAGCTTGAAGCTCGGCATCACCCGCAGCATCACCCCGAGCAGGAGCACGAGCAGGCCCATGAAGATGATCGGCAGCCAGGCAAGTGCCCAGGTCTCGACGCCGTCGAGGTTCAGCGCCACGGGCAGGGTCATAGAGGCGACCTCCATGTCGGATCCAGCGTAGGGCGACACTTGGGTTCCCGCTACTCGTACATCGGTCTAGACGGGGGTCAGCCTGTCGCTGGGGCGGGCGTCCACGGGTGCGCCTTCGACCTCGAAGCGACGGATCCTCTGACCCAGACGTCTGGGTCCAGCCTGGTCCTCAGGCCGCGACGCCCTCCACCCGCAGGATCTCCGCCATCGCGGCCTGGCCGACCTCGAGCTGCTCGGCCGTGGGCTCACGGGTGCCCACCACGCGCTGGATCTCGAACCCCGGCCGGCGCAGCAGCCGCGACATCGCGGTGCCCTCGTGGCGCTCGGACCAGGCGAACACCTCCACCGCCACCGCGGCGCTGCCCAGCGCCACCCCGGCCTCGGCCAGCGGGCCGCGCAGTCCCGCCCTGCGCGCGGCCACGTTGCCCAGGGCCGCGGCCCCGAGCATCGGCGCGACCAGGTTCGAGCCGCAGCGGTCGTGCTCCTTGTCGGCCTCGACGGCCTCGCCGTCCTGCTCGTAGGCGGCGATCGACTTGTGCTCCACGCCGTGATACGCCGCCAGGTCCCCGTTGCGCAGGGCCATGAGCGCGGGCGCCATGCTCACCAGGCCCACCGCCGTCTCGCGCGCCAGGGTGCGGGCGCCGCTCGAGCGGATCGCCTGGCCCGCCAGCGCCGCCCCGGCCATCGCACCGGCGGTGCGCACGTCCTGCATCGGCAGCTTCGCCGCCGGCAGGGCCCGCTTCACCAGGGGGATCACCGCCATCGCCTCCGCCAGCTTGGTCACGCCGCGTACACCGGGGATGGCCTCGGTGGCCTTCCCGCCCAGCGACGGCTTGCGGCCGGACGCCACCTGGATCTCGCCGTCGCCGTCACGCACGGCGGCGGCCCAGTGCGACGGGCCGTGCACCAGCAGGCCGTTGCGCAGCGCCATGCCTCCGAGCCGGAGCTTGCTCGCTCGCTCATAGCGTCTCCTGGACCAGCTCCGCGTAGAAGCGCGCGGCCAGGCCGAGGTCCTCCACGGGCACACGCTCGTTCGCCCCGTGGATCAGGGGCGCCGCCTCGAACAGGTCCATCGACTTCTGGGGGAAGAAGCCGTACGCGACGCAGTCTGGGAACGCCTCGCGAAACCAGCGCGAGTCACTGAAGCCTGGAAGCACCACGGGAGTCACGCTAGCGCCCGGGTCCTCGCGTTCCACGAACCTGCGGATCTGCTCCATCAGCGGCGTGTCGATCGGCGACCGGTTGCCCACCACCGTCTCGCCGAACTCGATCGCGTAGCCGTCCTCGCCCACGGTCTCGCGAATGCGCTTGAGCGCGTGATCCTCACCCAGCCCGGGCGGCACCCGGCAGTCCACCTTCAGGCTCGCCTGAGAGGGGATCACGTTGATCTTCTCCGAGGCGCTGGCCATGGTCGGCGCCAGGGTCACCCCGAGCATCGGCTCCAGGAGCACGGCGACCATCGGATTGGTGGCCTCGACCTCCGCCAGCGCCTCGGCGAGGTCATCCCTGGCCACGCCGATCGCGTCGAGGAACGCGTCCGGCTCGGGCGAGCTCTCCGGCACCACGCGGCCGTCCGCGAGCGCCTCGAGCGCCGGCGCCAGCTTCACGAGCGCGTTGTCGCCGATGCGCGGGATCGATGCGTGACCCGCGCGGCCCTCCGCCGTGAGCGTGAACCGGAACACGCCCTTCTCTGCCACGCACACGCCGTACAGGCGCTTGCCGGCGTAGTCGAACACCTCGCCGGCGCCCTCGTTCACCACGATGTCCGCGCGAACCTTGTCGGGCTGCTGCTCGCACAGCCACTTCGCCCCGTGCTCCGCGCCCGTCTCCTCGTCGGCGGTCACCACCAGCTTCAGCTCGCCCTGCTGGGGCCGCCACCCCTCCTCGGCCAGCGCCACCGCGGCGGCCACCTCGGCCGCCACCTGGCTCTTCATGTCCAGCGCGCCGCGGCCCCAGACGCAGCCGTCCTTGAGCTCGCCCGACCACGGGTCCACGTCCCACTCGGCCGGGTTGGCGAGCACGGTGTCCACGTGGCCCAGCAGGCACAGCACGGGCCCGTCGGACTCCGCCTTCAGCGACGCGACCAGGTTCGGCCTGCCCTCGACGGCGGAAAGCAGCTCCGCGTGGAAGCCGGCCCCCTCGAGCATCTCCTTCAGGAACTGCTGGAGCGCCTGCTCGTTCCCAGGCGGGTTGACCGTGTTGAAGCTGGATCAGGCGCTGCAGCAGCTCGGTGGTGCGGCGCTCCAGGTCGGCCGGGTCGGGCACGGTTCGAGTATTTCAGGCGTCAGGCCTCGGGTTGGGCTCCGGACCACAGGCCACCGACCACCGACCACCGACCGGTCTTTAGGCCGGGAACATCTTCCTGCTCTTCCATAGCCAGCGGAGATCGCCGCGGTAGCGCATCCGTCCCCGCAGCACGAGCTTGCGGGGGTCCTGCCTGCCGGCGGCGACATCCACGAAGTCCTCGAACGAGGACTTCAGCGTCACGCGCGGGGAGGCGGCGCGGCCAGGCTCGCGCCCGCGTGTCGCCGTTCGCCACCATCACGTGCCAGGGCTCGGCGTCGCGGAAGTCCCACTGCAGCACGCCGGGCGCGGCGGCCGCGCCGGAATCCAGGCCGCCGGCCACCGTCTCGAACAGCAGCCGCATGTCGGCCGGATCCGTGGAGGGCGGCCCGACCTTCTCACCGAGGTAGCCGGCGCGCACCATCTTGTGGCCGCGCTCGGCGCGCTCGCGCGCGGTGCCCGGCACGGGGAAGACCGGCGGGCCGGGCAGCTCGTCGATCGGCAGGCCCGCCGATCGCATCTTCGTCTCGAGCGATGTGGCGCCCTCCTCGCCGATGTCCTCGAGCGTGAAGCCGAAGCACTCGATGTAGCGCATGTCCCACTCCGGCGGGATCAGCACGGACGCCGTGTAGGGGATCACCTCGCGCAGGAGGTCGGCCACGGCGTCCGGCACCTCGGGGTCCATCCTGCGCAGGTCGGACAGCAGCTTCACGCCGAATCCGATGTGGCGCTGCTCGTCGGCCGCCACCTTCTCCATCCCCTCGCGGAACCCGGGCAGCAGGTCGCGGTCGTTCAGGTAGCTGGTGATGAAGTGCTGACCCGGCTGGGCGAGCGTGGCCTCGATCACCACGTGGTAGAGGGTGACCGCCGCGGCCAGGCGCGGGATCGACGGGTCCTTGCGCAGCTCGTCGGACATCGTGACCAGCCGGTCGAAGATCTGGTTGAAGCCCCAGGTGAGCTCGGGCTTGATCGCGTGGAGGCTGTCTCCCACGCTGTCGCCGCCGACCCCCACGACCTCCTTCATGAAGCGGTTGAAGAAGACGGCGTGGCGGGCCTCGTCCACCTGCTGGGTGGTGAGGAAGTACTTCTGCTCCTCCAGCGGCGCGGCGTCCACGTACGGCGACAGCCCGTCGGCCACCGCGTCCTCGCCCCAGAAGAACAGGCAGTAGTTCCAGTAGGCGGCCTTGCGCTCGAGCTCGGAGAAGTCGGCCTGCCACTGCTCGGCGTCGCGGGAGAAGTCGATCGCGGTGGCCTTCCAGTTGCCGTTCTCCCAGCGGCGGTAGAGATCCTCGTAGGTGATGTTGTCGAGCGCTGATGCCGCCTGGGGGCTCGCGCCCCCAGGCCCCCGCTCAACCTTGCCAACCGCAATCTTGCTCATGTCAGTGGTACCTTTGTTCCGGTTTGTCGGCACGAATGTACCAAAAGGGCGAGCGGCGCAGGGAGGAGATCCTGCGCGCCACCCTTCGGGTGATCGGCGCGCACGGGGCTGACGCCGTGACCCACCGCGCGGTGGCCGCCGAGGCGGGCGTGCCGCTGTCGGCCACCACCTACTACTTCGCCTCCAAGGACGAGCTGCTCGAGCAGACCCTCCTGCTGGCCGCGCGCGAGGAGACCGAGCGGATCGAGCGGCTGGTGCTCGAGCTGGCGCCCCAGGAGCTGACCGCCGCCGACTGGGCCGCGGGGGTGGCGGCGATGATCGCGGCCGACATCCGCGAGGAGCCCGACCGCCACGTGGCGCTGTTCGAGCTGGGCCTCGAGGCCACGCGCACCGAGCTCCTGCGGGGCGAGCTGCAGCGCTGGCAGGAGGCTCACATCCGGCTCGCCGAGCTGGGCTGCCGAGCGGTCGGCTCCGACGAGCCCGAGCTGGACGCGCGGATCGTGGTGGCGGCGCTCACGGGCCTGATGCTCGAGCAGCTCGCCTCCGGCAGCGAGGACTTCGAGGACGAGGTGCTGCGTCCCTCGCTGGAGCGGCTGTTCTCGCGGCTCGCGGCCGGCGAGCGCATCGCCGTGTAGCCTCGCGCCGGGTGCCGACCTTCGACGGGATCGCCTACCGCGAGGCCGGGCCGGCAGAGGGCCCGGCCGTGCTGATGCTGCACGGCTACCCCGAGTCCTCGTGGATGTGGCGCGCCCCGATGGAGGCCGCCGCGTCGCAGGGGTGGCACGCGGTGGCGCCCGATCTGCCCGGGTTCGGAGACTCCGCCCCGGATCCACCCGGGACCTGGGAGCACCACGTGGAGCACGTGGAGCGCCTGCGCGCGGGCCTGGGCCTGGACGACCTCGTGCTGGTGGTGCACGACTGGGGCGCCCTGATCGGCCTGCGCTGGGCCTGCGAGCACCCCGGGCACGTCCGCGCGCTCGCGATCTCCTGCTCGGGCTTCTTCCCCGACGGCAAGTGGCACGGCATGGCGCGCGGGCTGCGCGAGGAGGGCACCGGCGAGCAGCTGGTGGGAGACATGACGCGCGCCAACTTCGGCGGTCTCATGGCGTGGGCGAGCCCCGGCATGGACGAGCAGACGATCGACGAGTTCTGGAAGTGCTTCGGTGACGACGCGCGGCGGGCGGCCCAGCTGGAGATGTACCGCTCGGGCGACTTCGACAAGATCGCCGAGCACGACGGCAAGCTCGCCGCGATGGGCGTGCCGACCCTGCTGCTGTGGGGCAGCGAGGACCAGTTCGCGCCCCTGGCGGGCGGGCATCGCTTCGAGCGCGAGATCCCCCACTCCGAGCTGGTGGTGATCGAGGGCGCGGGCCATTTCATCTGGGAGGACGAGCCGCAGCGCTGCACCCGCGAACTGGCGCGGTTCCTGCAGTCCCTCTCCGCTTAGCGCGGCGAGAGCCGCGCGCTGACAAACTCCCGCCTCGATGGAGCGCCTCTTCGACGAGGACGAGACCCCTCGCGGCCAGACCCGCGTGCCGGCCGGCGACCAGCCGCTGGCTGCACGCATGCGGCCGGCGTCGCTCGACGAGTTCGCCGGCCAGGCGCACCTGCTCGAACCGGGATCGGCGCTGCGGTCGGCGATCGAGGAGGGCCGGCCGCACTCGATGCTGCTCTACGGCCCGCCCGGCTCGGGCAAGACCACGATGGCGCGGCTGATGGCCGTGAACGCCAGCGCCGCGTTCGAGGAGCTCTCGGCCGTGAACGCGGGCCGCCAGGAGGTGCGCGACGTGATCGAGCGCGCCCAGCACCGCCGCGCCACCAGCGGCGAGCCCACGATCCTGTTCCTGGACGAGATCCACCGCTTCAACAAGGCGCAGCAGGACACGCTGCTGCCGGCCGTAGAGGAGGGACTGGTGACGCTCGTGGGCGCCACCACCGAGAACCCCTACTTCGAGGTGAACTCGGCGCTGATCTCCCGCACGCGGATCTACGAGCTCGAGGCCCTGGGCGAGGAGGACGTGGCCGAGCTGCTCCGGCGCGCGCTGGAGGACGAGCGCGGCATCCCCGACCCGCCTCCTGTGGACGACGACGCCCTGGCCTTCCTTGCGGCGCGCTCGGGCGGCGACGCCCGCACCGCTCTCGCCGCGCTCGAGCTGGCGGCGGAGACGGCCGGCGCGGAGCGCGTGGACCTGGAGGCGGCCGAGGACGCGCTGCAGCGGCGCGCGATCCTCTACGACAAGGGCGGCGACCGCCACTACGACACGATCTCGGCCTGGATCAAGGCCACCCGCGGCTCGGACCCCGACGCCTCCCTGCTCTACCTGGCCGAGATGCTCGAGGGCGGCGAGGACCCCCGCTTCATCGTCCGCCGGATGGTGATCCTCGCGAGCGAGGACATCGGCAACGCGGATCCGCAGGCTCTGCAGGTGGCCGTGGCGGCCGCGCACGCGGTGGAGCACGTGGGCCTGCCCGAATGTGCGCACAACCTGGCGCAGGCGGCGGTGTATCTCGCGATCGCGCCCAAGTCCAATGCCTCCTACGAGGCGCTCAAGCGCGCCCGCGCGTGGGTGCGAGACCACGGCGCGCCCTCACCCCCGCCCCCTCTGCGCAGCAGCGACGGTGAGGGCTACGACTATCCCCATGACCATCCCGAGGGCGTGTCCGCGCAGGAGCTGATGCCGCCCGAGGCCGAGGGCGAGCGCTTCCTGGAGCTCTCGGACCACGGCGCCGAGAAGGCCATGGCGGAGCGCCTGGAGCGGATCCGGCGCGCCCGTGGGCGGGATTGACCAGCTGATAACCGACGCGCCCGGGGCGGTCGTTACCGTGAATTGCATGGTCCCGGCCGACCCTGGAACGCTTCTGTCCACCGTGCACACGGTGGGCTCGGAGCTGCGCGTGCGGCTGCGCCTCGCGCGCCCCAGCGACGCCCAGCGGCTGCAGGAGTTCCTCGACGGGCTCAGCGCCGACAGCCGCCACCGGCGCTTCTTCGTCTCCACCCCGCGGATCTCCGAGACGCTGGTGCGCCACTTCACCTTCTACGACCCGCGCGAACGCCTGGTGGTGGCCGCCGTGACGATGGTGGACCACCGGGAGCAGATCGTGGGCCTGGCCGACGTGGCGCTGGTGGAGACCGGCATGGCGGAGCTGGGGCTGGTGGTGGGCGACGAGCTTCAGGGAGAGGGCATCGGGAAGCTGCTGACCGAGGCGATCGCAGCGCTGGCCGCCCGCCAGGGAGCGACCCACCTGAGGGCGGAGCTGCTCGAGGGCAACGAGCCGATGCAGGCGCTGCTGAGGCGGATCGGGCGCACGGTGCAGACGGTCGAGGACGGGGTGTCGGTGGCGATCACCCGGCTGCCGGCCACGCGACGGCGAGCGGCGTAGGCCTCGCCCCGGGTTTAGTCCAGCGCCCGGCGGGCCACACTCCGCTTAGGGGAATGACCGCGAGCGTCGGGAGACTGGGTTTGGCATCCGCGCTCGCCGTGGCCGCCGCGCTTGCGGCGATGCCCAGCGGGGCCGGGGCGGCGCCGCTCTGCGACAGCTACGCCAGCCCCGCCGGGAGCGACTCGGCACCCGGCACCGCGGCGGCCCCCTACCGGTCGGTCAAGAAGGCGATCGAGAGCCTGACCCCCGGCTCCACCGCCTGTCTGCGGGGCGGCACCTACCCGGGGCCCGACAACGGCGCAGCCGTGCCCTCGCCTCTCTACATGGACGACGCCGACAGCACCCTCCGGGGCTTCCCGGGCGAGACCGCGACGGTGGACGCTCGCGTCGAGCTGACCGGCGCCCGCACCACGGTCACCGAGCTCACGATCGACACCGCCACCCTCAACACCACCGTCACCCCGCTCAAGCTCGTGGGCGACGGCTCGCGGCTGTCGCACAGCCGGGTGACCGGCCACCTGCGCCTCGGCACCTGCGTCCAGGTCGGCAGCGGCAGCGCCAAGCCCTCCGGCATCGTCGTGGAACACAACGAGATCTACGGCTGCGGCGCGGACGAGGGCGGGCAGAACAAGTTCGACCACAACGTCTACGTCACCCGCGCCCGCGACGCGGTGGTGCGCTGGAACGTGCTCCACGACAACGCCGGGGGCTGGGGCGTGCACCTCTACCCGGACGCCGACGGCACGCTGGTGGAGCACAACATGATCGACTCCGACCACGGGGGCGTGGTGTTCGCCGGCGACGGGTCGGGCGCCACCTCGGACGACAACGAGGTCCGCCTCAATTCGATCACCTACCCCGACACGGGTGGGGGCCAGCCGCGCTACAACCTCGAGGGCTCATGGTCGGGCGGGCCCAAGGGCACCGGCAACGTCGCCGAGGCCAACTGCCTCCATTCCGCCGGCGCCGGCGGCCCGTCGGGCATCCAGGACCCGCCGTCCGGGTTCAGCGCCTCGAACAACGTGGTGATGACGGCCGGCGCGGACGGCGACGGCGTGGTGGACCCGTTCCGCCTGTGGGCGAACAACCCGTGCTCCGCAGCGCCGCGGATCACGGCCGGGCCACATCCCTAGCTACACCGCGGCAAGCGGCGTAGGCCGCTCGACCAGGGCGCGCAGGTCCTCCGGGTCCCGCGCTCGCGAGAAGCGAAAGCCCTGCGCCAGGTCACAGCCGAGGTGGCGCAGCTCGGCGAGCTGCAACTCGGTCTCGACGCCCTCGGCCACCACGCCCAGCCCGAGCGCGTGTGCCAGCTGGATCACCGCGCGGACGATCGCCTGGTCGTCGCGCCTGCGCCCCAGGCCTTCCACGAACACCGCGTCGACCTTCAGCGAGTCCACCGGGAGCACGCGCAGGTACGCCAGGGAGGAGTAGCCGGTGCCGAAGTCGTCGATCGAGAGCCCGACTCCCATCCCGCCGAGCGCCGCCACGCTCGCGGCGGTGGCGGGCCCGTCGACCATGAGCGTGCGCTCGGTGATCTCGAGGCAGAGGGAGCCCGGTTCCACGCCCGTGCTGTCGAGCACGTCGCGGACGACCTCCGGCAGCGCCGGGCTGAGCAGCTGCTCAGGCGACAGGTTCACGGACATCGTGAGCGGCGGCTCACCGGGACGGGCATCCTCCCAGCGCCGAGCCTGCCGGCATGCCTTCTCGAGCACCACCTCACCGAGCGGGACCACCAGGCCGGTCTCCTCCGCGAGCGGAATGAACTCCGACGGCGCCAGCAGCCCGCGCTCCGGATGACGCCAGCGCGCCAGGGCCTCGAAGCCCACGAGCATCCCGCTCAGCAGGCTCACCTGCGGCTGATAGTGCACCACCAGCTCGTCGCGACGCAATGCGGCAGCCAACTCGCGCTCGTCCGGTGCGCCCGGCTGCAAAGCCCCCCTACCTGATCCGTACGCATCCATGTACGGCCACCTCCGTAGGCTCCGTTGCGGTTCGAATGTACTCCGCCCTCACCCCACCCACCACCGGGTCTTCACCCCATAGGTGAGAATGCCTCCCTGCCCGTGAGCGCACCCGCAACCACAGCCCCGCTCGAGTCGTTCAGCCCGATCGACGGACGCCTGCTCGGCGCGGTGGAGACCGTGGCGCCCGCCGACGTGCAGGCGATCGTGAACGACGTGGCCGAGGTGCAGCCGTACTGGGCCGCGCTGCCGGTGGCCGAGCGCGGGCGCTACATGCGCCGCGCGGCGCAGGTGATCATCGACAGCCTCGACGAGCTGTCGGAGCTGCTCACGCGCGAGCAGGGCAAGCCGCGCAACGAGTCCTACGCGATGGAGCTGCTGCCCACGATCGATTCGCTGCACTGGATCGCCGGGACGGGGCCGGAGATCCTGGCCGACGAGAAGGTCGGGCTGCCGATCTTCCTGAAGCAGAAGCGGGCGAAGTTCGCCTACGAGCCGCTCGGCGTCGTGGGGGTGATCGCGCCCTGGAACTATCCCTGGTCGATCCCCTTCGGCGAGGTGGCGATAGCGCTGATGTGCGGCAACGGCGTGGTGCTCAAGCCCGCGTCGCTCACGCCGCTGATCGGTCAGCGGATCCAGTCGGTGTTCGAGCGCGCGGGACTGCCGGAGGGCCTGGTGCGCACCGTGCACGGCGGGGGTGCCGTGGGGCAGGCGCTGGTGGAGTCCAGCGCGGCGAAGATCTTCTTCACCGGGTCGGTCGAGGTGGGACGCGGCGTGGGCGTGGCGTGCGCGGAGCGGATGAAGGGGTCCGTGCTCGAGCTGGGCGGCAAGGACCCGATGATCGTGCTGGCCGATGCGAACCTCTCGAACGCCGTGGGCGGCGCGCTGTGGGGCGGGTTCGCCAACGCCGGTCAGACGTGCTCGGGCATCGAGCGCGTGTACGTGGTGCGCGAGGTGGCCGAGCGGTTCACCGACGCGCTCGTGGCGGGCGCGCGAGCGCTCCGCGTGGGCGATCCGCTGGACTGGAGCACCGAGATAGGGCCGATGGTGTCCCGCGACCAGTTCGACCTCGTGCGCGAGCTGGTGGACGACGCGGTGGCGTCGGGCGCGCGACTGCACTGCGGCGGCCCGGTGGACGGTCCGACCGAGGGGGACTGGTTCGCGCCGGCCGTGCTCACGGGCGTGAGCCACGACATGCGGATCATGCGCGAGGAGATCTTCGGACCGGTGGTGCCGGTGGTCACGGTGGCCTCCGAGGACGAGGCGATCGCGCTGGCCAACGACTCCGACTTCGGCCTGGGCGCCTCGGTGTGGACGGCCAACCGGGCGCACGGCGAGCGGATCGCGCGGCGGATCGAGGCCGGCATGGTCTGGGTGAACGACCACATGTACTCCCACGGCGCGTGCTCCTGCGCGTGGGGCGGGGTCAAGGACTCCGGCCTGGGCCGCTCGCACTCCAAGTTCGGCTTCTACGAGTGCGTGAACGTGAAGCTGCTCTCGTGGGACCCGTCGCTCGCGCCCAACTTCTGGTGGCACCCCTACGACGGCGCGCTCGGGCGGGCGCTGGACGCCTCCGCCAAGCTGCTCTACGGCCGCGACGACGACAAGGCGGAGGCCCTGCGCCGCGGCGCCCCCGCCTACGCGCGGATCGCGCGCAAGGTGCTCGGCGGCGCGATCCGCGGCTAGCCCGCGCCATAGGTCTAGACTCCTTTCGACCATGCCTGCCCAGGCCTATGCAGGAAAGGAATGCGTCTGCCAGCTCCGCAAGGGGATCTGCGATCAGAGCTGCGTGCAGGGCATGCTCGACACGCCCGTTCTACATCGCGTGCCTGAAGCTCACCGGTCGCAGGTGCCTGGTGGTGGGCGGCGGCGACATCGGCCTGGAGAAGGTCGAGGGGCTGCTGGCCTGCGACGGCGACGTGACCCTGGTGGCGCCCGACGCGATCGAGCCGCTGCAGGCGCTGGCCGAGGAGGGCTCGATCACCTGGGAGCGACGCGCGTACGACCCGTCGATGCTCGAGGGCACGTTCATGGTGATCGCCGCCACGAACGACAGCGAGGTGAACATCGGCATCTACGAGGACGCCGAGCGGCGGGCGATGCTCGTGAACGTGGTGGACGTGCCGCCGCTGTGCAACTTCATCCTGCCCGCGATCATCCGCACCGGGCCGCTGGCGATCGCGATCTCCACGGCGGGCGCCTCCCCCGCGCTGGCCAAGCGGATCCGCAACGAGATCGCCGACGAGTACGGCGAGCCCTACGCGAAGCTGGCGATCATGCTCAACGAGGTGCGCGGCTGGGCCAAGGCCACGCTGCCCACCTACCAGGACCGCAAGGCGTTCTTCGAGTCGATCGTGAACGGCGAGCCGGATCCCGTGGAGCTGCTCCGCCAGGGCGACGAGGCGGCCGTGCGCGACCTGATCGAGGCCGCCAGGCGAACCGCCGCCCCGGCCTAGCGCACCACCCGGAACCGCTTAGTCCGCCTCGCCGAGAGGTTCCCGCTGGGATCGCGGGCCGCGAGCACGAAGCGGTAGCGGCCGGGCCCGAGCTTGCGCCTGCGCACCCGACCGGTGAAGACGACGCTCCGCCTGCCGGCCCGCTGGTTGCGCACAAGCGTGCGCAACCTGACCCTCACGTAGCGCACACAGCGCCTCGACCTGCGGTTGCGGCGGGTGGCCTTACGGCAGCGCCTGCCCCTTCGCCGGCCGATCGTGCGGCGCTGCACGGCGATGGTCACGCGCGCGTCCTCCGAAAGCCTGTAGCGAAGGCGGGTGCAGCGCTGCGCGCGCCGGCGGCGCTTCTGAGCCGTGACCGGCGACCGGCCTGAGGCCGAGCCGGAAGCTGGCGCGGCTGAGCGAGAAGCGGCTGATCACCGGCCGACGCGTGTCGACCACGCGGACGGCGTTCGCCGTATCGCGCACGTTGCCCACGGAGTCCGTGGTGATCGAGCGGGCCGTGAAGCTCCCGGCTCTTGCGGAAGGTGTGCACCGCGCTGGCCCCGGCCACGGTGGCGCCATCGTCGGAGAAGACCCAGCGCGACGGACCGAGTCCCGACTGGCGATCGAACGGCGAGAACGAGAAAGCAGCGGCAACGCCACGCTCGACGGTCGGCGGCGCCACCAGGGCGCGCTGCTCGGGCCCGCCGAAGTCGCCCGTCTGGGCGTCGATCTTGTCGGTGCCTCCGTCGGGAGCAGCGACCATCAGGTTGCCCACGCTGTCGTTGCCGATCGCCGTGTTGCCGAGGATCGCGCCGGTGTTGTCCGACAGGGTGGCGAGCGGGTCCATACTCGAGTCCGGGCGGAAGCCACGGCCGATGATGTGGTCCGACGTCGCGGTCAGCCGCTCCCAGATCACCACCGCGTTCCCACCGGACTCGACGGTGATAAGCGGGTTCTGGACTCCGACGCCCGCCTCGGCGGTGCGGAGAAGCACGGTCGGCCCGTACGAACCCGTCGCGCTGCGCCGCCGTCCGGCGATGACCGGCTGGCCCTGGCGCCAGGCGAGGGCGACCGCCCCGGCACCGCTCACCCCCAGCACCGGCGAGTCCGCGTTGCCGCCGGCGGAGCTCACCTGCTCGATCGGGCCGAAGGTTCCGCCGGGCTGGCGCACGCGCAGGAACACGATCTTCTCGTCGCCGTCCGACCATGCGACGTAGGCTCGGCCGGCCGCGTCAACGGCCAGCTGGGGCGAGAACAGGTTCGCGCCGGCCACGACGGTCTGCTTCGGCCCAAGCACGCCGGCGGGCGACACCGTTCGCAGGAACACGCGGCTGGACGTCTCCGTCCCCCACACCACGATCACGGTCCCGTCGGGTGCGACCGCCACCTGCTGGTGGGCACTGGGCTGATCGCCCGGATCGCTGAGCAGACGCTCGGGCCCGGCGGCACCCGCCGCGGTCACCTCACGCAGGGCGACGCGGTTGAGCGTGTTGTTGCGCCATACGGCGATCGAGCTTCCCGACGGGCGCCCCGCCAGGCTGCCGGGGCCGGCTATGGCCTGCCCGGTTGCGTTGATCTGGATGGTGTTGGGGTTGAGCACCCCGGCGGGCGAAAAGCGGCGCAGGAAGAGGCTGCTGGCCGCGTTATCGGCCCAGAGGACGCTGGCGGTCCCGCTCGGCGCCAGGACGAGCCCGAGGGGGGACTGGTTGTCGCCGACGGTTTGCACAAGCTGGAGCGTCGGGGCTGAAGACCCCCTGGGGGCTGCGGGTGCGGATGGCGACGCGTCCGGGGATCGGCGCGTTCCCGCTGCCGTCGCGGTAGGCGAGATACAGGGTGCCGTCGCGCCCAACGGCCACGAACGGCCTCTCCCCATTCTGTACCTGGGTGCTGGCGAAGGCGAAGCGGCTGAAGAAGACACCGGCGGCATCTGCCGGTCCGGCCGCGACCAGCGAGGCGGCAACCGCGGCGAACAGGGCGAGCGAGCCAGCGCGAATCCGCATGGTCCGCGCGTCAGGCTACGCCCATCGGCTCCCTATTGCGAGCCCTCAACTCGCTCGCTGCCCCGGCCACGAAGATCGCCGAAACGGCGATGTGCAGCAGGGCATCCACCTCGTTGTTGGGGAAGTAGAAGAGGCCGCCCGCCGGGCGATTCTCCGCGAGCGCCCAGAGCGCCGTGGCGGTCAGCGAGGACGCGGCCACCAGCAGGAAGAACGCGAGGGTGCGGGGGTTGCCGCGCAGCAGGAGCAGCGCCGGCACCGCCACCAGGAATCCCGACAGCGCATGCCAGCCGTTCATGTCCGAGCCGAGCACGGTCTCGGCCGTGGCGGAGTCGCCCGTGCCGAAGTCGGGATTCACGATCAGCCCACCCACGC
Organism: uncultured Thermoleophilaceae bacterium; assembly: GCA_963761505.1. Classification (GTDB taxonomy): domain Bacteria; phylum Actinomycetota; class Thermoleophilia; order Solirubrobacterales; family Thermoleophilaceae; genus JAAYBF01. The sequence goes on from CAVXGW010000014.1 coordinate 106,899, forward strand.
TCCAGATGAGCACCGCGAGCGCCCCGGTGAGCGCGGCCAACTGGACCGGCCTCATCCCGCCGCCCTCCGCGCGAGCGGCGGCAGCAGCAGCTTCTGGACGAGCGCCGGCGGCGAGGACATCACCACCATCGGCCGGTGGCGCTCGGCCAGCGCGGCGATCTCCTTCAGAGCGGCGAAGCTCGTCGGCAGCGCGAACCGGTTGATCTTGCCCGCGCGGCTCATCGCGGCCGCCTCCGTGAGGAACTCCTCGAGGGTCATCGGCGGCGTCGCGCGGCAGCGGATGTGCGCCACCCCGTCGCCGCGGTTGCGAAAGGCGTGGCGGGTCCCGCGCGGGACGACCACGCCCTCGCCGGCGGGCGTCTCATGCCACTTGCGCCCGGACAGGAACTGAGCCGTGCCCTCGATCGTCTCGAAGCGCTCCTCCATCGCCGGGTGCACGTGGGGCGTGACCCCTCCGCCCGGGTCGATCCAGGTGTCGACGATCAGCGACTCCCCGTCGGGGCGGAAGCTGCTGCGGATCTGGAAGACGGGGTCTACGACCAGATCGGGTGGCTCGGGCTCCATCGCTGTCCTCCTGGACTCGACTAACCTAACGCTCGTTAGCCAGGCTACCAGGTCGTACGCTGACGGTGTGAGCGAGCTGTCGCACCTCGACGAGTCCGGGAGCGCCCGGATGGTCGACGTGGGCGCGAAGCCCGTGACGGAGCGGCGGGCGGTGGCGCGGGCGGTCGTCTCGATGTCCGCCGAGACGATCGAGCTGGTGCGCGGCGGCGACCTCCCGAAGGGCGACGTGACCTCCACGGCGCGGATCGCGGGCATCCAGGCCGCCAAGCGGACGGCCGAGCTGATCCCGCTGTGCCACCCGCTGGCGCTGTCCTTCGTGGACGTGACGCTCGAGCTCGGCGACGGGGAGATCGCCCTGACCGCCGAGGCGCGCACCGCCGGGCAGACGGGCGTGGAGATGGAGGCGATGACCGCGTGCGCGGTGGCGGCGCTCACGGTGTACGACATGGTCAAGGGCGTGGAGCGCGGGGTGCGCGTGGGGCCCGTGGAGCTGGTGGAGAAGAGCGGTGGCAGGTCCGACTGGCGGCGCGACGGCTGAGGCGGACCGCGATCTGGTGCGCTACGCGCTGGACGCCTGGAACCGGCACGACCTCGACGCGCTCCTGGAGGTCTGCCATCCCGGCATCCGCTTCAGGTCCCTGATCGGAGCGATGGAGGGCAGCAAGGCACACCGGGGGCACGAGGGCGTGCGCCGCTGGTGGAGCGAGGCGCAGGAGGTGTTCGCCGACCGGCGGCTCGAGTGCGACCGGATCTGGAGCCACGGCGAGTGGACGGTGTTCGACGGCGCCGGCTACGGCACCGGCCGCGCCAGCCAGGCGGAGGTGCGGTGGCCGTTCACCGGGGTCGCGCGCGCCTCCGACGGCCTGCTCACCGAATGGCGCCTGTTCGCCGACCGCGAGGATGCGGAGGCGTTCATCGGGGACGGCCGGTGAGGGCGGCCGTGGTCACGGTCTCGTCCTCGCTCGCGCGCGGTGAGGGCGAGGACGTGTCCGGGCCCGCGCTCGTGGAGCTGTGCGCGGCCGCCGGCCTCGAGACGTCGCTCGAGGTGGTGGACGACGACCGCGGCGCCATCGCCGCCGCACTGCGCCGCCTGGCCGACGACGAGGGCGCGCGCTTCGTCTTCACCACCGGCGGCACGGGCATGACCCCCGACGACGTGACCCCGGAGGCCACGCTCGACGTGGTCGACCGCCAGGCCCCCGGCTACGCCGAGACGATCCGCTCCGAGTCGAGGGCGCACACGCCCCTCGGGATCCTCACCCGGGGCGTGGCGGGCATCCGCGGGCGCACGCTGATCGTGAACTTCCCCGGCAACCCGAAGGCGATCGCCCAGTCCTGGCCGGTGGTCGAGCCGACGCTCCGCCATGCCGCCGAGACGCTGGAGCGGGATTAGCTCCGCGGGCATCCCTGCCCGCGCCCTGAGATCGAAGGCTCCCTCCGGTCGCCTAGTTCCGAGTTGTTACGATATATCGCGTACTAGCTAAGGAGTATCGCGATGGACAGGTATTACACCCGCCATGGCTTCTGCGGGCCGAGGGGCCGCCGTCACCGCCACGGATACGGCCGCGGAGGGCCTCGCGCCCGGCGCGGCGACGTGAGAGCGGCGGCGCTGGCGCTGCTGGCGGAGAGGCCGATGCACGGCTACGAGATGATCAAGGAGATCGAGGAGCGCACCGGCGGCGTCTGGCGGCCGAGCGCGGGATCGATCTACCCCACGCTCGCCCTGCTGGAGGACGAGGGCCTCGTGCGCAGCGAGGAGTCCGACGGCAAGCGCCGGTTCACGCTCACCGACGAGGGCCGCGAGCAGGCCGAGAGCCGGTCGGGCGCGTCGCCCTGGGACGAGGTGACCGCCGGCGCCGACCCCGGCGAGCTCCGGCTGCGCCAGGCCTTCCTGGCGCTGCGCGCGGCGGTGCTGCAGGTGGGGATGGCCGGCAGCGCGGACCAGGCAACGGCGGCCCGCGAGCTGCTCGACGAGACGCGCAAGCGGATCTACTCGATCCTCGCCGAGGCGGGCTAGACAGCCGAGCACGTAGGCTGGGCGGCGTGATGTCCGCCCAGCCCGAGCTCGTCCTCCACGGACTCGCCCCCTCCCATCCGTGCATGACCGCGGAGGCGGCGCTTCGGCACAAGGGCCTCGAGTACGAGCGGGTGGACTTCCAGCCCGGCCCGCACATCGAGGAGATGGCGAAGATCTACGGCGAGGGGAACACCACCGTCCCCGGCCTGCTGGTGGGCGGCGAGCCGGTGCACGGCTCGCGCGCGATCCTCGCCCGGCTGGAGGAGCTGGCGCCCGAGCCTCCGCTGTACCCCGAGCCGATGGCGGATGAGGTGCGCGAGGCGGAACGCTGGGGCGACGTGGAGCTGCAGGACCTGGGCCGCAGGCTGCCCTGGGGCGCCATGCACTTCCGGCCCGAGGCGATGGGCACCTTCGGCGGGGGCGCGCCGCTCGATCCCGCGGGGACGGACTTCGCGATCAAGCTGACGCGCGGCACGTGGAAGTACCACAAGATCTCGGCCGAGCGGCTGGCGGAGGACCTCGCCGGCCTCCCGGCCAAGCTCGACCACGTGGACGACCTGGCCGCGCGCGGCGTGATCGGCGGGGACGAGCCCAATGCCGCCGACCTTCAGATCGGCTCGACGATCCGCATCCTGCTCACGCTCGGTGACGTGCGCCCGCTGGTCGAGGGCCGCCCGGGCGAGACGATCGCCCTGCGCTGGTTCCCCGACTACGCCGGCGACGTGCCGGCCGGCGCTTTCCCCGAGGGCTGGGTACCCGCCCGAAGCTAACCGGCGTGGCCGAACCGGCGATCGCGCTCGACGGGCTGGAGCGCCGCTACGGAGAGCGCGTGGCGCTGAGCGGCGTGACCGTGCAGGTGCCGGCGGGCGAGACGCTCGCCGTGCTGGGCGCCAACGGAGCCGGGAAGACGACGCTGCTGCGCGTGCTGGCCGCCCTGTTGCGCCCCCACGGCGGCAGCGCCCGCGTGCTCGGAGCGTCCCTGCCCGACGAGGCCTGGAAGGTGCGCGGGCGGGTCGGCTACCTGGGCCACGAGCCGCTGCTGTACCGGGAGCTGACCGCGCGTGAGAACCTCGCCTACCAGGCGCGCCTGTACGGGGTCGAGATCGCGCGGGTGGGCGACCAGCTGGCGGCCGTGGGACTCGAGCGCCGCGCCGACGAGCCCGTGCGGGACCTCTCCAAGGGCATGGTGCAGCGGCTGGCCGCGGCGCGCGCGACCCTGCACGACCCCGAGTTGCTGCTGCTCGACGAGCCGCGGGCGAACCTCGACCCCGCCGCCGCCGACCGGCTCGAGCCGCTGATCGGACCGCCTTCGGGACGGACCCGGGTGCTGATCACCCACGATGTGGAGAGAGGCCTGGCCGAAGCGGACGTGGCGCTGGGGCTGCGCGCGGGGAAGCAGGAGTTCTGCGACCGGGGTGTGGATCCCGCCACCGCCAGGGGGCTGTACTCGTGATCCGCGCCGCCCGGGCGATCCTGCGCAAGGACCTGACGATCGAGCTGCGCACCAAGGAGGCCGTGCCGGCGATGACGCTGTTCACGGTCACGGTCTACGTGCTGTTCCACTTCGGCCTCGATCGCGACTCGCTGGACGGCGAGCTGGCCTCGGGCGTGCTGTGGGTCACGCTGCTGCTGGCCGCGGTGATCGGCGTGACGCGCCTGTTCGCCGCCGAGCGCGAGCAGGGCGGCATCGACGCGCTGCTGCTGGCGCCGGTGGACAGGACCGCGCTGTTCCTGGCGAAGGCGTCGGCGCTGTTCCTCTACCTCGTCGCCCTCGAGCTGGTGGCGGTGCCCACCTTCGGGCTCCTGCTGCTCGGACCCGACCTCCTGGACGCGTTTCCCGAGCTGCTGCTGATCCTGTTGCTGGCGGACGTGGGACTGGCGGCCGTCGGCGCCCTGGTCTCCGCGCTGGCGGCCGAGACCCGCGCCCGCGAGCTGATCGTGCCCTTGCTGCTGCTCCCGCTGCTCGTGCCGCTGCTGATCGGCGCGGCCTCGGCCACCGAGCCGCTGCTGCGCGGAGCGCAGTCGCCGGAGGATCTGGGCCGCTTCCTGGCGCTGCTGGCCGGCTACGACGCGGTGTTCCTCCTCATCGCCCTGGCCGTCTTCGATTTTCTCCTCGACGATTAACCTGTAGGGCCGTGTACTCCAAGGGCTTCAGGCCACTCGCCGCGGCCACCGTCGTGACCACGGCCCTCGCGTTCTCGCTCGTGTTCTTCTACGCGCCGCTGGACGCCGACCAGGGCTTCGTCCAGAAGATCTTCTACGTGCACGTGCCGATGGCGATCGTGGCGCTGTGCGGCTTCGTGGCCGCCGGCATCATGGCCATCCGCCACCTGCGCTCGGGCGACCGCTCGTGGGACATGCGCAGCTACGTGACCATCCACATGTCGATCATCCTCGGCATGGGCGTGCTGATCACCGGCGCGATCTGGGCCAAGGCCGCGTGGGGCCACTGGTGGGTATGGGACGAGCCGGTGCTGGTGTCGTTCCTGGTCGTCTTCCTCCTCTACTGCGTGTACTACCCCCTGCGCTTCTCGATCGAGGACCCCGACCGCCAGGCGCGCTACTCGTCGGTGTTCGCGATCGCAGCGGGCGCCTTCGTGCCGATCAATTTCGTGGCGGTCCGCCTGGCCGAGTCGTTCACGCACCCGCGCGTGCTCTCGCAGACCGGCGGGTCGCTCCCCGGCGACATGCGCCTCACGTTCCTCGTATGCATCCTCGCGATGACGCTGCTGTTCATCACGCTGTGGAAGCTGGAGCTGACCTCCAAGCGGGCGTCGATGCAGCTGAAGAAGCTGCGGGCGCGGCTCGAAGCCGGTGCGGTCTGAGCAAATGCCCGCGCTACCTCTCGACGAGGCCGGCAAGTACGTGGCCGGCGCATACGTGGTCTTCCTCACGCTGATCCTGATCTACGTGGCGATCATCGGCTCGAAGATCGCGCGGATCGAGCGGCAGATCGATGAGTTGATGGAGTTGGCTGAGGACCGGGACGAGGCGGCGGTCTAGTGGAGCTCCTGGCGCTGGGTGTCAGCCACAAGACCGCGCCCCTCGCCGTGCGCGAGCGCCTGGCGCTGCCCGAGGGCCGTGCCACCACCGTGCTCTCGGAGCTGCGCAGCCACGAGCCGGTGCACGAGGCGGTCGCCATCTCCACCTGCAACCGCACCGAGCTCTACCTGGTTACGTCCGACGCCGTCGAGGCCGAGACCGCCGCGCTCACCGTGCTCGCGCGCCAGGCGGACATGCGCCCCACCGAGCTCACGGACTCGCTCTACTCGTTCCACGACCACGAGGCCGTGAAGCACCTCTTCACCGTCGCGGCCGGCCTGGACTCGATGATCGTCGGGGAGGCCGAGGTCCAGGGCCAGGTGAAGCGCGCCTACGAGCTCGCGCTGGTCGAGGGGGCGACCGGCCCGGTGTCGAACCGGCTGTTCCGCGACGCGCTCGCCGCCGGGAAGCGGGTGCGCACCGAGACCGGCGTGAGCCGCTCGCGCGTCTCCGTCTCCTCGGTGGCCGTGGAGCTCGCCGCGGGGATGCTCGGCGACCTCTCACAGCGGCGGGTGCTGGTGATCGGCGCGGGCGAGAACGGCGAGCTCACGGCCCAGGCGCTGCGCGAGAAGGGCGTGCACACCGTGTTCGTCGCCAACCGGCGCTACGACCGCGCGATCGGGCTGGCCGAGCGCTTCGGCGGCGCCGCCGTGCGCTTCGAGGACCTCCCGGCCGAGCTCGAGCGCGCCGACATCGTGGTGAGCTGCACGGCCTCGCCCCACCAGATCTTCGGCCGCGAGGAGCTGGAGCTGGTCGTGGAGGCGCGCGGCCGGCGGCCGCTCGTGCTGATCGACATCGCGGTGCCGCGCGACATCGAGCCCAGCGTCCGCGACCTCTGCAGCGGCATCACCCTGTTCGACATGGACGACCTCCAGCGTGAGGTCGCCCGCAACCTCTCCGGGCGGGAGGCCGAGGCCGCCAAGGCCCGCACGCTGCTCGACGAGGAGGCCCTGCGCTTCGACCGCTGGCTGGACACCCTCGACGTGGTGCCCACGATCACGGCGCTGCGGGAGCGGGCGGAGGCGATCGTCGCGAAGGTGCTGGCCGAGAACGACTCGCGCTGGGAGTCGCTGTCGGAGGCCGATCGCGAGCGCCTCGGCGTGATGGCGCGATCGATCGTGCAGCGGCTGCTGCACGAGCCGACGCTGCGGCTGAAGGGCGGCGAGGACGTCTACCCCCACCTGCACGCGCTGCGCGAGCTGTTCGACCTCGAGCCGGAGATGGGCGCGCCGCGCCCCGCCGAGGTCACCGACCTCGATTCTCGCCGCCGCAACCGCGGGCGTTGATCCGGCTCGGCACGCGCGGCAGCGCGCTGGCGCTGGCGCAGGCGGAGCTCGTGGCCTCGTCGCTGGGCGGCGGCGTGGAGATAGTGGAGATCACGACCAGCGGCGACCGGGGCCGCGGCGCGGGCGAGGACAAGGCCCGCTTCGTCAAGGAGATCGAGGACGCCCTGCTGCGCGATGAGATCGACCTGGCGGTGCACTCGGCGAAGGACGTGCCCGGGGAGCTGCCCGAGGGGCTCGCGATTGCCGGGGTTCCGGAACGCGCCGACCCGCGTGACGCGCTGTGCGGCGCTGCCTCGATCGCCGAGCTGGACGAGGGCGCCCGGGTCGGGACCGCGAGCCTTCGGCGGCGCTCCCAGCTGCTGGCGCTGAGACCCGACCTGGACGTGCGCGACGTGCGCGGCAACGTGGACACCCGGCTCCGCAAGCTGGAGGCCGGCGACTACGACGCCCTCGTGCTGGCGGCGGCGGGGCTGGCGCGCCTCGGCCGGTCCGAGGGCGAGCCGATCCCCGAGGCGGAGATGACGCCCGCGCCGGGCCAGGGTTGCCTGGCGCTGGAGATCCGCTCCGGCGACGACGAGGCCCGCGCCGCGGCGGAGCGCGTGACCGATCGCCGGGCGCTGGTGGAGCTGACGGCTGAGCGCGCGGCGGTGGTGGCCCTGGAGGCCACCTGCCACACGCCGGTGGGCGCGCGGGCGCGGCTGGAGGGGGACGAGCTGACGCTGGACGCCTACGCCGGCATGCCCGACGGCACGACCTGGGTGCGCGACCGCCAGGCGGGCGGGGCGTCCGCGCCCGCCCAGCTGGGCCTCTCGGTGGCCGAACGGATGCTCGCCGCGGGCGCCGCCGACGTGCTCTCCTAGAGTCTCCTGCCGATGGCGGGCATCGTGCACCTCGTGGGAGCCGGGCCGGGCGACCCCGGCCTGATGACGCGCCGCTCGCTGGAGTTGATCGCGTCAGCCGACGCGATCCTCTACGACCGCCTGATTCCCGCCGGCGCGCTGGACGGCGCCCGCGCCGACGCGGAGCTGGTCTACGTCGGCAAGGCGCCGGGCGACGCCGCGATGCCGCAGGAGGACATCAACGCCCGGCTGGTGGAGCTGGGCGCGGCCGGGAAGCACGTGGTGCGGCTCAAGGGCGGCGACCCGTTCGTGTTCGGCCGCGGCGGCGAGGAGGCCGAGGCGCTGCGCGACGCCGGTGTGGCGTTCGAGGTGGTTCCGGGCGTGACCGCCGGTGTGGCCGCGCCGGCCTACGCGGGCATCCCCGTGACCCACCGCGACCTGTCCTCGGCGGTGGCGTTCGTGACCGGCCACGAGGATCCGGCCAAGGAGGAGAGCGCGCTGGATTGGAACGCGCTGGCCCGCTTCCCCGGAACGCTCGTGCTCTACATGGGGGTTAAGAACCTGCCGCGGATCGCCGAGCGGCTGATCGCGGCGGGGCGCCCGGCCGACGAGCCGGCGGCGGTGGTCGAGCGCGGCACGCTGCCCGGCCAGCGGGCGGCGAGCGCGCCGCTCGAGCGAGATCGCCTCCCGCGTGGCGGACGAGGGCCTGCGCGCGCCCGCCATCACGGTGATCGGTCCCGCGGCCGGGCTGCGCGACACGCTCGCCTGGATCGAGTCGAGGCCGTTGTACGGCAAGGTGGTGGCCGTCACGCGGGCGCGGGCGCAGGCGAGCGGGCTGGCCGCGCGGCTCGCGGCGCTTGGCGCCGAGGTGATCGAGGCACCGGCGATCCGGATCGAGCCGCTTGCGTTCGAGCCGCCGGCGATCGGCGACTACGCGCTCGTGTGCTTCACCAGCCCCAACGGGGTGCGCCTGCTGCTGGACGCCGTCGGGCGGCGACGCGCGCGCGTTCGCGGGCGTGCTCGTGGCCGCCATCGGGCCCGGCACCGCGCGCGAGCTGGCCGCGCGGGGGATCAGCGCCGACGTGGTCCCGCCGCGGTCGGTCGCGGAATCGCTGGTCGAGGCGCTGGAGGGCGTGGACGGTGGAGGGGAAGCGGGTGCTGGTCGCCCGCGCCTCCGAGGCGCGGGACGTGCTGCCCGATGCCCTGCGCGAGCGCGGCGCGGAGGTGGATGTGCTGCCGCTGTACGAGACCGTCGCCGAGCCGCTCTCCGAGGAGCAGCGCGACGCGCTCGCCCGCGCCACCCACATCACGTTCACCTCCTCGTCCACCGTGCGCTTCTTCCTCGATTCCCACGGCGGGCCGCTGGAGGGCGCGCGCGTGGTCTCGATCGGGCCGGTCACCAGCGCGACCGCCCGCGAGCTGGGCCTGGAGGTGCACGTGGAGGCGGAGCGCCACGACATCGACGGGCTGGTGGACGCGCTCCTGGAGGACGCCCGATGATCGTGACCCTGCTCACCGACTACGGCCGCGACGACGACTTCGTGGGCGTGTGCCACGGCGTGATCCGCGGCATCGCGCCGGACGCGCAGATCGTGGACATCACGCACGGGATCCCGCGCTACGCCGTGCGCCACGGAGCGCTCGTTCTGCGCAACACGCTGCCCTACATGCCCGCGGGCGTGCACGTGGCCGTGGTGGACCCCCAGGTGGGCACCGAGCGCCGGGCGCTGGCGCTGGGGTGCGAGGACGGGCGCATCCTCGTCGGTCCGGACAACGGTCTGCTGTCGCTGGCCTGGGAGGCGTGCGGCGGCGTGGAGCTGGCGGTGGACGTGACGCGCTCGCCCCATCGCCTCGAGCCGGTCTCGGCCACGTTCCATGGCCGCGACGTGTTCTCCCCCGTTGCCGCCCACCTGGCGGCGGGCGCGGAGCTGGCCGATGCCGGCAGCCCGCTCGCCGCGGACGAGCTGGTGACGGTGGAGCTGCCCCAGGCCCGCAGCGACGGCGGCGACCTGGTGGCCCACGTGCTCACGCTCGACCGCTTCGGCAACGCGGGACTGAACGTGAGCCACGAGCAGATGGCGGGCACGGGCATCACGCTCGGCGGCACGGTGGAGATCGAGGCGGGGGACGAGCGCTACCTGGCCGCCTACGCCGCGACCTTCGCCGACGTCGGGCCGGGCGAGCTGATCGTCTACGAGGACGCCTACCGCTCGCTGGCGATCGCCATCAACCGCGGCGACGCGGGCGCCACGCTGGGGCTGAGCCCGGACGCCGAGGTGCGGCTGCGCCCGCGATGATCGGCCGGCCGCGGGTGCATCACCGGCTGTGTGACTCGACCAACGAGCGGGCGAAGGAGCTGGCGCGCACGGGTGCCCCGCACGGCACGCTGGTCACCGCCGACGAGCAGACCGCGGGGCGCGGGCGCCAGGGGCGGGAGTGGGTGGCTCCGGCGCGGAGCGCCGTGCTGATGTCCGTGGTGCTGCGTGAGTTCGACGCGCTGCTGCCCCTGCGAGCGGCGGTGGCGGTCGCCGAGACGGCTGGCAGCGAGGAGATCAAGTGGCCCAACGACGTCTGGCTGGGTGGGCGCAAGGTGGCCGGGATCCTCGTGGAGGGGCGGCCCGCCGAGGGCTGGGCCGTGCTGGGGATCGGCCTGAACGTGGTGCCCGTCGAGTTCCCGGCGGAGCTGCGTCGCGGTGGCGCTGGATGACGGGCGCTCGGTGTCGGACGTGCTCCGGGACGCTACTGGTCTCCCTCGATCGCTGGCTTCGCGCCGACGACGTGCTGCCCGCCTGGCGGCAGCGGGACGCACTGGCGGGCGGAAGATCGGCTGCGTGGGGGGAGCGGGTGGCGTGGCCGCGGGTGTGGACGACTCCGGCGCTCTGCTGGTCGACACGGCTGACGGGCCGGGTGGCGCTCCAGGCCGGCGAGGTTCACCTGAGTTCTCTGACGATTGGGGCCTTTGCCGCCTATACGGTGGTGAAAGCCCCAATCGACGGCGCTAGGCCGCGTCCTCGGTCCGCGCCTGCGGCTGCTTCGCGCCGCCGTTGCTTCCCTGCTGCTGCTGCTTGGCGCCCGGATCCTTGCCGGAGCCACGCCCGCGGCGGCGGCGCCCACCGCGGCGGCGGCGGCCGCCCTTGGGGAAGTTGCGGAGCAGCTCGCGGGCCAGCGCCGAGGGCTTGCGCGCCATCCGCATCCGGGCGCCGTCGAGCACCTGCTGCGCCTCCGGCGTGTGCGCCAGCGCGGCGGCGAGCAGCGCGGCGGAGAGCCGGCGGTCCTGCTTCTTGGTGGCCTGCACCAGCCGGCGGGCGTTGCGCGCGTGCGCGCCGCCCGAGGAGTTCACCAGCAGCCCGAGCAGGCGCTTGGTCTCCGGCCAGCGCGACACCGCGTACTCCTCGTGGACCTCGCGGCTGTACTCGGCCAGGTGCCAGATCCAGCGGCTGGCCTGGTCGCGCCGGCCGATGGGACGCTCCGCCATCGCCTGGAGCAGCACCTTCACGCCCTCGCGGCGCTCGTCGCGTGACCAGCCGCCCACGATCTCCACGGCCTCGTCGAACGCCTCGGCGTCCCTGAGCTGGCCGACCTCGCCGAGCGCGCGTACGCGCAGCTGGCTGTTGCGGTTGCGCTGGAGGCAGGTGATGAGGAAGCGCCGGCGCAGCTCGCCGGTCGAGTCGAAGTGCAGCATCGCCTTGGCGCGGCGCCAGTTGTTCGACGCCACGCGCGCGCCGGCGAGCGCGGCCCACGCGTGCTGCTCGCCCCAGCTCAGGTGCTCAACGGCGATGCGCCACAGCTCGCGCTCGAACACCTGGGCGCGGCGGTCCTCGTCGGCCGTGACCGGCAGCACGCGGCGCTCCACCCGCAGCCTGCGGCCGCGGCCGCGGCGCACCGGGCCGACCACGATCGCGCCGCCGCGGTAGACGTCGCGGTCGAGCAGCGAGTGCAGGGTGACCACCGGATCGTCGTTCGCGGTGGCGGGGTGCACGAAGTCGACGACGATGCCGGCCTCCTTGCCCTGCTGGCGGCGGGTCACGCGGCCCACGCGCTGCTGGTAGATCCGGCGCGAGGCGGTCGGGGCGAGGTGCATGCAGACCGTGGCGCGCGGTGAGTTCCAGCCCTCCGCCAGCAGCTGCGCGTTCACCAGCACGTCGAGCTCGCCGCGCTCGTAGGCGGCCAGCACGCGCGTGAGCTCGCGCTTGGGCGTCTCGCCGGACACCGCCTGGGCCTTGATCCCCTGCTCCTTGAACGCCGCCGCCACGTTGTGCGCGTGGCGGACGCCGGCGGAGTAGACCACGCCGGGGAGATCCCGGAAGCGCGTCTTGTAGAGGTCGGCGATGGCCAGGTTGAAGGGCGTCTGGTCCAGCAACGCGGCCAGCTCTTCCTGGTCGAAGTCCTGGTCCACCTCGCCGCGGCGCAGGGGCACCTTCGAGATCGAGCGAACGCCCACCCCGGGCGGGATGCGCACGCAGCGCAGCGGTGAGATCACGCCGCGGCGCGCGGCCTGCGCGAGGTCGAAGCGCGAGGTCTGGGTCGGGAAGAGGTCGGTCACGTGCCGGGCGATCAGCGCGCCCGTGGCGGTCATGCCGACGAAGATGGGGCCCTGCCACTGGCGGATCGCCGCGGAGGTCTTCTCGCCCAGCGCCGTGTGGGCCTCGTCGCAGATGACGATCGTGTACGCGTCGGAGACCTTGCCGGCGTTGCGCACGAACCACTGGTAGGTCTCGACGGTTACCGGGCCCTCCGCGTTGGGGTCCTTGTCCTTTCCGAGCAGCAGCGGTGCCTGCACGCGGTTCTTGTAGCCGCGGTCGGCCAGCTCGCCGTTGAACTGGTCCACGAGGTTGCGGCGGTGGGTGAGGATCAGCACCCCGCCGGTCCGCGACGCCTCCGCGAATCCCAGCGCGGCCACCGTCTTGCCGGCACCGGTGGCGTGCTCGAACCAGAAGCGGCGGGTGGAGCTGGGATCCTCGGCGACCGCGTCCGCCGCGGCCTCCTCCTCGGCCTCCTCGGCGGCGTCCCAGTCCAGCGGCTCCTCGTCCTCGGACAGCTCGTCGTCGCCCTCGATCTCGACCTCGCCCGAGGGCAGCTCCTCGACCTTGCCGTTTCCGTTGCCGTTGCGCTCGGCGGCCGCCTGCACCTCGGCGGTCAGCGCGATCAGCGTGCCCGACAGCGCGTCGACCTGATGGGCCGAGAGCACGGTCCCGTCGGCCAGCTTCGGCTCCTCGTCGGAGAGGAGCCGCTCCAGCCCGAGCATCAGCGAGTACTCGCGCCGCCAGGCGACCGACGGATCCTCGCGCCCGGCGGCCAGCTCGTCGAGCGCGGCGTCCAGCGCGCGGCGACGGGCGGTGCCCGTGGCGAGCGCGGCCGCAGCGTCCTCTCCTTCGAGCACGAACGGCTCGCGTGCGAACTCTTCGGCGCGCCGAAGATCGTCGCCGGACACCGGCGCCGATTCAGCCAGGGAAGTGCTTTCAGCCATAGGGCCTTCTGTTTCGTGGGAAGGACGCGAGACGGGCTGCGGACCGCGACGACTCGAGAGGGCCTGCGCGGACGCAGCGGGTCCGCCGTCATTTCGTCGCCCGTATGCGTGTCCCGCGGGCGGCGTGGGGCGCCGTGCACCCATAGCGCGGCGTCCGTTGTATTACAGCACAAGAACGCCCCCACCGGTGGCCCCTTGTGTCTGCCACGCTTCCCCCAACCGTGCATAAGCTCATCCCCACCGTGCTTTGCGCCGTGCTGCTCGCCGGTTGCGGAAGCGATGACCCCGAGAGCGCCGCCCCCGCGGCGGAGAAGCAGGAGGCCGCCCTCCAGGGGGCGCCGGCGCCGCTCGCGAAGCTCCACGCGCAGGCGAACGAGCTGCTCGGGGGCGGGCCGCGACGCCTTCGAGGCGCGGATCAAGGCGCTGAGGGGCTATCCGGTGGTGGTGAACAAGTGGGCCTCGTGGTGCGGGCCCTGCCGCGCCGAGTTCCCGTTCTTCCAGAGCCAGGGGGTCAAGCGCGGCAAGCGGATCGCCTTCCTCGGCGTGGACGCCAACGACAACGACGACGACGCCGCGAAGTTCCTCACGGAGTTCCCGGTGAGCTTCCCGAGCTACACGGACGGGGATCTCAAGATCTCCGCCGTGATCAAGGCGGTGCCGGCCTTCCCCTCCACCGCCTTCTATGACTCGAAGGGCGAGCTGGCCTACGTGAAGCAGGGCGGCTATTCATCCGAGGAGAAGCTGGTCGCGGACATCGAGCGTTACGCTCGCTGAATAGTTCGCGAGGCGCGCACCCAGGACGAGATCGAGGCCGCGCTGGCCCTGCGCCACCGCGTGTTCGTGGACGAGCAGGGCGTGGACCCGGCCGCCGACCGCGACGGCAGGGACGCCGAGGCGCTTCACCTGGTGGCCGTCGAGGAGGACAGGCTGGTGGGCACGTGCCGCGTGATCGTGGCCGCCGGGGTGGGGCGGCTGGGCCGGATGGCGGTCGAGCCCGAGCTGCGGGGCCGCGGACTGGGCGCGGCGATGCTCCAGGCGGCCGAGGAGGGGGCGGCTGCGCGGGGCGCCACCCGGATGCGCCTGCACGCGCAGGTGAGCGCGCGTTCGCTGTACGAGCGGGCCGGGTACGAGCCCGCGAGCGGCGTCTTCCTCGAGGAGGGGATCGAGCACGTGACCATGGAGAAGCCCCTTGCCTGAGGCTCGCGGATCATCGACCCCCTGAGCGGGCTGCGCGTGATCGTCGCGGGCGAGCGCGGCGCCCGCCCCGGCGCGTTCATCGGATCGGCGGCGGACACGGAGGTCGACCCCGAGTCCGACCCGTTCCTCGAGGGCCACGAGGACCGCACCCCGCCCGAGGTGTACGCCCTTCGGCCCAACGGCGGCGCGCCCGACTCGCCCGGCTGGCGGGTGCGGGTGGTGCCCAACATGTATCCCGCGCTGGCCGCGGGCGACGCCGCCACGGACGACCCGCTCGCGTCCGGGTGGGGCGAGCCGGAGCTGTTCGCCGCGCGCCCCGCAGCGGGAGCCCACGAGGTCGTGATCAACGGGCCGGAGCCGGTCGGCTCGCTGCTCGACCTGGGGGTGGACGGGCTGGCCACGGCGATGGGCGTGTGGCGCGAGCGCATCCGCGCGCACTCCACGGCACGCTACGTGCACGTGATCGTGAACGAGGGCAAGGCCGCCGGCGCCTCGCTTCCGCACACCCACGCGCAGGTCTACGCGCTCCCGTTGGTGCCCGCGGCGGTCGCTCGCGAGCGCGAGCGCTTCACCGCCTACCACGACCGGACGGAGGGCCGGAACCTGCTCGGCGACGTGGTGCAGGAGGAGGTGAAGCGCCGCGAGCGGCTGGTTGCGGTGGACTCGGAGGGGGTGGCGATCTGCCCCTTCGCCGCGATGGTCCCGTTCCACGTGCAGATCGTGCCGCGCACGCCGACCGCCCGGTTCGAGGACGACGGGCCGCTGTGCGCGGCGCTTCTCCACGACGTGCTGCGGCGCCTGGCCGCCGAGCTCGGCGGCGTGCCGCCGCTGAACCTCTGGGTGCGCACGGCGCCGCACGACGCCGAGACGTTCTGCTGGCGGATCGACCTGCTCCCCCGGCTGGCCCATCCGGCCGGGCTGGAGATGGGAGCGGGAATCCAGCTCTGCGTGCTCGCGCCCGAGGTGGCGGCCGAGCGGCTGCGCGCGCATCCGCTGTAGGTTCTCGCGCCGATGCCGCCCTCCGAGCGACCGATCGCGATGTTTGCCGCCGAGCCTCCCCAGGAGCCGCTGCCCTACGGGCGCTGGGGCGAGGCCCTGGCCGAGCACTTCCTCGCCAAGGCGGCCGCGATCGACAGCGAGGAGAACCTGGGCGAGCCGGGCGAGATCACCTGGTTCCCCGACCGCACGTGGAGCGGGCGCACCTACGTGCCGGCCACCTCGATCACGTCGGAGGGCTTCGAGCTGTTCGGCTACGTGTCCTACACGCGCGAGCACGAGGGCGCGCAGGCGGAGACCTTCGAGGCGGCAGTCGACTACACCGACGAGACGGCCGAGGCCAATCCCGACTGGACCCTCGACCTCTCCGACCAGGAGATCGGCCACTGGCGCGGGCCCGAGGGCCGGCGCGGGACGGTGTCGCTCGTGTGGGGCGTGGCGCTGGTGGGCAACGGCGCCGTGGCCACCACCGAGCTCGGCCCCACCACCACCGACCAGTGCACGCTCGTGGACGACCGCTTCACGCTCGTCTCGCTGGACGACTACACGGGCGACTACGTGGAGGTGCGCCTGTACGGCCAGCGCGGCGCCGAGCTGGCGAGCGAGTCGCTCTACGAGGAGGACTGAGAGACGCGGCCCGGGTTACCCTCCCGGCAGGCCCCGATAGCTCAGCTGGATAGAGCGACTCCCTCCTAAGGAGTAGGCCGCAGGTTCGAATCCTGCTCGGGGCGCTTGTCGAGAAGGGGCGTCGGCCTGACGGTCAGCTAGTGGGGGTCAGCGCCTGACGATTCGGAACCGCTTGCGCGCGATCCGCGACCGGTTCCCGGCGGTGTCGACGGCTCGCGCCCGCAGGCGGTAGCTGCCGGGGCGCAGCTTCCTGCGTCGCAGGCGGCCGGTGAAGCGGAAGCGGTTCGCTCCGGCCTTGCCGGCGCGCCTGAAGCTGCCGCGCAGCGTGACGTAGCGCCTGCACGGCCGGCGGCTGCGATTGCGCCGCGTCTGCGGTCGGCAGCGGCGACCGACGCGGCGCCCCTTGGCCGCCCGCTCGACCCGGAAGGTCACCGTGGCCCGCTCGGAGAGCCTGTAGCTGACCCGCGCTCCGGAACGCCGGCGTCGCTGCGTGATGCTTCCGCCTCTCGCTGCCGCCCGGAACGCCGCCGGGGAGATCCGGAACCTGCGACATGACGGCGGCAGTCGTGTCGCGAGTGGTGAAGGTGCCGGTTGGCCCGAACACCCGCGGTGCGGGCACGCCTGCGATCGCGAACGGGCGGAACTGGTAGCGCCTCGCCTGGCTCAAGCCGCCGGCCTGTTGGCTGATCGTGACGCGATCGGTACCTGCCGGTGCGACCGACGTCGCCGTTGCGCGCTCGAGGGCCGCTCCGAACTGGAAGCCGATGGGGTAGGGGATGCCGAAGGTGAGCACGTCGACGTTGAGCGTGGCCGAAGTGGAGGACGGGGATTGCCGTCAGCCGCGAGAACTCGGGCTCGAGCCGCGAGACGCGGGCGTCCGTGTTGGTTGCGCCAGGCTCCTCCTGCCAGGAGACGAACGGGACGCCGCCGGTCTCGCCGATGCTCGGCTCCTGCACGGCGGAGCCCGGAGCCTCGTTGATCGGGCTCGCGCCGCCCACCGGCTGCTGCC
Source organism: uncultured Thermoleophilaceae bacterium (assembly GCA_963761505.1). Taxonomy (GTDB): domain Bacteria; phylum Actinomycetota; class Thermoleophilia; order Solirubrobacterales; family Thermoleophilaceae; genus JAAYBF01. The sequence continues at coordinate 123,943 of CAVXGW010000014.1, forward strand.
AGGTGGAGCTGCCGACGAGTCGCGCCACGCGGATCTCCGACCCGGTGTCGGGCGCCGTCGAGACGTTCTCGTCCCAGGCCACGTAGGGCACGGCGCCGATCTGGCTCAGGCTCGGATCGAACGCATCACGTTGCCGGAGGCGTTGATCCCGCCGTAGGTGGCGGACTGGCCCGTCCACGGCTGCACCCAAGTGGCCCCGCTGAGGCGAGCCACACGGATCTCCTGGTTGCCCGGGTCGGTTCCGGGTCCCGCTCCTCCCAGGCCACGAAAGGGACGCCGTTGATGGAGGCGAGCGTCGGGGAGGTGCCCTGCTTGGTGGGGGACGTGTTGACTCCGCCGTAGGTGGCGACTGCGCCCGTCCACGGCTGGACCCACGTGGTGCCGCCGTCGAGCCGGGCCACGCGGATCTCCGGGTTCGTGCCGTCGCTCTCGAACCAGGTCACGTACGGCACCCCGCCGACCCCGGCCACCACGGCTTCATTGCCGTCCTGGGTGGTGGACTGGTTGATCCCGCCGGAGGTGGCGCTGGCGCCGGTCCACGGCTGCTCCCACGCCGTGCCGGCGGCGTTCAGGCGCGCCACGCGAACCTCGCGGTTCGTGCCGTCATCCTCCTCCCAGGCGACGTACGGCACGCCGCCGACGGACGCCAGGCTCACTCTGTTCGCGGTTTGGGTCGTCGACTGGTTGATGCCGCCGGAGGTGGCGCTGACGCCGGTCCACGGCTGCTCCCAGCCTGTTCCGGCGGCGTTCAGGCGCGCGACGCGGATCTCGGTGTTGCCTCCGTCGCTCTCGTGCCAGGCGACGTACGGAACGCCGCCGATCGAGGCGAGGCTCGGCTCGGAGCCGCTGAGCGTGGTGGACTGGTTGATCCCCCCGGAGGTGGCGCTGACGCCGATCCAGGGCTCCTCCCAGGCTGTCCCGGCGCTATTGAGACGGGCGACGCGGACCTCGTTGTTGGTGCCGTCCTGCTCGTGCCAGGCCACGTACGGCCGCCCGCCGACCGTCGCGAAGCTCGGGCTCGATCCGTCCTGCGCGCTCACGTTGTCGAGGATGCCGGCCGGCTGGTTCCAGGCGGCGCTCGCGCTGCTCGGAAGGGCGAGCAGGATGAACACTGCCGCGCTGGCCCACGCCCGGCTCATCTTGGCGCGAGTCTAGTGCACTCGTGCGCTCGCGGCCCGGTGAGCTCGGGGCGCTGGGTGAGTGACCGCGCACAGGTGGTGGCAGAGGCTGAAGCTCGAGCGACCCGCCGGTCTATGCCGCGGTCTGAGCTCGGACTGGAGCGAGACCAAGGCCGCCCAGCTGAGCCCAGGCGCCAGCGGTGCGAGACGCCGGTGCGTTTCAGCCGCCAGCGCATCTAGACGATTAGACGTCTAGACGTGTAGACCTAGAGCAGAGCCTTGCTGGCGGCGCTGACCGGACCAGTTACAGCAAGGAGGCAGACGTTTCGCCTGCGACCGCGAGTGCCGACTTCCGTCGGCTCGTCGACTCGGGGGTTGTGGAGCAGCGCGGCCGAGGAAGGAACATCCGCTACCACGCAAGCAAGAGCCTGCGCGCCGATGTCGCCGCTTCGCTCGAAGCTCTACGGGCGAAGTCCCGCGTGCCCACGAGCTGAGAACCGTCGCGCCGCCCGCTCCCAACGCGCAGGTACCAAACGGGTACGCGAGCCAGAGAAACGCCGGCTACGCGACGAACACCGCTCGGTCGCAGAACGCCGCCGTGTGCAGGACTTCGCTGCCCGCCGGCACCCTCGCCTACCCTTCCGTCCCGCCCCCTCGGAGCCCTCCTAAGGAGTAGGCCGCAGGTTCGAATCCTGCTCGGGGCACCTGGCGAGTAGCGGAGGGAGCGGCCACACCTCCTCCATTCGGCCCTGGCGTGGCATGCGGATCGCTCACCGACATGAGCAGCACCGCCAGACCCGGCTGAGCCCAAGTCAGCTCAGCCGCCAGCTCGAACCCGCGCCCGTCCGGAAGCCGCGCACATCTATGAGCAACGCGTGGGGCAGCGGCGCCGGCGTCCGCGTCGACCAACCGGCAACCGGTATGGCGGCAGACCAGGTCTTGCAGCGCGGCCGTCCAGCCCACTGCGGTCACATGCCTCCCGCGCGGGGAGTTCATCGTCACGTTCCATCGGCGGCTCAGCAGGCGGCGCGGCGCCGGGCGGACCTGAACGCGGCCGCGGGCCAGAGCCCGCAGTTCGCCGGCGAGCTCTACGGCTTGGCGCAGGCTCGATGCTTCGAACTGGACACGGAGTTGATCCGGCGCGGCTGGCACATGACCGAAAGGTTGCTGGCGCGTGCGGGCGCCGCCATACCGCAGTTGGGGGATTCGGCGAGCGTCTGCGGTGGGCCCTCGCCGAAGAAGCTCCGGGGCACTCCGTCAGCCGCCCCACCCCTTGGCCCAGGCCTCCGCGTCGGGCTTGTTCTCGAAGCGGGCGACCTTCCCGTCCTTCATGTCCGAGACGTGCTCGAACGAAGCGTCCAGGTCGGCGCCGCTCGTGTGCCGGCCCTTGAAGCGCCCGGTGACGATCACCTTGCCGTCCTCGTCCCTGAACTCGTCTGTCTCGACCGAGAAGCTCTCGCCGAAGTTCTCCGGCACCTTGCCGAAAACATCCTGCTGGACTTGGTCGGTGCCGTTGAACGTGCCCGAGGGAGCGTTGCCGCCCCCGGGCTCGATCCACTCGATATCGGCCTGATAGGTCTCCAAGACCGCCGGAATGTCGCCACGGTTGAACGCCTCGTAGCCGCTGCGAACCGTCTGGATGTCTTGCTCTGACATGACTGCCCCTTCACCTGTTGTGTTGGTTTGCGTTCCTAGGCCCGTCCCGCCCCCAGCAGCGCCACGTTGGTCAGCGTGAGCGTTCCGTCGTCGCTCGCCCGCTCCGCGATCGCGTCCTCGATCGCCTTCCAGGTCGCGTCCTGGACGTCCTGCGGATGGGGCGCGATCATCGCCGTGATCGGCGGTGCGATCTCGCGGATGAACTGGACGAAGCCCGCGGCGGACTCGTACTCCAGGACCACCTCCGTCTCCTCCACCTCGATGTCCGAGAACCCGCCTCCCTCGAGCGTTCCGCTGAGCGCCTCCGGCGTGGGACGCGACAGCGGGCCCGGGGTTCCGGGCGGGGGCGGCGGCACGTCCAGCTCTCGCATCGCCGTGCGCATCGGCACGCCGAGCATCGGCACCTGGTCGGGCGTGCCCCACGACGACACGGCCATCCGGGAGCCGGGCTTCAGGAAGCCCCTGATCCGGTTCAGCGAGGCCTCGGCCTCGGGCTCGAAGATCACGCCCCAGCGCGAGACGGCGGCGTCGAAGCTGTGCTCCGGGAAGTCGAGCGAGGCGGCGTCGCTCTCCACGAACTCGATGTTCTCGATACCGGCGTCGGCCGCGCGCTTGCGCGCGTAGTCGAGCATCACCGCGGCGATGTCGGTCGCCACGACGCCACCGTCTGGACCCGCCCTGCGCGCAGCCGGCAGCGACGGCTCGCCGTAACCCGCGGCCACGTCAAGGACCCGGCTGCCGGGCTCCACCCCGGCCAGGTCCACCAGGCGGTCGCTGACCCCGCCCGCGCCGGCGTCGATCAGGGCCGACCACTTGTCCCAGCCGGCCGCAGCCTTGTTCCACTGCTCGCGCTGGCCGTCGCGAAACTCGACGGCATCGATGCTCTGCGTTTCCACGGTTTCCCTCCGTGACGTTGACTTGAAGACGCTATGCGATTCAGACCCGCCCGTAAACTCGCCGCGCCCTTGCGACTCGGCCCCCTTCTGATCGCGCCCGTGCTCGCCGGGCTCGTTGCCTGTGGCGGCGGCGACTCGGCCGGCGGCCCGGAGGAAAGGGCCGCCAAGCCCGCCACCCCGCCCGCCGGCTGGCGCACCGTGCGAAACGAGGCAGCCGGGTTCACGATCGCCGCGCCGCGCAGCTGGCGGGCCGCCACCAAGCGCGGGGCCACGCTGATCACCTCGAGGAGCGGTCTGGTGGCGGTCACCGTCGCGGCGGACCGCAGCCGCGCCGGGAAGGAGGCCGGACCGGGCTCCTACGCGCGGGACGTGATCGCCGCCCTGCCGGGGTTCGAGGGAGCGGTGTCGGTGAGGGACTCGCGGATCGCGGGATCCCCCTACGAGACGGCGGTGGCCCAGGGGTCGGGCACGGTGAAGACGAGCGGGGAGCCTCAGCGGATCGAGGTCGCGGCCTTCCACCGGCCCGGGCTCGTGACCTACAGCGCGGTGATCTTCCGCAACGCCCGCGCGCGGCCGGTGCCCGGGCGGCCCACGGTCGCCCGGATGCTGCGCACCTTCCGCGCGCAGCCCCCCGCCGGCTGATCCCTAGCCGCGGTCCGGGCGGTCCGGGTAGAGCTCGTCGATCGTCGTGAGCGGCACGTAGGGAGCCTCGGCGGCAGCCTCGATCGCCTCGCCTCCGCCGGCCAGGCGGTCGAGCACGCTCACCACTCCCACCACCTCGAGCCCCTCCTCGCGAACACGCTCGATCGCCTTGATCGTCGAGCCGCCGGTGGTGACCACATCCTCGGCGATCAGGCACCGCTCGCCCGGCTCGAGCGGCGGCCCCTCCACCCAGCGCTGCAGCCCGTGCGCCTTGCGGTCCTTCCGCACGAAGAACGCCTTCACCTCCGCGCCGGCGGCCAGCGCCGCGCAGGCGACCGGATCCGCGCCCATCGTGAGCCCGCCGACGGCCGTCGCGCCCAGGCGCTCGGCCTCGGCGCGGACGAGCTCGCCGAGCGCGAGGAACCCGGCCGGGCGCAGGATGGCCCGCTTGGCGTCCACGTAGTAGTCGGCCTCGAGCCCGCTGGAGAGCGTCACCTTCCCGATCACCAGCGCGTGCTCCCTGAGCTCGGTGATCAGTCTCTCCCTGGCGGGGGTAACGGTCTGCACGGCGGTTGCCGATAGTAGTCGGGCTATGGCAAATCTCGTCCGCTACGCCGCCGCCGCCGCGGCGGCCCTCGTGGCCGCCAGCTTCCTGCTGTTCGCGGCGACGGAGCTTCGCGACAGCTCGCAGGGCCAGGTCGAGGGGATCGACGGGAGCCCCGCTTCGGCCTCGGTCGAGACCGGCATCCAGCGGCCGAACCCCGAGCCCGCCATCGAGCGGGTGCGGGAGGCCAACCACTCGGACGTGCGTGAGTGGATCGACGACGCGAACGACGTTCTGGTGGCTCCCTTCACCGGATTCACGGATTTCGAGAGCGCCTGGGGCGAGCGGCTGGCCGCGCTGATCCTCGGGCTGGCCCTCTGGGGCGGCATCGGGCTTCTGCTGGCGAACTTCCTGCCCAAGCACCGCAACGACGCCAGCGACTGGCGCGAAGCGACGTCCTAGCCAACGCGCCCGTAAGCGCCCCTCGGACCGCAACTATCGCTACCGTGCTGCGTTCGCAGTACGAATAACGCTTGTCAATTGCCGAGTTCCCGCGCCACGAGCGCGGGGAACGGGGGAACCACAGCGGCACCATGCCGCCGGGGCGAATCGTGGCCCGAGAGCCACGTAGCGCATCTTCCAGCGCGAGCCCGTCAGCTAACCCCGTAGGCCCGAAGGAAGAGGAGCAGACGGGATCACATGACGAACTTGCGAGACCTTGCCACCATCGATCCGTGGGAGCGCTCGCTCGAGCGCTCGCAGCGACGGCGTGCGATCACACCCCAGATCAGGAAGCGTGTCGCTCGGCGGCGCAAGGCGTCGGCGGCCCTGAGCACGCTGATGCTCGCCGGTCCCGCCGGGCAGGCCCTGGCCGCCTCGGGCGCCGGTGTGGACACCCGCGTGGACGCCGCCTCCCCCGCCACACGCGCGATCGACGGGCGCGACGGCGCGGCGATGATGCTGAGGCTCGGCAGCACCGGCTCCGCGGTCAAGGAGGTCCAGCTGCGGCTCGGAGTGGACGCGGACGGCACGTTCGGCCCCGCCACCGACAGCGCGGTGCGCGCCTTCCAGGGGCGTGCCGGGCTCGAGACCGACGGCGTGGTCGGTCCGGCCACATGGACCAAGCTCTTCGGCCTCGACCGCGCGGCGGCGGGAGTCGCCGCCAAGGGCGGGGACGTCGCTGTGATCGTGCGTGAGCGTGGCGATTCGCCGGCGGCTAACGATGCCTCCGCGGACGCCCGCGCCGGCGCGGGCGCGACCCCGCAGGTCGGCGGCGGCAACGCTCCCGGCGCGCCGGCCCCGGACGCCGGCGGCCCTGCCCAGGGCACCCCGACCCAGCCGGTGGCCCAGGTGGGCGCCTGCGGCACCCTCCAGCTGTCCGCTCCCGTGAAGGGCACCGTGACCTCGAACTACGGTCCGCGCGGGGGGCGCAATCACGACGGGGTCGACATCGCCGCCCCGACCGGCACCCCGGTGAGGGCCGCCGAGTGCGGTGTGGTGAGCAGCCGCGGCGCCCAGGGCGGCTACGGAAACATGGTGTGCGTCAAGCACTCGAGCCGGTTCGAGACGTGTTACGCCCACCTGTCGCGCTACGCGGTGTCCGCCGGCCAGGAGGTCCGCAAGGGCCAGGTGATCGGCCACGTGGGATGCACGGGCAGCTGCACCGGCCCGCACGTGCACTTCGAGACCCGCGTGGACGGCCAGGCCAAGGATCCCTCGCCCTACCTGCGGGGTGCCCTCGTGCCGGGCGAGCCCACCGTGGAGCCCAAGCCGGCGCCGGTGACGGCGAAGGCGTCGTCGCAGGGCCAGGCGCGCACCACCAGCGTGAGCCGGCCGGCAGCGGCCGCTCCGGCTCAGCCCGCCACGGCGCAGCCGGCCACGGCGCAGCCCGCTCCCGCGCCCGCGCAGCCCGCTCCGGCCGCGGCACCGCAGCCCGCTCCGGCCCAGCCCGTGGCGGCTCAGCCGGCGGCCGCACAGCCGACCCCGGCGCCCGCTCAGCCGGCCACGGAGCAGCCCGCTCCCGCGCCGCAGCAGGCCCCGGCGACCGCTCAGACGGCGCCCGCGCCCACGGCCGCACCGGAGCCGGCACCGGCTCCCGCGGCCACGCCGGCGCCCCAGCCGCAGGTCGAGGCCGAAGCCGAGGTCGAGGTCCGAGCCGGCCGCTGTGCCCGCCGACGCGCCGGCCGGCCCGGCCGAGGCCGAGGTCACGGCCGAGACCGACGAGCCGGCCCAGGCCGAACTCCAGTAGCGAAGCCAGCGCCCTGAGGGCCCACCGGGCCGATGGCCCGCGGGCCCTCAGCGGTAGACGAAGATGCGCTCGCCCATCCTCACGTAACTGAAGATCGAGGCCGCATCAGGGATCGGCACCCGCAGGCAGCCGTGGCTGGCCGGGTAGTTGGGCACCGAGGGGTATCCGTGGATCGCGTACCCGCGGATGAAGTAGTTGGAGTGCACCATGCCCTTGGCGTTGGTGCCGAAGTCCTTGCGGTAGAAGCGGAACGCGCCGAACACCGTGGGGGTGGCGGGCGCTCCCGATGAGGAGTGGTAGACGCGCCGCGGGCGCCCCTTGTCGGCGAGCACGAGCACCTGGCGCGACCAGTCGAACTCCACGTGCTTGCCGGCCTTGGGGTGGCGCAGCTTGAAGGCGCCGCGGTGCTGGAGCACGAGCGAGAACACGCGGGCGGAGGCGAAGCCGGTGCGTCCCATGTTGTTCGTCTTGCGGAACGCGAGCACCGCGCGCGAGGTCCCGTCGTTGTACGAGCCGGAGATGGGCACCGCGAAGCCGAGCCGCCTCAGCCCCCGCTGGAGCAGCACGACCTTCGTGCCCCGTGAGCCCTGACCGGCCCGCAGGACCACCGCCTTGATCCGCACGGATCGCGACCGGAACGCGGCCTGCTGGGCCGTGGCCGCGTGGCGCACCAGCAGCCGGAGAACGCCGCGCCGCTTCGTGCGGAAGCGGAACGACACCCTGCCGCCGCGGCGGATGGGCGCCGAGCGGCGGGAGATGAGCTTGCCCTTGCGGTAGATCTCCAGCCGGGCGGTCTGCCCCGCCACGAACGGGGTCACGCGCCCGCGCACGCGGATCGCCCCTCCCCGGGCGACGTAGCGCAGCCGCTTGGTGCGCTGTCCGCCCGCGACGCTGATCTTGACCTTGCCGCCCTTCGGTTTCGCCGCCGGAGGCGCCGGCTTGGGCGGAGGCTGGATGGGGTTCAGGGGCGTCTGTGCGAACGCGCCAGGCGCGAACGCGAGCAGCAGAAACGGCGCGAGAGTGGTGACGAGCCGCCTCATGCGGCGGACAATCCTAGCGGGCGAACTGGACCCGTCGGCCACCCGGATGGAGCACCCTGGGGGCCACTGCGCATGCGATCAGCACGAGCGGCCCGGCGATCACCGACACCTTCCATCCGCCGTCCGCCTGGACCGCGAACGCCAGCGCGTTGTTGAACGCGTGCATGCCGATCACCGGATAGAGCGAGCCGGTCTTCTCGTAGACGAGGCAGAAGATCACTCCCAGCAGGGCGAGCGGCGGGAGGATGAGCAGGCCGTCGGCCCCCTCGAAGTTGAAGTGGATGATCCCGAACAGCAGACCGTCGAGCAGCGCCGCCGAGATCACCGCGAAGCGCGTGCGCAGCGCCCGGTAGAAGAAGCCGCGGAAGAAGAACTCCTCCACCACCGGCGCCACGGCGATCACCATCACACCCGCCATCACGAGGCCGAAGCCGCCCTCGTCGCCGCCCAGCGTCTCGACCACGTCCTGCTCGGCGTCCGGTTGGACGATGGCGGCGTAGATGGCGCTGACCAGGTAGAAGGCGAGCACTCCCACCACCGCCCACCCGAGCGAGGACCAGAAGGGGGCGCGGCGCAGGCCGAACTGCCAGGCGCGCGGGGGGGCCACCCGACTGGCGAACAACACGGCCGTCGCCACGAACACGGCGCCCTGTGCGAGCGTCGCGAGCACCACGAAGCCGGGGGATTCGTTGTCGGCGTCCACGCCGAAGATGGCCGCGAACGTGCCCACCAGGACCAGCGTCCCCACCAGCGCCACCACGAAGCCCGCGGCGGCGAACCAGGGCGGCCAGACCGGTGGGGTCTCCGCACCCTCGGGCAGCTCCGGCCGCGGTGGCGGCGGCTGGGTGACGCTCTCCATGGGCGCTCAGATTAGGGAGGCGACCTCGCCCAGCGAGCGCACCGTCTCGATCCCGGCGGGCGCCGGCGCCCCGGATCGGTCCACGAGCACGGCTCTCACCCCAGCCGCACGAGCCCCCTCGACGTCGTTGTGCACGGAGTCGCCGACGTGCAGGGCGTCCTCCGGGCCGACGCCGGCGATCTCCAGCGCCGCGCGGAACACCGCGGGCGACGGCTTCGGCTCGCCCACGGCGGCGGACGACGCGGCGCCGTCCAGCAGGTCCCAGAGCCCGGCCCCGTCGAGCCAGTCCGGGAGCGAGCAGTCCCAGTTGCTGGCCACGACCAGGCGCAGGCCGCGCCGCCGCAACTCGCGCAGCGCCGGCTCCACGTCGTCGAACGCCGTGAACTGGAGCGCCTCGATCATCGCCCGGCGAACGTCTGCCCGCTCCAGCCCGGGCGCATCGATCGCAGCGTGCATCACGGCGGCGCAGTCGTCGCGCAGCCGCTCGAGGCCCTCGCGGTCGCCGCCCTCCATGTGGTGGGAGAGGTAGTGCCCGATCTCCGCCGCGAACCCGCGTTCCGCGGCCTCGAGTCCCACGTCCACGCCACTCAGCTCCCGCAGCCGCTCCCGCAGGCGCGGCCCCGGCGGCTGCAGCTCCACCAGCGTCCCCAGCGCGTCCAGCAGCACCGCCTTCACCGCCATCAGGCGATGAAGCGCCAGGAGGCGAACTCCGTGGTCAGCAGCCCCAGCCCGATGGCCGAGGCGGCAGCCCAGCGAACCGTCGCGCCGCGCTCCTCGGCCTCCGCGCCCAGCCACATGAAGATCGGGAACAGCACGAGCAGGAAGCGCGACAGCGACATCAGCGGCTGCGGCCCCACCGGGTAGCTGAGCGGCAGCATCAGCGCGACCGCCACGTAGGCGCCGTAGGCGATCGGCAGCCGGCGCAGCACGCCGGCAGCAGCGACGAGGCCGAAGACCAGGAAGCCGAACAGCATCAGGTTCACGGCCGCCACGCGCATCGGATCGCCGCCCGCCCGCTCGAAGTAGACGGTCTCCGTGGAGCCCGACAGCAGCTGGCGCGCTCCATCGACCGCGGCCGTGAGCCCGTCCCACACGCCCACCAGCGGGCCCGCGAACTCCCGGCCCCAGAAGTCCTGGGCGCCCGAGAAGGCGAGCGGATCGCCGTGCGCGAACCCCAGCCAGGCGGCGTAGGCCACCAGCCCCAGCGGCGCGAGCGCGAGCCAGCCGGCGTCGCGCCCCACCCGATGGACCGGGCGCAGCGCCGCCCTCCAGCCGGGCGGCCGCAGGGCCGGCGGCGCCTGGCGGTCGGCGCGGGGCCCGTACAGGTAGATCAGCACCAGCGGCAGGAGCAGCAGCAGGCCCGCGCTGCGGGTGGCCGAGGCCGACGCCGCCGCGGCGCCCGCCCAGGCCCAGTGACCGGTGCGCGCGGCGTAGAAGGCGCCCACCGAGCAGAGCAGGAAGAGGCTCTCCGAGTACGGCGCGCCGAGGAAGAACGAGGCCGGGAACACGCACAGCAGCAACACCGCGGGGGCGGCGGCGCGGCGGCCCAGCTCCAATGCGGTGAGCCGGTACAGCAGCACCAGCGCCCCCAGCAGGGCGGCCAGCGACACGAGGTAGGCGGCGATGAGCAGGGCGCCCCGGCCGCCGCCGCCGAGCTCGCCCAGCCCGCGCGTGAGCAGCGGGTAGAGGGGGAAGAACGCGGTCCGCGGCGACCCGGCCTCCGTGTAGCCCGTGTCGGCGATCCCGAGGTACCAGACGGCGTCCCACCGCGCGAGGGGCGTCAGGACGACCTCGCCCAGCCCGTCCAGGGGCCTGGTCAGAGCCGGGTCGTCGTAGCGCTGCTCGTTCGCGCCGCTCAGCCCACCGGACCCCGCGCTGAGCGCGGCGAACGCCGCCACGCCGAGGATCGTGACCCGGCTCAGGGCGAACGCCCGGAACGCCACGCGGAAGGACTCCGACGAGCGGAGGCGACCCCACGCGACCAGCGCCGCGGTGCGGATCCGAGCCGCCCCACGAGGAGCCGCGGAAGTAGCCTCATGCGCCATGCAGGCGGCCGATCTTCTCACGGGCTCGTTCCTGGGCGAGGGCAGCAACGAGCTGGTGGCCCTGGTCACCGTGGTCGCGGCATTCCTGATCGCCGAGCTGGTGGACCGGCTGATCCTGCGCCGCGCGCGCAAGTTCACCGAGGCCGTGGCGGGGCGGCCGCTGTCGGCGGTGGCCGACACGCGCCTGCGCCTGGTGCGCCGCCTGATCTTCGCCACGATCGTGATCATCGGGTTCGCGCTGGCGCTCGCGCAGTTCCCGGAGGCGGAGCGCGTGGCCACCGGCGTGCTCGCCTCCTCCGCCGTCCTCGGCCTGGTGGTGGGCTTCGCGGCCCGCCAGACGCTGGCCAACGGCGTGGCCGGGCTGCTGCTGGCGATCACGCAGCCGATCCGCATCGGTGACCTGGTGACGGTGGAGGAATGCACCGGCACCGTCGAGGAGATCCGCCTGACCTACACCTACCTGCTGCTCGACGGCGGCGTGCGGCTGATCGTCCCCAACGAGCGCCTGGCCTCCAACACGGTGCAGAACCACACGGTGCTCGACCCGCGGGTCGAGACCGAGATCTCGGTCTGGCTGCCGCCCGGTGCCGACGCCGACGCGGCGCTCGCCTCTCTCGACGGGATGGAGGACGCCGAGGCACGGATTGCCGAGGTCACATTCGAGGGGATCCGGATCGCCGTGAAGGCGTGGGCGCCCAACGCCGGCGAGCGGGGAGGAGTGGCTTCGCGCCTGAGGAAAGAGAGCCTGCGTAGGGTCAGAGAAGCTGCTCTATCCTCAGAGGACGCCGGCTAGGCCCCGACGTCCCGCGCCGCGGGCGCATCCAACCGGCCGCCGGAACCGAACACGTTTGAATGACCCACCGGCAGCGAAAGCAGCGGCGCGGAAGGCGCCGGCGCGGAGGAGGCACCAAGCTCGCCTTCGGCCTCGTCGTGCTCGCCATCATCGCGGCGATCGGCGTGATGTCGGCGGCCGGCTACGTGATCGCCGTCGCGGCCACCGGTCCCGACCTCAGTGAGCTGAAGCCCGCCGACAAGGGCAGCAACTCCGTGATCTTCGCCGCGGACGGCTCGCGCCTGGGGTATGTGCAGTCGGACGAGATCCGGACTCCGGTCGCCTGGCGCGACATGCCCGAGGGCCTGCGCGAGGCCGTGATCGCGATCGAGGACGAGCGCTTCTACAAGCACGAGGGCGTCGACTACTCGGCGATCGTTCGCGCCGGCGTGAAGAACCTTCGCTCCGGCAAGAACGTGGAGGGCGGCTCCACGATCACCCAGCAGCTGGTCCGCGCGCTCTACATCAAGGACCCGGAGCGCAACTTCACGCGCAAGATCCGCGAGGCCAAGCTGGCCTCCGAGCTGGAGAAGGAGCACTCGAAGACCTGGATCCTCAAGAACTACCTCAACGACGTGCCGTTCGGCACCGTCGGCGGCCGCACGGCGATCGGCGCCGAGGCGGCGGCGGAAACGTTCTTCGACAAGCACGCCCGCGACCTCCAGCTGCACGAGGCGGCGCTGCTGGCCGGGCTGCCCCAGGCCCCGTCCCAGTACAACCCGTTCCGCAACCCCACCTCCGCCATCACGCGCCGCAACCGGGTGCTGGAGAAGATGGCCGAGAACCGGTTCATCACGACGGCGCAGGCCGAGGAGGCGAGCACCAAGCGGCTCGGGCTCAAGCAGGGGACCCGGTACACCAGGCGCCGGGAGCCCTACTTCTTCGACTACGTGCAGGAGAGGCTGATCGAGGAGTACGGCGTGGGCGTCTACCGCCGCGGCGGCCTGAAGGTGTACTCCACGATCAACCCCGGGCTCCAGGACGCCGCCCGCAAGGCGATCCTGGGGCAGCTCCCCAACCCGGCGGACCCGAGCGGCGCGATCGTCTCGATCGACCCCGACAACGGCTACATCCGGGCGATGGCGTCGAGCGGCACGTACAAGGACCGCCGCTTCAACCTGGCCGCGCAAGGCCACCGCCAGCCCGGCTCGGCGTTCAAGACGATGGTGCTGATGACCGCCATCCGCAAGGGGGTCGACCCCAACCGCACCACCTACACGTCCAAGCCGCTGAACCTCAACCTCCCCGGCTACGGCCCGTGGAAGGTGAAGACCTACGGCAACACCTACGGCGGCTCCATGAACCTGGTGCGCGGCACGCTGGCCTCGGACAACACCGTCTACGCGCAGCTGATCATCGACGTCGGGCCCAAGGCGGTGCGTGAGACGGCCAAGATGATGGGGATCGAGACCAAGCTCGACGGCCTCCCGGCCGAGGGTCTCGGCGGCCTTCGCCTGGGCGTCTCACCGCTGGAGATGGCCAACGCCTACGCCACGCTCGCGTCCGGCGGCATCCGCAACGAGCCGAAGGGGATCCAGAAGGTGGTCTTCCCCGACGGCAAGACCGACGACCTCGGCAAGCCCAAGCGCAAGAAGGTGTTCACCGACGGCCAGGCCTACGAGGTCACCAAGATCCTGAAGCAGAACGTGACCGGGGGCACCGGCACGCGCGCGCAGATCGGCTGCCCGGCGGCCGGCAAGACGGGCACCACCGACGCCTTCAACGACGCCTGGTTCGTGGGCTACACGCCCGAGCTGGCCACCTCGAGCTGGGTCGGCTACCCCAACGCGCTCCAGTCGATGCCAGGTGTGGCCGGCGGCACCATCCCCGCCGGCATCTGGCACGACTACATGATCAACGCGAAGGGCGACTCGTGCCGGGACTTCCCGACGCCCAAGGAGCCGGCCAAGTTCTCACCGTTCTTCGGTCGCTACTCGAGCACGGGGCGCAGCACGAGCGGCAGCTACGGCTACAACGGCGGCCAGTCCCAGCAGCGCCACAGCAGCAGCCCAGCACCGGCGGGACCACGGGTGGCGACAACTCCGCCGGCGGCGAGAACTACCAGGGCGGCTACGACCCGCGTCTGTATGAGGCCCCGCCCCAGCCCGCGCCCAAGCCCACGCCCGCCCCGGCCCCGCCGGGCAACGGCAAGGACAAGGGCGGCGGCAAGGGGAAGGGCGACCCCTAGCGCCGCTCCAGCGCGCTGACCGTGGCCACGTAGCCCAGCTCCACCAGCGTCTGGAAGATCCGGAAGGCCACCGCGATGGCGGTGGCCACCGTTCCGGCCAGCACCGCCGCCATCGCGGTCGCGAGCGCGGCGTCGCGCGTTCCGATGCCGCTCGGCACCACGAACGTGAGCACCGCCACGCAGAACGCGACCGGGTAGGAGGCCGCCACGTAGGGGAGGTCGGAGAGATCGATCGGGTGCAGGCCCGACGCGAACGCGAACACCGCGAGCCCGATCAGCCCCCACGTGAGCGTGTAGGCGAGGCACAGCTGGAGCACGCGCCCGAACGGGAGCACCGCCGGCAGCGGCTCACGACCCAGCTTGCCCAGGGCGAAGTTGGCGAGCGGGCCGAACACGCGCGGGTGAAATCCCGCAAGCACCAGCGGCACCACCACCAGCACCGCGAAGCGCCCGGAATGCCCCTGGAGGTCCGGCAGCTCGATCACGAAGTACGCGCCCACCATCACCGCCGTCCCGAACGCGAGCCCGAGCTCGTAGACCACGCTGGCGAGCGTCACGCGCTTGGGCACGCCGTATCGCTCGGCCATCACGACCCGCCCGACGACCATCAGCACGTTGGTGGGCACGTACCGGGCCAGCAGCGACTTGCCCCACACCGCACGCGCCGGCCTGGCGTCGATGTGCTCGCCCAGCGACGCGATGATCCAGCGCCAGTACTCGCCCTGGAGCGTGTAGAAGCCGGCCACGCAGGCGGCGGACAGCGTCAGCCAGCCGGGCTCGAAGCGCCAGTCGAAGTCGGGCAGCTTGCTCCACTGCCTGGCCACGAACAGGATCAGGCAGCCGAAGATCAGCGCCGCCAGGCCGTACTGGATCAGGGCTCGGCGGCGTGGGTCTCCGGAGCCGAGGTCCGAGACCCCCGATGCGGCCTCACCCGCCCGTTCGAGCAGCGTGGGACGCGTCACGGGTGCAGACTGTAGCCGTGGCCGAGTTGGACCTGATTGCCGCGATCAAGGGTGTGCTGGGCCGCCCGGGGCCGCGCGTGCTGCGCTGGACGGGCGACGACGCCGCCGTCGTCCGGGCCCTTCCCGTGGCCGTCACGTCGATCGACACGATGGCCGAGGGCGTGCACTTCCAGCGCCGCGCCCACCCGTACGCGACGATCGGACACCGCGCGCTGGGGGCCGCGCTGTCGGACCTGGCGGCGATGGGCGCCGGGCCCGGCGAGGCCTACGTGTCGCTTGCGTTGCCGGGCGACGTCGAGCAGGCCGAGGCGGTCGCGATCGTCGAGGGCATGGCGGCGCTGGCCGCCCGCCACGACGTGACCGTCGCCGGCGGCGACGTGGTGAGGTCCGGGACGCTGGTGATCACGGTGGCGGTGACCGGCTGGGCGGAGTCCGAGACCGAGCTGGTCGGCCGCGACGGCGCCCGGCCCGGGGACGTGGTCGGGGTGACCGGCACCCTGGGGGCCGACGGCGTTGCGGGCGGGCAGCGCCTGTTCGAGCCGCGCCTGACCGCGGGACGGGCGCTGGCACGCGGCGGAGCCACCGCGATGATCGACCTGAGCGACGGGCTGGCCACCGATGCCCGTCACATCGCCCAGGCCAGCGGCGTGCGCCTGGAGCTCGAGCTGGAGGCGCTGCCCCTCGCGGAGGGGGTGGACGGCGCGGCTACCGCGGCTACCGCCGGTGAGGACTTCGAGCTGCTCTTCTGCGCCCCGCCCGAGAGCTGGGACGAGCTCGAGCGAACCGCGGGGATCGGGCTGACTCGGCTAGGCCGCGCCCTCGAGGGGAGCGGGCTCATCCTCCGGGACGGCCACGGGCGCGAGGCCCGCGGTCTGCGCGGATATGAGCATGCGTAGCACGGGTCGCTCGAGCATCGCGGCGGCCACGGCCTGAGGGTCGACCACGTAGGCCCCACGCGTGACTTCTTGTGCGAGCGCTTTGTCCATGCCGCTCTTATATCGCCCGGGCCGGAAGGTGGCGCGATGGGTTGCCCACCCCATTGGACGGATAGCGCCGGCTTCAGCGCTCCAGAGCGGAATCCGTGCCGCCCAGCGAGCCGGGACCGGCGTACGAGGCGGGCCCTCTGACCGAGGGCGTGGCGACCGTCTCCTCGCCCCCGGCACGCCCGCGGCGGACTATCGCCAGCACCGATCCCAGCACGCCTCCGAGCGCGGCCCCGAGCAGCGTCATCGCCACTCCGATGTGGCCGCCGATCACCAGCAGCATCAGATACCAGGCGCCCGAGATCGGATCCAGCGACAAGCTCACGAGCACGTACACGCCCAGCAGCACGGGCAACAGCAGACCGGCGCCGACCATCGCCAGCCGGGCGCGCAGCGGCGGACCGGGATCCACCAGCGTCGCCAGGGTCCACAGGTGCAGGGCCGGCACCATCAGCAGCGCCGCGAAGGGATTTACCAGCCACAGGGCGAGCACCGAGAGCGCCAGCACGAGCACCGTCGCGACCGCGGCGCCCGGCTGCGTGGGATCCGCCGCGCCCGGCTCGCGCCGCGCGGCCAGCGCGCGCAGCCCCAGCCAGGCCACGGTCGTGACACCCGCCACCGCCACCAGCGAGATCACGGCCCCGGCGTCGAGCGGATAGAGGTCCGGCGCCACCGGCGCCTCGGGCGCCTCGACCACCGCGCCGGTGGCGCCGATCGTGCGCGCCAGCGCGAGCCCCAGGGTCAGCGCGAGCGCGCCCGCCCCGACCCACACGAGCCACGGGCTGACGGGCTCGCCGCGCCGCCGGGCGCGCGCGAAAGCGTCGATCGCCGCCACGAGCACCGGCACTATCAGCGCGATCGCCAGCAGCGAAGGCGCCCAGCCCGGCATCACCTGGCTCACGATCGTGATGTAGGTGGAGGGCCCGTGATCCGCCCGGGACCCCTGGTCCAGAGCCGTCACGGTTCGCAGCGCCGCCCTCCCGAGCCCTCCCACGCGATCCGGATCGACCCGCTCCAGCGGCGTCTCGCCGGAGCCGCCCAGCTCGCCCGCCCCCGCGATGCGCACGGCGTCGAAACCGTTTTCGACCAGCACCCCCTGCGCGCCGATCCCGATGGGGAAGGCCAGCCGCGCCAGCTGACCCACCGCGCTGGCGTCCTCGGCCACCTCGCCGAGCTCCTCGCGGATCGACTCCGCGGCCGTCCGCATCAGCCCGAGGCTCGGGCTGGTGGTGTCACCTGACCACCCGATCACCGCGGGACGTGCCGAGGACGGCTCGCCCAGGCCCGACACCACGACGACGCCGTCGATCAGCTTCGGCGAGCCCAGCCGATCGGCGAGCCGCTTCGTGCCGACCTCTCCGAGCGTGGAGCCGTCGACCGAGGCGAGCACCAGGGTCTTGGCGGAGGGACGGCCCTCGAACACGCGCGCAAGCTCGATCAGGGCGGCGGTGTCCGCGGCGCTGCCGCCGGCGTCCGGGACGCCGGTGGCGTCCCGCGCGGCCACGATCACTATCTGCCGTTGCGTGCTGCCCGCCCGCCGGCCGATCACGTTCACCAGGTCGTCCGAGCCGCGGCTGAAGCGGTCGACCTCCACCGTGAAGCCGCTGCCGCGGAAGCCGTCGACCACCCGCCGTGCCGTCGCGCGGTCGCCCGGTCGCCCCGCTCGGCGGTCCGGAGCGGCGTTCACGATCGCACCGGTGGTCGTGACCGCGCTCTGCCCGGCGAACACCACGTCCGCGGGCAGTCCCTGGTCCAGCGGCGGCGGGCGGCTCTCCAGCGAGAACATCACCAGCACGACCGCGAGCACGGCCGGGAGGAAGGCCGCCCGGTAAATCCGAGGCTCGAGCACACTCGCAACCTACAATCCGGACAGGCAGCCGTTTACGGGCTCGCCACGACGGCGAGTCCGTCGGTTGGAATTCATGGCCACGCAGGCCCCAAAGATCCTTCTAGTCGACGACGAGCACTCCGTTCAGAAGCTGCTCGCGTTTCCCCTGCGCCGGGAGGGCTACGAAGTCGTCTCCGCGCTGGACGGCCAGGAGGCGCTCGACCGGCTGCGCGACACCACCTTCGATCTGATCGTCCTGGACCTGATGCTCCCCCACGTGGACGGCTTCGAGGTGTGCCGCCAGGTGCGGGCCCGCAGCTCCGTGCCGATCATCATGCTCACGGCGAAGACCGAGGAGATCGACAAGGTGCTCGGGCTCGAGCTGGGCGCCGACGACTACATCACCAAGCCGTTCTCGGTGCGCGAGTTCCGCAGCCGCGTGAAGGCGGTCCTGCGCCGGGCGGCGCTGTCCCGGGCCGAGGAGCCCGGGCTGCCACCGCTCGAGGACGGCGACCTGAGGATCGACTTCGACAAGCGGGCGGTCACGCTCGCCGGGGAGACGGTGCGGCTGACCTACGTCGAATTCGAGATCCTCACGGCGCTCGCGCGCAACCCCGGCCGCGTCTACAACCGGATGATCCTGCTGGAGCGGGTCTGGGGCGACGCCTCCTACCGGGACCCGCGCACCGTGGACGTGCACATCCGCCACCTCCGCGAGAAGCTCGAGCGCGACGCCAAGAACCCGGAGCTGATCCAGACCGTGCGCGGCGTCGGCTACCGGTATCGAGACCGATGATCCCGCGCGTCCTCCGCCTGCGCACGCTGCGCAACAAGATCGCCCTCGTCTTCTTCGCGATCACGCTCGCCGCCTTCTCGGTCATCTACTTCTACTTCGTCCCCCAGCTCGAGTCGAACCTCGAGGAGCGCAAGCTCGACGACCTGGAGCTGGTGGCCAAGGGCTCGGAGGCCGAGCTCGAGAGCCTGATGGGCCGTGGCGACGTGACCGCGGGAGAGGTCGACCGCCGTGTTCGCGCCACGGCCGACGCCGCCGGCTCCCGTGTGACCCTGCTCGGGATCCAGCAGTCCGGGGCCGACGAGCGGCCGCCCGGCGAGCTGCGCTTCTTCGTGATCACCGACTCCCGCGAGGAGCGCAAGGTTCCCGAGAACGCGGGTCTGGTCGCACGCGCCGCGATCTCACGCAAGCTCGTGCGCGGCGACGGGTCGCTCGGCGGCGAGAAGCTCGGCGAGATCGCTCAGCCGCTCTCCTACCAGGGGCAGGTCGACTGGGTGGCGCTGTACTCGCGCAGCTTCGACGACGTGGCGGAGACCGTGTCGTTCATCCGCGGGCGCCTGCTCGGCGCCACCGCGGTGGCCCTCCTGGTGGCGCTGATCGGCGGCTATCTGGTGGCGGGCGCGCTGTCGCGACGGGTGCGGCGGCTCGAGAAGGGCGCCGAGGAGGTGGCGGCCGGCCGCTTCATCGATCCGCTGCCGGTGGACTCCGAGGACGAGCTGGGCCAGCTCACCCGCACGTTCAACGAGATGCAGCACCAGCTGCGCCAGGTGGACGTGGCGCGCAAGGAGTTCGTCGCCACCGCCTCCCACGAGCTGCGCACGCCGATCTTCTCGCTCGGCGGCTTCGTCGAGCTGCTCAGCGACGAGGAGCTCGACGAGGAGACGCGGCGCGAGTTCCTCGACACGATGGCCGAGCAGGTCGAGCGCCTGCAGAAGCTGGCCGTGGACCTGCTGGACCTCTCCCGCCTCGACGCCGGCTCGGTGGACCTGGAGCGGGAGCCGGTGGACCTGTCCGAGCTGACGCGCGAGATCCTGGGCGAGTTCAAGCCGGCCGTGACCCGTCACGAGACGGAGCTGGACCTGCGGCTCCCGGCACGGATCAAGGCCAGCTGTGACCGTGAACGGGTGGCTCAGATCATGCGTATCCTGCTCGACAATGCGCTCCGCCACACCCCCGAGGGCACGCACGTGACGATCTCCTCGAGCCGCGCCAACGGCGCCGCCTCGGTCACCGTGGCGGACGACGGCCCCGGCCTGCCGGACGGGCGCCAGGTGTTCGACCGCTTCTACACCGGCGATGCCGCCCGCGGCGCCGGCCTGGGGCTGGCGATCGCGCAGGAGCTCGCCGAGCGGATGGACGGCAGCCTGCGGGCCGAGGGCCGCTCGCGCGGGTCGGCCTTCACGCTCGAGCTGCCGGCGGCCGGCCGGTGAGGCCCCTCACAGCGATCCTTGCGGCGAGCGCGCTCGCCGTGGCCGGGTGCAGCGACGACGATTCGGGCGGCTCGGATTCCCAGCCCGTGGCGGAGCGGACGACCACCACCAGGGTCGAGGTGGTCAAGGGCCTCGGCGACAAGGGCCGGTTCGACGCCTCCGCCCTGTACAGGCGGCTGTCTCCCGGCGTGGTCACGGTGATCTCGATCTTCGGCGACGGCGGCGCCTCCATCCTGCGCGGAGACGACGGCGGCGAGGGCGGCCAGGGCTCGGGCTTCGTGCTCGACGGAGAGGGCTACATCGCGACCAACGCGCACGTGGTGACCACGGGCGCGCCGCCGAAGGCCAAGCGCGCGAAGGACGTGTTCGTGGAGCTCTCCGACAGCAACCGTGTCGAGGCCAAGATCGTGGGCACCGACCCCAACGCCGACGTCGCGCTGCTGAAGATCGACCCAGGCGGCCTCAAGCTCACCCCCGTCGCGCTCGGCCACTCCAAGGACCTGGTGGTGGGCACCCCCGTGGCTGCCATCGGCAGTCCCTTCGGCGAGCGCCAGTCGCTGTCGGTCGGCGTGATCTCCGCGCTCGACCGCAACATCGAGTCGCTCACCCAGTTCTCCATCGGCGACGCGATCCAGACCGACGCCGCGATCAACCCCGGCAACTCGGGCGGCCCGCTGCTCAGCGCCGAGGGTGAGGTGCTCGGGATCAACTCGCAGATCAAGTCCACCAGCGGCGGCGGCGAGGGCGTTGGCTTCGCCGTGCCGGTGGACACGGTGCGCCGGTCGCTCCGCGAGCTGCGCGCGGACGGCAAGGTCGACTACGGGTATCTCGGCGTGACCTCACAGCCGCTGTACCCACAGCTCGCCGAGCGCCTGGACCTGCCCACCGACACCGGCGCGCTGATCGTGCAGGTCCAGGACGGCAGCCCCGCCGACGACGCCGGCCTGAAGGCGGGCGGGGACAAGATCGAGTTCCAGGGACAGCCCGACATCCCCTCGGACGGCGACGTGGTTCTGGCCGTGGACGGGCGCAAGCTCACCCGCGAGTCCGACCTGGCCGACCTGATCAGCTCCCGTTCCGCCGGGGACGAGGTGGAGCTCGAGGTCTACCGCGACGGCGACCGGCGCAACGTGAAGGTGAAGCTCGGGGCTCGTCCCGAGCGCTCTCCCGAGCGGCGCTGAGCGGCGTGCGCGACCTCGTCCGCGGGCTCGCGGTCGCCCTGCGCGACCAGGTGCTCCCGTCGCTGGGCTCCCATGCCGCGCGGGCCCACGACGCCGAGGCCGCGGGCGGTGACGTGACATTCGCCATCGACGCCGCCGCGGAGGACTTCCTTGAGGAATGGCTGGCCGCGAACGCGCCGGACGTGGCCTTCTTCTCTGAGGACCGTGGGCTGGTCGCGCCCGAGGGGGAGGCGCGCACGGTGCTCGTGGTCGACCCGATCGACGGCACCCGCCCCGCGCTGGCGGGACTCGAGTCGTGCTGCGTCTCCGTGGCCGCCGCGCCGCTCGACGGCGAGCCCTCGATGGCGGACGTGAGCGCCGCGTGCGTGGTCGAGATCCCGAGCGGCGCCGTCTACCTGGCCGAACGGGGCAGCGGGATCCTCGAGTCGCCGCCCGTGCGGCTGTCCGCCAACCGGCGCCTCGACCGGATGTTCTGGACCTACGGCTTCCGCGGGCGCCCCGCGCGTGCGCTCACCGAGGTGCTGTGCGAGCTGATCGACGCGTCATCGGTCGGGGGCGGCACCTTCGAGCTGGGCTCCGCCGCCTTCGACTCGATGTGCGTGGTCACCGGGAGGCTCGACGCGTACGTGGAGCCGGGGCCGCGGATGGTGGCCGACGTGCCCGGGATGCGCGAGCAATTCGAGCACGTCGGCGGCGGGGCGGTGCTGAACAACACGCCCTACGACCTCGCCGCCTCGGTGCTGATCCTGGAGGAGGCCGGTGCGGTCGTGACCGACGCCTACGGCGCTCCACTGGGGCCAAACCGGCTGCTCGGCTCGGGTGCGGAGTTCCAGATGTCGATCGTCGCGAGCGCCAACCGCCCACTCCACGACCTGCTCCTGAACGAGATCGAGCAGGGCATCTCCCGCCTACTTGGGTAACGTGCCCGCGGGATGGACGCCCAGAGCCGCGATGTGTCCCTAACGATCCCGGCCAAGCCGGGTTACCTCGTGCTGGCAAGGCTCGCGCTCTCCGCCGTCTGCCGGCTCACGCCGCTGGACTCCACGGAGGTCGCGGACCTCAAGCTGGCGGTCACCGAGGCCGCCAACGACTTCGTGGACGAGGAGACCGGTGAGGACGAGCAGGTGGACTTCGACTTCAGGCTCCACGAGGACAAGCTGGTCCTCCAGCTCGAGGGCACGGGCGCGAGCCCGGCGCCGATGGAGCAGGAGCTGTCGCGCGCGATCATCGAGGCAACGGTCGACGAATCGACCTTCGCCCCTGGTCGCACGGTGCTGGTGAAGCGTCTCTGATGCTGCAGCCGATCGCGGCCGGCCAGAAGAGCCTGGCCGACTACACCCATGTGGCGGGCAAGCCGCTCACCGAGGAGATCCGCGAGCTCGCGTCCGAGCTGGAGGGGCTGAAGGTCCTCCACCTCTCGGCCACCGCGTTCGGCGGCGGTGTCTCGGAGATCCTCTACACGCTCGTGCCGCTGATGAAGGACGTGGGCCTGGACGTGGAGTGGCAGGTGATGGTCGGCCGCGAGGAGTTCTACAACGTCACCAAGCTGCTCCACAACGCGCTCCAGGGCAACCCCCAGGGCCTCACCCCCGAGCAGTGGCAGATCTTCGCCACCTACAACGAGCTGAACGCCCGCGAGCTGAGCGACGGCTGGGACGTGGTCATCGTCCACGACCCCCAGCCGGCGGCGATCCACCAGCTCGCCGAGGAGAAGGCGCGGAACTGGGTGTGGCGCTGCCACATCGACCTCTCCACCCCCAACCCGACCGCGCTCGAGCGGCTCGTGCCGCTGGTGCGCTCCTACGACAGCTCGGTCTTTCACCTGCAGGAGTACGTGCCCGCCGGGATGGACGGCCAGCCCGTGCACATCTGCCCGCCCGCGATCGACCCGCTCTCGCCCAAGAACATGGCGTTCTCCCCCGAGGACGCCGCGTACGTGTGCGACCAATTCGGCATCGACGTGGACCGGCCGCTGCTGTGCCAGGTCTCGCGCTTCGATCCATGGAAGGACCCCATGGGCGTGATCGACGCCTACGTCCTGGTCAAGAGGGAGATGCCCGAGGTGCAGCTCGCCCTGATCGGGTCGATGGCCACCGACGACCCCGAGGGCTGGGAGTTCTTCAACCAGACCCTGGCCCATGCCGAGGGCGATCCCGACATCCACATCCTCAACAACCTCAACAACGTCGGCGCCATCGAGGTGAACGCGTTCCAGTCCCAGGCCGACGTGGTGATCCAGAAGTCCACCCGAGAGGGCTTCGGCCTCACCGTCACCGAGGCGCTGTGGAAGGCACGCCCGTTCATCGGCGGGGACGTGGGCGGCATCCCGCTGCAGGTAGAGGACGGGCGAACCGGGTATCTCGTCTCCTCGCCTGAGGAGTGCGCCGACCGGGCACTGCGCATCCTGCGCGAGCCCGATCTCGGCAAGCGCCTCGGCCGCGCCGGGAAGGAGCATGTGCGGGCGCACTTCCTCACCCCCCGCCTGCTGCGGGACTGGCTGCGTATCTTCAAAGACCTGCAATGACCGCGGAACCCCAACTGGTCCTCGTCTCGAACCGCGGCCCCGCCACGTTCGAGCGATCGGACTCGGGGGAGCTCGTTCCCAGCCGCGGCGGAGGTGGCCTGGTCACCGCGCTCACCGGCCTGGTGAACCACCGAGATGCGCTGTGGATCGCCTCGACGATGTCGGAGGCGGACGCCGACGCCGCGCGCGAGCACGGCGGCGGGGCCTTCGACTGCGAGCTCGACGGGGTCACCTACCGGATCCGCCTCGTGGAGTCAGACCCGGACGCCTACGAGCAGTTCTACAACGTGGTGGCCAACCCGATGCTGTGGTTCATCCAGCACTACCTCTGGGACCTGAGCAACGCGCCGGACATCCGCCGCGAGGAGGTGGAGGCCTACGAGGAGGGCTACCGCGTCGTGAACCGGGACCTGGCGAACGCCGTGATCGAGGAGATCGAAGGCGCCGAGGCGCCCGTGGTGATGCTCCACGACTACCACCTGTACAACGCGCCCAGGTTCATCCGCGAGGCGCGCCCCGACGCGTTCCTGCACCACTTCGTCCACATCCCGTGGACCCAGCCCGACGCCTGGCGGGTGCTCCCGCGGGACATGCGCGAGGACCTCTTCGAGGGCATCCTCGCCAACGACATCGTGGCCTTCCACACCCGCGCCTACCGGCGCAACTTCCTGCTCTGCTGCCGCGACCTGTTCGACCTCGACGTGGACGAGGAGGCGGGAATCGTCCGGATCGACGACCGCGAGGTGTGGGTGCGCGCCTACCCCCTCCCGATCTCCGCCGAGACCTTCCGGCGCAACGCCCAGCGCGCGGCGGTGCACGAGTACGAGCGCAAGATCCTCCGCCGTAGGCGCGAGCACCTGATCCTGCGGGTGGACCGTGCGGATTTGTCCAAGAACATTCTCCGCGGCTTCGCCGCCTTCGACCTCTTCCTCGAGCAGCACCCCGAGTTCCTCGAGCACGTCACCTTCATCGCCCACCTCATCCCGTCCCGCCAGGACGTGGCCGAGTACGCCGAGTACCTGGAGCGGATCGAGGCGCTGGTGGCCGTGGTCAACCACCGCCACGGCACCACCGACTGGATGCCGATCGAGCTGCGCCTGCGGGAGAACCTCGAGGAGGCGATCGCCGCGTACAAGCACTACGACCTCCTGATGGTCAACGCGATGTTCGACGGCATGAACCTGATCGCGAAGGAGGGCCCGCTCGTCAACGAGCGCCACGGCGTGTCGCTGCTCTCCGAGAACACCGGCGCCCACGAGGAGCTGGCCGAGTTCGCGCTGTCGGTGAACCCGTTCGACATCCAGGAGCAGGCCGACGCCATCCACCGCGCCCTCACCATGTCGGCCGACGAGCGGTCCTGGCGGGCGGAGGGGCTGGAGCGGATCGTCGAGGCGCGCAATCCCGGGGACTGGGTCGACGACCAGCTGGCCGATATCGAGGAAAAACGGCAGGCCTCGGGCCTCGGGCCTCAGGCCTCGGGGGCTAGGGCGCGGGATCGGGCGTGAACTCGCCGGTTTGCTGCGGCGCGATTGCCCGCGGCGCCGGCGCGGCCGGCTGCGTGTAGTGCCTCCGCGGCGCCATCGGCCTCGGCTCCACCCGCCTGTATCGCCTCGGCTCTGGCCTGGGCCTGCGCTGCGGTTTCGGCCTACGCTCGGGCTTCGGCGCCGGCTTTGGCTCTGGCGCCGGCTTCGGCGGCTCAGGCGGCTTCGGGACCGCCAGGCGCGGCGGCTCCGCGACGGGCTCCGGCGGTGGCGGGGCGGGGGCACCTGAGCCGCGCAGCGCCAGGACCACGGCGGCCAGCAGCGCCGCCAGCATGCCCACGTTCCCCCATCTCACCCGGCCCACGAATCCGCCCATGCCCGGCAGAGGCTTCGTGAACGGGGGTTTCGCCCCCCTCGCCGCGAACGGCCGGGAGCTGTGACCGGGGCTCTCCGCTATCTTGCCGCGTTCATGTCAAGGCTCTACGACCTCATGCTGCTGATCGATTCGAACGCCCCGGAGGACCGCCAGAAGGCGATCGTCGGGGATGTCGAGAAGATGCTCGGAGACGGGGGGACCATCGTCGGCTCCCACGACTGGGGCAGCCGGCGGGTGGCGTTCGAGATCGACCACCGCCCCGAGGCCGCCTACCAGCTGTTTCAGTTCGAGGGCGACAACGCGCTGCTCGACCGGCTCAACCACAGCTTGAAGATCATGGACGACGTGCTGCGCTTCCGGATCATCCGGCAGCTGCCCGGGGGGCCGCCCGTGCCGCCCAGCCCGGACCCGATCCGGGCCGCGCGCCCCGAGGAGCCCGAGGGTCGCGTCGCGGCTCGCGCCGCCGCCGACGCGGCGCCCGAGCCCGAGCCCGAGCCCGAGGCGCTCCGCCGTGGCCACCGCGGAGCCCGAGGCCGACGAGCCTCCCGCGCAGGCCGAAGCCACCGAGGAGTGACCGGCTCCGGCGCCCGCCGGGATCACCTTGGACGCCGGCTCGCGTCGCTTCCGGCGCCGGTGCAGACGCTGCTGCGACTGGCCTTCGTGGCCGTGCGCGTGACCGCCGGCCCGCGCAGCTTCCTCACGTACCTGCGCCTGAGCAGGATCCGGCGGCACGTGGGGTCGGGCGGCCAGGTCGTGCGGATGCGGCTGAGGCCGCTCGGCGGCCGCTCGGTGCGGCTGCGCCCCAGCACCTCGGACGTGGACACGGTCTGGGGCACGTTCGCCGGCCACTACCACCTGCCGCCGCCGGAGGCGGGCACGCCCCGCCTGGTTTGGGACCTCGGCGCGAACATCGGGCTCACGATGGCCGACATCGCCCAGAGGCATCCCCGGGCGCGGATCGTGGGCGTGGAGCTCGACTCCGAGAACGCGGCCCTCGCGCGGGCCAACCTCGAGCCGTGGGGGGAGCGCTGCGAGGTGATAGAGGCCGCGGTCTGGCCGCACGACGGCGACATCCGCTATCTGCGGCTGGATGGCGTCACCTCCGGGCACCACGTGACAGGGGCGCAGCTCGGCGACGACCCCGGCGTCACGCCCGTCCACGCCATCTCGCCCTGGTCCCTGCTGGCGCTGGACGGCGCCGAACGGGGAGGTCGACTACGTGAAGATCGACGTCGAGGGCGCCGAGCGGGAGCTGCTGCGCGAGAACGCCGGCTGGACCAGCCGCGTGCGCACCGTGAACGTAGAGGTGCACGAGCCATACACCGTCGAGGAGTGCAGCGAGGACCTCCAGGCGCTCGGCTTCCGGACGCGGGTGGACCCGCGCCACTGGGCCTGCGTCATCGGGGTCCGCGCCACAGAAGCCGCACCTGAGTGACGGTCTCGTCAAAAGATCCCGACATTCCTGCATCTTCGTGTCAGGCCGCCGCCATCCAGGCCGACCCCGTGAGTAGTCTCGACCGTCCTACTTGAAAGCCGTCCGAAGGAGCTTCCGCCATGGCCGCAACCAACATCAACAGGGTCGTCATCACGGGCAACCTCACGCGCGATCCCGAGCTGCGCTCGATCCCGAGCACGGGCAACTCCGTGTGCTCTCTGCGCATCGCCTGCAACACCCGCCGCAAGCAGGGCGAGGAGTGGGTCGACAAGCCCAACTACTTCGACGTCACCGTGTGGGGCCGCCAGGGCGAGAACGCCGCTCAGTACCTCGAGAAGGGGCGCCCGGTCGCGATCGACGGCCGCCTGGAGTGGCGCGAGTGGGAGGACAAGGACGGCAACAAGCGCCAGTCCGTGGAAATCATCGCCGACTCGGTCCAGTTCCTCGGCTCACGCGAGGGCGGGCAGGGCAACGGCTCGCGGTTCACTCCCCAGAGCGACGTCCCGGCGGATACGTCGGACTTCCAGGGCGCGCCGGCGGGCGGCGCGGGGACATCGTCTGACGACGACATCCCCTTCTGAGAGCCCGCACGGCGATCCCACGGAGCCCTTTCGCACCACCGTGCACACCGCGGAGGTCCGTCGCGCGCCGCTAGCATGCCGCCCTCATGGCACAGGCGATCCTGCTCCAGCCCGTAGAGACGCTCGGCGAACGCGGCGATGTCGTGGACGTCGCCGACGGCTACCTGCGCAACTTCCTCATCCCGCGCAAGCTGGCCCAGCCGGCCACGGACGCGTCGCTGGCGGACGCGGCGCGGCGGGCCGAGGCGGCGGAGAAGGCGGCCGCGGACGCCGCCGAGCGGGCGGAGGAGAACGCCGCGCTGCTGCGCAAGACGGTGCTCACCATCTCGCACCAGGCCGGGGACGACGGGCGGCTGTTCGGCTCGGTCACGGCACAGGAGATCGTGGACGCGGTCAAGGCGGCCCGCGGGGTGAAGCTCGACAAGCGCAAGGTCCACCTCCCCGAGCCGATCAAGTCCACCGGCACGCACATGGTGCCGATCGAAGTGTCCGATGGCGTCACCGCCGAGGTGAAGACCATCGTGACGGCCGAATAAGAGAAGTAACCTCAAAGGGGGGCGAACACGCCCCCCTTTGCAACCCCCCGAACGGCGCGCTTCGCGCGCCTACACACCTTGAGGTGTTCGGCTACGGTGAGCGCGGTCGAGCAGAACGGGGGGTCCGTCCCGCCGCAGAACGAGGAGGCCGAGGTCGCCGTGCTGGGCACGGTGCTCATGGCCGAGCAGGCGCTCGACCAGATCCTGGTGGACCTTCACCTCACGTCCGAGGACTTCTACCGGCCCCGCCACCAGCTGATCTTCCGGTCGATGATCCGGCTCAAGCAGAAGGCGGAGCCGGAGGCGATCGACGCCATCACCGTCTGCGACGACCTCAAGCGCGAGGGCAGGCTCGACGAGGCGGGCGGCCAGTCCTACGTGCACTCCCTGCCCACGCTGGTCCCGTCGGTCCACGCGGTCCGCGACTACGCGAAGATCGTGCGCGACCACTCGATCCTGCGCAAGCTGCTGGTCAGCGCGCGCGAGATCCAGGAGCGGGTGATGACCGACGGCGGCGACCCGCGCGCGCTGGTCGAGCAGGCCGAGCAGGCCATCTTCCGCGCCGGGCACGACGAGGACTCGGGACGGCTGAAGTCGATCGAGGACGTCCTGCACGAGGAGCTCGACAAGCTGGAGCGGCTGTCGAAGGAGGGCCAGTCGCTCACGGGAACCCCGTCCGGCTACCACGACCTGGACGAGATCACGGGCGGCTTCCAGCCGGGCAACCTGATCGTGCTGGCCGCGAGACCGGCGATGGGCAAGTCCGCGCTTGCCACCAACATCGCCGAGAACGCGTCCGTGGACCACGGCAAGGCGGTCGCCCTGTTCTCGCTCGAGATGTCAGAGGGCGAGCTCGCCCAGCGCTTCATCGCCTCGCGGGCCAAGCTCAGCGGCGAGTCGCTGCGCAAGGGCCGCGTGAAGGCCGAGCAGTGGCCGAAGGTCCTGACCGCCACCGACAAGCTCACCAAGGCGCCCCTGTTCATCGACGACTCGAGCGACCTGGGCGTGCTGGAGCTGCGCGCGAAGGCCCGGCGGCTGCACCAGCGCCACCCGCTCGGGCTGCTGATCATCGACTACCTACAGCTGATGCGGCCGGAGGACCCGAGGGACGGGCGCGTGGAGCAGGTCGGCAAGATGAGCCGTGGGCTGAAGATCCTCGCGCGCGAGCTGAACATCCCCGTGATCGCCATCTCCCAGCTCTCGCGAGCCGTCGAGGCCAGGCCCGACAAGCGGCCGCTGATGGCCGACCTGAGGGAGAGCGGCAACATCGAGCAGGACGCCGACCTCGTGATGTTCGTCTACCGCGACGAGTACTACAACGGCGATGCCTCCGAGAACCCGGGCGTGGCCGAGGTGATCATCGGCAAGCACCGCAACGGGCCGGTGGGCAAGGTCGAGCTCACGTTCCTCGACCGCTATCCGAAGTTCGCGAGCATCGCCCGCGGCGCGTCGGCGGCGGGCGCAGCGGCGGCCGGCTGACGTGCTGCGCTCGGTCCCGGACGACGGCGGCGGTAGCGCGCCTGCCTGCAGGCTGGCCGTCTGTGACGGCAGCGGCTGGATCCTGCGCGACGACGGGCTCGCCGAGCCGTGCGGCTGCCGCGAGCGGATGATCGGCAAGGCGATCAGCCGCAACGTGGGCACCGGGATACCGAAGCGGTTCCGGGGGGTCTCGTTCGAGCGCAAGCCGATCGCCGACCTCGACCCGATGGTCCTGCGGATCGTGCGCACCTACGTCGAGCAGATCGACAAGCACCTGGACGAGGGCAGCGGGCTGTGGTTCGCCGGCGACGTGGGCACCGGCAAGACCTCGCTGGCCATGCTGGTGTCCGACGCCGCCGAGCGGGTGGGCCGCTCGGTCGCGATCTATCCCGTCACGCGCCTGCTCGCCGAGATCAAGGAGACCTACGATCGCGAGGCCGCGAGCGGCTCCTACATGGAACTGTTCCGCAGGCTCTCCTCGGTCGACCTGCTCCAGCTCGACGACCTCGGGGCGGAGAAGCGCACGGACTGGGTGATGGAGCAGCTCTACTCGATCGTCAACGAGCGCTGGCAGGACCAGAGGGCGGTCCTGGTGACCACGAACACCACCGACGTCGGCGCGCTTCGCGAGCAGCTGGGCACCAGGACCGTGTCGCGGCTCACGGAGATCTGCGGCGAGCCGATCCCGATCATGGGCCCGGATCTACGGATCCCGCCCATGCGCTGAGTCCTACACTCAACGCGTCATGCCGGGACTGGTGATCGTTGGCGCCCAATGGGGCGACGAGGGCAAGGGGAAGGTCGTGGACCTGCTCGCCGAGCAGGCCGACGCCGTGATCCGCTTCCAGGGGGGCAACAACGCCGGGCACACGATCGTCCGCGAGGGTGAGACCTACAAGTTCCACCTGATCCCGTCGGGGATCCTCTATCCGGGCAAGGCGTGCGTGGTGGGCAACGGCGTGGTGGTGGACCCGCGCGTGCTGACGGAGGAGATCGAGGGGCTGCGCCGGCGCGGGATCGACCTGAGCGGCCTGCGGGTCTCGGCCAACGCGCACCTGATCATGCCCTACCACCTGCTGCTCGACCAGGCCGGCGAGGCCAAGCTCGGCAAGCGCGAGATCGGCACGACCAAGCGCGGTATCGGCCCGGCCTACGCGGACAAGGCGGCCCGGCTCGGGATCCGGGTGCAGGACGTGCTCGACGAGACGATCCTCAAGCAGAAGATCACCGCGGCGCTCGAGCCCAAGCGGCAGCTGCTGCGGGAGTTCGCCAAGGACCCGCGGATCGACCTCCACCAGATGACGGAGGACTACCGCGCATACGGGGACCGGCTGGCGCCCTACATCGCCGACACGCCGCCGATCGCCTGGCGGGCGCTGGACGAGGGCCGGCTCGTGGTCTTCGAGGGAGCCCAGGGCACGCTGCTCGACATCGACCACGGCACCTACCCCTTCGTCACCTCCTCGAACCCGGTGGCGGGCGCCGCGTGCGTGGGCGCCGGTGTGGGGCCGAAGGCGATCGACGAGGTCTGGGGGATCACCAAGGCCTACTGCACGCGAGTGGGCGCGGGACCCTTTCCCACGGAGCTGCACGACGAGGTCGGGGACCGCATCCGCGACGCCGGCGGCGAGTACGGCACCACCACCGGCCGCGCCCGCCGCTGCGGCTGGCTCGACCTGGTGGCGCTGCGCTACGCCGTGCGCGTGAACGGGCTCACCGGGCTGGTGATCACCAAGCTCGACGTGCTGACCGGCATCGACCCGCTGCCCGTCGCCACCCGCTACTCGGGCCCGGAGGGGGCGAGCTTCGACGAGTTCCCCTACCACCAGTCGGTGCTCCACAAGGCCCGCGGCGAGCTGGTCGAGCTGCCCGGGTGGGACGAGGACATCACCACCGTGCGCGAGATCGGTGACCTACCGGCGAACGCGCGCGCCTATCTCGAGTTCATCGAGGAGGATCTGGGCATCCCGGTCGTGATGGTGGGCGTGGGCCCGGCGCGCGACGAGATGATCTGGACCGACGCCTCGAAGCGGCTGCGCGCCGAGACGGCCGCCTAGGTCCGGCGCTAGGTGCGGACCACGTGGGTGCTCACGACCATGTCGTGCAGCGCCCGGTTCTGGTCGTCCCACAGCGGCCAGAGCAGGTCGGCCAGTGTCGGCAGGTACAGGAAGAAGCCTCCGACCGTCCAGAACAGCAACCCCTTCACCACGAATTCCCGCAGGAAGGCGTGGCCGAGGTCGAACGGCTGGCCGTTGTCGCGGGTCACCCTGATCCCGATGACCTGCTTGCCCCAGGTCTGGCCGTTGTGCTCGCCCTGCCGCGCCATCAGCAGCGGCGCGTAGACGACCGTGACGACCAGGTACGCGAGCAGGCTGACGATCCCGACGACGACCCCGGCGACGTCGCTGCTGAGCGCCACCGCCACCACCAGCGCTATCAGCACCACCGTGGGGATCAAGAGGATCAGGACGTCGATGACCACCGCCGCGGCGCGTGCCCCCCAGCCGGCGAGCCGGGCGCCCGCGATCGGAGCGGGGCCGGGCACGGCCGGCTGATCCCAGCCGCCCGGAGGCACGGGGCCCCCGTAGCTGGGCGCCTGCGGCGGCGGCCCTACGTTCTCGGGGCCCGGTGGTGGCGGTGGCGGCGGATACGCGCCCGGCGCGGGGCTCTGCGGCCCGGCCGGCTGCGGCGGAGGGGGCTGCGCGCCAGGGCCGTACCCGGGCGAGCCGGGGCCGAAGGTCGGCGCCGGGCTCTGCGGGCCCTTGGGCTCCTCGTCGCGGCCCTTGGGCTCCTCGTCGCCTTCCACGGCGGGCACTCTAACGGCCGGCCTCGACCGGCTCCTGCTCGAGCACGACACGCTCGCCGCGGCGCAGGAAGCGGCCCGCCAGCGCCACGGCGGCGAGCAGGGCCGCAACGGCCATCGCGATCTGCACGCTGAGGATCCCCTCCTCCGACCAATACACGTCGTCCAGCTCGAGCAGCAGCGCGGACTCGTCGAGCGTGAGCCCCATGCCGATCCCGAACGGCACCGCGAGCTTCGGCTCGAGGGCCTCGTTTCGAGTCACGATCGCCGCGGCGCCCGAGCTGAACGCCAGCACGATGCCGGGCACGAAGTGATGGATGTGCCGACGGCCCACCCGCACGATTGCGAAAGGGGCCCACGGTCCGCCGCGAGTGCAGCAGCGTGGCGATCACACGCGCGGTCACGAAGCTGCCAAAGAAGGACGTGAGCAGATTGAAGGTGGCGTTCTCGCGCGTGGACACCTCGCGGTAGCCGGTGAGGGCCACCTCGGCCACCTCGGCCACGGCCTCGGTGGCGGCCTGCACGGCGTCATCCGCCTCGGCGAGCGGCGGGGCGCTGCCGCGCTGCCACACCCGGCGCAGCTCGACCGCCACAACGGTGGCCACCGCCCCGGTGGCGAGCCCGCCGAGCGCCACCGTCCAGCGGTCCTCGAGCACGGCGAGCGGGCGCCTGCGGCGCCTCACCGCCACCGCTCCAGGAGATCCTCGTCCCCCACCTCGCGCACCTCTCGCGCGGGCACGCCCATCACCACGGCGCGGGCCGGCACGTCACGCACCACCACGGCGCCCGCCGCCACGAACGCCTCCTCACCCACCTCCACACCGGGTGTGAGCACTGCGCCGCCCCCCACGCGGCAGGCGCGCCGCAGGGTCGCGCCGCGCAGCTCGTAGTCCGGCCCATGACGGCCCATCGTGTCGTCGTTGGTGAGCGTGACGCCCGGGGCGACGAACACGTCGTCCTCGATCACGGAGAACGCGGTCACGTAGCACCCGGTCTGGATCCGCACGCGGGCCCCGATCGTCACGTCGTTGTCGACCGCCGAGCCCCGCCCCACCACGCTCGCCTGGCCGATCACGGCGCGCTCGCGAACATGGGCCTGGTCGCCCACCACGGCGCGCTCGCCGACGCGAGCCCCGGCCACCAGCACCGCGCCCGCGCACACGGTGGCGCCCGTGCCCACCACGGCCGGCGCGGCCTCCGCGCGCGAGGCGGTCGACTGGGCGCCCAGCGCCAGCGGCTTGCCGATCACCGCGCCGTCCTGGATCCGGGCCTCGCCACCCACCTCGGTGCCCTCGTGGATCACCACGTTGCCGCCGATCTCCACCGTGGGCGGCAGGGTCACGCCCTCGCCGAGGAGCAGCCCCGGGGCGCGATCAGACGGTCTGAGCACGCCGGCTCCCGTCGAGCGAGCGCTGCAGCTCCTCGAGCACCCGCACCACGCGCAGGCCGCTCTGCCCGTCAGACCGCGGCGTGGCGCCCTCGCGCACGCACTCCACGAAGTGGTCGCACTCGATCCGCAGCGGCTCGTGGTTGGGCACGCGCGGGCTGTGGACGTCTCCGGAGCGGGCGATGTACTCGCCGTAGGAGCTGAAGTCCTCGTCGAAGCCCTTGTCGTAGACCGTGAGCTTGCGCTCGAGCTCCATGTCGTCGAACGTGGCCATCTTCTTGGAGCCGACCACCGTGAACCGCCGTTCCTTGTGCGGGTCGAGCCAGGAGAGGTGCAGGTGCGCCGCCAGTCCGGAGGGGAAGCGCATGAAGCAGAAGACCACGTCCTCCACCCCCTCACGCATGTAGGACTCGCCCACCGCCGTGCATTCGTCAGGCTCCTCGCCCGCCAGCCGCAGCACCACGGACACGTCGTGGGCGCCCAGGCTCCACAGCGCGTTCTCCTCAGCGCGCAGCTTGCCGAGGTTGAGGCGGTTGCCGTAGATGTAGTGGATGTCGCCGAGCTCGCCGGCCGCCGCGATCTCGCCCAGGCGCTCGAGCCCGGGGTGGTACTCGAGCAGGTGGCCCACCATCAGCACCCGCCCGGCGTCGGCCGCGGCCTCCACCACCCGCTCGGCGTCGGCGGCCGACTGGGCGAGCGGCTTCTCGACGAAGCAGTGCTTGCCGGCCGCGAGCACCTTCTCGGCGAGCCCGGCGTGGGTGGGCACCGGCGTCGCTATGGCCACGGCGTCGAGGCCCGGGATCGCCGAGCAGCTCGTCCAGGTCCCCGGAGGCGCGGGCCTCCGGGAACGCGGCCGCCACGCGCTCCAGCACATCGGGCGAGGCGTCGCACAGCCAGGCCAGCTCGGCGCCCGGGAGCCCGTCGAAGTTGCGGGCGAGGTTGGGGCCCCAGTAGCCGAGCCCCACCACCCCGACCCGTACGGGCTCGCTCACAGCCGCACCAGGTTCGGCGCCTCGATCCCTCGTGTGACGCCGCGGAAGTCCACCACCAACGGCGAGCCGGCCACCACGGCCTCGAGGTCGAGCTCCGGGTGTGCGGTCACGATCACCGCGCAGTCGGCGTCGGCGAGCGCCGCCTCCAGCGGCTCGGACGCCAGCTCCAGCTCGGGCAGGTCCGCCAGGTAGTCGTCGTGGTAGACGAGGTCGGCTCCGCGCTCGCGCAGCTGGTGCATGATCTTCAACGCCGGCGACTCGCGAAGGTCGCCCACGCCGGGCTTGTACGACACCCCGAGGATCGCCACCCGTGAGCCGCGGACCGGCTTGGAGTGATCGTTGAGCGCGCGCGAGATCCGCTCCACGCAGAACTCGGGCATCCGCTGGTTCACCTCGCCCGCCAGCTCCACGAACTCCGTCGGCTGGCCGTACTCGCGCGCCTTCCACGAGAGGTAGAAGGGGTCGACCGGCAGGCAGTGGCCGCCCATGCCGGGGCCGGGGTCGAAGCGCATGAAGCCGTACGGCTTGGTGGCCGCCGCATCGACGACCTCCCAGATGTCGATGCCCATCCGGTCGCAGAGCATGGCCAGCTCGTTCACCAGCGCGATGTTCACCGACCGGAAGACGTTCTCGAGCAGCTTCGACAGCTCGGCCGACTCCGGGCCGGACACCTCCACGACCTCGTCGCAGACCGTCCGGTAGAGGGCCACCGCGCGCTCCAGGCATGCCGGCGTGAGGCCGCCGACCACCTTCGGCGTGGTCCGCAGCGTGTAGTCGGTGCGGCCGGGATCCACCCGCTCCGGCGAGAACGCCACGTGGAAGTCCCGGCCGGCCGCCAGTCCGGACTCCTCGAGCAGCGGCACCAGCCGATCGCGGGTGGTGCCCGGATAGGTCGTGGACTCGAGCACCACGAGCTGGCCGCGCTGCACGACGCCCGCCAGCGACGTGCCCGCGGACACGAGCGCCCCGAGATCCGGCTCGCGATTGCGCGTGAGGGGCGTCGGCACCGCGATCAGAACGGCCTCGGTCCTTGCGAGATCGTTGTAGCCGGAGCCCACGGTGATCCGGTCGGCGACGGCCGCCAGCCGCTCCGAGGAGACATCCTCCACGTAGCTCTCGCCACGGCCGATCGCGGCAACGCGGCGCGGGTCGGCCTCCACGCCGACGACGTCATGGCCCTCCTCGGCGAATGCGATCGCCAGAGGCAGCCCCACGTACCCGAGCCCAACTATTCCGATCTTCATCGCGGAGAAGTGTAGGTGCGAAGGACGCTGGTGATCCGCTCCGCAGCGCGACCGCCGCCGTACAGCTCGGGACGCTCCCCGTCGGGCGCTGGGCCGCTCGAGGGCGGCCACCGCCCCCTCCGCGTCCAGGTCGACGAGCGTGTTCCAGCCCGCCTCCACCGTCTCGACCCACTCGGTCGTGTCGCGCAGGGTCACGCACGGGACGCCCAGCAGGTAGGCCTCCTTCTGCACTCCGCCGGAGTCGGTGAGCACCGCCCGGGCGTGGATGGCGAGCTTCATGAAGTCGAGGTAGCCGAGCGGGGGTGTGAGCTCCACGTGGGCGGCCGCCTCGAGCCGGCCGGACAGCCCGGCGGCGTCCAGCCGTGCCCGGGTGCGCGGATGTACGGGGAACACGGTCTTCACCGGCAGGGCCTCGATCAGCTCCACCAGGCGGGTCAAGCGCGCGGGATCGTCCACGTTCCCGGCGCGGTGCGCCGTCAGGGCGACGTAGGCGCCGGGCTCCAGGCCGCGGTCCTCCAGGATCGTGCTTCGCTCCTCCGCGATCGCGCGGAACGCCAGCGACACGTCCGCCATCACGTCCCCCACCAGGTGGGCCTCACCGCGCGCGGCCTCGCGATCGAGGTTCGCCATGGCCGTATCGGTCGAGCAGAGCAGCAGGTCGCTCGCGTGGTCGGCGAGCACCCGGTTCAGCTCCTCGGGCATCGAGCGGTCGAACGAGCGCATGCCGGCCTCCACGTGGGCCACCGGAACGCCCGCCTGGGCCGCGGCCAGCGCGCCCGCGAGCGTGGAGTTGGTGTCGCCGTAGACGAGGGTGAGGTCAGGTGTTGCCTCGGCCAGCACCGCCTCCAGCAGGCCGAGGATCCGCGCGGTCTGCTCCGTGTTCGAGCCGCCGCCGGCGTTCAGCTCCCGATCGGGGGCGGGCACTCCGAGCTCGTCGAAGAACACGCGCGAGAGCTCGTCGTCGTAGTGCTGCCCGGTGTGCACGATCTCCTCCTCGTGCTCCTCGCGCAGCAGGCGTGAGACCGCGGCGGCCTTCACGAACTGGGGCCGGTTGCCTATGACGGTGAGGATCTTCAAGCTAGCGCCGTTAGTGAGCAGGCGGTGCCTGCGAACGGAGGATCTCTTCCACGTGGGCGCGGAACGCCGCCGCCGCCTTGCGCGTGACCTCCCCGGTCTCGGGAAAGTCGCGCTCCTCGATCGCGGAGATCGAGTGCACCTCGCGCGTGGTCGACGCGATGAACGCCTCCTGCGCCCCGAGCAGCTCCTCCTTGTCGACCGAGCGCTCCTCCACGTCGAGCAGATCGAGCAGGTGGGCGCGGGTGATCGAGGCGAGGATGTGGTCGTCGAGCGGCGGGGTGCACAGCCGGCCGGCGGCGTCGACCCAGAACAGCGACGAGGTGGGCGCCTCCAGCACTCGGCCGTGGGGGGTCACCAGCAGCGCCTCGTCGAACCCGCGCTCCTTCGCGATCCGCGTGCAGAGCATGTTGGCCGCGTACGAGAGCGACTTCACCCCGTCGAGCACCCGCGTGGGCGCGTAGGTGACGAACGCGCAGCGCAGCCGCTCCGGCGGCTGGGGCAGCGGCTCGGTGATCAGCAGCCGATGGCCCCCGCGGGTCTGCACCAGCCGCAGGCAGCCGCTCGAAGCCGGCCGGATCGCGCTCCGCCAGCAGCGCGGTCGCCTCCTCCTCGAACTGCGGTCGCTGCAGCCCTCCCTCCAGCCGCAGGTTCGCGGCCGAGCGCTCCATGCGGTCGAGGTGCTCGTCCAGCAGGAACGGAACCCCGCCGTAGACGCGGACCACCTCGAACGCGCCGTCGCCGCGCAGAAAGCCCTCTTCCGTGACGGGCACGGAGGTCTGCCCCGCGGGCGCGGTCACCCCGTTGAGGGTCGCGAGTTCCTCGTTCACCGGGCCTTCATACTGCAGATTGCGGAAAAATTCCGTGGCACGGGCACCCAACCGCCCCTAGAGTGGCGCCATCGGAACCCTCTCCCCATTCAGCTGCAGCCTCACGGACGAGGGCGGCGAAGGGGTCCGGCTGGCCGTCACCGGCGAGCTCGATCGCGCCACGTTGCCGAGCTTCGAGCAAGCTGTTGCCGACCTCCATGACCCCAACCGCCTGGTGCTCGACGTGCACGACCTCGAGTTCATCGACGCCGGCGGGCTGCGCGCGATCGTGGACATGGCGCGCCGCGCGGAGCGGTCCGGCCGCTCGATCCAGGTGGCCAACCCCAGCGCGACGCTGCGCCGCCTGTTCACGCTCACCGGGCTAGAGCGCTCGGTGGATTTCGTTACCGACGCTTAGCACGCGGGTCTCGTGTTAGCTTCGCCGCGTGCGGAGACGTGGTGGGGTCTTGCCTCTGGCGCTGCTGGCGATCATGTTCGCCGTCACCCCCCTTGCCGCAACCGGCCAGCTCAGCCCGCTCAACGACCTGCTGTCGCTGGGGCAGGGGGGCGGGCAGACGCCCCCCGGCGTGCCCACCGTCCGCCGGGCGGAGCCCCCTTCGTGGCCACGCCGCGCGCGGACTGCCTGCCCGGCTCGCGGCGTGAGCCCGGTATCCAGGGGCGCGTGCCGGAGGGCTCGAACGCGAAGGGCCTCCACTGCAACGTCAGCCTGATCGGGCGCCAGGGCAGCTCGGGCGGGTTCAAGGTGCACCGCTACATCGACTCCCGCGGGCGCGAGTGCGCGTTCTACGACACCGCGCTGCTGTTCCCGGGCAACGCGCTCAAGCTCTCGGGCGACTCCCAGGGCGTGGCCGTGCTCGACATGTCGAACCCGCGCAAGCCGGTGCAGACGGCCACGCTCACCGAGCTCGCCGATGGACTCGCCGCACGAGTCGCTCGCGCTGAACCCCAGGCGCGGCCTGCTCGCCGCGGTGCTCGGCAACCCCACGACCTATCCCGGCCTGGTCTCGATCTACGACGCGCACGAGGACTGCAGGCACCCGAAGCTGCAGTCCACGAGGCCCGTCGCCCGCCTCGGGCACGAGAGCGGCTTCGCCCGCGACGGCAGGACGTTCTACGCCACCTCCACGGCCACGGAGTCGATCTCCGCCATCGACGTGACCGACCCCAAGGACCCGCACTCGATCTGGCACGGCAACATCACCTCCCACGGGATGTCGCTGAACGACGACGGCAGGCGCGCCTACCTCGCCGACACGGACGGGCAGCTGGTGGTGCTCGACACCAGCGAGATCCAGGCGCGCAAGGCGAACCCGCAGGCGCGCGAGATCAGCCGCCTGACCTGGCGCGCGGCGTCGATCCCGCAGAACGCGATCCCGTTCACGGTCCGCGGCAAGCCCTACCTGATGGAGACCGACGAGTACACGCAGGGCACGTCCGGAGGCGGCAACAGCGACGAGGTGGGCGCCGCGCGCATCATCGACATCTCCGACGAGCGGGCGCCGAAGGTGGTGTCCAACCTCCGGCTGCAGGTGAACCAGCCGGCCGATCACAAGGCCGCCGCGGACGACCCCGGCGCCAGCAGCCCGGTTCAGGGGTACGCCGCCCACTACTGCGACGTGTCGACCCCGAAGGACCCGACGGTGGTCGCCTGCTCGTTCATCGCCTCGGGCCTGCGCGTGTTCGACATCAGCGACCTGCGCAAGCCGAAGGAGATCGCCTACTACGTGCCGCCCAGCCGGAGCCAGTTCGAGAACGGCTTCGACGGGAGCAGCTTCGCGATGTCCAAGCCCTCGGTGGTGCGCGACCGGCGCGAGGTGTGGTTCACCGACGGCGTGAGCGGCTTCTACAACCTGCGCGTGAGCGACCGGGTGTGGCCCTCCGCGGTCGGCGCCGGCTGCCTCGCGCGCCGGTCGCCGATCGGGCCGCGCAACATCGGCCGCGTGCGGCTGGGGATGACCCGCGCCGCGCTGCTGCGCCGGGTGCCCACGCCACGGCGGCGCACGAAGCGCGCGTGGCACTGGTGCGTGAAGGGCAGCAGGGGACGGGTGTCCGCCACCTTCGACCGCAAGGGCCGGGTGGCGCTGGTGACGACCACGGCCGCCGGGCACGGAAACCGGCGCGTGCGCCCGGGCGGCAGGACGAGCATCCTGCGCCGCTCCTACCCTCGCCGGCGCGCACTCAGCCGGACGCTCATCAGGGCGAATCGCCGCAGCCCGCGGCTGTTCGGAGTGCGGCGCGGGAAGGTGCGCTTCATCGGCGTGACTTCCCGCCGCACGATCGCTCGGCGGCGGGTGCTGCGGGCCTACCTGCGCTACGTCGGCCTTCGCTAGCCTTCCCGTCGCATCAGGGCCGTTAGCTCAGCTGGTAGAGCAGGAGACTCTTAATCTCAAGGTCGTAGGTTCGATCCCTACACGGCCCATTTAGCATGGCGAAGAAGGCTGATTTCAACGCCGAAGAGTGGTCCACCGTCGTGGAGGGCCCGGTGCTGGCGGGCATGCGGGTCATCTTGGCCGAGCGCGGGGGCAAGATCCGCGAGAGCCTGGCGATGGGGAAGGTGTACACGGAGGCGCGCCAGAACCAGGGCCACAGCGAACTGCTCGACGCGCTGGTGTCCTCACCGCCCTCGATCGACTCGCAGCGGCTGCAGGGCGCCGGTGACCTGGCCGCCGCCAGCGGCGACCGCCTCCGCGAGGCGCTGGGGATCCTCGGCGAGAAGGGATCTCCGGAAGACGTGGAGGCCTACAAGGCGTTCGTCCTGGCTGTTGCCCAGGCGGCAGCCGAAGCTCACAAGGAAGGCGGCTTCGTGGGCATCGGAGGCAAACCGATCAGCGACTCGGAACAAGCGGCCCTGGACGAGCTCAAGGGCATCCTCGACAGCGCCTAGTGGCGCCCGGCTGCCGCCGGGCCGCCTGACTACTCAGCCTTGGAGCTGAGCGAGTCGAGCGCCGCCTCGCGGTTCTCGTGGATCGGGAACACCCGGTCCAGCCCGGTGATCTCGAAGATCTTCGTGATGTTCTGGTCGGTGCAGACCAGTGCAAGCGCCCCCCCGGACGGCCGCAGCCGCTTCACGCCGCCGACAAGCACGCCGAGCGTCGTGGAGTCGATGAACGTGGCCTTGCTGAGGTCGACCACGATGTGCTTCTTGCCGCCCTCGATCAGCTCGACCATCCGCTCCTTGAACTCTGGCGCCGTGTAGAGGTCGATCTCTCCGCCCAACTCGATCACGTGCGTCTGGGCGTCGATCTCCTCGTCCTGGATATGGAAGTTCATCTGCTCCTGTCCCTGTCAGCCGCGACGGGCGGTGCCCGTGAGCGGCGTTCTCCGGCGAACCTTACGCCAACCGGCTACTGCTGTGGTGTTGCCCCCCCGGCACCCGCTGCCTGGGGGTTCTTCAACTGGTCCGCCTGCTCCTTCACCTCTTTACGTTGGTCCTTCGGTGCGAGATCCACCGCCTTCTGCGCGGCGAGGTCGGCCGTCCGCGTGTCACCGGCGAGCGCGGCGTACTGGATGAGGTTGAGGTAGGCGTTGGTGTTGTTGCGCGCCTCGGCGATCAGGCGGGCCGCCTCCTGCGCTTCCTTCGGCTTGTTCAGGGCCGTCGGGTCGAAGACCTGAAGCGCCACGTTGGCCAGCGACGCGTCGGGCTTCTCCGGCTCGCTCTTTACGTACGCGCGCCAGTTCGCCGCCGCCCGCGCGAGGTCGTCCTTGGCGTCGTCGGGGAACTGGGTGCTCTCGGCAGTCGTCTGGGCCACGGCCAGCTGGTAGTAGTCGCGCACCAGCGCCTTGCGCGCGGCCTCGGCGCTCGCAGGCGAGGCCGCCACCTTCTTCTCGTTGCGCTCGATCCGCTTCTCGAGCGCGTCGTTGCCGCCCCCGCTATCGCTGCGGTCCGAGAAAGCGTCGAACAGACCGCCGGAGACCTCGCCGCCGATGCCGAAGAACACGAGTCCTCCGCCCATCAGGACCGCGAGTGTGAGGTAGGTCGCCTGCACCGCGCGGCGGCGCTTGCCCTGGAGATCGAACAGCATGAGCGGCGCAGCCTAGCTAGCCGGACTCGGCCCCGGCGGGCTCGCCAGCGCGGGCGTCTCGCTTGGCGAGCGCCGTGGCCAGCCAGATGCTCATCTCGTAGAGCAGGATCAGCGGGATCATCTCCAGGATCAGCGTGACCGGGTCGATGGTCGGCAGGAAGGCCGCCACGATCGCGATCACGAGAATCGCGTAGCGGCGGTTCTTGCGCAGCTTCTCCGGCGTGGTGATGCCGAGGCGCACCAGCGCGATGATCGCCACCGGCACCTGGAACCCGAGTCCCATCGCGATCATCGTGAGGGTCACGAAGCTGTAGTAGTCGCGCGCCCGGACCTGGGTGTTGAACTCGTCGCCGTTGAAGCTGAGCAGGAAGTCGGTGGCCAGGCGTGAGCACCACGAAGTAGCAGAAGACGACCCCCGCGATGAACAGGAGCGGCACCATCAGCATCGCCGGCGTCGCCACCTGGCGCTCCTGCGGGCTGAAGGCCGGCAGGACGAACGCGTAGACCTGGTAGAGGATCACCGGCAGCGCGAGCAGGATCCCGAAGTAGGCGGCGTTGGTGAGCGTGGTGGTGAACGGCTCGGTGACCCCGAAGGTGATCGGCTCCGGGAGGTTTTCCGGAAGCGGCTCGTTGACGATCTCGAGGATCAGGTGGTTCTGCCAGAAGCACAGCGACGTGGTCACGCCCAGCGCGACCAGCGCGATGATGATCCGCGTCCGAAGCTCGTCGAGATGGTCGACGAGCGTCAGTCGGTCCTCGTGGTCGATCGGCCTGACGCGCGGCACGGGCCGCGTCCTCCTTCCCTCGTGCGCCCTGGAGCCCTAGGAGCTCTGGCCGCCGGCGGGGGTGGTGGCCTCGGGCTTCTCGGCCTGGACCGGCTCCGGCTTCTCGTCACCCGAGTCGATCTGCTTGTCGTCGTCGTCGCCCTTGCCGGTTACGGAGTCCTTGAACTCGCGCATGCTGGTTCCGAGCGAACGGCCGAGATCGGGCAGCCGCTTCGGCCCGAAGATGACGAGCACGATTACGAGGACGATGATGATCTCAAGCGGGCCGATGTTCGGCATTGAAACTCCTAGTCGGGGCGCCTTCCATGGTATCGGTGGGTTTCCTTCGCACCGCCACCAGCGGCCGGATCATTCGTTTACGGATTCGGCACGATGCCGAATCCGTCAGCCGGAGTCTTCGTCGAAGTTCTCGTAGAAGCGGCTCGGTGTCGGTTCCGCCTGGCCCTGGTACTTGCTGTGGTGGAGGTCGACCCGTAGGCGTGCTCCACCGGACCGTCCATCCGCATGAAGGAGATCTGGCCGATCGGCATCCCCTCGTAGATGGTGATCGGGAGGTTGGCCACGTTCGACAGCTCGAGCGTGAGGTTGCCCGAGAACCCACTGTCCACGAAACCCGCGGTGGAGTGGATCAGCAGGCCCAGCCTGCCCAGGCTGCTCTTGCCCTCGAGGCGGGCGACCAGGTCGTCCGGCAGGGTCACCCGCTCCAGCGTCTGGCCCAGCACGAACTCGCCCGGGTGCAGGATGAACGGCCTGCCCTCCTGAGCCTCGACCAGCTCGGTGAGGTCCTCCATGGGCTTGCGCACGTCGATGTAGGGATGGCGCGCGTTGTGGAACACGCGAAAGCGCCGGTCCACGCGCACGTCG
This sequence comes from uncultured Thermoleophilaceae bacterium, assembly GCA_963761505.1. Lineage (GTDB taxonomy): Bacteria > Actinomycetota > Thermoleophilia > Solirubrobacterales > Thermoleophilaceae > JAAYBF01. The sequence continues at coordinate 167,601 of CAVXGW010000014.1, forward strand.
ATGCTGGACGGCTGCACCAGGGCGGGATCGAAGGGATCGATCACGATGCGGCCCGAGTCGATCTCCGAGCGGATGGTGCGATCGCTGAGAACCACGGGCGCCGCAGTCTATTCGCGGGTTGGGCGGACACCCCTCAAGTCCCCGGGATGGGGACCGATAAACAGGGTATGGAAGAGCAGTCCCACTACGTGAAGCGGGTGCAGCTCCCGAGCGGCAAGACGATCGAGGTCGTCTACTTCAAGGACGCCGTCGAGCAGCCCGAGTCCGCTTCGGGATTTGGCCCGGCGGTCGAGCCGGACCAGGCGCTCCACGTCTGCACCGAGTGCGACTCCGAGCTGGTCTACCCGACCGGCTGGGAGGAGGCTCAGGGCGACGCCTGGGAAGTGGTGCTGCGATGCCCCGAATGCGAGCACATCCGCGAGGGCGTGTTCGCCCAGGAGACCGTCGACGCCTTCGACGAGCGCCTGGATATGGCCACCGACGCCCTGACCGCCGATCTTCGCCGCCTGACGCGGGCCAACATGGCCGCTGAGGTGGACGCGTTTGCCGCGGCGCTTGAGTGCGGCGCGATTCTTCCTGAGGACTTCTAGGCCTCGGGCCTCGTCCCAGGCCTCAGGCCTCAGGCGTAGCGCTCCACCACGCCGTCTGCCACCAGGTGGAGCGCGCGGGCTCGCTCTGGTGGCAGCTCGGCGCCGGTGAGGGCCGACTTTGCCTCCGCCACGTGCACCATCGCCCGCTCCCTTGACTCGTCCAGGGCCCCGGTCCTTGCGATCCGGTCGCAGAGGGCCTCCGCTTCGGCCGGCGTCGGTGACGGCCTGCTTCAGGTCCATCGTCCTCAGCTCGGGATCTCGCTCGCGGGCCACGATCAGCGGCAGTGTGACCGTGCCGTCCAGCAGGTCGGTTCCGCGGTGCTTCCCGGTGCGCTCGATGGGGCCCGAGACGTCGAGCACGTCGTCGAGGATCTGGAACGCCAGGCCCACGCGGCGGCCGAAGCTGGCGAGAGCGGCCTCCGCGGCCGGCGCGTCGCCCAGCACCGCACCCAGCCGGCATGCGGCCGAGAACAGGCTGGCGGTCTTCATCTCGCAGCGTTGCAGGTAGCGCTCGGGGGTCACCGAGTCCGACCAGGCGTCCGCTCGCTGCATCAGCTCCCCGCGCGCCAGGGCCGACGACGCCGACGACAGCGCCGCGACCGCGGCCTCGCTGCCGGTGGCGGCCAGCTCGGCGAACGCCCGTGAGAACAGCAGGTCGCCGGTGGCGGTGGCCGCGCCGCGGCCGTCGGTGGCGAACACGGTGGGCTTGCCGCGCCGCAGCGGCGCCTGGTCGAGCACGTCGTCGTGCACGAGGGTCGCCATGTGCAGCAGCTCCACGGCGACGCCCGCGGGCAGCAGGGCGGCCCCGTCCCCGCCGCACAGGAACACCAGCACCGGACGCAGCCGCTTGCCACCCGCGGCCAGCGTCCCCGCGGCATGGCGCGCCAGCTCCGCGCCGTGGGAGCCCGCGACCTCGGCCAGCCGCGCCTCGGTGCGCTCCAGCTGGCGCGACAACGACGGCCCACCGGCCTCCAGCACCGACACGAGCTGCGCCGGCGCGGTCACCGCTCGGGCACCGTGCCGGAGTGGATGGCGATGATCCCGCCCGCGGTGAGCACCCAGCGCACGTCGGTCAGGCCCGCCGCCGTGAGCTGCGCCCCGAGCTCACGGGGGCCCGGGAACCGGCGCACGGAGCTCGGCAGGTAGTTGTAGGCGTCCGGGTCCCCGGCCAGCCGGCCGAGGCCCGGGACGATCCGGTCGAACCACAGGCGGAAGAACCACGACAGCGGCGGCCGTTGTGGGGTGGTGATCTCCAGCACCACGACCCGCCCCCCGGGCTTGACCACCCGGGCCATCTCGGAGAGCCCCCTGTGCAGGTCCGAGAAGTTGCGCGCGCCGAAGCCGACGGTCGCGGCATCGAAGGAGTCGTCGGGATAGGCCATCTCGAGCGCGTTCCCGGGCTCGAAGGTGATCCCGGGCGCCTTGCGTCTGGCGATCTCGAGCATCGCCTCGGAGAAGTCCATCCCGACCACGCCACCCGGCCCGGTACGGCGCTCCAGCTCGATCGCCAGGTCGCCGGTGCCGGTGGCCACGTCGAGCGCGCGGTCGCCGGCCGACAGCCGGGCCAGGTCCGCGGCGCGCCCACGCCAGCGATGGTGCATCCCGGCCGTCATGACCGAGTTCATCCGGTCGTACACGCGGGCGATGCGGTCGAACATCGCGCGCACCTGGGTCTCCGGCAGGGTCCCCGCCGGGGGCGAGCTCACGGCGGCTACGGGGACGCCTCTGCGGGCTGCCTCTCGGCGCTCCCGTCCTCCTCGGGCATCTCCTTCTTGAGCGAGGACACGAACTCGACCATCTGGTCGAACTGCTCAGGCTCGTTCTCGCGCAGCGAGGCGTAGGAGGGCATCGGCGAGGTCGGGTTCACGAGCGTGCGGGCGATCGCGTCCTTGCCGAGCCGATCGCCGATCTCGGTCAGGTTCGGGCCGAGCGTGTTGCCGTTCTCACCGATCTTGTGACAGCCCAGGCAGCCCGATGCGGCCGTGACCGCCTTGCCCTCCTCGTACTTGGACGCCACATCGATCTCGATCTCGCTGGGGGGCCCGGCGATCGCGCCGAGCACGCTGAGGTAGGTCATGGCACCCACTGTGGCGACCGCGCCCACCATGGCGATCGGGCGCTTGAGCGGATGCCGCTCGGCGCTGCGGTCGTAGAACGGCAGCAGGATCAGCAGCATCAGGCAGATCGTGGGGATGCCGATGGTGGCGAGGAAGGTGAGCTCCGGCGGCTTGATCACGCGCAGCAGCTCGAACAGGAAGAAGAAGTACCACTCGGGCCGGGGCGAGTAGGTGGTGGTGGTGGGATCGGCCTTGGGGCCCAGCTCGGCCCCGAACAGGATCGCCATCACGATGATCACCAGGAGCGTGATGCAGGCCATCGCCCCGTCCTTGGCGACGGCGTAGGGGAAGAAGGGCTTCCCCTGGCTCTTCAGGATCGAATACTCGCGGAGGTACTCCTCACGCTCCCGAGCGTTCATGCCAGATCCTCTGATGGCCGCTGGCCGCGAAAACCGAGCATGCCAAGGAAGCAGGGAGCGACGCCTGCATCGCAGGCGAGCGACCGATGACGCAGGCAGGCGACGGTTTGCAGCGCGCCAGCGGCCATCAGATCTCTTCCTTCTGCAGTTCCTTCTTCTCCGCCTTGAGCCACGGCGGGGCGGTGGTGCCCAGCTTCGTCACCAGGAACAGGTGCGCGGCGATCAGCGCGGCGATCAGGCCGGGGATGAGCAGCATGTGCATCGCGTAGAAGCGGCTCAGGCTGGCCGCGCCGAACTCGGCGCCGCCGCGCATGAAGTCGGCCAGGTAGGGCCCCATGATCGGCCCGGATGCGTTGATGTTCACGCCCACCACGGTGGCCCAGAACGAGCGCTGGTCGAACGGCAGCAGGTAGCCCGTCAGGCCCATGGCCAGCGTGAGCACGAGCAGGATCACGCCGATGATCCAGTTCAGCTCACGCGGGTACTTGTAGGCGCCGAACACGAACGTCCTGCCCATGTGCAGGAAGAGCAGGACGATCATCACCGTGGCGCCCCAGCGGTGCATGCCGCGCACCAGCTCGCCGAGGAACACCTCGTTGGTGATGTAGGACGTGGACTCGTAGGCGCGGGCCGGATCCGGGTTGTAGTACATCGCCAGGAACACGCCGGTGACCGCCTGCGACACGAAGGCGAACAACGTGGCCGACCCCAGGGTGTAGAACCAGTTGGTGCCCTTGGGCACCTTGCGGTAGAGCAGCGCCCGGGAGATCGGGCTGGCGCCGGTGCGCTCGTCGAGCCAGCCGACCACGTGGGCCCCACCCTCGGCCGCGCCCGCCTTGGCCTTGTCGCCGGTCGACGGCTTGCGCCCGTCCTGCGTGTCCCTCTCGCCCGGCCGAGGCGGAGCGGGGCGGACTGTCTTGGGCAGGGGCCGCGGCGTGAGCTTGCTCATGTGCTTGGCCTCGACGGGTAGAGGTACTGCCAGATGCCGTCGAGGTGGTTCGACGGATCGCGGGGAGAGAACCGCTCGAGCTCGGAGTTCACCGAGAAGCGCTCACCCACCTGGACGCGCCGGTTGACCACGCGCGTGTAGAAGCGATCGAGCGGGCGGACAGGCGGGCCGCCCTCCACCTTGCCCTCGAAGTCGTAGACGCCGCCGTGACACGGGCACACGAAGCGCTGCGACGCCTGGATGTAGCGCACCGGGCAGCCCAGGTGCGCGCAGCGGGTGGAGATCGCGACGTAGGGCAGGTCCTTGTTCCGCTTGGTGTCGCGCGCGGCGTCGAACTTGCGCACGTACACGGTGGTCTTCCCGGCCTCGCCGATCTCGGGCACGATGTTCATGACCTTGGGCACGTAGGTCTCTGGGTTGAAGTCGGCTTCGGCGCCCACGTCCTGCCAGCGGTCGGGGGTGCCGTCCTCGAACATCGGGCCCAGCGCGAAGCCCAGCGCGGGCAGCCCGAAGGCGGCGGTCGCGATGCCGCCGAATGCGAGCGCCCCGCCGGTCATCAGCCCGCGGCGGGTCATGGTCTCGCCTTCGAACGCCCCGGCCACGCCGCGATCGGCGGTGTAGCGGGACTTTCGCTTCGATTTCTTGGAGGGCGGTTTGGCCAAGGTGAGCTACGTATTGAACCGGGCGGCGAAGAATAGTTGCAACATGGCTACGGGCGTCACAAAGTCGCTTGCCTATGGGGATTGCGCCAGTCTCTCGGCGCTGCCCAGCCAGGCCGCCTCGGCGTCCTCCACCCGGCCTTCGGCCTGCGCCTGAGCCGTGAGCGAGATCAGGTCGGAGAGCTCCGCCACGGCCTCCAGGTCACCGTCCTCCGCCAGCCGCGACAGCCCCAGCGCGTAGAGCGCGTCGCCCGCCAGCAGGCGCAGGTCGGGGTCCATCCCCCGGAACGCGCGCGGCTCCCCGTAGTGCAGGAGGTAGCCCTCGTAGACCGCCTCCAGCACGAACAGCCGCCGCTCGTCGGCCACCACGGAGGCGAAGCGATCGGGCCCGGGGTCGGGCGCCGCGTGCTCGCGCAGGGACGGGGACACGGCCTCGACGACCTGCCCGAGCGTGCTCACGCCGCCACCTCCTCCAGCGATTCGCGAGCCGCGCGCAGGGTGCGCTCGACGTGCTCGTCGGTGTGCGCAAGCGACGGAAACCAGGCCTCGAACTGAGACGGAGGCAGGTACACGCCGCGCTCGAGCATCGCCCGGCAGAAGGCGCCGTGCACGCCGGTGTCGCAGCGCTTGGCGTCCTCGTAGCCCGTCACCGGGCCATCGTGGAAGAACGGCGTGAGCAGGCCTGTGGTGTTGGTCACGTACATCGGCACGCCGGTGGCTTCCGCGGCCTCCCGCAGGCCCGTCGCGAGCGTGGCGGCCACCGCCTCGAGCCGCCCGTAGGCGGCGTCGTCCAGAAGGCCGAGCGTGGCCAGCCCGGCCGCGGTGGCCAGCGGGTTCCCCGACAGGGTCCCGGCCTGGTAGACGTCGCCGGCGGGCGCCACCCGTTCCATCAGCGCGCGCGGGCCGGCGTACGCGGCCGCCGGCAGGCCGCCGCCGATCACCTTGCCGAGCACCGTGATGTCCGGCCTCACCTCCTCGCGCTCCTGCGCGCCGCCGCGCGCCACCCGGAAGCCGGAGATCACCTCGTCGAAGACCAGCAGCGCGCCGTTGGAGTCCGCCGCCTGGCGCAGGAAGGCCAGGAAGCCCTCCTGCGGCGGGACCAGGCCCATGTTGGCCGGGTAGGGCTCGGCCAGGATCGCCGCCACCTCGTGCTCGGCCAGCGCCGCCTGCACGGCGTCGCGGTCGTTCCAGGGCACGATCACCGTGGCCGCGGCCTGGGCGGCCGGCACGCCCGGCGAGGCCGGGAGCGACGCGGTGGCCAGGCCGGAGCCCGCCTCGGCCAGCAGGCCGTCCACATGGCCGTGATAGGCGCCGGCGAACTTGAGCAGCTCGTCCCTTCCCGTGGCCGCGCGGGCGAGCCGGATCGCGCTCATGGCCGCCTCGGTGCCCGAGTTGACCATCCGCACCATCTCCGCCGAGGGCACCCGCCGCACCACCTCGTCCGCCAGCTGCACCTCGGCCTCGGTGGGCGCGCCGAAGCTGGTGCCTCGCCGTGCGGCTCGCTGCACGGCCTCCAGCACCGCCGGGTGCGCGTGCCCGGCGATCAGCGGCCCCCAGGAGAGCATCCAGTCGACGTAGACGTTCCCGTCCACGTCGGTCAGCTCCGCCCCCGCGCCGCTCTCCACGAAGATCGGGTCGCGCCCGATCGACTTCATCGCCCGCACCGGCGAGTTCACGCCGCCGGGCAGCAGCTCGACGGCCTGGGCGTAGACCGCTTGGCTACGCGGAGTGTTCAGCTTCCCAGCGCTTGTGCGCGTCGGTGAAGTAGAGCAGCCGGACCTTCTTGAACTCGGTGGAGGAGTAGAGGGTGCGCCGGTCGTCGATCCCGGACTCGGCCGCGATCGAGTCCAGGATGGCGTCGCATTCCTCCTTGCTGCGGCCGTGGGCCATCGTGAAGACCGAGTAGTGCCAGTCCGCGTAGGTCGGGCGCTGGTAGCAGTGCGAGATGCCCCGGAAGGACGCCATCAGCGGCGCCACCTCCATGATCCGCTCCTCCGGCACGTTCCACACGCCCATGCCGTTGGCGGAGAACCCGGCCCGGCGGTGGAACAGGATCGCCGCGACCCGACGCAGGGCCTTGCGCTCGCGCATCGACTCCAGATGGGTGAGCAGATCGTCCTGCGAGATGCCTATCTCCTGGGCCGCCGCCGCGTAGGGCTCGGGTACCACGGCCATGTCGCCCTGCAGCGCGCGGATCACGGCGTGATCGAGCTCCGATAGCTCGATCGGGTCGGGCTCCATCGGGTCCAGGGCCACCCCCGCCGCGGCCAGGTCCTTGGTCCCCTTCTCCATCTCCAGGTCCATCCGGATCTTGAACAGCTTGAGGGTGGGCAGCTGGCGCACCGACTCGGCGCCGGTGAGCTCGGTGAGCAGCTGGAGGGTGCCCTCCAGGCCGAGCCTCGAGTCCGGCTCGGTGGCGATCGTGAACCACATGTTGAAGTCGTGGTTGCGGAGGTAGTTGTGCGACACGCCGGGATGCGAGTTGATGACCTTCGCCGCGCGGTGGGGGTTCTCCGGGTCCACCTTGGCCGCCACCAGCATCGAGCTGTAGCCGAGCACGCGCGTGTCGAAGATCGGCGTGACCTGGCGGATGATGCGCTCGTCGATCAGGCGCTGCACGCGGCGCATCACCTCGTCCTCGGAGACCTCCGCCAGCCCCGCCACGTGGGCGTAGGGCCGGGGCGCGAGCGGGAAGCTGCCCTGCATCAGGTTGAGCAGCTTCTTGTCGAGCTCGTCGAGCGGCACGGCCGCGCCGTCCTTGCGCGAGCGCACCTTCGGCACGGCGGCCGCCTCGCGGGTCAGGCCAGCCACTCGGCCGCCTCCGTTGCGTGGTAGGTGATCACGATGTCGGCGCCGGCGCGGCGGATGGAGGTGAGCGCCTCGAGGATCGCCGCCCTGCGATCCAGGTACCCGGCAGCGGCGGCGGCCTCGAGCATCGCGTACTCACCGCTCACGTTGTAGGCCGCCACGGGCACCTTGGTGGCCTCCTTCACGCGCCGGATCACGTCGAGGTAGGGCAGTGCCGGCTTGACCATCACCACGTCGGCGCCCTCGTCCACGTCGAGCAGCGCCTCGCGCACCGCCTCGTCCGCGTTGGCGGGATCCATCTGGTAGCTGCGCCGGTCCCCGAACGCGGGCGCCGAGCCGGCGGCCTCGCGGAATGGCCCGTAGAAGGCGGACGCGAACTTGGCCGAGTAGGCCACGATCGGCGTGTCCTTGAGGTCCTCCGCGTCGAGCTGCGAGCGCAGCGCGCCCACGCGGCCGTCCATCATGTCGCTGGGCGCGACGGCGTCCGCGCCCGCACGCGCGTGCGAGATCGCCGTCTTCGCCAGCAGCTCGAGCGACACGTCGTTGTCGATCTCGCCGTCGCCGGCTCCTCCTAGCGCACCACGCCGCAGTGGCCGTGGTCGGTGTATGCGCACAGGCAGACGTCGGTGATCACCACGAGCTCCGGGTGGGCCTCCTTGATCGCCCGGACCGCGAGCTGGACGACTCCCTCGTCGTCGTAGGCGCCGGACGCGCGGGCGTCCTTGTCGTCGGTCACGCCGAACAGCAGCACGGCGGGCACGCCCAGCGCGTGGGCGGCGCCGGCGTCCTCCACCGCCTGCGAGATCGACAGCCGCTCCACGCCCGGCATCGCCTCGATCGGGGTGCGCTCGGCGGTGCCGAGCTGCACGAACATCGGCTGCACCAGGTGCGCCGGCGTGAGCTCGGTCTCGCGCACCATCGCGCGCAGGAGGCCGGTGCGGCGCAGGCGGCGCATGCGGGTTGCGGGGAAGGGCATCGCGGTTGCAGTTTAAGGCGAGGTCCAGTCCTCAGGCCTCAGACCTCAGACCTCAGGGGTGAGGGCTCAGGCGAATCTGTTTAGTGCCAGCCTGCTCGCGGCTCCGAACGCCACGAAGAGTGCGCTCAGGTGCAGCAGGGCCGTTCCCATCCCGCCCGCGTCGTTCAGGGCGGCGTCCAGGGCGTTCAGCGTGGGCTTGAAGGGGAAGAGGGCGGATACGGCGCGGATCACGTCGTAGAGCGCGGGTGAGACCGAGCCTGAGGGCACCAGCGCCAGGAACGTGAGCGGCAGCGACAGCATCACGCAGAGCAGCGACGCCGCCCGCACCTCCTTCGTCAGCGCCCCCACGGCCAGGCCCATCGCGGCGAACGCCAGCGCACCCGCGGCCACGGCCACCACCCATAGGGGGAAGCGGTCCCACTGGAGGTCCACGAACAGCCCCAGCCCGGCGAGCATCAGCAGGCAGACGACCAGCGAGCAGACGGCCGCGAGCCCCGCCTTCTCCACCAGCAGGCCGGTGCGCGAGACCAGGCCCCGCACCAGCCGCGTGAACGCGTTGTCCTCCCGCTCGAGCGCCAGCGCGCCGGCCGCCAGCAGGAGCGTGATGAACATGATCGAAACCGCCACCGCGAGGGCTACCGCGAACGAGCTGAGCGGGGTGGCCCCGCCGTCGAGCTGCACCTGCTTCACGCGCAGCGGCGAGCTGACCGAGGAGAGCACGTCGTCGGACAGGTCGAGGTTCTCGCGGGCGAGCTTGGCGAAGCCGATCACCTGGTCGATCGACTTACGCCCCTCCGATCCCGGGGGGAGCTCGGCGCGGGCTTCGCGCAGGATCCGCTCGGAGCGCTGGAGGCCGAGCACATTGAAGTCGCGGCCGAGGAAGTTGTACTCCCCGCCCGTCGCGATCAGATCGAGGAACTGCAGCGCCACCTGCGACAGGCGCCGGGTGAGCGCGTTGTTCGCGTCCTGCACCTGCGCCTTGATCGTGTTCCGCACGAAGTCGGCCTTCACCGGATCCTCGGCGTTGTAGAAGACCTCGATCGTGGCGGGCTCGAGCCCCGATTGAAGCTTCTCGGTGGCGTCCTCCGGGATCACGATGGCTCCCAGCACGTCTCCGTCTTCGACCTTGCGGATCGCCTCCTCGCGGCTGTTCACCCGGACCGGCTCGATGGCGTCGAACAGCGGCCCGGCCTGCTTCGAGAGGTCCACGCGCTCGCCGCCGAGCGAGATCTCGTTGGCCGACGAGGGCACGAGGTTCGCGAAGGCCACCTCGGGCTTGTCCGGGCCGCGGGAGAGCGCGAACCCGATCAGCGTGGCGATGATCACCGGGTAGAGCACCAGGAGGGCCACCAGCAGCGGCGAGCGGCGCAGGATCTGCAGGTCCTTGAGCAGCAGCCAGCGCATCTAATGGCCTCTCTCCCGTAGGAACAGCACGAACGCCTCCTCGAAGTCCGCCCCGCGGCCCCCGGTCTCCCCCTCCACGGTGTCCTCGAGCTCGCGCGGCGAGCCGGTGAACAGCAGCTCGCCGTCGGCGAGCACGAGCACACGCTGGGCGTGGCGCTCGGCCTCCAGGATGTTGTGCGTGGAGTAGATGACCGTCGTCCCGGCCTCGGCCAGGCTGAGCACGAACTCCCAGACGCGCTCGCGCTGGCGGGGGTCGAGCGCGGCGCTGGGCTCGTCCAGCAACAGCACCGGCTGCTCGCCCAGCAGGCCGACGGCGATGTTCACGCGCTGGCGGTTGCCACCCGAGAGCGTGGACACCTGGTCGCCGGCGCGCTCGCGGAGGCCGGTGAGGTCGAGCATCCGGTCCACCGTCGCCTCCGTGTCCGCCACCTTCTCCAGCCGCGCGAACAGGCGCAGGTTCTCGGCCACGGTGAGCTTGGAGTAGACGGCCGCCTGCTGGGGCACCCAGCCGATCTCCGCCGGTGCCCGATTCACGCTGCCGGCATCCGGGCGCTGGATCCCGGCGAGGATCGACAGCAGGGTGGTCTTCCCCGCGCCGTTGGGACCGATCACCGCGACCAGCTCGCCGCGGCCCGCCGCCAGCGACACGCCGCGAAGCGCCTCGCGATCGCCGAAGCGGCGGACGAGGCCCTCGGCCTCGAGCACGGGGGCGTCGGTCGCCTGGGCCATCGGGGGCACGGTAGCGTTGCCCGCCCATGAAGCTGCTCTTTATCGGCGATGTGGTGGGCGGGTGTGGCCGGCGCACCCTGGCCGACCTCATGCCCTCGCTGCGCGAGCGCCACGCGCCGGACTTCGTGGTCGCCAACGGCGAGAACGCGGCCGGCGGGGTGGGCATCACCGAGCGGACCGCGGGCGCCATCTTCGACGCCGGCGTCGACGCGATCACGCTCGGCAACCACGCGTACCGCCACGCGGAGGTGTACGACTATCTCGACCGCGAGGAGCGGATCGTGCGTCCCGCCAACTACCCCCAGGGAAGCCCCGGCCGCGGGATCACGGTCATCGAGCGCGACGGCATGGCGCTGGGCGTGGTGAACCTGTCCGGCACGCTCTTCCTCGAGGCCGCCCGCTCGCCATGGGCCGAGGCGGACTCGGCGGTGGCGTCCCTGCGCGGCAAGGCCACCCACGTGCTGGTGGACATGCACGCGGAGGCCACCAGCGAGAAGGTCGCGATGGGCTGGCACCTGGACGGCCGGGTGACCGCGTGCGTGGGCACGCACACCCACGTGCCGACCGCCGACGCCCGCGTGCTCCCGGGCGGCACCGCCTACTGCACCGACGTCGGCATGACCGGCGCCCGCGGCGGCGTGATCGGCGTGAAGAAGGAGCTGGCGCTGGAGCGCTTCCAGCGGATGACCGCGGTCCGCTTCGAGAGCTCGGACGTGGACCCGTGGCTCAACGGGGTGCTGGTCGAGGCCGGCGAAGACGGGCTGGCCACGTCGATCGAGCAGATTCTCGAGGCGGCTCCGCCGGCTGACCAGCGCCGCGCAGCGCGACGCAGCGACCACCGCCGACCAGCAGCAGCGTTGCGCAGCGCCGACCACCGCGCGCCGCGAAGTGGTCGCTGCGCGACCAGTTGCCGTAGAGCTCGCGGGTACTCGTCAGAGCGTCAGCACCTGGGCGGCCGCGACCGTGGCCGCGAGCGCGTACATCCGCCACGCCAGCGCCAGCGCCGCCAGCGGGGCGATCCAGATCAGGAACTGCGGGCGAGAGCACCTTCCCGAACACCGCGAACGCGGCGATCGCGGCGAACGACGCGAGGACCAGCGTCGCGCTCGTCCGGGCGGCCGGCGCAGCGTCACGGCGCCCGCGATCAGCGCCACCGTCGCCGCGAGCAGGCCCGGTGAACAGCGCCAGCACCAGCCCGCTCTGGGGGTGTCGGACGCCCGCCGAGCCGAAGCTCCTCCCGGTGCGCGCCTCGCCCACCCCAACCGCCTCGAGCGCGGTGAGCACCACGGCCGGGCGAGCTCTCCACCTGGGCCGGGCGGTCGAGGTGGTAGCGCAGCGAGTCCTCGAAGCCGTCCGGCGACAGCGCCACGCCGCGCCGGCGCCGATCGGCAGCAGGGCCGCCGCCAGGGCGGCGGCGCCCTGCAGCGCCGCGCGGCGCTCGCCCCGGGCCAGCAGCCAGGCGAGCGCGACCGGCGCCACGACCAGCGGGAACCCCTTGATCAGACACGGCCAGGCCGAGCACCGCCAGCGCCGGCGCGCGGGCGCTCGAGCAGAGCAGCAGCAGCGCGCGCGAGCGTGAGCGCCACCGGCACCAGGTCGAAGCGCGTGCGAACCAGGGCGCCGCAGAGGAGCACCACCGGCGCGGCGCGCCGCCACGAGCGCCACTCGCCGATCCCCGCCGGTGCGGCGCGGCGAGCGCGCCGGTGAGCAGCACCACCGCGCACGCGACGAGGAACATCAGCACCGCCGAAGACCGAGCTCGTAGTCGCTCAGCTCCGTGCCGGCGATGCCGCCGAGCGCGCATCACCGGCGCCGCGAGCGGCGGGTACTCGAAGCCGAAGTCGCGATAGGGCAGCTGCGCCGTCGAGCATCTGGTCGGCGTAGCCGGCGTAGATCGGCAGGTCGCTGCCGGCGGGCCGGCCGAAGGGCTGCGGACCGAAGCGCGATCAGCGAGGAAGCCGGCCGCGAGCAGCGCCAGCGCGAGCCTTCATGCCGCGACCGGCCTGCGCTCGGGCGCGCCGGCGACGGCGGTCCTGGCCGCGGATCGCTGCCGCGCCACGGCGCGAACAGCGCCACAAGCGCCAGCGGGGCGAACCAGACCACGTAGAGGTAGAACCAGTGGGTCACGCCGAGCTGAACGGCGATCAGGACGGCGCCCGCCGAGCGCGGCCACCTGCACCGAGCGTCTTGCGGCGCGGCACGAGCGCCACGGCGAGCGCCGAGCAGGACCGCCGCCGGCCTTCACCGCCGTCTGCAGCCATTCCAGCGACTCGTGCTGGCCCCAGACGCTGAACGGGGACGGGCGCGAGGCCTGGTAGCCCACGGTGCGGTCGTAGATCTCCCGCAGCCCGCCGTCGGGAAGGAACGGCAGCGAAGGTCGCCGCGAGCACGGCCGCAAGGCGCCAGGTGAAGATCACCGCCTGGCGCAGCCGCCGTCCGCTCGCGCGGTGGCGAACAGCGGCGCCAGCGCGAGCGGCGCGAACTTGGCCGCGGCGGCCAGGGCCACCGCCGCGCCGCGGATCGCGGCCGAGGCGCGCGGGCGGGCCACGGTGAGCCCGAGCATCGCGGCCACGCGTGAACAGCGCCACGAGCGTGTCGTTGGAGTTCGTCTGCAGGGAGAAGAGCGCGTACGGATACGCGGCCCAGGCGAAACCGAGGGCGTAGCCCGAGCTCACGCCCTCCCGGTCCCGGCCGCAGCCGGAAGCCGAGCAGGATCAGGCCCGCCAGCGTGAGCAGGTCGAACGCCAGCGCGGCGCCGTGCGCGGCCGGCAGGTCGTCCCACGCCCCGCTCCAGGGCATCGCCTGCTCGAATGGCACGTAGGCCAGGTAGGTGGCCGGCCCGTACGTGTCCCCGCGCTCCACGTCGTCGCTGAACCCGGGGCCGTAGAGGTTGTCGCCGTCGACGATCCGGTCCGCGCCGATCACGCCCGCGTACCCCACGTCGATCACGTTCGAGTCGGCCACGTTGAGCCCGACCCGGAAGCCCACCAGCAGCACTATCCCGAGCGCCAGCGCTCCCAGCGGGACCAGCGGGACCAGCCGGCCGCGAGCGCTCGCGCGGGCGGAACCCCGTCCACAGCAGCCGCCCGAGCAGGTACAGGAGCACGGGGTAGACGAGCGGGACCGACGTGTCGATCTCACCCCGGTTGAAGAACACGTGCGAGACCCCGAAGCCGAGCAGCACGAGCAGGTCGAGGTGCAGGATCCGGAACGGCCGGCGCGGGTCGACGAACGGCGCCAGGAACAGCAGGCACAGCGGGATCCACACGTACGGCGCGTTGAGCTTGCGGCCGAACGCCCCCTCGTAGCCGCGGGCCATGGTCCAGGCGACCTGATCTCCGGTCCACTGCTCGAGGATCGCGCCGCTCGAGTCGTCCACCCGCACCTGCGCCACCTCGCGCCGGTCGGCGAACCAGCTGACCTGCCAGCGTCCCGGCCCGCGGGTGTAGGCGGTGGGTGCGAGGCGGCGGTGGCGGCGTTCGGCGCGCACCTTCTCGGCCCGCGACGCGATCGCGATCACCTGCTTGGCGGTGCGCTCATATCCGCGCGGAGCCTCGGTCTGCGAGGGCGGCTGCTTCAGCTCGGGGCGAGCCTGGGCCACCGCCGGCGCGGCGGCGAGCAGGCACAGGAGCGCCAGGACGACGCGGGTCAGGTGAATCGGCGCCCGAAGCTCCACATCTTGTTCCCGACGAAGTTCAGCGGCGTGGCCGCCACGATCGAGATCGCCTGCGCGGGGATCTCCTGCATGCCCGCCTGGGTCACCAACAGCTCGAGCACCACCGCCGCGAACAGGAAGGCCGCCACGCTGACAGTGAAGAAGCGCGCGGCCTGGAAGCCCGCGTGGCCGTCGCGCGCGCCGAACGTCCAGTGCCTGTTCCACCAGAAGTTGTTGGTCACCGCGACCACGAACGCCGCCGTGGCGGCCACCAGGTGATGGAAGCCCAGCAGTTCGACCGCCACGGTGAACACGGCCAGGTTCACCACATAGCCGGACCCCCCCACCGCGCAGAACTTCACCAGCTGGACCCAGTTGTGGCGGCGGCGGACGCCCTCGCGCACGCGGGTGTGCACACGCGCGCTCATCCGCTCTCCGCCGCGCCGAAGTGCTCGAGCACGAGCGGCGTGGCGTCCTCGATCGACCACTGCTCGCGCTCGGGCAGGTCGATGCCGCAGGCGAGCAGCACCCCCAGCGAGTCGCAGGCGTGCAGCGAGCCGTGGCTGCCGCCGCCGGTGTGGCCGTGGCCGCCCCAGTCGACGAACTCGTGGCCGGGCTTGGCCGAGAGGATCACCTCCCCGGTGCGAGTGCAGCTGAGCGCGGACCACAGGCGCCCGAGCGCGTGCGGATAATCGCGGCTGCGGACCACGCCGTCGCTCACGCTGAGGTCGAGCGTGGCGTGGTCGCCCGTCACGGTCCACGTGCCACCGCGGGTGTCACGAAGGTCGCCCCCGGGCCGGAAGCGCAGCGAGCCGCGCTCGCTCCACAGGTGTCCCTCCTCGCCCTCCATCCGCGCCACCACGTCCACGCCGTCGACCTCGCCCATCTCCTCCGCCACCTCGGGGGCGACCTCGGCAGCGCGCCCCTCGTCGAGCACGTAGACCTGCGCCGAGCGCGCGCCTGGACAGACCGCGAGCTCGGCCTCCTCCGGCGCCGGATCTGCCGGCAGCAGGATCCGCCGTTCGTCGATCTCGGTCGCCAGGTTGGTGGTCTGGGCGATCGGGTTCTGCGAATGGTCGGACATCACGATCACGGCGTGGTCGGCCAAGAACTCGTCGCTGCCCCCGGCGGCGTCCATCAGGCGGCTGAGGGCCCGATCGGCCTCCGCGATCGACACCGGCTGGTCGCCCGGGCCGACGCGGTGCGAGTAGGTGTCGTTGTCGGGCAACGAGAACAGCAGGAAGTCGAACAGGTCGTTCTCCACCAGGTGGGACCCCACGCAGCCGGCGTGGCGATCGCGCTGGCCGGGCATGCCCAGGGTCGAGAAGCAGCCGGTCCCGCGCGAGTCGAAGATGTCGGCGTAGAACAGCTCCCGCGACCCCCAGACCGCGTGCTTGAACTGAGCCGCCTCGGCGATGCGGCTGTACGGCGAGTCCTTCGACGGCTCGTGGCGGTGGCGCCCCCGGTAGATCAGGTACGTGGTGCAGGCCGTGCGCAGCCCGGCGTCGTCGAGGTGCTCGTTGACCGTGCGGTGCTGCTGGGTCAGGTGCGCGAGGTTCATGTTGTAGACGGTGTCCTGGAGCGAGCGGAACACGCCGAACGCGCGCGTGGCCGCGAACGACGACCCGTACTCCACGTAGCGCTCCTCGCCACGGTGGTACCAGTTCATCGACGGCACCAGATGGTCCGCGGGCCCGAGGCCCGTGGCGATGGCCGACGCGGCCACCGGTGTGATCGAGGGAAAGGTGGACACGCAGTCGTCCACGTAGGTCCCGTTCTCCATCAGCGCCTTGAGCGCGGGCGCGCGGTCCTCCTCGACGGCGCGCTCCAGCGCACGCGGGTCGAGCGCGTCGATCACCGCCAGGACGAGTTTCTTCATCGCAGGATCCGCAGGCCCGCGTATTTTCGCTCGTCCTGCTGCCTGCCCGCGCACGAGCAGGACGACGAAAGCGGCGACCGCGAGGTACCCGGCGGGCTCGACGAAGATCGCCAGCGCGGCGAGCGCGAGCGCGGCACCGTCGGCGTACACGCGGATGAGGCCGGCGGCGCCGGGATCGAGCCGCGCCGCGGCGCGCTCGAGGAGGCCGCCCACCGCCACGTAGGCCAGCAGCCCCACGGCCGCCCCGGCCACGATGCCCGGAATCGCGGAGCTCCCGCCCGCGGCCAGGCTGCCCGCGAACAGCAGCGCGCCCAGCACCACCGCCAGGACCAGCGTCCCGCGTGCGACCAGCTCGCGGTTCGCCCCCGAACGTTCGGCGGCGAACGACACCACCGCCAGCGCGACGATGCCCAGCAGGAAGGCCGGGCTCTCGAGAAACTGCCAGCCGGAGCCGTCGAAGTCGATCCCGGCGTCCGCGCGTGCCAGCGCGCCGGCGAGCAGGGGCGGCAGGAACGGGCGCACGCCGGTGGCGCCGGCGAGGCCGGCGCCTTGGCCGATGTCGAGAACCAGGCTCAAGGAAGGATCTCCAAGCTTTACGCTGAAGGCCGAGCCACGATAGAGGACGCACGATGAGCCCCTCCCCCAAGCCTCCGTCCCGCTCCACCTCGCGGGATCTGGAGCGCTATGCCGCCCTGTTCGCCTCGCGCACGCGCGTGATGACGTCCTCCGCCATGCGCGACCTGATGGCGGTGACGGCCCGCCCCGAGGTGATCTCGCTCGCCGGCGGCCTGCCCGACACCTCCACCTTTCCGCCGGAGACCTTCGCCGCGGTGACCGCGAGGATCGCCGAGGAGTCCTGCGCCAAGGCCCTGCAGTACGGGCCCACCGAGGGCCTCGAGGAGACCAAGACCTGCATCCAGGCCGTGATGGGGGCCGAGGACATGTCCGTGGACCCGGCGGACATGGTGGTCACCACCGGCGGGCAGCAGGTGATCGACCTGGTGACCAAGACGCTGATCGATCCCGGCGACGTGATCGTGGCGGAGGGGCCCACGTACCCGGGGGCAGTCCCGGTGTTCCACGCCTACCAGGCGGACGTGGTCCAGATCGACATGGACGCCGACGGCATGCGCGTCGACCTGCTGGAGGACATGCTCGACCGCCTGGACCGGGAGGGGCGGCGGCCCAAGTTCATCTACACCGTGCCGAGCTTTCAGAACCCGGCCGGGGTCACGATGTCGCTGCCGCGGCGCAGGCGCCTGGTGGAGGTGGCCGCCGAGCGCGAGCTGCTCGTGCTCGAGGACAACCCCTACGGCCTGCTGCGCTATCAGGGCGAGCCGCTGCCGCCGCTCTATTCGCTGGACGGCGGGGTGTACGTGATGTACCTGGGCACCTTCTCGAAGATCCTCTCGCCCGGTATCCGCCTCGGCTGGGTGGTTGCGCCGCCGCCGGTGCTCGACAAGATCAACCTGGGCAAGCAGGAGGCCGACCTGTGCACCTCCACGCTGTCGCAACTGATGGTGCAGGCCTACTTCGAGCAGTGCGACTGGCGCGAGTACGTGGCCTCGCTCACCGAGATCTACCACCGTCGGCGCGACACGATGCTCGACGCCCTGGCCGAGCACTTCCCGCCCCAGGCGGAGTGGACCCGCCCGCGCGGGGGGCTGTTCATCTGGGCCACCCTGCCCGACTTCATCGACACCGACGACCTGCTGGCACGCGCCCTGGCCGACAACGTCGCGTTCGTCCCGGGAAGCGCCGCCTACCTCGACGGCCGCGGCCACAACGCGATGCGGCTGAACTTCTCGGGGTCTGACGAGCACGACATCCGCGAGGGGATCCGCCGGATCGGCGAGGTGGTGAAGGAGCAGGTCGAGCTGTACGGCACCCTGACCGGTGAGATCAAGGCCCCTATGGCGGAGCGCGCGCAACCACGGGAGCCCGGCGGCGAAGTGGTGGAGCTGCCCACGCGCGCCGAGCGCGACCGGAGGGCGCAGTGAGCCGCGTCGCCGTGCTGAAGGGAGGCCGCTCGCTCGAGCGCCAGGTGTCGCTGCGCTCCGGGGCGCGGGTGCAGGACGCGCTCGAGCGGCTCGGCCACGAGGTGACGGGCATCGACGTGGGCAGCGAGCTGGTCCGGGTGATGCGCGACGACGCCCCCGATGCCGCCTTCGTGGCCCTGCACGGCCGCGACGGTGAGGACGGCACGGTGCAGGAGCTCCTGGAGATCCTCGGCATCCCCTACACGGGGTCCGGCGTGCTGGCCTGCTCGCGGGCGATGGACAAGGTCCTCACCAAGCACCTCCTGATCGCCGCCGGCCTTCCCACGCCCGACTTCTTCGCCTTCAACCAGACCGCGTTCCGGGAGCTGGGCGCGGCCGACGCGCTGCCGGCGATCGAGGAGCGGCTCGACTTCCCGATCGTGGTGAAGCCCTCGAGCCAGGGCTCCGCGCTCGGGATCAAGTTCGCGCGTACCGCGCAGGACGTGCCGGCCGCGCTGGTGGCGGCGTTCTCCTACGACGGACGGGTGCTGCTCGAACGGCACGTGCAGGGCCGGGACCTCGCCGTTTCGGTGCTCGAGGGGCCGGATGGCCCCGAGGCGCTGCCGGTGGTGGAGGCCGTCCCGCGCGAGGAGGACTTCTACGACTTCGAGGCCCGCTACGGCATCGGCCGCACGACGTTCGTGTGCCCGGCGGAGCTGCCCGAGGGCGTGGGGGAGACGGCTCAGGAGCTGGCGCTGGCCGTGTACGACCTGCTGGGCCTTTACGGGTTCGGTCGCGTCGACCTGATGCTCGACGGTGACGGCGAGCTGTTCGTGCTCGAGGCCAACCCGATCCCGGGCCTGACCGAGACCAGCCTGCTGCCCCAGGCCGCAGAAGCGGCGGGGATCGACTTCGACGCGCTGGTCGAGCGAATTCTGGAGACCTCAGACATCAGACATCAGACGTCTGAGGCCTGAAGCCCGAGGCCAGCCGACGCCTATCCGTCCTCTTCCCGAAAGTCCTCAGGACTGACGTTGTCGAGGAAGTCCTTGAACTTCTCGACGACCTCCTCGGTGTCCTCGACCTCGTGCTCGAACTCGATCGCCGACTCCGAGATCACGGACTCGGCCGCGAAGATCGGGGCGCCGGTGCGCACCGCCAGCGCGAGCGCGTCGGAGGGGCGGGAGTCGATCTCCACCTCGCGACCGTTCATCTGCAGCGTGATCGCCGCGTAGAAGGTGTTCTCGCGCAACTCGGTGACCGCGACCTTGGTGCAGGCGACCTCGAGCTCGGACAGCACGTCGTTGATCAGGTCGTGGGTCATCGGCCGCGGGGTGTTGGCGCCCTGCAGCTTCATCAGGATCGCCGCCGCCTCGGGATGGCCGATCCAGATCGGGAGGAACTTGTTCCCGTCGCGGGTCTTCAGCAACACGATCGGCTGCTTTCCAACCATGTCGAAGCTGACCCCGTAGATCACCATCTCCGTCATCCGGGCAGAGTCTAGTGGTGGTCAGGCATGCCGCCACGGTGTTGTTGACACGGTCGTGGCCGGCGCGGCGCTCGGCGGGTAGTGGGCGATCCTGGACTCGAACCAGGGACCTCGTCCTTATCAGAGACGCGCTCTAACCGGCTGAGCTAATCGCCCGCGAACCGGAGGTTAGCCCGTGCGACATCCATGTCGCACCCCTGATGATCTTGCCGCCTTCCAGGCGGCGTGACCGGCGCCTTCGGCGCCTCTAAGCCGCCTGTGCCCGCGCGGGCGGCTCGCGGCGCATGAGGCGCTCCGCGAGATCGATGCCGTCACCCGGTCCGTCGAGGTCGATCTCGACCCGGCAGCCGGTCCCGTGCGCCCTCACCCGGACGTCGACTCCCAGCGCGGCCTGCAGCGCGTCCTCCGCCGCGGCGAGGGCGTCCGCCAGGTCGGGGTGCAGCTCGACCGGCCCGCTCGGCTCGGCTCGCTGGGCGTCGTCGATGCCCTTCGCGCGGCGCTCGGTCTCCCGCACCGACCAGCCGCCATCGCGGGCGGCGCGCGCGAGGCGCTTGCGCTCCTCGTGATCCTTCGCCATCAGGATCGCCCGCCCGTGGCCCTCGCTGAGGGCTCCGGCCTCGATCAGCTCCAGCACTTCGTCGGGCAGCTCGAGCAGGCGGATCAGGTTGGACACCGCCACGCGGCTCTTGCCCACCCGTCGCCCGACCTCGCCCTTGGTCAGGCCGAGATCCTCGACGAGCATCGCGCACGCGCGCGCCTCCTCGATCGGATTGAGGTCCACCCGGGCCATGTTCTCGGCGAGCGCGAGGTCCAGTCGCTCCCAGTCGTCGGTCTCGCGCACCACCGCCGGGATCCGCTCGAGGCCGGCCAGCTTCGCGGCGCGCAGGCGGCGCTCGCCGGCGACCAGCTCGAACGTGCCCCCCGCAAGGGGGCGGACCACGATCGGCTGGAGCACCCCGCGCGAGCGGATGGACTCCGCCAGCCCCAGCAGCGCGTCCTGGTCGAAGGCGCGTCGCGGCTGCCGCGGGTTGGGCTCGATCACGTCGGGCGCCAGGTCGCGCAGCCCGGGCTCGTCCGCCCGGGAGCGGGGCAGGATGGCCGCCAGGCCGCGGCCCATGCCGCGCGGCGGGGTGGTGGACTCGCCCTTGGGATCTTGCTCAGGCACGGCTCGCGACCTCCTTGGCCAGCTTCAGGTAGGCCGCGGAGCCCGTGCTTCGCGGCGCGTGGCGGACTCCCGGGAGGCCGAAGCTGGGCGCCTCGCCGAGCCGCACGTTGCGGGGGATCACCGTGTCGAAGACCAGCTCGGGGAAGTGCTGGCGCACCTCGCGCTCGACGTCCTGCGCCAGGCGGGTGCGGCCGTCGTGCATCGTGAGGATCATGCCCGCGACCGTGAGCCTGGGATTCAGCTCGCGCTGGATCAGGGAGAGCGTGTCGAGCAGGCCGGCCAGCCCCTCGAGCGCGAAGTACTCCGTCTGGACCGGGACGAGCACGCGGTCGGCCGCGACCAGCGCGTTGACCGTGAGCGGGCCGAGCGAGGGCGGGCAGTCGAGGATCGTGAAGAGGTAGCGGTCCCGGACGTCCCCGAGGGAGTCCTTCAGGCGGGTCTCCGACCCGGCGATGCGCGGCAGCTCCACGTTCGCGCCCGCCAGCTCCGGCGTGGACGCCACCACGTCGAGGTTCTCGATCGCGCTCGGCCGCGTGGCCGCATCCAGCGCGAGCCCGTCCGCCAGGACCTCATAGACGTTGGCGCCCTCGTCCTTGGGCAGGCCCACGCCGACGGTGGCGTTGCACTGGGGATCCAGGTCCACGAGCAGCGTGCCGTGGCCCGCCTCGGCGACGCTGGCGGCGAGGTTCACGGCGGTGGTGGTCTTCCCCACCCCGCCCTTCTGGTTGGCGATCGCGTAGACGGCACCCATCGGGTTGGAAGCTACGTTCGTGGTCGGACAGCTAGGCGTTGGTTCGGGGGCGAACGCCGGAGTCCTGCCGAGTCGGCCTCAGGCCTCGGCCTCGGCGGGTGAGCGTTCCTGCCAGGACCGCCCGGACCCTCACCCCTGGGGACCGGGGACCGGCGGACTGGGGTCTGAGGCCTAAGGCCTCTTTACTTCAGCGGCCGCTTCCGCGCCATCCCCGGCCTCCGGGGAAGCCCTCCGGCGTCGGGCCGGTCTTCGTCAGCACGTGCAGGTGGCGGTTGGCCGCCCCCTCGAACGGCTCCACCCGGACGACCTCCTCAGCCCCCAGGCCGAGCTGCCGCGCGGCGCCCTCCCCGCGCTCCTCCTCGTCGGCATCGCGCGAGCCCTTCCACGCCACCAGCACGCCGCCCTCTCGGAGCAGGGGCGCCGCGTACTCGGCGATCACCCCCAGCGGCGCCAGGGCGCGGGCGGTCACGGCCCCGTAGGCCTCGCGGCCCTCGCCGGCGGCCCACTCCTCCGCCCTCGCGGTGATCGTGTGCGCGTTCGACAGCCCGGCCGCCTCGGCCAGCCGGGCGATCACCTCGCACTTGCGCGCGTTCGACTCGATCAGATCGATTCGCGACTCGGGCAGGGCCACCGCGAGCGCAAGGCCCGGGAAGCCGGCGCCGGCGCCGAGGTCCGCGATCCGGTCGGCCATGGCGAGCCCGGGCACCTCGAGCCCGGTGAGGCTGTCGGACAGATGCCGGTCGACCGCGTCCTCTCCGGCGCGGACGGTCGTGGGCGGGTCGGGCTCGGCCTCGAGTGCGTCCAGGAGAAGGGTGAAGCGCTCGACGGTCTGGCCGTCCAGACCATGCCGGTCGGCCAGCGTCGCCAGCGTTTCACGGGAAACGGTCAGGGGCCGGATGTTGCCCGAACCGGGGTGACGACGAGCCGCCGGTCGGGCTCGTCGCCCTCGCTGTGGGTCTCGACGTCGTTGCGCTCGGCGAGGTAGTTGTGCACCACCTTGCGCTCGAGCGCACGCATGGGCTCGAGCTCGACGGGGCGGTCGTACCTCAGCGCGTCCGCCACCGCGCGGTCCGCGGCCCGGTGCAGCATCTCGGCGCGCCGCTCGCGATAGCCCGCGGCGTCCACGGTCACCTGCTTGCGCTCGCCGCCGCGCAGGGCGATCCGCATCGCCAGGTGCTGCAGCGCGTCGATCGTGGCCCCGTGCTTGCCGATCAGCAGGCCGAGATCCTCGCCGTCCACCGTCGCGAGCAGCTCGTCCTCGGTCTCGGTCACATCCACGGTCGCGTCGAGCCCGAGCGTCTGCACCACGCGCGTGACCACGGCGCGTAGCCGCTCGACCGGCTCCGCGGGCAGGTCCGCCTCGGCCGCCTCGCGCCAGCTCTCCTCGTCCACCTCGCCCACCACGCGGGCGCGCTCGCCGCCTGAACCCTCCGCGGCGTCGCCCTCAGCGGCCACCTCGAACTTCACGCACTCGATCGTGATCCCGGGGAACCGGGTGCTCAGCTCCCTCATGGCCGCGTACTTGGCCTCACCCAGCGAATCGCCCTCGGCCTCGATCCTGGTGTCGGGCGCAGCCATGGTCACCTACGGCGGCCGGAGCGCTTCTTCT
Organism: uncultured Thermoleophilaceae bacterium; assembly: GCA_963761505.1. Classification (GTDB taxonomy): domain Bacteria; phylum Actinomycetota; class Thermoleophilia; order Solirubrobacterales; family Thermoleophilaceae; genus JAAYBF01. The sequence continues at coordinate 190,719 of CAVXGW010000014.1, forward strand.
TCTTGCGCGGCGACGCGGGCGGCGCCTTGGTCGCGGTCGCGCCGTTGCCGCGGCCGCCGCCCGACTCGGCCTTCGCAGCGGGCTTGCCGCGCGCCGGCTTGGCGGGCTTGCCGTCGTCGTCCGGCGTCCGCCGCATGGCCGGTCTCGGCCAGCACCTGCGGCTTGGGGTAGAGCTTGCGGACGACGAGCTGCTGGCCGATCGTCCACACGTTCGTGGTGATCCAGTAGACGATCAGGCCGGCCTCGAAGTTGATGATGAAGATCGTGAAGACGAACGGCAGCGCGAACATGATCCGCTGCTGGGTCTTGTCGCCGCCGACCATCGTGATCACCGAGGCGATCAGCTGCGTGCCCACGTACAGCACGACCATGAACGCCAGGATCAGCGGCTCGCCGGTGAGCGGCTCCGCCAGATCGGGGATGAAGAAGAAGCTCTCGTTGTTCCCGAGCTCGTCCTTGAAGCTCGCGCTACGCAGCAGCTCGAAGAGGGCGATGAAGAACGGGATCTGAAGCAGCAGCGGGAGGCAGGAGCCCAGGGGATTGACCTTGTTCTCCTGGTAGAACTTCATCATCTCCTGGTTCATCCGCTGGCGGTCTTCCTTGAACCGCGCCTGGATCTTCTTCATCTCCGGCTGGAGCACCTGGAGCTTCTGCATCGACTTCACCGACCGGAAGGTGAGCGGCAGGATCAGCAGCCGGATCGTGAAGGTGAGCATGATGATCCCGAAGCCCCAGCTGTTCTCACCGCCCCCGAAGACATCCTTCGCCCAGAACGACAGGACGTCGTTCAGGACATCGAGGAAGGGCTGGGGGATGATCGCTAGGGGCATGGCTTAGGCGCGCGTGCGGAAGAGCGTCTGGTCCTCAACGAAGTCGACGCCGCCATGACTCCAGGGATTGCAGCGGAGCAGGCGCCAAGCCGACAGGACCAGCCCTCGCAGTATGCCGTAATGCCGGAAGGCCGTGACCGCGTACTGCGAGCAGGACGGATGGTACTTGCAGCGTTTGGGCAGGGCGGGCGATATGGCGCGCTGATAGAAGCGCACCGGGGCGACCGCGATCGTGCGCAGGGCGGTCACGGCGCCGCTCTCCTCGCGCATGCCGGCCTCCGCGAGCAGCTCCCCCAGCGCCTCGGCCATTCCCGCCCCGCCGCGCTCGGACGCCAGCCGCCCCGCGTCCGGGCGCGCGACGATCACGAAGTCGTGCCCCTCCGGCAGCTCCTGGGCGGCCTCCCAGAACGACTCCCGCAGCATCCGCTTCACCCTGTTGCGATCGACCGCCCCGCCGACCTTGCGCCCGACCGAGATGCCCAGGCGCGGCCCCTCCTCCGCGCTCGCGCGTGGAAAGGAGTAGAGGACGAGGTAGCGAGAGGCGTGCGAGCGGCCCTCGCGGTACACGCGGTCGAACTCCCCGCTCCGGGACAGGCGGCGGCGCTTGCGGCGCGAGCCGGAGCGGCCGTCGCCCGGAGACGAGGCCATGGCTACGGAGTGAGTCGCTTGCGGCCCTTGGAGCGCCGCCGGCGAAGCACGTGGCGGCCGGCCCGGGTCCGCATGCGGGCGCGGAACCCGTGGGTCCGGGCGCGCTTGCGCTTCTTTGGCTGATAGGTGCGCTTCACGGCGCCGCCAGTATAGGCAGCGCGTCCGGGGTCCCCGGCCTCAGGCCTCGGGCCTCAGGGCCGTCGGGCCCCGGACAGAGGATTTTTTCGTCATTTGCGTGATGCGCTTCGCGGCTTCGGCGGGGGCCGCGATGCGGCGCTTCACCGCATGTACACTCGCTCCTTCGCTGAGGCGCGGCGGCACCCCAATCGCCCGCCTTTCCCCAAGAAGAAGCACGCCTGCCCGGCCGCGGAGAGCGGTCGAAAGCACCTTTGCCGCAACTCGAGGACACCTGGAACCGGATACGAGAGGAACTCCGCCGCGAGGTCCCCGACTTCACGTTCCATATCTGGCTGGAGCCCTTGGAGCTGGCCGGGCTCGAGCAGCGCACGGTGTTCGTGCGCGCGCCCGACCACATCCGCACCTGGGTTCGCGATCGCTACCTGCCCCTGGTGCGCCGGGCCGCCAGCCGCGGGTACCGGGAGGACGCCGTGGTGGAGATCGTGGACGCCGGCTGGCCCGGGCAGTCGGACGGCGCCAGCCCGGTCGTCCCGGTGGCGCTCGAGGCGCCGCGGCTGAACCCGAAGTACACCTTCGAGCAGTTCGTGATCGGGCACGGCAACCGGTTCGCCCACGCGGCGGCGCTGGCCGTGGCCGAGCTCCCCGGCCAGACCTACAACCCGCTCTTCATCCACGGCCCGCCGGGCCTCGGCAAGACCCACCTGCTCCACGCGGTCGGGAACTACGTGATGCGCTTCGGGTCCGGCATGACCGTGCGCTACGCCACGGTCGAGGAGTTCACCACCGAGTTCGTGAGCGCCATCCGCGCCAGGGACACCTCGGCGTTCAAGGAACGCTTCCGCGGCGTCGACGTGCTCCTGCTCGACGACGTCCAGTTCCTCGCGGACAAGGCGCGCACCGAGGAGGAGCTGTTCCATACCTTCAACGCGCTGCGGGACTCCGGGCGACAGCTGGTGATGACCTGCGACCGCAGCCCCGACGACCTGGAGGGCCTGGAGCAGCGGCTTGGAGAGCGGTTCGCCTCCGGGCTGGTGGTGAATGTGGATACGCCCGATCTCTCCGTGCGGCGGGCGATCCTCGAGAAGCGCGCGCGGCTCGACTCCGTGGAGGCGGGCCCGGAGCTGCTCGACGAGATCGCCGGCCGGGTGGACAGCAGCGTGCGCGCTCTCGAGGCCGCGCTGATCCAGGTCGTGGCCTACGCCTCGCTCAAGGGCGAGGCGGCGTCGCCCGAGCTGGCGCGGCGGCTGCTCAAGCGCCTGCGGCCGCCACCCGCCTCCGAGCCCTGCACCGTCGCCGCCGTGGTCGACGCGACCGCCATCCAGTTCGGGCTCGATCCGGATGCCCTGCTCGCCCGCGATCGCCGGCCGCAGGTCGCCCGGGCACGCAAGGTCGCCATGTACCTCGCCAGGCAGCTCACCGGTCAGAGCCTGCCCGAGATCGGCCGCGGCTTCGGCGGGCGCGATCACTCGACCGTCCACTCCGCGGTACGCAGCATCGACACGGCGGTCCGCCACGACCCCGAGCTCGCGATGACTGTGGAGAGCCTCAAGCGGGAATTGGAGACCAAGCGGGTGACCTCCGTGGCGACTGTAAGAATCAACAGCCCTGTCCCCAAGCGGGCGATCGCGCCTTTCGGCCTCCCAGCCCGGCATTTCCTCCCCTTCTCCCCATCTCCACAGCCACTACTTCCCCTCCCAAGACTGGATTGACATCGTTGAAGCTCTCTGTTTCCCGTGAAACGCTCCTTTCCCAGCTTTCCGTGGTCGCTCGCGCGGCGTCCACGCGCAGTGCCATCCAGACGCTGGCCGGCGTCCTGATCCGCCTGGACGGCGGCAAGGCGGAGCTGCAGGCGACCGATGCCGACCTCGGTATCCGGGCCGCGCTCGAAGCCGACATCGCGGCCGAGGGCTCGGTCGTGGTCCCGGGCCGGCTGCTCCTGGACGTGGCCCGCTCGCTGCCCAAGGACTCGGTCTCGCTGGAGTACCGCTCCTCACAGCAGGACGTCGAGGTGATCTCCGGCTCGGCCAAGTTCCACCTGCGCACGCTGCCGCTCGAGGACTTCCCGAAGCTCCCGGAGGCCGCCGACTCCGGTGCGCTCACCGTGCCGGCGGCGCCGTTCGTCGAGACGATCTCGCGGGTCGCCCGCAGCGCCTCGCGGGACGAGACGCGTCCGCACCTGACGGGGGTGCTGGTGAACGCCACCGGCTCCGAGCTGCGGATGGTCGCCACCGACTCCTACCGGCTCTCGGTCAAGGAGACGGCCCTGGAACCGGCGCTCGACGGCTCGCTGGAGGCCAACGTGCCGGCGCGGACGCTGCAGGAGCTCGGCCGCGTCGCCGCGGCGAACGGGACGGAGCAGATCCACGTGACGGCGCTCGAGAACCAGGTCGTCTTCGCCGCCGGCGACGTGGTGCTCAGCTCGCGTCTGGTGGAAGGTCGGTTCCCGAACTACCAGCAGCTGCTCCCCGAGTCCTACGAGCACGAACTGCGGGTGGATCGCAGCGAGCTGCTCGAGGTGGTGCGCCGGATCAGCCTGCTGGCGCAGAAGAACGCCCCCCTGCGGCTCGCGTTCAGCGAGGGGGCGGTCGAGATCTCCGCGCAGACGCCGGACGTGGGCGAGGCGAGCGAGTCGCTGCCCGTTCCGTTCAAGGGCGAACCACTCGAGATCGGGTTCAACCCCGAATTCTTCCGGGACGGCCTCGAGAGCGCCGAGACCGAGGAACTGGTGCTGAAGCTGATCAGTCCTCTGCGCCCGGGGCTGATCCAGTCGGGCGACGATGGCGGGTTCATCTACCTCGTCATGCCGATCCGCCTGAACGTCTAGATGGCCGCGTAGGAGCGCCCGCCCGTGCGCGTCACAGCCGTCACGCTGAGGGAGTTCCGCAACTACCCGGCCGCGGAGGTGGCCGTCGGGCCCGGCCTCACGGTGATCACCGGTCCCAACGGCGCGGGCAAGACGAACCTGCTGGAGGCCGTGTACTTCGGGTGCACGGGCCGCTCGCCGCGGACCTCCAACGACCGCGAGCTGGTGCGCCGGGGGCAGGCCGTGGCGCGGGTGACCGTGGCAACCGAGGGAGCCGAGGGCGACACCCACCTGCTCGAGGCGGGCCTGGAGGGCGCCTCGGCGAAGGTGATGCGGGTGGACGGGGCGGCTGTGGACAGCCTGTCGGCAGCCACGGCCCGGCCGCTGCTCGGGGTCTTCCTGCCCGAGCGCCTCGAGCTCGTCAAGGGCGCACCGGCAGCGCGCAGGGCTCACCTCGACGCCGTGATCGCCGCCGTCTGGCCCGCCCGCGCCGAGGCACGGACCGCGTACTCACGCGCCCTGGCTCAGCGCAACGCACTGCTCGCCCGCATCCGGGCCGGCGCGGCCGGCGCTGACACGCTGGGGTCGTGGGACCGCGAGCTCGCCTCCCATGGCATCGCACTGATGGCCGCACGCCGCGAGACGGTCGATCGCCTGGCGCCCCTGTTCGCAGCACGCGCGGCGGAGCTCGGGTTGGAGGCGGAGCCGACGCTTGACTACCGGGCGCGGTCGGCGGCCGGGGACGCCGATCAGCTCGTGGCGGAGCTGGAGGAGCGGCGCGCGGCCGACGTGGAGCGCGGCTTCACCGCCCACGGGCCTCACCGTGACGATCTGCGCCTCTCCCACGGCGCCGGCGCGCTGCGCCAGTACGGCTCGCAGGGCCAGCAGCGCACGGCCGTGCTGGCGCTGCTGTTCGCCGAGCGCGACCTGCTCAGCGAGGAGCGCGCGAGCCCGCCGCTGATGCTGCTCGATGACGTGATGTCGGAGCTCGACGCGTCGCGCCGCGGTCTCCTGGCGGACCTGCTCGGCGCGGGCGGCCAGGCGATCCTCACCGCAACCGATCTCGACCACGTGCCGGGCGCGGACGCGTCCGAGGTCGCGCTGCTCGACGTGCGCGACGGCGTGGTCGCCGCGGGGGTGGCCGCATGAGGCGCCCCTCGCCCAGGCCGGTGGCCGCCGCGCTGGGCGACTTCACGCGCGCCGCGGCGCCTCAGGGGCTGCTCGCCCGCGTCCAGGCGTGCTGGCCGGAGGTGGCCGGCCCGGCGATCGCGGCCGAGGCCCGGCCGGTCTCCGAGCGCGCCGGCACGGTCTCGTTCGCGTGCGACTCGGGGGTGTGGGCGAGCGAGCTCGACCTCCTCGCGCCCGACCTCCAGCAGCGCCTCAACGCCGCGGTCGGGGAGGCCGAGCGGGCCCCGGTCAAGGCGCTGCGGTTCCGCGTGGGGGAGGGGGCATGAGGACCCACGCGCGCGATTCCGTAACGTGCGGAAACTGCGTCGTCTCTCTACGGTCGGTTTTGTGCCGTTTTGCAGGCATTTTGTGACGCTCTGAGGTGTCCGCCACCGGGGGTAGTCTGCTAATATTCAAGGCCGCGTTTCGAGAGCCCCGACCTGCTTGCGCGACCGCGCCGGGCCGGGGCCTCTTCATGTTTGACTGACGGAAGGCACGGGTTGGCGAAGAAGGACGATTCGAAGGGCAGCAAGGCTCGCGCGAAGGGGAACGGCAGCTACGGGGCGGAGGACATCACGGTCCTCGAGGGCCTCGAGGCGGTCCGCAAGCGCCCCGGCATGTACATCGGCTCCACGGGGGTCCGGGGCCTCCATCACCTCATCTACGAGGTCATGGACAACTCGGTCGACGAGGCGCTGGCCGGGGAGTGCGACGAGGTGCAGATCGCGATCCACCCGGACAACTCGGTCACCGTCACCGACAACGGCCGTGGCATCCCGGTCGGGATGCACGAGAAGGAGAAGCGCCCGGCCGCCGAGGTGGTCCTCACCGTCCTGCACGCCGGCGGGAAGTTCGGCGACGGCGGCGGGTACAAGGTCTCCGGCGGGCTCCACGGCGTCGGCGTGTCGGTGGTCAACGCGCTGTCGGAGAAGCTCGAGCTCACCGTCTGGCGCGACGGCCACGAGTGGACCCAGACCTACGAGCGCGGCGCGCCTCAGGGAGAGCTCAAGAAGGGCACGAAGACCGATCGGCACGGCACGAGCATCAAGTTCCTGCCCGACCTGGAGATCTTCGAGTCGATCGACTACGAGCGCGACACGCTCGCGCAGCGCTTCCGCGAGATGGCGTTCCTCACCAAGGGCCTGCGGATCAACTTCGCCGACGAGCGCGCGGAGGGCTTCGAGACGAGCTTCAAGTACGACGGCGGAATCGTCGACTTCGTGCACTACCTGCACAGCCAGGGCACCCGCGAGCCGCTGCACAAGAAGGTCATCTACGTCGCCGACGAGACGGACGTCGGCGAGGTCGAGGTGGCGATGCAGTGGAACAACTCCTACCAGGAGTCGCTGCTCTCGTTCGCCAACAACATCAACACGCACGAGGGCGGCACGCACCTGTCCGGCTTCCGCTCGGCGCTCACCCGCACGGTGAACGCCTACGCGCGCCAGAAGGGCGAGCTCAAGGAGAAGGACCCCAACCTCTCGGGCGAGGACGTCCGCGAGGGCCTCACCGCGATCATCTCGGTGAAGATCCACGACCCCCAGTTCGAGGGCCAGACGAAGACCAAGCTCGGCAACCCGCCGGTCGAGGGATTCGTTCAGCAGGCCGTGAACCGCGGGCTGGCGGAGTTCCTGGAGGAGAACCCGGCCGAGGCCAGCAAGGCCATCCGCAAGGCCGTCGATGCCGCGCGCGCCCGTGAGGCCGCCCGCAAGGCGCGCGACCTCACCCGCCGCAAGTCTGCGCTCGAGAACTCGACCCTGCCGGGCAAGCTCGCCGACTGCTCGGTGCGCGACCCCGCCCTGGCGGAGCTGTTCGTCGTCGAGGGCGACTCGGCCGGCGGCTCGGCCAAGCAGGGCCGCGACCGCAACACGCAGGCCGTGCTGCCGCTGCGCGGCAAGATCATCAACGTCGAGAAGAACCGCATCGACAAGGTGCTCGGCAACAACGAGATCCAGGCGCTGATCACCGCCATCGGCACGGGCATCCGCGAGGAGTTCGACATCGAGAAGGCCCGCTACCACAAGGTCATCGTCATGTGCGATGCCGACGTGGACGGCGCCCATATCCGCACGCTGGTGCTCACCTTCCTGTTCCGCGAGATGCCGGAGCTGATCGAGGCGGGCTACGTGTACCTCGGCAAGGCGCCGCTGTACCGGATCAAGAACGGCACCCAGGAGATCTACATCGAGAAGGAGTCCGAGCTCGAGGAGGTCCTGCTGCGGGACAAGCTCGAGCAGATGGAGGTCACCGATCGCGGCGGGTCGGAGTTCAAGCTCACGCACGCGCGCTGGCAGAAGTACGGCCGCCTTCTGAAGCAGTACGAGGGCTGGGCCTCCGCGCTGCGGGCCGAGTACGGGCACGACACCATCACGTTCCTCGAGGAGTCGCAGATCCTCGACGCCGGCCTCACGGATGCGGAGTCGGTGGTCAAGCTGATGGGCAAGAAGGCGCCGGAGGGCGAGCCCTACGAGACCGAGGTGGTCTCCGAGGACCCGATGGAGCTGCACGTGCGCGTGGTCGAGCGCAAGACCGGCTCAGCGTCGACGTACGTGCTGCGGCGCGAGATGTTCTCCCGCTCCGAGTACGCCAGCTTCGTGGACGTCCACAAGCAGCTCGAGCAGCTCGCGGGCACGCCGCCGTTCGACGTCCGGCTCGGCAAGAAGGAGGAGACCGCGCTCTCCTTCGAGGACCTGCGCAAGAAGGTGCTGGACGTCGCCCGCGAGGGCGTGCCGCTCCAGCGCTTCAAGGGATTGGGCGAGATGAACCCCGACCAGCTCTTCGACACCACGATGGACGCCGAGCGGCGCACGCTGCAGCAGGTCACGGTCGACGACGCGTCGGCCGCCGACCAGATGTTCTCGATGCTGATGGGGGACAAGGTGGAGCCCCGCAGGGAGTTCATCGAGGCAAACGCCCGCGACGTGACCAACCTCGATGTCTAGCCAAGCCTCGAGTCGACGTCGACAGAGATGGCTCGTGGCAGCGTAGAGACGCTTTCAGGCGGCAATATCGAGCCCCGCGGGCTCGAGGAGGAGATGCGGTCGTCGTACCTCGACTACGCGATGAGCGTGATCGTGGGGCGGGCGCTGCCGGACGTCCGCGACGGGCTCAAGCCGGTGCACCGGCGCGTGCTCTTCTCGATGCACGAGTCGGGGCTGCAGCCCAACCGGCCGTACCGCAAGTGCGCGAACGTCGTGGGCGGCGTGATGGGCAACTTCCATCCGCACGGCGACTCGGCGATCTACGACGCCCTGGTGCGCCTCGCACAGGACTTCGCGATGCGCGAGCCCCTGGTCGACGGGCAGGGCAACTTCGGGTCGATCGACAACGATCCGGCCGCCGCGATGCGGTACACGGAGGCGCGGCTGGCCAAGCTCGCCACGGAGATGCTCCGCGACATCGACGCGGACACCGTCGACTTCACGCCCAACTACGACGACACGCGGCTGGAGCCCTCGGTGCTCCCCTCGCGGTTCCCGAACCTGCTGGTCAACGGCTCCGCCGGCATCGCCGTCGGCATGGCCACCAACATCCCGCCCCACAACCTCGGCGAGGCGATCGACGCCACGGTGGCCTACATCGACAACCCCGACATCGACGTCGCGGGGCTGATGAAGCACATCAAGGGCCCCGACTTCCCGACCGGCGGCTTCATCGTCGGCTGGCAGGGGATAAAGGACGCCTACGAGACCGGCCGCGGCCGCGTGGTCATCCGTGCGCGGGCCCACATCGAGCCGATGCAGCAGGGCAAGGAGCGGATCGTCGTCACCGAGATGCCCTACCAGGTGTCCAAGGGCGACGGGCGCAACGACGGCTCCGGCCTGATCAAGAAGATCGCCGAGGTCGTGCAGAGCGATCGCGTGAAGGGAATCTCCGACCTGCGCGACGAGTCCGACAAGTCGGGCACGCGCCTGATCATCGAGCTCAAGCGCGACGCGATCCCCAAGGTCGTGCTCAACAACCTCTACAAGCACACGCCGCTCCAGACCGCGTTCGGCGTGAACACCGTCGCCCTGGTCGACGGCGTACCGCAGACGCTCCCCCTGAAGCGGCTCATCTCCGAGTACTTCAACCACCAGCGCGAGGTGGTCGTCCGCCGCACCAAGCACGAGCTGCGCCAGCGCGAGGCCCGGTTGCACATCCTCGAGGGGCTGCTCAAGGCGATCGCGGACATCGACGCCGTGATCGAGCTGATCCGCGGCTCGAAGGATCCCGACGCCGCGCGCGACGGCCTGATGGAGAAGTTCGAGCTGTCGCGGATCCAGGCGCAGGCCATCCTCGACCTCCGCCTGCAGCGGCTCACGGCGCTCGAGGCCGACAAGATCCAGACCGAGCACGACGAGGTGATCGAGCGGATCAAGGAACTGCGGGAGATCCTCGGCGACGAGCAGCGCGTGCGCGAGCTGATCAAGGAGGAGCTGCTCGAGATCAAGCACGCATACGGCAGCCCGCGCCGGACGGAGATCACGCACTCCGAGGACGACATCGACATCGAGGACCTGATCGCCGACCAGCAGATGGTCATCGCGATCACGAAGTCCGGCTACATCAAGCGCCTGCCGCTCGACACCTACCGCAAGCAGAAGCGCGGCGGGGTCGGCGTCACCGGCATGGACATGAAGGACGAGGACTACATCGAGCACCTCTTCGTGTGCTCGACCCACGACTACCTCCTGTTCTTCACCAACCGCGGCAAGATCTACCGGCAGAAGGTCTACGAGCTGCCGGAGGCCGGCCGCACCGCCAAGGGCCGCGCGCTGGTGAACGTGCTTCCGCTGCGCGACGGCGAGTTCGTGCGCGCGGTGCTGTCCACGCGCGACTTCACCGAGGGCAAGTACCTCGTGTTCGCCACCCGCAAGGGCCAGATCAAGAAGACGGAGTTCCTCGCCTACAACACGCCGATCAAGGCCGACGGCATCATCGCGATCAAGATTCGCGACGACGACGAGCTGGTCGCCGTGCGCAGGACCAGCGGCGACGAGGACATCATCATGGTCTCGCACTCAGGCCAGGCGGCCCGCTTCTCTGAGGAGGACGCCCGGCCGATGGGTCGCGACACCGGCGGCGTCCGCGGCATGAACGTCTCGCGAGGCGACAACCACGTGCTGGCGATGGACGTGGTGCAGCCCGACACGGAGCTGTTGGTGGTCACCGAGAACGGCTATGGCAAGCGCACGCCGATGGAGGACTACCCCGTGAAGGGCCGCGGCGCGATGGGCGTGAAGACGATCGGCCTCACCGAGAAGAAGGGCGGCGTCGCCGGCGCGATGATCGTTCGCGAGCACCAGGAGCTGGTGTTCATCTCGCGCGACGGGATGGTGCAGCGCACCGGCGCGAAGGGCATCTCCAAGCAGGGCCGTCCCGCGCAGGGAGTGCGCCTGATGAACCTGCGTGACGAGGACGTGGTCAGCGCCGTCGCGCTGGTGATGGAGGACGAGGCGGACACCGCGGCCGTCGCCGACGGCGGTGTCGACGGACTCACGCCGGTCGACGAGCTGCCCGAGGGGTAAGTCGAGCGGGGCCCCTTGCTAGCTTTGGACCTACCAGGGAAAGGAGGTGGTCCTAGCTTGACTGACAGACATTGCGGGACTCTGGAGGTGTTCGGCCGCTAGACCGGATGCTGGACCCCGTTTGGCGGAGTCCAACCGTGACACCGTCGGGTCAGAAGACCGGAAGTAGTCCCTCCGGTCCGGGTGATTCAGCCCGAGCGATCTGATCCGGCCGGTCCAGAACCAATGTGGCGAGGGGCGTCCGGAAGGGCGCCCCTCGTTCGTTCACGGGGACGCGTCGTCCTGGCCGCCGGTGCCCTGCGAGCTCGCGTCGTCCTCGAGCGTCTGCACGCGCTCCTCCAGATCCTTCACGGCCTCGTCGGCCGACTTGGCGCTCCGGGCGGCCGCCGAGGCGTCCTCCTCGACCTGCGCCAGCCGGTTGGAGAGCTTCGAGACGTCCGCCGACTGCGGCAGGTCGTCGAGCTGGCTCTCCAGCTCGTCCATGCGCTTGTCGAGCTCTCGCTCGGTTTGCTCGACGCTCGCCTCGGCGTTGCCCGCGCGCTCAGAGGCGTCGTCGCCCGACGTGTCGAGCAGGGCGATCAAGCCGACAGCCGTCGCGGCGATCGCCCACACGCCGGCAACGAGCACCCACCGGCGCAAGGCGCGGAGGTCGGATTGGGTGGCGGGTGCTTCGGTCTGTGTGTCTTCGGTCTGTGTGTCCGGCATCGGCTCAGGCTGCGACGAGGTACTGCTGCCACGCCTGTGGGATCACCGGCGCGGCCACGTGGATGAAGATCGTGGCGGTGGGTTCCCTCGGAGTTCGCCTCGGCACCATGTTCGCCTGCCTGGGCAGGCGGTCGCCCTTGCGCCTGTTGCAGGGGGCGCAGCAGGTCACGATGTTCTCCCAGCCCGATCCGCCGCCCTTCGAGCGCGGGATCACGTGGTCCACGGTGAGGTTGCCGCGCTCCTGCCCGCAGTACTGGCAGGTCCACTGGTCGCGCGCGAACACCGCGCGGCGGGTGATCTTGCGGCGATGGGCGTCGCGCGGGATCTTCACGTAGGTCTTCAGCCGGATCACCGCCGGACGGGGCAGGGTCAGGGTCTCGGCGTGCAGCGCCCACTCGCCCTGCTCCAGGATCTCCGCGCGGTCCTTGAGCACCAGCACGGCCGCACGGCGGACGGTGCACACGTTGATCGGCTCATACGAGGCGTTGAGCACCAGGACCCGGCCGGAGGTCGTTACGCGCTGACCGGGCCGGCCACCCGGCAGCGCGCTGAGATGGACTGGGTCGGACTCACCAGCCCCGGGCGCCGCTTGGACCGCCGCCTGCGACTTCACGGTCCGGGCAGTCTAGCGAGGCTCTCAGCCCGCCCATGCCGGGTAGGAGCCCAGCACCCGCAGTGTCTCGACGCGCTTGGCGAGCGCCTCGAGCGCCTCCGCCACGTGCTCGTCGTCCTCGTGGCCGTCGAGATCGGCGAAGAACATGTAATGGCCGAGGGCCACCCGCCGGGGGCGGGACTCGATCTTCGTCAGGTTGATGTCGCGATCCGACAGCTCGCGCAGCACGTCCACCAGCGCGCCCGGGGAGGTGTCGTTGAAGCCCCAGAAGACGATCGAGGTCTTGGCGAACCCCTGCACCGGCGGGGTGTCCGCACCGGCGGCCGCCAGCCACACGAACCGGGTGAGGTTGTCGGGCCGGTCCTCCACGCGCTCCACCAGCACCTCACAGCCGTAGAGCTCGGCGCTCAGCTTCGAGCCCAGCGCCGCCCAGGGCTGGCCGGAGTCGCGCACGGTGCGCACCGCCTCGGCGGTGGAGGTCGCCGGCGCCAGCTCCGCGCCACCGAGGTGCTCGCGCAGGAACCGCCCGCACTGGGCCGTCGCCTGGGGGTGCGACAGCACCCGGCTCACGTCCACCAGCTCCAGCGGCGCCGCCGCGATCAGGTTGTGGTGGATCGCGTGCACCACCTCCGCCGATATGCGCACGCCGGCGGCCTCGCCGGCCAGGGCGTCGAGCGTGGCCGCCACCCCGCCCTCGAGCGAGTTCTCGATCGGCACCACGGCGCGCTCGGTCCGCCCCTCCTGGACCGCCATCACGGTCTCGTGCACCGTGTTGCACGGCACCGCCTCCACCTCGGCGCCTGCCGATGCCAGCAGCGCCTCCTCGGTGTAGGTCCCGGCCGGGCCCAGGAACGCGACGGTCAGCGCCATGGCTCAGCTCAGGCGCCGAGCGCGCTGTCCAGCGCCTGGCGCTCCTCGGGTGAGAGCTCCAGCTCGGACTCGCCCTGAACGATCTGCTTCACGTACACGCGGGCGTTCTCGCGGTGCAGGATCGAGGACATCACGACCCCGGAGCGGTGGGCGTCCAGCAGGGCGATCGAGCTGGACTGCCGGCCCGACATCTCGTTGTACGCGTCGTAGCGAACCAGGCCGCGGTAGGCGACGCAGCCGTCGATCCGCCCCTCGGCCGCCGCCATGCGCGTCTCGATCCCGGCCGCGGTGTCCTCGACCCAGTCGCGCAGCTGCACGAAGCCCTGCTCGAGCCGCGCGGCATGCTCGATCAGGTCCAGCTGCCCGGCCTCGCCCAGCACGGCCTTCTGCGAGGCACGCACGCTGCGCAGGCGGAAGGCCAGGACGATCGCGAGGATCAGCCCCAGCACGGCCACGCCAGCGGCGGCCAGGGCGACTATTCCCTCCGTGGAGTCGAGCACGCCAGCAGAGTAGTGAGAAGGTCAAAGGGGGGCGAACACGCCCCCCTTTGCAACCCCCCGAACGGCGCGCTTCGCGCGCCTATACACCCTGAGATGGGGGCAACGGTCCCGCCGCTGGCGGCGGGCCGCCCCTCTACCTGGTGAATATCGCCGAGAAGTTGCCCTTGTTGTTGTCGGTCTTGTCCTCGCCCGGCACCGGGTCGATCGCGACGACGATCGGGACGTTCTGGCCCGTGGGCGGCTGATCGGCGAGCGGGATCTCGACCGGCTTGGTCTCGCCGGCGGCGATCGTGTCGAGCACCTTGTCGAGCTTGATCGCGTCGTCGCCGCGGCCCACCGTCACGTTCACCTTCACGTCGGTCTCGGTGTTCTCGCCCTGGTTGGCCACCTGGATCACGAACTTCAGGTCGTCGGCCAGCTGGACGCTGGCCGAGCCGCCCGGCTCGAGCGCCTGGCCGCCCAGCGTGACGCCCGCGAGCCCGTTGCCGTGCAGGCCGGGCGCGGCGTCCCCGCCGCCGCCGCTCCCGCCCAGGCTGCGAACGCGATCGGCCACCACCGACGGCTGCAGCCACTCGACGTCGGGCAGGAAGCTGCTCGACGGCGCCTTCTCGCCGACGTCCTCCTCCTTGAGCACGGCGTTGAGCTTCGGCGTGAAGCGGGTCTGGTAGAGCACGTCGGATGTGAGGAAGTTCTGCATCGCGGCGGCGATCGACTCGGTGCCTCCGCGGCGATCCCCCTGGTCGGCGATCGCGTTCGGCAGCTGCTCGGCGATCTGCGCGACGCCGTCGCGGCGGAACTCGAACACCTCGATGAGGTAGGCGTGGGCGGTGTCCACGTCGCTCGGGTGATCGAGCCCGGCGGCGCGGTCCACCAGCGCCCCGGCCTGGTTGCGGAAGGTGTTCAGCTGGTTCTCGATGTCCACGTCGTTGGCGTCGCCGGGGTCGCGCAGTAGCTGGAACAGGGCCTCGCCCTCCTGGTCGGACTCCTGGACCAGGGCCCCGACATCGCGGTTGTAGTCCTTCAGCGCGCGCTCGTTGCGGGCGTCGAGGCAGCCGCGGAAGCCGAGGATGAGCAGCAGCAGAACGAGAATTCCACCCCCGATCGCGACAGCTCTCCTTACCATGAGCGTCTGGCGGTCGGTCGGAGGACCCGCGGGAGGCGTGCGGCGCCCGGGTCGAGCGCGGGCTGCTGGCTGATCCGGTTCGTCGAAGAAGGACAGAGTGGCTCCTCGCTCCTTAGTGAAGTATGACCTCAGTGCCGGTTGTCCTCCCCCGGCTGCCCCCCGCATGGTGGCAGGGGGACTCCCCAGAAGAACGAATCCAGAACCCAGATGAGAACGCCCGCCGAGTCAGAGACCCCCTCTCACGCGCGACGCCTGCGTGAGGCCGACGCCACGGTGCCCCTCCCCGCCGGGCGGCTCGCGCTGGGACGGTACATGCTCGAGGAGCGTCTTGGCGCTGGGGGGTTCGGCGTGGTCTGGCGGGCGCACGACACGAAGCTCGAGCGCGAGGTGGCCGTGAAGGTGGTCCCGCGCGAGCGCGACGACCCCGACCGGCCCCGGGTTGAGCGCGAGGCGCTGGCCGCCGCGCGCCTGAACCACCCGGGCATCGTCGCGCTGTACGAGATGGGCGGCGACGAGCACGACGTCTACCTCGTGTCGGAGCTGGTGAACGGGGCCACGCTGGAGGAGCTCTCACGCGAGGGGGCGACCTCGGATCGCGACGTGGCCCGGATCGGCCGCGCGCTGTGCGAGGCGCTCGAGCATGCGCACGCGCGCGGGGTCGTGCACCGCGACGTGAAGCCGGCGAACGTGATGGTGCTGGCCGAGCCGGCCGCCGGAGCGGGCTTCGCAAAGCTCACCGATTTCGGCATCGCCCACCTGGCGACCGGCGACGACCTGACGGCCACGGGCGACGTGGTGGGCACGCTCGCCTACATGGCGCCCGAGCAGGCCGAGGGCCACCGCGTGTCGGGGGCCACCGACGTCTACTCGCTGGCTCTGACGCTCTACGAGGCCTGGACGGGGTCCAACCCCGTGCGCGGCGCCAGCCCCGCCGCCACCGCCCGCAGGGTCGGTCGCGCGCTGCCGTCCCTGCGTCATCTCCGCGGCGACCTGCCCCCCGAGCTGGCGGAGGTGCTCGACGCCGCTCTGGACGCCGACCCCGACTATCGACCGGACCCGGCCGAGCTGCGCGAGGTGCTGCGCGAGGTCGAGGGCGAGCTCTCGGACGAGGGTGGGCTGGTGGAGCCGGAGACGATCGAGCGCTTCGGGCTCACGGCCGTGCGCGCCCGCACGCGCATCCGCACCCTGCTGCACCGGGGTCCGGCGGGCGCGGCCGAGGGGGACGTCGCCGAGGAGCCGGGCGTGGCCGGCCGGATGGGGCCTCGGATGCTCGCCGGGCTGGCTGCCGGGGTGCTGGTCTGGGCCGGCCTCGAGGGCCTGGGCCCCCAGCCGCCGTTCTCGGTGGCGGCGGTGTCCGCCGTGGCCGCGGTGCTGGTGGCGTGCCTGCCGCGCGTGGGGTGGGCGCTGTCGGCCCTGTTCGTCTGCGGCTGGCTGGGCACCCCGGAGGCCGACAGTCCCGGTACCGCGCTGATCCTGGCCGCCGCTCTGGCGCCCACTCCGCTGCTGCTACCGCGGGCCGGCCTGCTGTGGTCGGTGCCGGCCCTGGCCCCGCTGCTGGGCGCGGTGGCGCTGGCGCCCGCGTTCGTGGGGGTGGCGGCGCTGGCGTCCACGGCGTGGCGCCGCGCCGGCCTTGCGGCGGCGGGCTTCATCTGGCTGGTGGCGGCCGAGGTGATCACCGGCGACGACCTGCTCTTCGGCGCGGCCGACGGCACGCTGGAGCGAGTGCGCTGGGAGGGCTCGCTGGTGGACGGCGCGAGCGACGCCCTCTTCCCGCTGGTCTCCTCTCCCGCCCTGGCCCCGATCGTGGTGTGGGCGGCGTTCGCCGCGGTGCTGCCGTTCTTCGTCCGCGGCCGGTGGGCGGCGATGGACCTGCTCGCGGCCAGCGCGTGGGCGGCCTGCCTGGTGCTCGCGCATGGCGTCCTCGGGGACATGCTCGCCGCGACCACCGAGCTGGACCGGGCCCGCGGCGCCGTTGCGGGCGCCGCGCTGGGCGCCCTGGTGGTGGTGACGGTGACGCTGATAGCGCCACCCGTGACGCGAGAAGGGCGCTCACCGGCGGCGCCTGTGCGCGGCGCTCACCGGCCCCCCGCATTACCCTGAGGAGCCCCCGATGAGCATGCTTAGGAATCTCGAAGCGAAGCTGGGCGGCCTCGTCGAGGGCGCGTTCAGCCGCGCCTTCAAGTCCAGCGTGGAGCCGGTCGAGCTGGCCCGCAAGCTGGCGAAGGAGATGGAGGAGGCAAAGCAGGCCTCCGTCTCGCGGGTGTACGTGCCCAACCACTACCGCGTGTTCCTGTCCCCCCAGGACCGCGAGCAGTTCTCCAGCTACGAGCCGGCCCTGCGCAAGGAGCTCTCGGACTACCTGCTGGAGCACGCGCGCGCCGAGCGCCTGGCGCTGACCAGCCGTCCCGCCGTGGAGTTCATGACCGACGACCGGTTGTCGCTCGGGGAGTTCGGCATCCAGGCGCAGCTGCTCACTCCGCCCGAGGACGAGGTGGAAGATGCGCCGGCAGCACGCGACGCCGCGCCCTCGCAGGGCGACTTCGGGCACACGATGGTCTACTCGCCCGACAAGGAGGTCCGCAAGCTCGACGCCGAGCCCGCGGCTCCGTCACGGGCCGTGCTCGCCGGCGGCGGCCGTCGCACGGTGCTCTCGGGCAGCCGCGTGACGATCGGGCGCAGCCGCGAGTGCGACGTGCAGGTGGACGACCCCAACGTGTCCCGGCGTCACGCGGAGCTGCACAACGAGGGGGGCGCCTGGCACGTGATCGACCTGGGCTCGACCAACGGGATCAAGGTGAACCGCCGGCGGGTGGACCAGGTGGAGCTGCACCACGGCGACCGCATCACGCTGGGCATCACGGACCTCGACTTCGAGCTCGAGTAGGGGGCCCGGAGGGCGTGGACGAGCCGCTGGCGGTGGCGCTGAAGTTCGGCTTCATCGCCGTCCTGTACCTGTTTCTGCTGTGGGTCTCGCGCAGCGCTCTGCGCGACCTCGCGCGTGGCCAGGAGGTGGTGTCGTCCTCCGAGCCGGTGGAGGCGCCGGGGTCCGAGCGCGGCCACGAGGATGGCGAGCCGGGCATGTTGGCCGGCATGGAGCCCAGGCTGGAGGTGATCGCCGCGCTCGGGCACGAGCCGGGCACGGTGTTCAACCTGGTCGAGGGCGCCACCATGGGCCGCAGCGATCACGCCGAGATCCGGATCGACGACCCGTTCGCGTCGTCCGCCCATGCGCGCATCTTTCAGCGCGGGGACTTCATGCACATCGAGGACATGGGCTCCACCAACGGGACCTATCTGAACGGCCGGCAGCTGCGCGGCGCCGAACGGCTGAAGGTGGCCGACGTGGTCCGGATCGGCGACAGCGAGTACCGCTACCAGGAATGACGATGGCGCTGAGGGTGGCCGACAGCAAGGTGGTGAGCGACGTCGGGCGCCAGCGCGACGCCAACGAGGACGCCGCCGTGGAGGCGCCGCCGCTGTTCATGCTGGCCGACGGCATGGGGGGCGCGCAGGCCGGCGAGGTGGCCTCGCAGACCGCGGCGCAGGTGTTCGCGCCCGGCGCCGGGCACGACGGCACGCCCGAGCAGCGGCTCACCAGGCTGGTGCAGGAGGCCAACCGGCGGATCTTCGAGATGGCCCAGGGCGACGAGTCGAAGCGCGGGATGGGCACCACGCTCACCGCCGCGCTGGTCGAGGGCGACGGGGTGACCGTGGCCCACGTGGGCGACAGCCGCGGCTACCGGCTGCGCGAGGGCCGGCTGGAGCAGATCACGCACGACCACTCGCTGGTGGCCGAGCTGGAGCGCAGCGGCCAGATCTCGCCGGAGGACGCCGTGGACCACCCGTCGCGATCGGTGATCACCCGCGCGCTCGGGCCCGAGCCCGACGTGGAGGTGGACGCCCACACCCACGCCGGCCGCGCCGGAGATCTCTACCTGCTGTCCTCGGACGGCCTGACCGACATGATCTCCGACGACGAGATCGCGGCGATCCTGCGCTCCACCCAGTCGCTCGACGAGGCGGCCGACTCGCTGGTGCGCGCGGCGAACCAGAGCGGCGGGCGCGACAACATCACGGTCGTCCTGTTCGCGCTCGAGGAGGGCGAGGCCGCCGCCGAGGCGGACGAGGACACGCTCAGCGGCACCGAGACGATCCACCAGGGCCTGACCGCGGACGACGTGCAGGCCGCGGTGGCGGAGCAGGAGCGCGCCGCCAGGGCGGCGCCGACCGAGTCCGAGGCGCGGCGCTCCGGCGGCGGGTGCGCCCGCGCGCCGGTCGCGAACGCGGCGGCTGGTCGGGATCCTCGTGGCGCTGGTCGTGGTCGCCGCGATCGGCACCGCCGCGGTCCTCGGTGCGCGCCAGGTGTACTTCCTCGGCACCGACGACGGCGGGCTGGTCAACGTCTACCGCGGCCTGCCCTATGAGCTTCCGTTCGGGATCGAGCTGTACTCGGAGCACTACGCGAGCAGCGTCCCGGCGCGCACGATCGCGCCCGCGCGGCGCGCGCGCGTGCTCGACCACGAGTGGCGCAGCCGCGAGGACGCGGAGGACCTCGTGAGGCGGCTGGAGCAGGGGACGCTGGATCTGGGGACGCGCCGGTGAGCGCCCGCACACGCGAGCTGTTCGGGCTGATCCCGGTCTCGCTGATCGTGAGCGCCGGCTTCGCGGCGGTGCTGGTCACGCGCACGCAGGACGTGAGCGACGCCACCGCCACCTACGGGCTGGTCTTCCTCGGCCTGTGCGTGTTCGGCCACCTCTTCATCCGGGCGCAGCTGCCGGACGCCGACCCCTACCTGTTCCCCCTGGCCGGCGTGCTGGCGGGCTTCGGCCTGGTGATGATCTACCGCATCGACGCCGAGCTGGCGCGCGAGCAGGCGCAGTGGTTCGTGGTCGGGCTGATCGCCTTCTGCGCCACGATCACCTTCCTGCGCGACCACCACTCGCTGGAGCGCTACCGCTACACGATCGCCGCCGTGGGGATCGGCCTGCTGGTGCTGCCGCGGCTGCCCGGCATCGGCGCGCAGGTGAACGGCGCCTTCCTCGCCGTGAAGGTCGGCCCGATCCAGTTCCAGCCGGCCGAGTTCGCCAAGATCGCGATCATCGTCTTCCTCGCGAGCTACCTGCGCGACGTGGGGGACGTGCTGGTGCGCGCGCGGCTGCGGCCGCTGCCGTTCCAGAACCAGCTGCTGCTGTTCGGCGGCGCGGCGGCGTTCGTGCTGCTCGTGCGGGCGCTGTTCGACCTGGGCCCGGCCGAGACGGTGCTGCTGGCCATCTTCACGGTGTCGCTGGCCGCGATCCTGCGTGAGCGGCCGTCGCTGAAGCACTTCGGGCCGCTGCTGCTGGTGTGGGGGCTGGCGATGCTGATGCTGCTGTTCATCCGCGACCTGGGCAGCTCGCTGATGTTCTTCGGCGGCTTCTTGGCGCTGCTCTACGTGGCCACGGCGCGGCTCTCGCTGGTGGGCGTGGGGGCGACGATGTTCCTCGGGGGAGCCATCTTCTTCGCCAACAGCGTGAGCCACGTGGAGGAGCGCGTGGACATCTGGCTCGATCCGTTCGCGCCACGTGTGGTCGACGACGAGGGCTACCAGATCGCCCAGTCCCTCTATGCGCAGGCGGACGGCGGGCTGTTCGGGCAGGGCTTCGGGCAGGCGCTGCTGGAGCTTCCCAGTGGCCAGAACATCCTCCCCGCCGCCCACACCGATCTGATCTACGCGGTGATCGTGAACGAGGCCGGCCTGTTCGGGGCCGCGGGCCTCATCCTCACCTTCCTGCTGTTCGCCGCCCGTGGCTTCAAGACCGCGCTGGTGGCCGGCGACGGCTTCTCGAAGCTGCTGGCCGCCGGCCTCACGGCCGTCTTCGCGCTGCAGGTCTTCGTGATCGTCGGTGGCGTCACGCGGGTGATCCCGCTCACGGGCGTCACGCTCCCGTTCGTCTCCTACGGCGGTAGCTCGATCGTGGCGAACATGGTGTTGCTGGCGCTCCTGCTGATCGTCTCCGACCATGCGCGAAGGGACCGCGACCGGATCCAGGGCGGACTCGTATGAACGGCCCCATCGTCCAGCTCTTCGGCCTCACGATGGTGCTGTTCGCCGTGCTGGTCGGGTTCACGTCCGAGTGGACCGTGTTCGATCGCGAGCGGCTGGAGAACGAGACGTCGAACCGCCGCCCGCTGATCGAGGAGCAGCGCATCCCACGCGGCCTGATCAGGGCGTCCGACGGCACCGTGCTCGCCCGCAGCGTGGGCCGCGGGCGGGGCGCCCGGCGCACGTTCACGCGCACCTATCCGACCGGTCCGCTGTTCTCCCATGCCGTGGGCTACTCGTTCATCTCGCGCGGCCGGGCGGGCCTGGAGAAGTCCCGCAACGACGAGCTGACCGGCAAGGAGGACGAGTTCGAGAACATCTTCTCGGAGCTCCAGTCGGAGGAGCGCGAGGGCAAGGACCTGACCACCACGCTCGACCCCGACGGGCAGCGCACCGCCCTGGAGGCGCTCGGCGGGCGGGCGGCTCGATCGTCGCGCTGGAGCCCCAGACCGGCCGGGTGCGCGTGATGGTGAGCGTGCCCGAGTACGACCCGAATCTCGTGCCGGAGAAGTTCACGACGCTGTCCACCGACGAGGCCAAGCCGCTGTTCAACCGGGCGACCCAGTCGAGCTACCCGCCCGGCTCCACCTTCAAGGTCGTGACCGCCGCCGCCGCCCTCGACAGCGGCAAGTACAAGCCGGAATCGATCATCGACGGGTCCTCGCCGCGGGAGGTCAGCGGGGTGCCGCTGGCGAACTCGGGCGGACAGGACTTCGGCCCGATCACGCTCACGGACGCCCTCACCAACTCGGTCAACACGGTCTTCGCCCAGGTGGGCGAGACGGTGGGCGAGGACACCCTCGGGAACTACATGCAGCGATTCGGGTTCGGTCAGGACCCGCCGCTGGACTACCCGGACGGGCAGATGCTGGCCAGCGGCGTCCGCAACTCGAAGGGCAAGCTCGTGACCAGCGGGTTCGACGTCGGGCGTGTGGCCATCGGCCAGGGTGGCAACGAGGGCCAGATCCAGGTCAGCCCGCTTCAGATGGCGATGGTGGCGGGCGCGGTGGGCAACGGCGGCGTGCTGATGCAGCCGCGCCTGACCGAGAAGATCGTGGCCAAGGACGGCCGGGCCGACGAGGTGAAGCCCGCGCAGCAGTCGCGCGTGATGTCCCGTGAGGCGGCCGGCCAGCTGACGGCCATGATGGGCCGCGTGGTGGAGGAGGGCACGGGCACCGCGGCCGCGCTCTCGGGCATCAAGGCGGGGGGCAAGACGGGCACCGCCGAGGTGGACAACGCCACCGCGAACCAGGCGTGGTTCATCGGATTCGCCCCGCTGGAGCGGCCGCGGATGGCGATCGCGGTCACGATCGAGCGCACGCAGGGCCAGGGCGGAACCGAGGCGGCGCCGCTGGCCAAGCAGGTGCTCGAGAGCCTGCTGGGGAGTGGCGTGTGACCGAGGTGGCCAACCACACGACGGTCGACGGCCGCTACAAGATCCTCGGCCGCATCGGCTCCGGCGGGATGGCGGACGTCTACCGGGCGGAGGACACCCATCTCGGGCGCGAGGTGGCGCTGAAGGTGCTGCACCGGCGCTTCGCCCAGGACGCCGAGTTCGTGGAGCGGTTCCGCCGTGAGGCCAAGGCCGCGGCCGGCCTCCAGCACCCCAACGTGGTCGGCGTCTTCGACCGCGGCGACCACGACGGCACCTACTACATCGCGATGGAGCACCTGCGCGGCAGGACGCTGAAGGACATCGTGACCGAGGAGGCGCCGCTCGACCAGATGCGCGTGATCGACCTCGGCGTCCAGATCCTCAACGCCGCCGGGTTCGCCCACAAGCGCGGCGTGATCCACCGCGACTTCAAGCCGCACAACGTGATCGTGGACTCCGAGGGAGTCGCCCAAGGTCACCGACTTCGGCATCGCCCGCGCGGGAGCGTCCGAGATGACCGAGACGGGGTCGATCATGGGCACCGCGCAGTACCTCTCGCCCGAACAGGCCCAGGGCCACCCCGTGACCGCGGCGTCGGACCTCTACTCGATCGGCGTGATGCTCTACGAGATGCTCACCGGCCGGCTGCCGTTCGAGGGCGACAGCGCGGTCACGATCGCGCTGAAGCACATGTCGGAGCCCCCGCCGCCGATGCCCGGCCTGGAGCCCAACCTGGCGGGCGTGGTGATGGGGGCGCTGGCGAAGGACCCCGAGGCGCGGTGGCAGAGCGCCGAGGACTTCGCCGAGGCGCTGGAGGCGTGCCGCCCCTACGTCGAGGCCCAGGGGGAGGAGGTGTCCCAGGACACCGCGGTGTTCGCCCCCGTCCCGGTGCCCGTGGGAGGGCCCGCGGAGGCCGCCGC
Source organism: uncultured Thermoleophilaceae bacterium (assembly GCA_963761505.1). Lineage (GTDB taxonomy): Bacteria > Actinomycetota > Thermoleophilia > Solirubrobacterales > Thermoleophilaceae > JAAYBF01. The sequence continues at coordinate 214,004 of CAVXGW010000014.1, forward strand.
CCCGCCGCCCGACTCGCCCGAGGAGCAGCGGGAGCGCCGGCGGCGCTGGCCCATGTTCACGCTGGTGCTGCTCGTGCTCCTGCTGATCGGGCTGATGGCCTACGCCTTCAGCCGCCCGGAGAAGTCGGAGGTGCCGAAGGTCACGACGATCCAGCTGTCCGAGGCCCGCGAGCGGCTCGACCGCGCCGGCTTCGAGAACGTCGAGGTGGAGCGCGAGCGCAGCTTCGCCGAGGTGGATCGCGTTCTGCGCCAGGACCCCGATCCGGGCGAGGAGGCGGCGAAGGACGACCCGATCAAGCTGATCGTGTCGAGCGGACCGGGCCAGGTGGTGGTCCCGTCGGTGCGCAACACCCGGGTCGAGCTGGCGATCAGGGAGCTGGAGAAGGCCGACCTCGAGGTCACGGCGGACCCGCAGGCCTCCGACTCGATCAAGCGCAACTTCGCGATCGGCACCTCGCCCAAGGAGGGTGCGCGGGTGGAGCGCGGATCGCGCGTGCGGCTGTTCGTGAGCTCGGGGCCCGAGCAGGCGACGATGCCGGACGTGGTGGGCCTGACGCGCGAGGCGGCCGAGACGCGCCTCACGCGCGAGAGCCTGGAGGTGCGGGTGGTACGTGAGGCGTCCGACAAGCCCGAGGACGAGGTGATCGCCCAGAGCCCCGCGGCCGGCACGAAGCTCGACAAGGACGAGCGGGTCACCATCACCGTGGCGGAGGGCCGCGAGCAGGTGGACGTGCCGAACCTGGTCGGCCTGTCCGAGGAGGACGCGCGCCGGGTGCTGCGCGGCGACAAGCTCGGCGTCGCGGTCCGCCATCGCGCCACCGACAACGAGGAGGAGGACGGCCAGGTGCTCGATCAGCGCCCGGGCGCGGGCGTCGAGGTGGACGAGGGTCGCACCGTGATCGTGATCGTCGGCCGGTTCGAGGAGCCCGAGGCCCCCGCCGATCCGGGGCTCACCCCGGAAGCGGCGCCGTGAGGGTCGCGGTACTCGCGGGCGGACGGTCGTCAGAGCACGAGGTCTCGCTGGCGTCCGCCGCGGCGGTGCGGGCGGGTCTGGAGCAGGCCGGGCACGAGCCCGTGGCGGTGCACATCGGGCACGACGGCGCGTGGTCGGTCGACGGGCGGGGGGTGTCGCTCGAACCGGCGGGCGGCCTGCTCGGCTGCGACGTGGCCTTTCCCGTCCTGCACGGCCCCTACGGCGAGGACGGAACCGTCCAGGGCCTGCTGGAGGCGCTCGACGTGCCCTACGCCGGCGCCGGCGTGATGGCGTCGTCGGTGTGCATGGACAAGGTGCTGTTCAAGGACCTGATGGCCGCCAACCGGATACCGCAGGTGGACTACCTCTCCATTCGCGAGGGCGAGGATGCGGCCAAGCTCGAACGCCTCGGCCTGCCCGTGTTCGTGAAGCCCGCCCGGCTGGGATCGTCGGTGGGCATCTCGAAGGTGTCCTCCGCGGACGAGATGGCGCCCGCGCTGGAGTCGGCCTTCGAGCACGACCCGCTCGTGATCGTGGAGGCGATGGCGAACGGCATGGAGGTGGAGTGCTCGGTGCTGGGCAACCTCGAGCCCGAGGTCTCGCTGCCGGGGGAGATCGTGCTGGATGCCGAGTGGTACGACTACGAGGCGAAGTACGAGGAGGGCGGGATGGACCTCGTGGTGCCCGCCCGGCTGCCCGACGAGGTGCTCGAGCGCGTGCGCGCGCTCGCGAAGGAGGTCTTCCTGCAGGTGGGCTGCGCGGGCATGGCGCGGTGTGACTTCTTCGTCACGAATCCCGAGGGCGAGGGACGGGTGCTGGTGAACGAGCTGAACACGATCCCGGGGTTCACCGACACCAGCGTGTACGCGAAGCTGTTCGAGGCGACGGGCGTGCCCTACCCCGAGCTGCTCGATCGGCTGGTGGCGCTGGCTGTGGAGCGCCATGAACGGGAGGGGCGTTACCGCTACTGAGGCTCTCGATCGTCATTCCCACCCGGGACCGCCCGGAGCAGCTCCGGGAGGCTGTGGCGAGCGCACTCGGCCAGACGCTGCGCGACATCGAGGTGGTCGTGGCGGACGATGGCTCGGTGACCCCCGTGGGGCTCGACGCCGACCCGCGCGTGCGCGTCGTGCGCAACGACCGGCCGCTCGGCGTGTCCGGTGCCCGCAACGCCGGGCTGGCCGCCGCGCGGGGCCGGTACGTCACGTTCCTCGACGACGACAACCTGCTCCTGCCCGACATGGCGGAGCGGTCGCTCGCGGCGCTCGAGCGGTCCACGCTCCCCCCGCCCGTGGCGGTGGTGTCGGGCATCGAGGTCGTGGGACCCGGCGGCCGCGTGCTCGACGTGCGGCTTCCACCCTCCTACCCGCGCGGTGAGCACTACAGCCTCGAGCCGCTGCCGGCCGGGCGCTCGCACATGAGCAAGCACACCCTGGTGGTGGACCGCGACCTGCTGGCCGGCCTGGGCGGCTTCGACGCGCGCATTCGCTCGCGGCAGATGTCCGACCTGTTCCTGCGCCTGAACCCCATCTGCTCGATCGAGGGGCTGGCCGAGGTGACCATGCGCCTCACCCGGCTGGGAGGGGCGCGTCTCTCGCGCAACCAGGCGAGCCTCGAGGAGGGGTTCGAGGCGTTCGTCCGCAAGCACCGCGTCCTGCTCGAGTCCCACCCGCGCGGCTATGCCGACGCGCTGCTGGGCCATGCCCGGATGTCCCTCGTCGCAGGGCCGCGCCGGGCGGCCCCGGCCGCGTTCGCGCGGGCGCTGCGAGTCGCGCCTGGTCACACGCTGGCGGTGGCGCTCGACCCGCGGCGCGCCGTGGCGCTCGCCCGCACGTGGAGCAGCTCGGGATGAGCGTCACGGGCGCGGTGATCGCCGGCGGGTACGTGAACGCCCTCGGGCTGGTGCGCGCGCTCGCGGCGCGCGGAGTCGACACGGCCGTGATCACCACGAAGCGGTTCGACATCGCCCATCGCTCGCGCTGGGCCACCCGGGGCGGCTCCGCCCCCGACGTCGAGGAGCGGCCCGAGCAGCTCGTGGAGACGCTGGAGCGCAGGGCGCGCGAGTGGGAGGGCCGGGCGGTGCTTCCGACCAACGACGCGACGCTCGCCGCGCTCGCCGGCGCGCACGACCGGCTGTCGTCGCGCTACCGGCTCGTAGCGCCGCCCGCCGAGGTGGCGCGCGTCTTCCTCGACAAGCGCCTGATGCTCGACCTGGCCGCGGAGGTGGGCCTGGACCTGCCGTCCCGCCACGGGCCTGCCGAGCCCGCAACGGCGGCGCGCGACCTGCCGTATCCCGTGGTCGTGAAGCCCAATCGGACGTTCCCGTTCGCGTCGCGCTTCGGCGTCAAGCTGTTCACCGCGCGCGGCCGCGACGAGCTGGTCGATCGGATCGGTCGCCTGGCGGACCAGGGGATCGACGCGGAGGTCTCGGAGCTGGTGCCCGGCGGTGACGAGCGCGTGTACGCGCACTGCACCTACATCGACGCGCATGGCGAGCCGCGCGGCGGCCTGACCGTCCACAAGATCCGCCAGGCGCCGCCCAGCTTCGGGGACGCGCGCGTGGCGGAGGTCGTGCCCGACCCGCCGGGGCTGCGGGAGGCGACGGTGGAGCTGCTGCGGCGGATCGGTCACAGGGGAATAGCGAGCGCGGAGTTCAAGCACGATCCCCGCGACGGGCGCTACCGCTTCATCGAGGTGAACGGGCGCTCGTTCGTCTACAACGGCCTGCTGCTGCGCGCGGGGCTCGACATGGCCGGGCTGGCCTGGAGCGATCACGTGGAGGGCCGCACCGAGCGCCCAGCGGCCGAACGGCTGGGGCGGGGCCTGGATCCACCTTCACCCCGACGTGCTGCACTCCGCGCTCAGCCGGCGTACCGGCCGCATGAGCTGGCGCGACTTCAGGGCGCCCTACCGGCGCCCGTGGATCGAGGCCGTGTGGTCGGCGCGCGACCCGGTGCCGTTCGCCGCGCAGTGGTCGCGCCGCCCGCGGCGCCGGCCTAGCGAGGCACGAGGGACGACACCGCTCTGAACTTGCGCTCGTCGCGGACGACGCGCTCACCGCTCCAGCGGGCGTCGATTCTCGCGTCCGGACCGAGCACCGCCGCGAGCTCACCGCGCCCCCGCTGCCAGGCCCGCTCGAAGGCTGCCTGGTCGAGGGTGGTCAGGCGCAGCTCGAAGCGGTCGGTCTGGTGCTGCACGAGCTGGTACTGGAGCACCTCGGCGTCCTCCTTGAAGACCTGCCAGATGGCGCGCGGGTGCACGAAGCCCCCGCCGGGCAGCGAGATCACGTCCTCCACGCGGCCCTCGAGCTCCGACAGCGAGCGGAAGGTGCGCCCACAGGGGCACGGCTCGCCGCTCACCGAGCCCAGGTCCCCGATCGGGTAGTTGAGCAGCACCGAGCCGCGGTTCACCAGGTTGCTGATCACGAGCTGGCCCGGCTGCCCGTCGGCCACGGGCTCCCCGCCGGCGTCCAGGACCCGCACGTGGCAGAGGTCCTCGTGGATGTGGAAGCCCGTGCGCCGCTCGCAGAAGTAGCCGATCTTGAATGCCTCGGCGGCGCTGTAGCGAGACATCACGGCGATCCCGAAGCTGTCCTCGATCAGCTCCCGCCCGCCCGGCGGAAGCGCCTCGGCCATGTACATCACCATCTTCGGCCGGTGGAACTCGAGCCCGCGGGCGGCGGCCAGCTGGAAGAAGAGGTGGATCCAGCCGCCGTAGCCGGTCAGCAGGTCGGGCCGCTCCTCGTCGAGGATCGCCGCCACGCGCTCGACCGGCTCGCGCACCGACACGAACCGGCGCCGCGGCCGCGCCGGCATCAGCGTCGCGGCGGCGTAGAACGCCTGGACGTCTCGCATCACCGACGTCTCATTGCCCACGTAGACCTCCTTGGGCCGGAACGATCCGCCGCAGCCGGCGATCACCGCGCTGCGCTCGCGCTCGCCGTAGGCGATGTTCTCGAGCACCGAGCGGCGGTCGTGGAACACGCGCATGGCCGCGCCGGTGGAGCCGCTCGTGAGGAACGACAGCGGCCGGCGGGCCGCCCGGCCGGTGGAGAGGAAGCGCTCGGGCTCGGCCCGCACGGCGTCCTTGTCGAGCACCGGCAGGCGTGCGAGGTCGGCGGCCGTGCGGATCTCGCGCGGGTCGATGCCCGCGTCGGCGAACAGCTCGCGGTAGAACGGCACCGTCGCGGCGGCGTGGGCCACCATCCGCCGCACGCGCCGGTCGCGCGTGGCCTCGATCCGCTCGCGGGAGGCGTAGGGCACCCTGCCGTCTCCCCTCAGGGCCAGCGCCACGACGGCGCTGCCGTGCAGGCGCCTCGCGATCACGAGCGGTCGAGGGTGAAGGGCACGCCGGAGGCCCGGGCCACCGCGCGGAGATCCTCGACGGTGCTGCGCGAGAGCGGGATGCCGTGGCGGCTGCGCCGCTCGACCTCCGCTCGCTCCGGGTCACCGGGTACGAGCACCGGCCGGGAGGGATCGAGCGGGCGGGTGGCCCGAAGCAGGTCGCCGAGGGCGTCGACTCCCTGGCGGAACTCATCCGCGGAGCGGAAGCGGGCGGGGTCGATGGCGAGCATGAAGTGCCCCACCGAACCGCCGGGTCCGCCCGGGAGCACCGAGCACAGGATCTCCACCATCGCCGCCAGGCCGTAGCCCTTGTAGCTACCCAGCGCCGGCCGGCTGCCCAGCGGGGTCAGGCGGCGCCCCTCGAACGCACGCCGCCCGTCCCGCTCGGGGCGGCCGTCGCGCTTCACGGCCCAGCCCCTCGGCAGGCGCCGGCCGCGCCGCCAGGCGCCGAGCACGCGTCCGAGCGAGGCGGTGGTGGTGGCCATGTCCAGCTCGAACGGCGGTCCGGCGTCGCCCGGCGCGGCGAACGCGATCGGGTTGGTGCCCAGCCGCGCGTCGGCGCCGTGCGCGGGCACGATCGCGGGCTGCCTGGTGTCCGTGCTCGCCACTCCCAGCATGCCCCGCTCGGCGGCCATCGCGGTGTACACGCCGGCCGCGCCGAAGTGACCCGAGTTGCGGACCGCCACCACGCCGACCCCGGCGTCGCCGGCCAGCTCGATCGCCAGGCGCATCGCCGTCTCCGCCGGCACGTGGCCGAGTCCCCCGCCGCCGTCGACCACGGCGGTGGCGCCGCTGCGCTCGGCCACCCTCACCTCGGGCCGTGGCTCCAGGGAGCCCGCGCGCAGCAGGCGGTGGTAGCCCAGCAGCATGCTGGCGCCGTGGGAGTCCACTCCGCGGAGATCCGCGGCCACGATGTGGCGTGCGGTGGTGGCCGCGTAGTCGCCGTCGATGCCCCAGGCCAGCAGGACGGCGAGCACCTGCCGCTCGAGCGCCTCCCGCGCCACGTGACGGTCGGGCCAGTGACGGAGCACGGGGTAGGGCAGCAGCCGGTCCAGCACCAGCGATGCCGTCCAGAGGGGCCCGGACGTGCGGAGGCTCTGCATGGCCCGGCCGACCGGGGCGCTCATCTGAACAGGGTGAGCTCCGCGATGGCCGCCCTGTTGCCCTCCGGGAGCTCCGTGATCCACACCAGGTAGCGGCGGAACTCGCGCGTGCCCGGGCGCAGCCTGATCCGCTCCCGCTCTCCCACCTCGGCGTCGGGGCTCAGGCGGACCCAGCCGTCGATGTCCTCGGGCACGTCATTGGATCCGTAGACGGCCGCCGTGAAGCCGGGTGTCGTGGTCGTGATCTCCAGCGCCCTGGCCGGTATCGGCGAACCGGCGTCCACGAACAGCCCGACCCCGGCCTTTCCCACGCCCTGGAGCCCGTCGTTGTAGCGCTCGGTGTCCCACTCGGTCGACGGGTTGCCGTCGATCGCGTTCTGGGTCGCGTCGTCGGACTCGCGGTCATCTCCCTCGGGGTCGTAGTCGTTGGCCGCGCTGGACGCCAGGTCGACCCGCGCCAGCCCGCCGCCCGCCGGCGTGGAGGCTCCGCCGGTGCCCTTCTCGGTGCGCGTGGCGAAGTAGGCCAGCGCCCCGCCGGCCAGCAAGAGCACGGCCAGCACCGTCAGCACCCAGCGGCGCGGATTGCGCAGCCGCAGCGGGGCGAAGTCCGCGGTGTCGCCCTTGAGCGCGCGCAGCACCGTGGTCGCCTCGCCCGTGGTCTCGCCGGAGCGCGCGACCTCGATGGCCAGCACCTCCTCGAGGTCGCTGACCATGTCGGCGGCGGTGGCGTAGCGGTTGGCGGTCTCCTTGGCGGTGGCGCGCTCGAGCACCGAGGCCAGCCTGGCCGACACCTCGGGCCGCCGCCGCTGCACGTCCGGGAGCGGCTCCTTGACGTGCTTCATCGCCACGGCCACCTGGGTCTCCGCCCCGAAGGGCACCTCGCCCGTGAGCATCTCGAACAGCACGATCCCCAGCGAGTAGACGTCGGACTGCTGGGTCACCTCGTGGCCGAGCGCCTGTTCGGGGGAGACGTAGTCGGTGGTGCCCAGCACGCGCCCGGTGGCGGTCAGCCCGTGGGCCTCCAGCGAGCGCGCGATGCCGAAGTCGGTGACCTTGCCGCGTCCCTCGGCGTCGATCAGCACGTTCTGCGGCTTCACGTCGCGATGCACCAGCCGTTCCCCGTGCGCGGCCGAGAGCGCGCGGCCGATCTCGATCGCGTACGCCACGGCCTCGACCACAGGGAGGCGGCCCATGCGGCGGATCCGCTCCTTCAGCGTCTCGCCCTCCACGTACTCGAGCACGATGTAGGGGGTCCCGTCGTCCTCGCCGAAGTCGATCACGGTCACCACGTGGGGGTGCGAGAGGCGGGCGACCGCGCGCGCCTCGCGGCGGAAGCGCTCGAGCTGGTCCGGGTCGTCGGAGATGTCCCGGTGCATCAGCTTGATCGCCACCCACCTCTCCAGCGTGGGGTCGTAGGCGCGGTAGACCGTGGACATCCCGCCCGACCCGATCTTCTCGTCGAGGCGGTAGCGGTCGTTGAGCTCCGTGCCGATCAAGGCGACGTACTACTGACTACCGACCACGGACCACCGACCCGGGCTCGTCCGTGACCGACCCGATTACAGCCGCACCCGGATGGCGCGTCGCCAGCAGCCGCAGCGCCGCCTCGGCCTCCCCGGCCGGCACCACCACGCAGAAGCCGCAGCCCATGTTGAACACCCGGTGCATCTCCTCGTCGCCGGCGCCGCTGCGCGCGGCGATCAGGTCGAAGATCGGCGGCACGGGCAGCGGAGAGTCGATTCGATAGCCCACCTCCGCCTCGAGGCGCAGCAGGTTGTCCAGGCCGTCCCCGGTGATGTGCGCCAGCCCGCGCACGTCCACCGGCGAATCCAGCAGCTCGCGGATCGCGCGCACGTAGATCACGGTCGGCTCGAGCAGCACGTCTCCCACGCTGCGTCCGCCGAGCTCGGGCGGCGCCTCGCTCAGGTCCGGCAGCGCCTCGCGGGCGAGGGTGTAGCCATTGGAGTGCACGCCGCTCGAGGGCAGGCCGATGATCGCGTCGCCCGCCTCCACGCCGGCGCCGGTGACCACCGCGTCCAGGTCCACCAGGCCGACGCACATGCCCACCAGGTCGATCCCGCCCGGCGAAGGGATGCCCGCGGATCAGCTCGGGCACGATCGCAAGCTCGCCGCCGGGGATCTCCACCCCGGCATCCTCGGCGCCGGCCTTGAGGCCCCGGCCGATCGCCGCCAGCAGAGCGTCGTCGGCCTGCTCGACGGCGATGTAGTCGAGCACCGCGATCGGGTCGGCGCCCACGCAGATCACGTCGTTCACGTTCATCGCGATGCAGTCGATCCCGACCGTGTCGTAGCGCCCCAGCTCCTCGGCCACGATCAGCTTGGTGCCCACCCCGTCGGTCGACAGCGCCAGGCCGCTGCGGTCACCCAGCCGCAGGACGTTGGCGTAGTGGCCGGAGCCCAGCACCGCCCGCGACGGCCGCCCGGTGTCGATCGTCCTCAGCACCTCCACGAGTGCGGCCACGCCCCGTCCCGCCTCGCCGGTGTCCACGCCGGCCCGGGCGTATGTGGGCTGGGTCATGAACGCATTGAATCAGCGCCGACGGAGCGCCAACACGACCGCGTCGTCCTGCAGCCCGCCGGAGAACCCCTTGGCCGCCGAATGGACCGCGGCCACGAGCTCCTCCATCCCGCCATCGGCGGCCTCAGCCGCGGCCGCGCGCAGCCGGGCGTCGCCGAACATCTCGCCCGAGCGGCGCGTCTCCACCAGGCCGTCGGTGTAGGCGAGCAGGGCGTCGCGCGCGCCGAGCGGGAGGGAGTGATCCTCGTACACGGTGCCCGCCTCGATCCCGAGCGGCATGCCGCGCCCGCCCGCCTCACCGACGCCATCGGGTCGCATGACCAGCGGCGGTACGTGTCCCGCGTTGGCGTAGCGGAGCCCCGCGGGCGTGAGCAGGCCGAGGAAGGCGGTCACGAAGGTGTCGCTGGGCAGCCGATCGTGAAGCAGGGTGTTGGCCTGGCGCAGCGTCTCGGCGGGGCTCTCGGAGTGCCAGCTCCTCGCCTCGATGAAGAAGCGCGCCATCGCGCTGAGCGCGGCGGTCTCCACGCCCTTGCCGGCCACGTCGCCGATCAGCACGGCGAGCCCGCCGCCGGGCAGCTTCCACGCGCCGTACACGTCGCCGCCGGCCGGCTGGCGGGCGGCCGGCTCGTACAGCAGGCCGATCTCCCAGCCGGGGACCTGGGGGAGCGAGTCGGGCACGAAGCCACGGGTGAGCGCCCGCGCGATGCGCCGCTCGCGGTCGAAGTCGACCGCGTTCGCGATAGCCGCCGCCGAGGTCCGCGCGAGCCTGCCAAGCAGGTCGGCCTCCTCGTCGTCGAACGGCTCGCCCGGTCCGCGGAACGCCGACAGCACCCCGAACAGGCGCGGGCCCAGCGTGACCGGCACGTGCACCGTGTCGCCCTCCACCTGCCACACCCGTGAGCGCGCCACGGCCGCCAGATCCGCGGGGGAGGGCTGCCATTCCGCGGTGCCCACGGCTGCGGCGTGACGGTGGTCGGGGGAGCGGCTGAAGACCACGCGGCCGGCGCCCACGAGCTCCAGGGCGTGCTCCACCACCTGCCGCTCGACCTCGGGGATCTCGAGCGAGCGGGCGGCATCCTCGCCGGCCCGCTTGAGCAGCGCCTCGCGGCGCTTGTGGCGCTCCTCGGCCGCGGCCAGGCCCACGCGCTCGCGGGCCAGCGCCGCCAGGTCGGCGTAGGCCGACACCGTGGCCACGTCACGGTGCTCGAGCGGGCGTGCGGGATCGAGCGAGGCGGTCACCAGCAGGCCTACGGTGCGCCCGAGCGGGGCCCTCACCGGGCAGGTGATCAGCGACGCCTGCCTGACCGCGTCCCAGACCTTCCCGGCGCAGCCCTCGTCCGCCTCCCGCTCGACCTGGGCCCTGAGCAGCCCGGCCGCCTCCCACGAGTCGATCCGCATCAGGAACAGCGGCTGTGCGCGGTCGAGCACGGTCTCCACGAGGCCCGGCGTGTCGGGGTCGAAGGGCCGCCGGAGGTGCCCGGCCACGGCGCGCTCGACGAAGGGCGAGGCGAACCAGGCGGCCGCCGGCTCCACCGTTCCGCGGTCGGGATCCACCACCACGAACACCGCGACGTCGATGCGCGGATGGTCGCGCACGTGCTCGCACAGCACGCGCAGCGCGTCACCGGGAAGGGCGGTCGGGACGGGGTGGTCAGCTCTTGCGGGCATCCTGCCCGCGCTTTGACGATCCTGTCGCCGTCCGGGCTCCGGTGCTCGGATCGAGTCCGTGATCTCCATGGGGGGCGGACTCCCAAGGTAGGGCCGATCGAGCCCCGCCGCCAGCGCCAGTGCGGGACCGCCACCGGTTGCGGTCTCGGGTCCGCCGTCAGGCGGTCTCGGCGGCCGGGTCTCCCGGCGGGCCGTTGCGCTTGCGGCGCACCAGCAGGTACACCAGGCCGCCGACGATGCACGCGGCCACGAAGTAGTCGACGTAGTGCAGCGAGTCCTTCCAGTCCTCCCAGTTGTCGCCGGCCTGCTTGCCGATGAAGGTGAGCATCAGGACCCACGGGACACAGCCGGCGAGGGTGAAGGCGCTGAAACGCCAGAACGGCATCCGCGCGACGCCCGCGGGCAGCGAGATGAAGGTGCGGATGATCGGGAGCATGCGGGTGAAGAAGACGGTGGCGTCGCCGTGGCGCTCGAACCAGCGGTCGGCCCATTTGAGATGGCTCGGCTTGATGTGGAGCTTCTTGCCGTGCTTCTCGAGGATGTCGACGCGGCCGTAGTAGCCCACGGCGTACGCGATCCATGAGCCGACCAGGTTCGCGATCGAGCCCACGGCCACCGCGGCGAACAGCGAGTAGCTGCCCTCGGACACGGCGAAGCCCGCGAACAGCATGGTGGCCTCGCTCGGCACCGGGATGCAGGCCGACTCGAGCGTCATCAGGACGAAGATCCCCGCCAGCCCGAGCGCATCCACGACATCGACGGCCACCTCCACGATGGGATCCGTGATGGAGGCGATCAGCATGAGAAGCGCAATAGGGTAGCGAGCCGCCCATGGGGGTTCCCCTGTTCGCCACAAGCCTGGAAGCGCACAAGCCGCGCATCGCGGAGAAGCTCGCCGAGGTCGTCGACGGCGGCCGCTACATCCTCGGGCCCGAGGTGGAGGCGTTCGAGCGCGAGTTCGCCGCCTACCTGGGAGCGGAGCACTGCGTGGGCGTGGCCAACGGGACCGATGCGATCACGATCGCGCTGCGGGCGCTCGGGGTCGGCCAGGGGGACGAGGTGGTGTGCCCCTCCTACACGTTCTACGCCAGCGTGGAGGCCACGGTGTCCGCCGGGGCGACGCCGGTGTTCTGCGACATCGACCCCGCCACCGGATGCGTCACGCCGGAGACCGTGAAGGCGGCGCTCACGCCGCGCACGAAGGCCGTGATGGCCGTGCACCTGTTCGGCAACGTCGCACCCGTCGACGAGCTGCGCGCGCTCGGGCTCCCGGTGCTCGAGGACGCCGCGCAGGCGGCAGGCGCGACCCTGCACGGAAAGCGCGCGGGCGCCCTGGGCGACGCCGCCACGTTCTCCTTCTTTCCCTCCAAGAACCTGCCCTGCTTCGGGGACGGTGGCGCCGTGGTCACCGACGACGACGAGGTGGCGAAGCTGGCACGGCGCCTGCGCTTCCACGGCTCCGACGACAAGCAGACGTTCGTGGAGGTGGGCTACAACAGCCGGCTCGACGAGATGCAGGCGGCCGTGCTGCGGATCCTGCTGCCCGAGCTGGACGGCTGGACCTCGGCGCGCCAGGCGGCGGCCGCGGCCTACGAGCGGCTCGGGCTGGGCGAGCACGTGGGGCTGCCGCGTCCCGTCGACGGCGCCACCCACGCCTACCACCTCTACGTGGCCCGCTCCGAGCGGGCGGACGAGCTGGTGGCCGCCCTGGGGGAGCGCGGGATCGGCGCGCGCGGCTACTACCGCGTGCCGGTGCACCGCCAGCCGGCCACGGAGCGGTTCGCCACGTCGGCGCTGCCGGGCACCGACGAGGCGGCGCGCACGGGCCTGGCGCTCCCCATGGGCACGGGCCTCTCCGAGGATGCCGTCCGTGAGGTGGTCGAGGCGTGCGCGTCTGGGTCGACCTGACGAACTCCCCCCACGTGCTGGTCATGCGCCCGCTGATCGAGGCGATGCGCGAGGACGGGCACGAGGTGGAGGTGACCGCGCGCGACTTCGCCCAGACGCTGGAGCTGTGCGAGCGGTTCGGCATCGCCCACACGGCCGTGGGGCGTCACCGCGGCGGCCGCCTCGCGGGCAAGGCCCTCGGGCTGGTCAGCCGCTCCACCGCGCTCGCCCGCTGGGCGCGCGGGCGCGCGCTTCGACGTGGCGATGGGACACGGGTCCAACGACGTGACCGTGGCCGCGGCGATGCTGCGCATCCCAAGCGCCACCGCGTTCGACTACGAGTGGGCCACCGTGCAGCACAACGTGAACTGCCGTCTGGCGCGCGCGGTCGTGGTGCCCGCCGCGATCCCGCCGGAGCGCCTCGACCGCTACGGGGCACGCGGCAAGGTTCGCCCGTACGAGGGGCTGAAGGAGGAGTACTACCTGGCCGACTTCGAGCCCGACCGGGCCGTGCTCGAGGAGCTCGACCTGGATGACACCCAGCCGATCGTGGTCGTGCGCACACCCCCCGAGGTGTCCCTCTACCACCGCTTCGAGAACCCCCTTTTCCGGGCCGTCCTGGAGCGTGTGAGGGACGCCGCGCAGGCGGTGGTGCTGCCGCGCACGCCCGCTCAGCGGGCCGAGGTGCGGGCGCTCGGCGGCCTGACGGTGCCCGATCATGCGATCGACGCCCAGAGCCTGATCGCGCTGGCGGACCTCGTGATCTCCGCCGGCGGTACCATGAACCGCGAGGCGGTGGCTCTAGGCACCCCCGTCTTCACCACTTTTGAGGGTCGCCTGGGCGCCGTCGACGAGCGGTTGATGCGCGAAGGGCGGCTTCGCAAGCTCGAGGATCCCGCCCAGGTAAGCGTCGAGAAGCGCTCCGTGCACGACTCCGACCGCATCCGCCGCGACCCCCGCCAAATGGTGAAACTGCTGCTTTCCGCCCGAGACCAGTGAGAACCAACGTCACATCGTCGGTCAGCTTCCGCCGCGCCGGACAGGTGGGCGTCGACGCCTGCCTGGTCGCGCTCGCCTACTACCTCGCGTTCGTCCTGCGCTTCGACGCCGGCATCCCGGACCGCTACGAGGCCCTGCTCACCGAGACGCTGCTCATCGTCGTCCCGCTGAAGCTGGTCCTGTTCGCGGCCTTCGGGCTCTACTCCAAGCTGTGGCGGTTCGTCGACCAGGCGGACTTCGAGTCGATCGTCAAGGCGGTCGTGGTGTCGAGCTTCGTGCTGATCGGCCTGCTGTTCCTGCTCACGCCCACGGCGTCGGACCCGCCGCGAGGCGTGATCGCGCTGGACTTCCTGCTCACGCTCGCGCTGGTGCTGGGCGCGCGCTTCCTCGTGCGGGCGGCGATCGAGCGACCGCTGCGCCAGCCGCTGGTGCAGCGGGCCGACACCGAGGTGCTGATCGTGGGCGCCGGCAACGGGGGCCAGCAGGTGGCGCTCGAGTTCCGGCGCAACCCCGAGCTCTCCAGCGCCGTGATCGGCTTCATCGACGACGACCCGCGCAAGCAGGGCATGCTCGTGTCCGGCTATCGCGTGCACGGCACCACCGCCGACCTGCCGCGGGTGCTCGACGACACCAAGCCCGACGAGGTGGTGATCGCGATCCCGTCGGCCCCGGGCGAGCTGCGGCTGAAGGTGGTCACCGCCTGCCGCGAGCGCGACATCCCGGTGCGCACGCTGCCGACCGTGTTCGAGCTGCTCGCGCGCGGGCCCAACCTGCTGCGGCAGGTGCGCGAGGTGAAGGTGGAGGACGTGCTGGGCCGGGAGCCGGTGCGGGTCGAGATCGACCGGGTGGGCGCCTACCTGCGCGGCCACGTGGTGCTCGTGACCGGGGCCGGCGGCTCGATCGGCTCGGAGCTCTGCCGCCAGATCGCCCGCGTCAAGCCCAAGCGGCTGGTCCTGGTGGACCACGCCGAGAACAACCTGTTCGAGATCCGCCGCCAGCTCGAGGACGACCATCACTTCGCCGCGCTCGTGCCCGTGCTGGCGGACTGCAAGGACGCCACCCGCATGCGCGAGCTGTTCGCGGAGGAGAAGCCGTCGGTGGTGTTCCACGCCGCCGCGTACAAGCACGTCGGGCTGATGGAGGAGAACCCGGTGGAGGCCGTGCGCAACAACGCCGTGGCCACCCGGATCGTGGCGGCGGCGGCGGGCGAGAGCGGCGTGGAGCGGTTCGTGCTGGTGTCCACCGACAAGGCGGTCACGCCCGCCACGGTGATGGGCGCCTCGAAGGCGCTGGCCGAGTGGGCCGTGGAGGCCGCCCAGAACCGGTACAGGAACACGCGCTACGCCGCCGTGCGGTTCGGGAACGTGCTGGGCTCCTCCGGCTCGGTCGTGCCGATCTTCCGCCGCCAGATCGAGGCCGGCGGGCCGGTCACGGTGACCGACGAGGGAATGTCGCGCTACTTCATGACGATCCCGGAGGCCGTGCAGCTGATCATCCGCTCCGGCGCTCTCACGACCGGGGGCGAGGTCTACGTCCTCGAGATGGGCGACCCCGTGAAGATCGTCGACCTGGCCCGCAACATGATCCGCCTGTCGGGCAAGGAGCCCGACGTGGACATCGCGATCGAGATCGTCGGCCGCCGCCCCGGCGAGAAGATCCACGAGGAGCTGTTCGAGCCCGCCGAGCGCCCGCAGCCCACGCCCGCGGAGAAGATCGTGGCCGCTGTGCGCCCACGGCTGGACCCCGAGTGGGTGGAGAGCGCGTTCGCGCGGATCGAGGAGCTGGTCTACGGCGGAGACGCGGCGGCGCTGGCCGGCGCGGTCGCCGAACTGTCCGCCGAGCGCGCGCTGGGCGCGGCCCCGGCAGCCGAGCGGGTCGACTAGACCGCCCGCGCTGGCACTAAGGTTCGGAACTTCGTGGAGATCATCCAGGAGATCGGGTCCTACGCGGGACTGGCCGCGGTGCTGGGGCTCGCCGTGCTGTCGGCGCTGTACTTCTCACAGGCGCGCGACGTGAAGCGCCTGCGCGAGTGGGCCGGCCGTGCGCCCGAGCGCACCGACGCACCGCAGCCGGGCCGCGTGGTCGCCCAGCCCGTGCCCAAGCCGCCCGTGCCCAAGCCACCGGCGGCCAAACCGGCCGTGCCCGGGGCCAAGCCGCCCGTGCCCGGGGCCAAGCCCGTGCCCGCCGCCACCCCCTCCGTGCCGGCGGCCGCGTCGGCCGCGGGCGCCGCTCCCGCGGTGGCATCGGGGCCCGCTGCCGCCACCCCGGCGGGCGCCAGCGCGGCGCCGAAGACCGAGGACGAGGAGGAGGCCGCCGAGAGCAGCAACGGCACGGACGAGCAGGCGGTGGTGTCGCAGGACACCGTCGTGCATCCGCCGCCCACTCCCCTGGAGGAGGACGAGGACGCGGAGGGCGACGAGCCCCCATCCGGCGAGGAGGACGACGCCGACCGCGAGCCGCGGCCCGAGGACTACCACGAGGACGTCGACGACGAGGACCTTCGGATACCGGCGACTCGCCGGCGGTTCCGGCGCCGCCCGCGCCTCCTCCGCCACGGCGGCCGACCGTGCCGATCGGATCGAGGACCGAGCCGATCCTCCCGCCCTACAAGGACATCCGGCCGGGTGGCGCGGTCGCCGGAGACGGCGGCCACGGTGTGTTCTCCAGCCCGCGGCGCGCCGTGGCGGTCGTGGGGGGCTCGCTTCTCGCCCTGCTGGCGATCGGGTTCGGCGTGCTTCAGCTCACGGGCGACGACGACAGCGAGCCCGCCTCCCAGCCGGCCGGAGAGCGCCGCCCAGGAGGAGTCGCAGGAGGACAAGCCCGACGGCGGGAGCAAGACGCCCAGCGTCGATCCCGCCAAGGTCCGCGTGGCCGTGCTCAACGGCACCACCGTGCCCGGCCTCGCGGCCCAGATCGGCGACTCGATCGAGCGGCAGGGCTTCCAGCTCGGCACCGTCACCAACTTCATCGACCAGCAGAGGGCGGAGTCGGTGGTGAAGTTCGCGCCCGGGAGCGAGCGCGAGGCGGCCGAGGTCGGCCGGCGGCTGAAGATCTCGCAGCGAGAGCCGATGGACGCCGAGACGCAGGGCATTGCCGGCGACGCCGCCGTCGCGGTCATCGCCGGCGCCGATAAGACTCAGTAGAGCCTCAGGCCTCAGGCCTCAGGCCTCGGGTTAGGGCTCAGGCCGCTGTCAGGGCTCTCGCTCGGGTCGCCAGGTGGGCTACGCCCAGGCGCTCGCACTCCTCCGCCGAGCTCTCCAGTAGCTCCGTGGCTCTCTGCGGGTCGGTCTCCCTCAGCCTGAAGCCGGCCAGCAGGCGGCAGCGGGCTGCCTCCAGCGGGCGCTCCAGCTCGTGCCAGGCGGCCTCGGCCTCCACCAGGAGCCCGGCTCCGATGGCCGGGTCCTCGTCGCTTGCGCCGCGCGCCTCGAGTGCCGCCGCCTTGCCGATCGGGTAGTGCAGCCGCTCGGCCAGGCCCTGGGCCTCGGCGGCGGACTCGCGCGCGGCCGCGCCGCGGTCGGCCAGCGCCAGCACCACCGCGCGCGTGGCGGTGGCCTGCACCGATTGCGCGGCCAGGCCGGCGCGCTCGCAGACGTCGATCGCCTGGCCCAGGGCCGTCACGGCGTCGGCCAGCTCGCCCCGGTCGCGCAGGGTCAGCGCCAGGCCGTAGAGCGCCTGGAACGAGAGCTCCGACCAGCCCACCTGCTCGGCCAGCTCGTGGGCGCGGCGGAAGCGCTCCTCGGCCTGGTCGAGGCTGCCCTCGCGCCAGCGCAGCAGGCCGCGCAGCGCGTAGGGGAGGCACAGCTTGCTCACCAGCCCCTCGCGCTCGGCCAGATCGGCGGAGGCGTCGGTGGAGCGGCGCACCTGCTCCCAGTCGGCCCTGTAGGCCGCCAGCTGCGCGACGGCCGAGTGCAGCTCCACCTGGCTCGGCAGGTCGCCCACCTGCTCCGCCAGCGCCAGCGCCTCGTCGTAGGCCGCGCCCGCGCCGCGGGAGTCGGCCTCGGAGATCTCCAGGTGGCGGCCCAGCGCCAGCAGGGCGAGGATCGTCTCGGCGTGGTCGGCGGCGCCGTCCGCGTGCGGGGCGCGGGCGAGCTCCACCGAGCGCTCGAGGTTCGAGCGCGCCTTCTCGGTGTCCCCGATCCGCCCGAACACGCGCCCGAAGATGCCGTGCGCGCGGCTCGCGGCGCGGGTCTCGCCGAGGCGCTCCGCCAGCCGCAGCGCCTTCTCGGAGGCGTAGATCGCCAGCATGTTGTCGCCGGTCTGCAGGTACAGCCAGGCGGCCTCCTCGTACAGCCGCACCAGCTCCAGCCGCGGTGGGCCGTCCTTGAGGAGGTTGATGCCGCGCTGGTAGTTCTCGATCGCCGCCTTGCGCTCGCCCTTCACCGCCAGCGCCGCGCCGAGCTTGCGATGCAGGTCCGCCACGCGATCGAGGTCCTCCATCCGGCGGTGGTGGTCCAGGCACTCGCCCCACACCTGGATCGCCGCGTCCACTCGCCCCAGCCGCAGCGCCACGTCGCCCTGCTTCTCGCCGATGCGTGCCGCGGCGGCGTCGTCATCGCCGTGCAACAGCTCCAGCGCGTGGCGGAAGTGGGAGATGGCCTCGGGGTTGGCGTACAGCAGCGCGGCGGCGTCGCCCGCCTCCTCGAGGAAGCGCACGGCGCGCTCGGTGATC
This sequence comes from uncultured Thermoleophilaceae bacterium, assembly GCA_963761505.1. Lineage (GTDB taxonomy): Bacteria > Actinomycetota > Thermoleophilia > Solirubrobacterales > Thermoleophilaceae > JAAYBF01. Next base: position 232,185 of record CAVXGW010000014.1, read on the forward strand.
CGCCCCAGCTCCTCCTGGGGCACGCCGCCCTCCGCCCCCAGCGCCGCCGAGCGGCCGTAGTGCTCGGCCAGCAGCGCCACCACCTCATCGCTGCGGTCGCCCGCGCGCTCCTCGATGAAGCGCCCGACCTCGAAGTGCTTGCGGCACCGGACCGCCTTGGGCAGCATCCCGTAGGCCACGTCCCGGATGAGCACGTGCTTGAACGCCAGTTCGCGCTCGCCCTCGAGGCGCGACTCGTGGCCCGTGGCGAGGATGTCCTTGGCCTGGAGGCCGGCCAGCGTCTCACCCAGGTCTCGCCCCTCCTGCTCGGCCAGCGCCGTCAGCGAGCCCTCCCAGAACGTGCGCCCGACCACCGACGCCTGCTGCACCAGCCTGCGCTCGAACGGCTCCAGGGCGTCCAGCCGTGCCGCCAGCACGGCCTGCACGGTGTCCGGGAGCTCCGCGATGCCGTCGGTCTCCTCCTCGGCCAGGCGGCGCACCATCTCCTCCGCGAACAGCGGGTTCCCGCCGGAGCGCTCCGCCACCTTGGGCACCAGCTCGTCGCCGGGCTCGGTGCCGAGCAGCTCGGCCACCAGCCGGCGCGAGTCGTCCGCGGTGAGCGGGTCGAGGAACAGCTGGGTTGCGTTGCGGCGGCCACCGCCCCAGCCGCTGCGGCGCTCCAGCAGCTCGTCGCGGGCCAGGCAGATCAGCAGCAGCGGGGCGCGCACCCACTGGCACAGGTGCTCGATCGCGTCGAGCATGCCGTCGTCGGCCCAGTGGATGTCCTCGAAGGCGAGCACCAGCGGCCCGCGTTCGGCGGAGCCCTCGATCACGGTCCGCAGCGCGGAGAAGAACGCCTCGCGCATGCGCTCGGGGCCGCCGGCGTCGGAGGGCGCGTGCTCGGCCGGCACCTCCAGGCCTAGCGAGCGCCCGATCTGCGCGGCGTGGCGCTCGGGCGGCTCGCCCGGCAGCACGTCGGCCACGTAACGGCACAGCTTCACCCAGGCCTCGTCCGAGCTGTCGGAGTCCACGATGCCCGCCTCCGAGTGGATCACCTCGCCGAGCGCCCAGTAGACGATGCCCTTCCCGTAGGCCAGGCAGCGGCCGGTGTGCACGGTCGCTCCCGCCTGAAGCTGCGGCGCGCGGTCCTCGAACTCCCGCAGCAGCCGCGACTTGCCCACCCCGGCCTCGCCCACGAGCGTGACCATGTGCGGCATCCGCTCGCGCACGACCCGCTCGAAGGCGCCCTCGAGCGCGGCCACCTCGTCGTCACGTCCCACGAGTGGCGCCTCGGCCCACGCGCCCCGGCCCACGGGCTGTGCGGTCACGAGGCCGACGGCCTCCCACGCGGGCACCGGCTCCGCCTTGCCCTTCAGCGTGAGCGGCTCGAGCTGCTCGTAGGTGATCGCCTGGCGGGTGGCGCGCACGGTCCGCTCGCCCACCGTCACGGCACCCGGCCGCCCCACCGACTGGAGCCGGGAGGCCACGTTCACCGTGTCTCCGGTCACCGTGTAGTCGCCGCCCACGGCGCCCGCCAGCACCTCGCCGGTGTTGATCCCCACGCGCAGGGCGAACGGATTGTCGATCGCGCTCCATGCGTTGATCTCGTCCATCGCCCCCTGCATCGCCAGCGCGGCGCGCACCGCCCGCTCGGCGTCGTCCTCGTGCGCCACGGGGGCGCCGAACAGCGCCATCACGTTGTCGCCGATGTACTTGTCCACCGTCCCGCCGAAGCGCTGCACCTCCTCGCCCAGCCGCCGCAGCGCGCGATCCACCAGCGACTTCACGGCCTCGGGGTCCATCCGCTCCGCCACGGCGGTGTAGCCGGACAGGTCGGCGAACAGCACCGTCACCTGGCGGCGCTCCTCGGGGGGAGCCGCCTTCGCCACCGTGGGGGCGGGCGCGGAGCCGTCGAGCACGGTCCCGCAGGACATGCAGAAGCGCGCCTCGGGCGGAGCGGGCTCGCCGCAGGACGGGCAGCGGCGCTCCATCGTCGCACCGCAGGACATACAGAAACGCGCCGATGCGGGGTTCTCGGCCCCGCAGGAGCCACACTCGGTCACATGTTCAGGATACGCGGCTAGGGCAGCAACCCGGCGTCCCGGTTGGCGGCGGCCGCCGCCTCGAGCAGCCCCCGGTCCACGACCGTGAGGGTCCGCCCTCCCAGCTCGATCGTCGCGCCGTCGAACGGCGGGTACCAGAACGCCCTGATGCGCCGCGCCGTGAGCTCGGGCGGGTCGTCGCGCCCGACCCTGCGCAGCGCCTCGAACTCATCGCGCGTCACATAGCGCCCGTCGCCCTGGGGCTCGCGCGGGAGCGGCTCGCCGGCCAGCGCCAGGTCGATCACGTCGCGGAACAGCGCGAGCAGGCGCTCCTGGCTGCGGATGTCGAGCGAGAGCGCGGTCTCCGACTCGCGGTCGATCGGGAAGCGGTCCACCCGCACGATGTCGCCGGTGTCGAACTCCTGGTCCACGAAGTGCGCCGACACCCCCCATTCCTCGAAGTCCTCGAGGATCGCGACGTTGAATCCCCCGAGGCCGCGGATGTCCGGCAGCGGGGCGGGGTGGAAGTTCAGGCAGGCCACCCGCGCGGCGTCGATCAGCGGCGGCCGGATCCGCTTCCAGAACAGGAACGAGAGCACCAGGTCCACGTCGGCGAGCGACCCGTCGGCCAGCTCGGCGTAGAGCTCGTCGTCGGTCGCCAGGCGCAGCCCCAGGCGCTGCGCGGCCAGGTCCAGCCGCTGGCTCTCGTGCTCGCCCCCCGCCGCCGGCGCCACCACGGCGGCCACCTCGGCGCGCGCGGCCAGGTGCTCCAGCGCCCCGACCGCCGAGCGCTTGTGCTTGCCCAGGAACAGCGCCCTCACAGCAGCCCCTCGTACAGCGCCAGCGTCCGGCGCCCGATCTCGTCCCAGGAGTAGTGCCCCGCGGCGGCGGCCGCGGCGCGTCGCTCGAGCTCGGAACGCGCGGTGGGGTCGCTCACCAGCCGGGTGAGCGCGGCGCGCAGCTCCGACGGGTCCTCGGGGGGCACGAGCTCAGCGGCGCCGTGCACGCGGCCCAGCTCGGAGAAGCCGCCGACGTCGGAGAGCACCATCGCCTTGCCGAAGGCCAGCGCGGTGTAGAGCACGCCCGACTGGTCGATCCGGCGATACGGAAGCACCACCACGTCGGCGCGGCGGAAGAACGCCGGGATCTCGGGGTCGGTCACGAACCGGTCCACGAAGCGCACCGTGCCGCTGGCCGCCTTCGCGGCCTCCTTGATCGGGGCGATGTCCATCCACGGCCGGCCGACGATCCACAGCTGGGCGCCCTCCATCTCGCGGAAGGCCTCCATCAGCACGTCCACGCCCTTGTACGGGCGCAGCACGCCGAACCACAGGATCACCGGACCCTCCACCGCCGCCAGGTCCGCGGGGAGCGGGGTCTCCTCCTCCTGGCGGGTCAGGTAGTCGAACGCGCCGTGGGGGATCACGTGCACCTTCGCCGGGTCGGCGCCGAAGCGCTCCACCAGCGCCCTGCCCCCGTCCGCGGTGTGGGCGATCACCGCGTCCGAGCGGGCGGCCACCATCCGCGCGGCGCGCTCCCGCAGCGCCCCGCTGCCGCGCCGGAGCACGTTGTGAGAGGTGAACACGCGCGGGGCGTCGCCGGCCAGCATCAGCGAGTCCAGGGCCTCCAGGGTCAGCCACTGGTAGTGCACCACGTCCGCGCCGCTGCGGCGATGGCGCAGCATGCCCGGCACGTGCTCGGCCAGCCGCAGCGCCCGGCGGGCGTTCACGCCCCGGTCGCGCGCGGTGGCTCGTGGATAGAAGTCCTCGCGCACGCGAAAGCCGTTCACCGGCGGCGTGGGCCCGTACAGGTAGCGGCTGGTCACCAGCTCCACGTCCGCGCCGGCGCGCGCCAGCGCCCCCGCCAGCGAGAAGTCATAGGGCGGGGTGTAGGCGGGGGGGTCGAGCAGCTGCACGCGCATCCGAACTGCATTCTGCCTGTGCGGCCGCCGTTTACGGATCCGGCACGACGCCGGATCCGTCCAGACGACTATGTTGCCGCTGGTGGAGTCGAGCACCCTGGTCCGCGCCGTCTTCGCGCTGCTCGTGCTCGCCACGGTCGGCGCGTTCTTCGTCACGCAGTCGCTCAAGACCGAGGTCCCGCTGGTGCTGCGCTTCGGCGCCAAGCCGCGGGACATCTCGCCGAACGGCGACCGTGTCCGCGATTTCAGCAGTATCGGGTTCGACCTCTCCGAGGACGCCGAGGTCTCGTTCTCGGTGATCGACTCCGAGGGCGAGGAGGTCAGGCGCCTGGTGGACGACCGCCAGCTCGCCGGCGACCGCAAGTACCGCTTCCGGTGGAACGGGCGCGACGACGACGGCGAGGTGGTGCCCGACGGCACCTACCGCCTGCGCATCGTCAGGCGCAAGGAGGGCCGGGTGGTCGACTCGATCAAGGAGGTGCGGGTGGACACCAGGCCGCCCAGGGTCGAGATCACCTCCGTGGAGCCGAACGTGGTCGTTCCCGGCGGCTCGCGCGAGGTGCGCATCCGCTATCGCGGCCCGAGCAACAAGGCGCCCGAGTTCCGGGTCTTCCGCACCGACGACGACGTGCCGGGGCCGTCGCGGCTGTTCCGCGGCGACGAGAGCCGGAGGGGCGTCTGGGACGGGACGGTGCGCGGCGGCCGGCCCGCCCCGGACGGCTCCTACTCGTTCAACGTGAAGGTGCGCGACCTGGCGGGGAACAAGACCGAGGCGCCCGCTCCCGCCCCGGATGAGCAGGACGCGCCCCCGCGGACCGGGGTGGCCGTGCGCTCGCTCACGCTCAGGGGCCCGCTCGGGGTGGTTCCCGCGGGGTCGCTCGCCGTGCTCAGGGTGGGCCCGCGCGAGCGCAGGTTCGAGTTCGCGCTCTCGCGCCTCGGGTCGCGGCGCACCATCCGCCGCGACCGCCGCCGGGGCGGGCGGCTGCGAGTGAGGATTCCCGGCAGCGCGCGCACGGGCGTGTACCTGGTCAGGGTCAGGATCCCCGGCGGGCGGCGGGCCGTATGGCCGCTGGCGGTGGCGGGCCTCCCGCCGCGCGGCACGCGGGGCAGGGAGCGGCCGATCGTGGTGCTTCCGGCCGTCACCTGGCAGGGCCGAAACGAGTTCGACTCCGACCTCGACGGGTTCGCGGACACGCTCGACGAGACGAGAGCGGTGCCCGCGCAGCGCCCGTTCGCCGGCGGCCGGCTGCCCTGGCGCTTTGCCTCGGAGGTTTCGCCGCTGCTGCAGTTCCTCGACCGCGAGCGGCTGCCGTACGACCTGACCACCGACCTGTCGCTGGCCCGGCGGGAGGGGCCTGCGATCGGCAACGCGCCGGGAGTGGCGATCGCCGGGACCTCGGTGTGGCTGCCCCGACGCGTGCGCGACCAACTGGTCACCGAGGTCAAGGAGGGGGGCCTGGCCGTCGCCTCGTTCGGGCGCGAGTCGCTGCGGCGAACCGTGGCGCTGGACGGGCCGGTCCTGCGCAACCCCAGCCCGCCGCGGCCGGACGACCTGTTCGGCGAGCGCACCAGCCTCTTCACGGCCGACCCGCCGGCGCCGCTGCGGGAGGAATCCGACCGGCTCGGGCTGTTCGCGCGCGTGGACTCGTTCTTCGGCGAGTTCTCCGTGTTCGAGCGCTCCGACCGGCTCCCACCGGACGCCCGGCTGCTCACCTCGGCGGTGCGCGAGGAGGGAGAGCCGGCGTTCGTGGGCTACCGCCTGGAGAAGGGCATCGTGATCCGCCCCGGCACGCCGCAGTGGGCCAGGCAGCTGGAGGAGTCCGCGCTTGGGGTGGAGGTGCCGCGCGTGACCCGGCGGATCTGGTCAGTACTTTCGCGGCGCCGGTAGCGCCTAGGTCATCCCGTGCTCGCCAGCTGACCGGACCCCTATTCTCCGCGCCGTGCTGCGCTACGTCCTGATCGCCGCGGCCCTCCTCGTCCTAGCCGCCGGAGGCGCCGCCGCGTACAAGCTGCTGTCGGACGAGGACCCGCCGGAGAAGCGGGGCTCCGCCACGGAGGAGTTCGTGGCCACCGAGACGCCCGAGCGGCCCGAGCCGCCCACGCGCAAGGTGATCGCCGTGCCCTGGCCCACGTTCGGCTACGACGATCAGCGCACGAAGGTCTCGCCCTACGACCACAGGCCGCCGTACCGGCGCACCTGGCGGGTCGACGCGCGCGACACGATCGAGTTCCCGCCGAGCGCCGCCTACGGCAACGTGTACATGGCCCAGCAGAAGGGCCTCTTCTTCGCCCTGGACGGCAAGACCGGCAAGCCCGTCTTCAAGACCAAGAACTTCAAGCGCTGCGCGGCCGCCTCGCCGACGCTCGCGAACGGCACGATCTACCAGTCCTACATGGACTTCGTGGAATGCGGGCAGGGCGACCCCAACCCCACCGGCTTCGTGATCGCCATGGACGCCAAGACCGGCAGGCAGAAGTGGCGCTACAAGGGCATGCCGTTCGAGTCCTCGCCGCTGCTTCGCAACGGGATCCTGTACGTGGGCTCGTGGGACGGCAACGTGCACGCGATCCGGGCGAAGACCGGCAGGCGCGTGTGGACCTACCAGACCGGCAACCGGGTGAACACGTCGGCCGCCTACTCGAAGGGCCGGATCTTCATCGCCAACCAGGACGGCACGCTGTTCGCGCTGAACGCGAAGACCGGTGGGGAGGTCTGGAGCGCCAGCCAGGCCACGGAGTTCTTCTACGCCGCCCCCGCCGTGGCCTACGGGCGCGTGTTCATCGGCAGCAGCGACGGCACGATGTACGCCTACGGCCAGCGCACCGGCAAGCTGCTGTGGGCCAAGCCGCTGGGCAGCTACATCTACTCCTCGGCCGCGGTCTACGACAAGAAGGTCTACGCCGGCAGCTACGACGGCAAGTTCTACGCGCTCGACGCGGCGACGGGCGACGTGCGCTGGCAGCGCACGATGGCCAGCGCCGTGCACGCGCCGCCGGTGGTGATGAACGGCCTGGTCTACGCGGCCACGTGCGCCACCTGCGGCTCGGCGGCATCCCGCTTCGTGAAGACGGGCAAGGACGGCACGACCGCGTTCACGGCGAAGCACCGGCAGGGTGCGCTGGCGCAACAACGCCGGCAAGTACGCGAGCCCGATCATCGCCGACCAGGACCGCGTCTACCTCACGGGGCGCTCGTACCTCTACGCGCTGGAGAAGCCGAAGAAGAAGCAGCAGCAGAAGGAGAAGTAGCGCGCTCGCTCGCGTAGATGAGCGCCGCCACCATCGCCCCGGTCATCGGCCACACCAGGTAGTAGTTGTTGAAGGTGCGGCCGATGAACAGCAGCACCAGGATCGAGATCGAGAACGCCGCGGCGCACACCCACAGCTCCTTGGCGCGGTGGGCCTGCACGCACAGCCAGGCGGTGAGCGGCAGCCAGGTGAGCAGCGCGATCAGCGCGAACGGGTATGAGCCGTCGCGGTCCTCGAGGATCCCCGCTCGGACGAGCATCGCCGACAGGCCGTAGCCCACGATCTTGTAGGTGCCGGCGCCGAACTTCACGGTGTCGTCGTAGAAGGCGCCCGGGTCGGCGATCAGGAACGGCAGCGCCACGGCGGCGATCACCCCCGCGAACACCGCTGCGCACCGCTTCAGCTCGGCGCGTGGCACGTCCTGCTTGACCATCATCAGCGCCAGGAACGGGATCGCCACCACGGCGAACTGCTTCAGCAGCACGGCGCCCGCCAGCGCCGCCGCCGCCCAGCGCCAGCGCCCGCGCGTGGCGAGCGCGAACGCCAGCACCATCAGGGTGATCGACGGCGCGTCGTTCTGGCCGAACCACGCCGAGCGCACCGCGATCGGGTTGGCGGCGATCAGCACGCCCAGCGTCAGCCGCCACGACAGCGGCGCCTTGAACGCCATCGCGGCGGCGAACCCGGCAAGGGTCATCAGCAGCACGAACACGCGGTAGTCGTCGAACGGCGAGGGCACCAGCCGCCACGCCGCGCCGGCCACGGCCGTGCCCGGGAAGTAGGCGTAGTGCTCGAGCGACACCTCGCGCTCGCGAACGCGATCGGACACCGTGCCGTCGCGGGTGTAGAAGCGCTCCATGCCCGAGAAGCGGTAGTCGGCGCCGTACGGGTTCTCGCCGTCCAGCAGCAGCTCTCCGCCCAGCTCGATCTGGTAGGTCGAGTCGTTGGTGTGAAACCACGGCTCGGTGGCCTCGCGAAGCCCCACCTGGAGCAGGGTGGAGGGCACCAGCAGCGCCAGCACCACCATCACGGCCAGCGCGGCGCCGCCCCACGCGGGCCAGTCGCGGCGCCTCAGCGACCAGGCCGCCAGCAGCGCCACCGCCAGCGCCGCGAGGAAGCACGCCGCGCGCGCGATCCCCACGTCCCACTCCTCGCCGGCCGCGCGCACGAGGGGCGCGAGGATTCCCTGCGGGTCCACGGGCCCCGGGCGAAACGGCCACGGGTTGGAGCCCAGCTCGGGCAGCGTGATCGCCAGCAGCCCCAGGAGCACGCCCATCAGGACGAAGGCGCCCTCCCGCGAGAGCCGGCCCCCCAGGCCCAGGCGCCGCATCAGGCCTCCGCCGCCACCGTGCGGTGCACGCCGTCGTCACGCCGCGTCCAGGTGAGCTGGCCCGCCGCCACCGCCAGCACGACCCAGGTCAGGGGATCCTCGAGGAAGCCGCTGTAGAACAGCGCGTGCACGAACAACGCGAGCAGCGACACGCCCAGCGCCAGCCCCAATCCGCGGTCGAGCCGCGCCACGGCCGCGATCGCGCGCGCGCCGCCCACAAGCAGCCACAGGTACAGCGCCAGGCCCACGGCGCCAAGCTCGGCGGCCACGGTGAGGGGGGTGGTATGGGAGACGAAGCTCGCCGTCGGGCGGTCCTCGCGCGTCTCGCCGGCGAGCCTCCTGCTGGCCGCCGCCTGACCGCCGATGCCCACACCCTTCAGCGGCTGGTCGCGGATCACCCGCACGGTGTCCTCCACGCGCACGGTGCGGTCGCTCGTCTCGCGCCGCAGCGAGTCCCCCCGGATCTCGATCGAGGCCACATAGCCGAGGCCCGCCAGAAGCACCGCGGCCAGCGTGCCGGCCACCACCAGTCGTGTCCGGCGGCCGCCGGTGGCGGCCGCAACCGCCAGCGTCACGGCGATCAACGCCACCATGCTCGACTGCGAGTAGGAGAACAGGAGACCGGCCCACATCACCACCAGCAGCCCCAGCCCGAGCCGTACGTCGACCCGGCGCAGCGCCAGCGCCACCAGCAGCAGGCCGATGGCCAGCACCACGTGCCGGCCGTAGAGGCTCGGGTCGCCGAACAGCGATGTGACGCGGAAGAAGTCGGAGTTGTTGTTGGACACGGCCAGGTTGGGCGCGAAGAAGAAGACCTCGCGGGTGGCCGCCTGGTACAGCCCGACGGCGGCGAACACCACGCCGAGCGCGATGCCGGCTCGTGCCAGCGCGCGCGGCGCCCAGTCGGGGAAGGGGGCCCGCGCGACCACCCCGAGCAGCAGCGCGAACGGCAGGGTGAAGTAGGTGAGCAGCTCGGCCGCGGGCGCCATGCGATCCGCCCATGTGAGCGAGATGCAGGCGTAGGCGATGAACGCGGCAGCGGGGAGGGAGATCACCCGCGGCAGCGCCCTGGCGGCCCCGGGGTGTCCGCGCAGCACGCGCCAGGCCAGCGCCAGGGCGGCGGCGGCCAGCACGAGGTAGAGCGGTATCAGCCGGCCGAGCTGCCCGTCCTCCGCGACGGCGATCGGGAAGCCGCCGCCGGATTCCAGGGCGATCGGCGGCCGCAGCGGCGCGGTGAGCAGCACCGCCACCGGGACCCACGCCGGGCGGCTCACGGCCACCGCGGCCACTCCCGCAAGCAGACAGAGCCCTCCCACGCCGGCCACGGCGCCGGCCGGGGACGTGAGCGTGTCGAGCTTGTCCGTCCCGGAGATCGACAGCGCGAGCAGCACCTCGGCGGTGCCCAGCACCGTGAGCCCGGTGAGCACCTGGACGCGTCCGCGCCCGGCAAGCAGCAGCACCGCCCCGGCGGCGGCCACGAGTGCTGCGAACTGGGCGAGGTCGGGGTGCTCCACGAGCGGCCGAATCCTAGGGTGCGATTCGCGACCGGCGGTTGTACTCCTCGGCCGCCTCGCGGATTCCCTCGCCTCGAGAGGGCGTCAGCTCCTGGCGCGCCTGGAGCAGGTAGCGGCGTGGATCGTGCCCTGGCACGCCCACCGCCGCCAGCGCCCGCACCAGGTAGAACCACACGCCCAGCGCGCGCACGGCGTACCGCGCCGGCGCGCTGTGGTGCTTGCGCATGTAGCGGTCGCGATTGCGATGGAACTCCACGATCCGCCGGCGAGCGCTGCGCAGGTCGCTGGTCAGCTGGTCGTGGTGCACGGCCTCCGCGGCGGGCACGTAGAGCACCTGCCAGCCCGCGTCGTGCAGGCGCTTGCAGAAGTCGGTCTCGTCGGAGTAGACGAAGAACTCGGGGTCGAGGAAGTCGATCGCCGCGGCGGCCCCGCGCCGCACCAGCATCGCGCTCGACTGTGTCCAGCCCACGCGCCGGATGCGCCGGCCGCGGCTCTGCACCGTGAAGGCCTTGTGCAGGAACAGCGCGCCCGCCAGCGCCACCCCGACGCCGGGCAGCCGCCACGCGCACGCCTTGCGCTCGCCTCGCTGGACAGCAGCTGGGCCCCGGCCGCGCCCGCGCTCGGCTCGTCCTCGAGCGCCGCGAGCAGTGCCGCCGTCGCGCCCTCGCGCAGCTCGGAGTCCTCGTTCAGCAGCAGGCAGTAGCGCCCGCGCGCCTCGCGCAGGAGCGTCGAGTCGTTCTCCGCCTTGCCCGTGCGCTTGTCCAGCGCGATGATCCGCGGCTCGTGCGCGCTTGCGCGGACCGCGGCCACGGAGCCGTCGTCCGAGCAGTTGTCGAGCACCAGCACCTCATGCTCCACGCCCGCCGGATGGGTCCGCTCGATCGCGTCGAGGCATGCCAGCAGGTAGTCGCGGCCGTTGGTGTTCACCACGCAGTAGGAGAGGTCCATCAGCCCTCTGCCACCCTCTCGAGCACCGCCCGCAGCCGCTCCGCCAGCTTGCGGCGGTCGAACTCCTCCTCCGCCAGCCGGCGCGCCCCCTCGCCCAGGCGGCGCGTCAGCTCCGGGTCGTCGCGCAGCCGGAGCACCTGGTCGGCCAGGTCGCCCGGGTCGCCCGGGCGCGCGAACAGGCCCGCGCCGCGCTCCACCAGCTCGCGTTGCCAGCCGTCGGTGTTCACGATCGCCGGGCGGCCCGCGGCGAATGTGTCGAACAGCTTGTTGGGTGAGTTGGTGGCCAGCACCGGGACGTCCTTGAAGATCGTGAGGCATGCGTCCGACGCCGCCGCCAGCTGCGCCGCCGACTCCTTGCCGCCCCCCGGCACGAGCACCACGTTGCGCAGCCCCCGTGCGGCGCACCTCGTCCTCGATCGCCGGCTTGCGCTTGCCCTCGCCCTGGAGCACGAACCGCACGTCGTTCTCGCCGCGGTCGCGCAGGAGCGTGGCCGCCTCCACCACCTGGCTCAGATCGTTGGCCTCGCCCATCGTGCCGAAGTAGGAGGCCACGAACGCGTCGCGCAGCCCCAGCCGCTCCCGCAGGTCGCCCGGATCCACGTCGGGGGAGAAGAGGTCGAGGTCGGACGCGTTGGGGATCAGGGTGATCCGCTCCGGTGCCACGCCGGTGGCGGCCACGCCCTCGGCGATCCCCGGGGACAGCGCCACCACGTGGGTGGCGGAGCGGTAGGCCGCCCGCTCGAGCGCCCGTGCGATCCGGCGCGCTGCCGGGTTGCGCAGAGCGCCCATCTCGATCGGCGCGCGCGGCCACAGGTCGCGCACCTCGAACACCAGCGGTGCGCGGTGGCGGCGGGCGGCGGCGATGCCGGGCAGGGCGATCGTGAGCGCGGGCGAGGTGGCGAAGACCACGTCGGGCCGCTCGGACCGCAGCGCCGCCGCCGTGGCGCCCGCGGCGAACCGCCCGAACGCCGCCGCGCGGCGCCCGTACCCGACCGCGGTGGCGCGCATGTAGTCCGAGTAGGCGCCGCCCACGCCCACCACCTCGATGCCCTCCACCGTCGCGCTCTCGCCGGCGGTTACCATCGTCACCTCGTGGCCCGCAGCCACCAGGTGCCGCGCGAACTCGTACGAGCGGGTGCCGCCACCGCCCGCGCGCGTCATGAAGAACTGGTGTAGGTAGAGGATCCTCACGCCGCGGAGACCGTACTGACCCGCCTGCTCGACATCCTGATCTCGGCCATCGGCCTGGCGCTCGCCTCACCCGTCCTGGCCGCGGCCGCGGTGGCGATCCGGCTCGAATCCCCCGGGCCCGTGATCTACCGGCACATCCGGGTGGGCCGCGGCGGCGCGCCGTTCGAGCTCTGGAAGCTGCGCACGATGGTCCAGGGCGCGGAGCGGATGGGGGCGGGGCTCTACATCGAGGACGCGCGACTCGCGCATCACGCGGACCGGGCGGGTGCTGCGCCGGTTCTCGCTCGACGAGCTGCCGAACCTGGTGAACGTGCTGCGCGGCGAGATGTCGATCGTCGGCCCTCGCCCCACCGTGCAGGAGCAGGTGGATCGCTACACCCCCCACCAGCGCAGGCGCCTGGAGGTGAAGCCGGGGATCACCGGCTGGGCCCAGGTGAACGGCCGCACGTCGCTGTCCTGGCCCGAGCGGATCGAGCTGGACGTCTGGTACGTGGACAACCGCTCGCTCGCGCTCGACCTGAGGGTGCTCGCGCGCACGCTGAAGCTGCTGCTGACCGGCCGCGGCCTCTACAGCGAGGACGTCAGGCAGGGGTGGGACTAGCGGCCCTGGGGAGCGACCGCGCCGCCCCCGCGCGACCGGGCGGCCACCAGCCGGAGCGCCTTCGTGGCGCCGCGCACCGTCAGCCGGTCGGGCTTGGCCACCACGTAGAAGCGGTACACGGCCGACCGGGCCGGGACGAAGGAGCCGCGGAAGGTGCCGTCGCGCCGCACCCGCAGGCGCCGCGCGCCCACCGTGCGGTAGCGCCCTCGGCGCCGCTGCTGGAGCACCTGCCAGACGTAGCGCTTGCGCGGGCGTCACGAGCCCGCGGAAGGTGGTGGTGGCCCCGGCTCGCGCGCGCTTGGGCTGCCGGGTCAGGGTGACCACCGGCTTGATCCTTCACCTTGAAGCGAGGGGAGGTGCCCGGCCGCAGCTGAGGTGACCCGGCGAAGCGCGCGCGCAGCAGGCGGGTGCGCTTCACGGGGAAGGAGGCGGAGAAGTCGCCGTTGGCGGTGGCTGTGACCGAGGTGACCGGCTTCCAGCGCCTGCCGACCAGCGCCTGGATGTCCACCGGAAGCGGCGTGAACGGCGCGCCGCCACCCACCGTCAGGCGACCCGTCACCGGCGTGAGCCGGCCGAAGCGCACGGTGCCCTTGCGGGCCGTCACCCGCGCGCGCAGCCGGGTGCCGGTGCCGGCGGGCTGGAGGTCGCCCACCAGCGCCGCGCAGCTCGGGCAGCTGGGCGTAGAGCGCGGCGCCGGGGCAAGCGGTGGACCCGGTGTCGCGGTGGCCGCTCACACGCTGAAGGCGCACCCTGCGCCCCGCCGGGTACTTGTCGTTGCCGGCGCTGGTCAGCGTCGTGCTGCCGGCCGTGGGCGCGCCCTCGAGCGGCAGCTTCCAGCGGATCAGGGCCGCCATCGCGTTCAGCGCCGGCTGCGTCTGCTTGACGCTCGAGAAGGTGCCGAGGTTGGCGATTCCGGTGGACTGGCTGTTGAAGCCCTGGGCCTGGGCGCCGATCACCGGCTGGTCGATGCCGCCGGCACGGCCCTCGTAGATCGTGCCGAAGCGGTCGACCAGGAAGTTGTAGCCGATGTCGTTCCACCCGTTGGAGTTGCGGTGGTAGCGGCAGATCGCCAGCACCACGTCGGGCGCCTCGGCGCGCGAGTAGTCGTTCGGGCTCACGGTGTGGTGCACGAGGGCGGCCCGCACCTCGCCGTAGTCCGCCTTGCTCCGCGGCGGGCAGCTCGCCGCGCCCCAGTCCTCACGCGGGACGATCGCCGGCTGCGGCCCGCCCGCACTGGCCACGGCCGTCCTGGCAACCCCGGCCATCGCGACCATCGCCCCGTTCACGGCGCCTCGCAGGGCCGTGCGCGCGCGGTCACCTGCGGTGGCCGTGCCCTGCACGTTCACGAACCGCAGCCGCAGTCCAGGCAGCGCCTCGCTGGATCGGTACTGGACCCACTCGGCATCCCCGACCCATGCAGGGCTCGACACCCCCGTACCCCTGCCACCCTCGTCGCCGGGGTCCGGCCCGTCCACCGGCTCACCTGCGAGCGGCGTCCACCTGGTCCAGTCGCCGCCGTCGGTCCGGGTGCGCACCGCCAGCGCCGGTTCGCGGGAGGCGCCGTCCCAGCTCAGCCCCACCAGGTTAAAGCGCTTCGGGGCGCGCAGGGGCTCGGAAACGACGCCGTCGCCGCGGCGACCGGGGACTCCCTGCAGCGCATCCGCGGAAGCGGCCATGGAGAAATTGACCGGCTCGGGCCGGTACTCGGAGAACGAGAGCGCGGGCGCAGCGACGACCACCAGACCCAGGCAGCAGACAACCGAGCCGGTAACGAAGAACCGGTTCACAGGGCCCGGAACACGATGACTAGGTGAAAGCTGCGCATTGGGCGAAAGGTTGCAGCACGGAGAACTGCAACGTCCCGTGCCCAAGCCCTGAGGTCTGACGTCTGAGGTCTGAGGTCTGAGGTCTGAGGTCTTAGCCTGTGCCTACTGCACGGCCTCGGGCCCGTTGCTGCGGTGCTCGTCCTTGAACGCCCTGATCGCGTCAAACACGTCACGGCTCATCTTCGGGCAGCCCATCAGCCGGCCGGTGCCGTTGGGCTCGGGCTCCGCGTTCCAGGCCGTGGCCGCCACCTGGTACTTGCTCCCGGTCGGGTCGGGGGTGATCACCATCTGGTAGGTGTCCTCCTCGAACAGCGCGGCGAGGTTGGCCCGCTGTTGCTTCGGGAGGCCGCGCTTGAACCACACGATCACGCGCCCGTGCTCCATCGTATGCACGAGTTGCTTCACGTCGGGCGACTCGTCGTAGGCGCCGTCCTCGGCCTCCTGAACGAAGTGCCTGCCGGAGGTGGGTGGCTCGGAGGAGTAGCCGATCTGCTCGGCCAGGTCCTCGGTGTGCTCACGGCTGGTGGCTTTGAAGCTCCTCAGCTCGCAGCCGGCTGCCCTCGCAGCCTGGTTCAGATCCGCCACCTTCTGGTCGGGAACCTCGCCGCCGTCGGGCAGCACGCCCGCGGCGGGGTCGGAGTTGCCATCGCTTCCGCCGCTGCCTGCCAGCACCACCATCAGGATCACCGTCACGGCCAGCACCAGCAGCCCTCCCGCGCCGTAGCCCACGAGCTGCTTGCGGCGCTGGGCGTCCTTCGCGGCCGCCTCGCGCGCCTCGCGCTCGCGCCGAAGCTTCTCCTTCTGCTCCTTGCGGCTTGCCATCGGCGGCGAAGAGTAGTGCCTGCGCTAAGCGGGTTCTAAGCAGGCCGGCGGCGTTCGCGGGCGCCGCCGCCGCCGTTGGCGCTCGTGCGCGAGGCGGCCCGCCGCCGTCCCTCCCGCTTCGGCCGCCCGCCCCAGCAGGCGTCGATGAACTGGACGATCTCGCCGGTCAGGCGCTCCGGCGAGATGCGCAGCTCGAGGATCGACGACGCCTCGATCAGCCTGCCGTTGGGCAGCTCGTTCACCAGCATGTCGGAGTCGGAGAAGGGGTGGATGGGATCGCGCGGATGCCCGATCACCAGCGCCGGCGGGTCGAGCTCCCGGCGCTCCTCACGCGGCGGCGCGGTGCGATCGAAGAACAGCCCCTGGAGCACCGAGGCCGAGGGCTTGGGGTCCTGGCTGGCCCAGTCGAGCAGCATCTGGCCGAGCAGCGGCCCGCGGCGGGGCACCAGCGACAGGCCGCGACCCACGGTACGCACAACCGGGGCGCCGAAGGTGAGCCCCAGCAGCAACGGCGTGAATGCGATCGCGCAGCCCAGCAGCGCGTTGTCCAGCACGGGCATCTCCACGAGCATCCCCTGGACCCGGTCCTGATCGGCCGCGGCGGCCTCGAGCGTCACGTTCGCGCCCAGCGAGGTGCCGCCGAGCACGGCCTTCTCGAGCTCCAGGTGATCCATCAGCGCCAGCACCTGCGTGCCGAAGATCGGCATCGAGTAGTTCCACATCTCGGCCGGCCGGTCGGAGTCCCCGTGCCCGAGCAGGTCGATGCACACCACCCTGTAGCCGCGCTTCGCGAGCGTCATGGCCAGAGGGCCGTGCATCGTGCGCGAGAACAGCAGGCCCGGGGAGAGGATCACGGTCCGGTCGTCCGGTCCGCCTGAGCCCCCCGACGGGGCGTAGTCGTCGTACACGAGGGTGAAGCCCTCGTAGCGGAAGCTTCGGGTCTTCGGCTTCATAGGGAGCGGCAGGATACCGACCCGTCTCATTCGGGGAGAGGATCAGGCGGGGTTCGGTCGGCGCTGAGGCCTGAGGCCTGAGGCCTGAGGCCTGATTCGGAAAGCCCGAACCGCCGGTGCAGCCGCCGCAACGGCGCGGGAGCCCACCAGTTCCATGAGCCGAGCAGCTCCATCAGCGACGGCACCAGCAGCGCGCGGATGATCGTCGCGTCGATCAGCACCGCCAGCGCCGTGCCCACGCCGTTCTCCTTGATGAAGATGATCTCGGAGGTGGCGAACGCGCCGATCGCGATGCTGAACAGCAGCGCCGCCGCGGTCACGATCCGGCCGGTGCGCTCAAGGCCGATGGCCACAGACTCGGAGTCCGAGGCTCCGGCGTCGCGCGCCTCCTTGATCCGGGACAGGAGGAAGACGCCGTAGTCGGTCGACAGGCCGAAGACGACCGCGAACAGCAGCACGGGCATGGTGGCCTCGATCGCTCCCTGGCTCGTGTAGCCCAGCAGCCCCTCGAGCCGCCCGTCCTGGAAGATCAGCACCAGCAGGCCGAAGGTGGCGCTCAGCGTCAGCACGTTCATCACCAGCGCCTTGATCGGGAGGATCACGGAGCCGGTCATCAGGAACAGCACCACCAGCGTCGCGGCGGCCACGATCAGCAACGCCACCGGCAGGTGTCTGGCAAGGCTGGTCTTGAGGTCCACGAAGTCGGCCGTCTGCCCGCCCGCAAAGGCCGTGAACGAGGTTTCGCGGTCGCGCACGTCGCGCACCAGCTCCTGGCTCGCGTCGGAGAGCTCGGCCTTCGCGGGGAACACGCGGATCAGCGACGTGCGCTCGTCGATTCGCTGGGGCGGCGCGGACCCGGCGGCCCCCGGCAGCGCGCCCAGATCGCGGGCGTAGTCGCGCATCTCCGCCGTGGGTGCCGAGTCCGCGGCGATCATGATCGGGTTGGAGCGCCCCGGCGGGAACTCCTCCTTCATGACCGTGTCGACCTGGCGGCTGATCCTGTCGTGGGGCAGCACGGTGGCGTCCACGGCGGTGAAGTTGATCGCGAGGAACGGCAGGCCGGCCAGCACCAGCCCCGCGGCGCTGGCCGCGGCGACCCGCCCGGGGCGCCGCATCACGAACCGCGACAGCCGGTACCAGAAGCCCTCCTGGACGCTGCGCGACTCGCGCTCCCGCCGGCGCTGCAGCCAGCGCGGCGCCAGCGAGTTCACCCGGTGCCCGAGCAGCATCAGCACCGAGGGCAGCACCACCAGCGCCACCGTGGCGGCGATGATCGCCACCATCGACCCGCCGAGGCCCATCGAGTAGAGGAAGCGCTGCGGGAACACGAGCAGTGACGCCAGCGCGGCGGCCACGGTGAGCGAGCTGAACAGCACGGTTCGTCCCGCGGTGGCGAGCGTCGCGCGCATCGCCTCGGCGCCGGGGCCGAACCGCTCCATCTCCTCGCGGTAGCGGGCCACGATGAACAGCGAGTAGTCGATCGCCAGGCCCAGCCCGAGGCCGGTGGTCAGGTTCAGCGCGAACACCGACACGTCCACCACGTTGTTGGTCAGCTTCAGCGCGGCGAAGGTGCCGACGATCGACATGCCGCCCACCAGCAGCGGCAGGGACGCCGCCACCAGGCTGCGGAAGAACAGCACCGAGAGCAGGAACAGGATCGGGAACGCCAGCATCTCGGCGCGGGCCAGGTCCTCGGACACCTGCTCGTTCACGTCGCCGCTGGCGACGGCGAAGCCGCCGAGCCTCACGCCGTCGCGGTTCAGCTCCTCTCCGAGGCGCTTGGCCGCGTCCTGCTGCACGTCGTCGTCCGAGGTCGTGAAGTTCACCCCGATGAACTGGGAGCGCCTGTCCTTGGACACCTGCGCGCGGTCGCCGGTGTCGTAGAACGTGGCCACCTTCGCCACGTCGGGGTCGCCCTCGAGCACGCGCTCCACGCGCTTGACCTTCGCGCGCGCCGCGGCGCTGCCCGGCTGAGCATCGGTCTCCACCACCGCGATGAGGGCGGTGGCGGGGTCATAGCCCAGGGAGGACTCGAGGCGCTGGTCGGACTTCACCGAGTCGTCGCGGGGGTCGTCCGCGCCGTAGGGGCCGAGCTGCTCGGCCACGTTCGCGCCGAAGGCGCCGGCGAGCACCGCCACCACCACGGCGATCCCCACCACCCTCCGCGGCCGGTTGGTTGCGATGCGGGCGAGGCGGTCGAACATGGTCAGCTCCCTGTCTTCAGCCGGCGCTCGACCTGCGAGCACCACTCGATTACGAACTCCTGGTAGGCGATCCCGAACTCCAGCGTCATCAGCGGGAACTCCTGGCCGCGCTCCGCGCGCGCCTCCTCGGCCTTGGGCCGGATCGCCTGCATCTCCCGGCGGGTGCGCTCGTGCTCCGCCCGGATCTCGCGGACGAGCTCGAGCTGGTCCTCGCCGCCGAGCACATCCGCGAAGAAGAAGCGCAGCAGGCCCTCGTGGCGCAGCTCGTTGAGCAGCGGGGCGCCCGAGGTGAGCCACTCCTCCAGCGCGCGGCGCCCCTCAGCGGTGAGCGAGTACAGGCGCCGCCTGCGTCCCCCCTGTGGCTCGGCCTCGCCCTCCACGAGGCCGGCGTCCTCGAGCCGCTTCAGCTCGGGATAGATCTGGCCGTAGCTGGCCGCCCAGAAGAAGCGCGTCGAGTGGTCGACGATCGACTTGATCTCGTACCCGGAGTGCGACCGGGTGCGCAGCATTCCGAGGATGACGTAGGCGGTGCGGCTGAGCTCCATGTCTCAGCACGATATATCACGGCGATATATGTGTCAACAGGTGAGGCTCGCGCGGCTCAGACGTCCCCGAACGTGTAGCGGCAGTGCCGGCAGCGGCGCGCCTGCGTCGGCGTCTCCCTGCCGCAATTGGGGCACGGCCGCTTGGGCACGCGGTGCATCAGGGCGCCGAGCACGCACGCGGCCAGCAGCAGGAGGAAGAAGCTCGTGTAAACGGTGCCGCTCATCGTCACCGACCTGGGGTCATGCCTCCGACGATAGGGACGTCCCGAGCCAGTCGGCGAGCCCGGCGACGAAGCGCGGATCCACGTGGTGGCCGCCCGGGTGCTCCTCGTAGCGCACGTCCGCGCCGGCCGCCTCGAGCCGCTCGCGCGCGTCGCGCGCGAACTCCACGCCGATGATCGGATCGGCCGTGCCGTGGCCGATCGCCACCGGCAGGCCTGCTCGCTCGGCGAGGTCGACCTCGAAGCCCTCCACGGTCGGTATGAACCCGCTCAGCGCCACGATCCCGGCCGGCCGCGGCCGCCCCGCGCCGAGCCCGACCGCGTACGCCATCGCCGTGCCCTGGGAGAAGCCCCCGAGCACCGTCCGCGAGTGGTCGATCCCGTGCTCGCCCAGCAGCCCGTCGAGCCAGCCGGTGAGCTGCTCGTAGGTCGGCCGGAAGGTGGCGGGATCGGGATAGCCCACGCGCTTGACCACGTACCAGTGCCGTCCGCCGGGAGGCAGGTTCAGCGGGCCGCCCGGCGTGACCCCGAGCAGCCTCCGCTCGGGGTCGAGCAGGTCGAGCAGCCCGAACAGGTCGTTCTCGTCGGTGCCGCGACCGTGCATCAGCACGAGCGCGCCCTCCGGCTCGCCCGCGGCGGGGCGCAGTCGGTGGATCACGTCCGGGTCACGCGTGGGCTGTCCAGCGGCGTCACGGTCGCCTCGATCTTCTCGCGCATCGGCTCGAACCTGGGCGGCAGCACGAGCTTCTCACCGAGGTGCTCGGGGTCCTCGTCGGTGGCGAAGCCGGGACCCATCGTGGCGATCTCGAACAGCACGCCGCTGGGCTCGCGGAAGTAGATCGACCTGAACCAGAAGCGGTCGATCACCTCGGTCGCCCGCGCACCGCCCTCGATCGCCCGCCGGCGCCACTCCTCGTGGTCGTCCATCGTCGAGGCGAAGGCGATGTGGTGCACGGTTCCCGCCCCCGGCACGCCGGCCTCGGCCGGCGGCTGGTCGTAGGCGTACAGGCCGCCGCGGTGCTCTCCGCGCACCTCCCAGCCGTCGTCCCTGCGCTCGAATCCGAGGGCATCCTCGAGCAGCCCACGGCTGGCGTCCGGGTCGGCGGAGTAGGCACGCGCGTGGTCGAATCCCTGGAGCGCGTGCTCGGCGGGAACCTCGGGGTGGTCGGCGATCAGCGGGTCGTCATCGACGGCGGAGACGCCGAGCTCGTGCTCCAGGCCCTCCGGATCGCGGAAGCGCAGCACGTCTCCGTCGCGCTCGGCGTCGATGCCCTCCGCCGCCAGCCGATCGGCCCAGAACGCGATCGCGTCCGCCGAGGCCACGCGCCAGCCGATGCGGTGCACCATGCCCGCGCCCGCGCGGCCCGGGGCGGCGCCCGGGTACTCGAAGAAGGTGAGGTCGGCCCCGGGGTTGCCCTGCTCGTCGGCGTAGAACAGGTGGTAGACCGTGGGGTCGTCCTGGTTGACGGTCTTCTTGACCAGCCGGAGGCCGAGCACCCGCGTGTAGAAGTCGAGGTTCCGCGGGGCGTCGCCGGTGATGGCGGTTATGTGGTGGATGCCTTCGAGCTTCATCTCTCTCCGTCCCTCTGGTCCAGTAAAGTAATTGCATGTGCAACTATAACGCGTGAGCATGAGTCCGTCCACCCGACTCCTGAACCCCCGCGAGCTGGCCGCATGGCGCGGGATGTTGCGCGTGCACGCGGCGGTCACGCGAGAGCTCGATGCCGACCTGCTCGCGGAGCACGGCATCTCACTCTCCGCGTACGAGGTGCTGCTGTTCCTGGCCGACGCGCCCGACGGGCGGCTGCGGATGAGCGAGCTTGCGGAAGGTGTGCTTCTGAGTCGCTCCGGGCTCACGCGCCTGGTGGACCGGCTGGTGCGCGACGGGCTCGTCCGGCGCGAGCGCTGTGACGACGACGCTCGCGGCCTCAATGCCGTGATCACCGCGGAGGGCCGCGAGCTCTTCGCGCGCGCCCGCAGGACCCACCTCGCCGGCGTGCGGCGCCTCTATCTGTCGCGCTTCGAGGCGGGCGAGCTCGACCTGCTGGGCGAGCTGATGGAGCGCCCGCTCAGCTGAGCGGCGCCGCGACCGCGGCGCGGTCCCGCCGGCGCACCTCGCGCAGCGCGCGGGCCAGACGGCGAGCACCCTCGTCGAGCTCCTCCGGCTCGAGCAGGGCGAACGACAGCCGCAGGCTCGTCCTCTGGCGGCGCTCCGCGGTCACGGCGCCGCCGGGCGTGAAGGACACGCCGTGGCGCAGGGCCTCGGAGTAGAGCGCGCGCTCGTCGACCGGGCGCTTCAGCGTCGCCCACACGTGGTGTCCGCCGCGCGGGACGTCGGCCTCGTACTCGCCCTCCAGGTGGCGCCCCAGCGCCGCCATCAGGGCGTCGCGGCGCTCCCGGTAGTAGGGCAGGCTGCGCTCCAGCTGCCGCTGGTAGCCATCCGTCGCCAGGTACCGCGCGACGATGTACTGGATCGGGGTGGCCGTGTGGAAGTCGGTGGCGTTCTTGAGCATGGTCAGCCGGTCGCGCACCGGCCCGCGCGCCCCGATCCAGCCGACCCGGAGACCCGCGCCGACGACCTTCGACAGCGAGTTCACCTCGATCACGTGCCCGGGGGCCTGGCGGCGCAGGGCGGGTACGTGCTCGCCCTCGAAGCGCAGGTCGGAGTACACCCGGTCCTCGAGCACGAACAGGTTGCGCTCCATCGCCAGCTCCGCCAGCCGCGCGCGACGATCCGGCGCGAGGTCCACGCCCTTGGGGTTCTGGCACGCGGTCTGCAGCGCGCAGCAGCTTCACCTCGTGCCGCGCCAGCACCTGCTCTAGCGCCTCCACGTCCAGGCCCTCGCCGTCCACGGGCACGCCGATCACCCGCGCGCCGGTGGCGCGCAGCGAGAGCAGCGAGCCGGTGAAGGTGGGCGACTCGACCACCGCCACGTCGCCCGGCTCCAGCAGGGTGCGGGCGGCCAGGTCGATCGCCTGCTGCCCGCCGGAGGTCACGATGATCTCGTCGGGATCGTTCGTGCCGCCGCGCTCGTCGCCGTGCTCGGCCAGCCGCTCCCGCAGCTCGCGCAGGCCCTCCGGCATCACGTAGGACATCGCGTTCACGGGCTCCTCGCGGAACACCGCGGCTGCGATCTCACCCAGCTCCGGCGCGGCCGTGAAACGCGGCGAGGGGAAGCCGGTGGCCAGCGAGACCATGCCCTCCCGCTGAGGCAGCCGGAAGGCGTCGGAGAGGATCTCCTCCTGGTAGGTGGTGGGCCGGTCGGGCAGGACGTAGGCCTGCCAGTCGTCGCCCTGCTCCTGGGCGGCGGCCGGCGCGAGCGTGCGGACGAAGGTGCCGCGGCCGACGCTCGCGGTCACATAGCCCGCCTCCGCCAGGCGGCGGTACACGCGCGCGGCGGTCAGGTGGTTGATGCCGGCATCCGCGGCCAGCGCGCGCGTGGGCGGGAGCTTCTCGCCCGGCTCCAGCGCCCCGGACTCGATCGCGGCCACCACGCGGTCCACCAGCTGCTGGGTGAGCGAGACGTCGCCGTCGCGCTTTAGGTCAGCCAAGTCGAAATTGTAGGACATTGTATGAGTTACACCCCGCGCCGAATATAGCTCCTGTAAGGCCGTAAGGCAACTTGTTTCACAAGAAGAGGTCGCTCATGCACCACAACACCACCCATACATCTGAGATCACGGTGCGGCTGGCGGATCACACGGACTCGTTCGCGCTCCACCGTCTGGCCGCGCTCGACTCCGCGCAGGTCCCCAACGGCGCCCTCGTGATCGCCGAAAGCGACGGCGAGCTGGTCGCCGCGCTGCCGCTGGACGGCGGCCGCGCCATCGCGGATCCGTTCCGCGGCACGGCCAAGATCGTGGAGATGCTCGAGCTGCGCGCGGCGCAGCTGGGCACCGCCCGCGACCATGGCTTCGCCCACCGGTTGCGGTCGGTGGCCCGGCTGGCGCCCGCCGCCTAGGAATGGCCTCCGTCCGGGGGTAGGCTCGCCCCGAGCGAGCAACACCGACTGGAGGTTCCCCGTGCACGCGCGTGTGGTCAGGTTCACCGACGTCAATCCAGAGCGAGTCAAGGCGCTCCTTGCCCGCGTCGAGGAGGGAGAAGGCCCACCCCCGGGCGTCCCCGCGACGGGCCTCAAGATCCTTCTCGACGAGGCTCAAGGGACAGCGGTCGTCTTGCAGTTCTTCGACACGGCTGAGGACATGGAGGCGGGAGATAAGGTCTTCGCCGCGATGGACCCCTCCGACACGCCGGGCACCCGGACTTCCGTAGACAGGTGCGAGATAAAGCTCGAGCGTCAGATTTCCTGACGCCGGGACTCACGGCCCGCGGCGTTACCATCGACCCGCGCGGGGCTATAGCTCAGCTGGAAGAGCGCCTGGATCGCACCCAGGAGGTCGTCGGTTCGAGTCCGACTAGCTCCATTCCGCCTCAGCGAGGCAAGGGATAGGCTCGCGTTCATGCCGGCTCCGCCAAGGGGACCGCCGCCCGGATCCTTCCGGCTGCGGATCATGAACCGGGTGACGGCCTTGAACGTGTTCCTCTACCGCCGCACCGGCGGCCGCATCGGCGGGGCGATCGGCAACATCAAGCCGATCGCCTTGGTCGATCACGTCGGCGCGAAGAGCGGCACGAAGCGCACGACGCCCTTGGTCTACACGCGCGACCGTGACGACGTGATCGTCGTCGGCTCCCAGGGTGGAGCGCCGAAGACTCCGTCCTGGGTCTTCAACCTCCGCAAGAACCCGCGCACAACGATTCAGATCGGGAGCGAGAAGTGGGAGGTCGTCGCCCGCGAGGCCACCGATGAGGAGCGCGAGCGGCTCTGGCCGATGGTCGTCGACACCTACGCCGACTACGCGGTGTACCAGGCTCGCACCGAGCGCAAGCTCCCGGTGGTCATCCTGACGCCGGCGGGAACCAGCCCCGGCGGATGACCCGTCATTGGAAGATCTCGGTCGTGCAGTCGCCCCCTTGGAGGCGCACCTCGTGGGCGCGCGCCGGCCCATCGGGACGCGCGTGGAAATCGACGAAGAAGTCGCGGTCGACCTCCATCCCGCCCTCCGGGTGGCAGTTCACCTTCAGGAGCCAGGAGCGCAGCTCCGGATAGAACTGGTTGTCCCAGCTCGAGTAGAGCGAGTTCGTGACGTAGAGGCGACGCCCGTCGAACGAGAGCTGGATCATCTGGGGCCCGCCGTTTAGGTCGCGGCCCGCGTCGTTCGGGTTGCCCAGCAGGCCGCCTAGCCAGAGCTGCCCCGTGAGCTTCGGCTGGCGGGGGTCCGAGACGTCGTACTGGCGCAGATCGCCATGGAGCCAGTTCGACAGGTAGAGGAAGCGGTCGTCCATCGAGAGCACGATGTCGGTGATCAGGCCCGGGACCCCGCCGGGCAGCGGCCAGCCCTCGAGCTCCACGTTCTCCACGTCCACGACGGTCTCGGCGCCCCAGCTCCCGTTGTCGCGCGAGAAGCGGATGATGTTGCTCGCGAGCGTGGCGCCGACGAAGCCCTGCTCGGCGTCGGGATCGTGCAGCCAGCGGATCTCGAGCGGCACGAGCCCCGCCTCGCCGAGATCGACGGTCTGCTCCAGGCGGCGTCCCGAGAGGCTCCAGAAGTGGAGCCGCTGTCCGTAGCGGCCCGCCCCCACGTCGTCGATGTCGAAGCCTGGCTCGTAGGCGTTCGGCTCGCCGAACTCCGAGGAGATCAGGGTGTCCTTGCGCGGCTGGTACCAGAAGTCATAGTTGAGCGGCGGTGTCTCGCCGCCGTCCTCCCAGCGCCCCTTGAGGTCGAACGTCCTCGCGTCGAGCACCGCGAAGCCGCCCGCCCCGCCGCCGTCGGCGTCGCCCAGCATGCTCACGACCACGTTGTCCCCCGGCATGCAGTGGACCGTGTGCGGGCGCGTGTAGCCGGTCTCGCGTACCAGCTCCTCAGGTTCGATCACCTTCTCGATCCGAGGCTGGCGCGGGTCGTCGGTCACGTTCACCACGTGGATGCGCGAGGAGCCGAAGCCCGGAACGATCAGGTGCGAGCGGTCTGGCCCGTGGCAGGCCGAGCTGCAGCGGTTCCAGCCGTAGTGGTGGAGCTCGTCCCCCGTATTCGGCATCGACGTCTCGTGCACGATCCGCCCGTACTCGTCCGAGTCCGGGTTCACATCCACGACGGCAAGGAAGTCCGGTTTGTCCACGCCCGTCCCTACGTGCAGGCAGGCGACGTACACGAGCTCCTCCGGCGGCGCCTGCAGGGCCTCCTGCGGCGAGCTATAGAAGGAGGCGGCGCTCTGCCCGGTTTGGTGGCTCACGGGGTCCTCCTCTGTTCTCGTGTGAGTTGAGGAAGAGCCTAAACCTTCGAGGTCGCCGGTTCGAGTCCGGCTAGCTCCATTCCTGCCAGCGAAGCGGGTTCTGTTCTTGACGGCACGCCGGGGCCTAGCGCTGCACGAGCCGGTATACGCCCCCGTCGAGGCTGACGACGTAAACCCGTGTGCGCAACCACCCCGAAGGCGACCGGATTCGACACACGGAGGCGCTCTCCGCGATCTCCTCTCAGGCGACCGCGCTACGACTCGTGCCGACCGGAGCTGTCCAGTGCAGAGGTCGGCGTAGAGGTAGCGGCTACGTAGAGCTCCGCGGGGAGCGGCTACGCACGACGTGCCCACCGATGACGGCGCAGGCCCCTCGACCGTGGGCGTACTGGAGCGCAGGAGGGGCGTACGCCACGCACGTTCCCAGCTCGCCTTCGCTTGTTTCCCTCGAGCAAGTCCCAACCGAAGTTGGCCCCCGCCGCGCGCGGGAGTGGCAGGAAGTTGATCTCCTCCACATCGCGCTCGCCCACATCGCCGATCGCGATCGTTCGGCTTCGCCGGTCGAAGGAAAACCGCCAAGGGTTCCGCAGGCCAGAGGCGAAGATCTCTGAGCGGACCCCAGCTCGACCGACGAAGGGGTTGCTCCTTGGCACCCGGTAGGGCGCAACGTCAGTCCGGGTGGGGGAGATCCGGAGGAGCTTGCCGCGCAGCGCGGTGAGGTCCTGCGCCGCGGCCGGGTCCGGCCCCTCTCCCATGCCGATGTACAGCAACCCGTCGGGACCGAAGGCGATCTGCCCGCCGAGGTCGAAGTGGGAGGCCTTCGGGACCCCGAGCACCACCCGACCCGACCGCGGGTCGGCTCGGTTGCGGCTGGAACGCGAACGCCGAAACTCCTCGACCTGTAGCGACCCCCGCCGATGTGTGTAGAAGACATAGAACCGCCGGGTCCTGCCGTAGTCGGGCGGGAACGCGATCGAGAAGAGACCCCCGTGGTCCAGCCCTCCAGACACGCGTGCCGCGGCTCACCTGGTTTCGGAGATCGAGGAACGGACGCCTGAGCCTCCGGCCGTCTCGAACCACCAGCACGCGGCCGTCAAGCTCGACGACGAACAGCCGTCGGCGGTCTCGCGGCGCGGCGGCCAGGTAGACGGGGGAGCGGAACCGGCCAAAGAGCTTGAGCGTCACGCCGCTCCGGGTCGCCGGTGCCACTTCCGCACGTCCGCCACCCTCGGTTGAGTCGCTCCACCACGCCATCGTGGTGGCGACAGCTAGGAGGGCTACAGCAAGGGCCCGGCGCATCCCATCCTCTCCTTTCCCTGCTCAAGCGGACAGGCCAGGCCGATGGCCTGCTCGACAACTATCAACACCGCGGCAGCCCGCGAGGGGACCCGCCCCGCGGCCGAGAGAGGTCACCGCGGTCCCCGGTGAGCCTGCGCCCTCCGCGCCGCCACCGCCTTCGCCCGAGGTCGTCGGCGCGCCGATGGTCACGGCTCTGCGCCGAGCCCTCGCGATCGCACACCAGGAGGTCGCCGGATTCGAGTCCGGCTAGCTCCATTACTCGAAGTCCCTGCGTATAAGGCAGTAGGTCAACTACTCAATCCAATGTGGGTCCAGTCGCCGCCGCGCTGAAGGCCGTTAGTCGTGCGACTCGTCAAGGCCGAGGAAGCGAGAGTTCGGTCCTCCCACCTGGCGGCCGTTGATCCAGACACGGCCACCACGAGCTCCGTCGTCGTCGATCTGCTTGACGCACGAGTCCCGCGCTGCGACGTCCTCGCCTGCAGCCCGGAGCCGAACGTAGGCCCCGAACTCCCTCGATGTGCCGATGGCGGCGCTGTGGCGCTCGGTCAACCGGTCCTGCTCGGCCAGTGCCTGCTTCAGCCGCAGCACTGCCTCTTCGCGTCCATCGTTGGTCATCGCCATCTCTTCCAGTCCCTCTCTGAGGGGCGCACGGAAGGAAGAGAGAGAGTGAGAACCCAACGAGCGATGTGTCCGAGTCGAGACTACTCCCTTGCGATGGGCGAGCATGGCGCTGTCGGCTCGCCTGACGAGATCGTCGGCAGAGTCGCTTTCGGCACGCAACCGCAGTGGCGCAGTCCTTGCGGATGTCGGGCTTCGATTCCTCAAACCCCGAGGACCGCGGCCAGGATGAGCATCAACGCCGCGCCGGCGACGGTTCCGGCCAGCGCGGTGGGCAGCGTGTCGCGCGCGTAGGTCTGGGGGGCGAGCTCGATTACCACCAGCGCCAGCATGGCTCCAGCGGCGAAGGCAAACGAGAACGGCAGCAGACTCTCGATCTCCTGAACGAGCGCGTAGGCCAGCAGTGCGCCGACCGGCTGGGGAACGCTTGTCGCAACAGCGGCCCAGAACTGCTGCGAACGGCCGAAGCCGGCGGCCTCCATCGGGATCGCCACGCTTGTTCCCTCCGGAATGTTCTGAAGGGCGATGGCCAGGATGACGAACAGGCCGAGGCCGGCGGTGTCCGAGGCGTAGGCCGTGCCGATAGCGAAACCCTCTGGCAGGCTGTGCACGAGCAGTACCCCGAACACCAGCACGGAGCGGCGGACTCCGGCGCCGTGCAGGCTGCCAACGTGGATGTCGCGGCCTCGAAGCAGCCGCTGTGACCCAAGCAGGAAGAGGACCCCGACGGCCAGGCCGGCAATCACCGACCCGGTCGACCCCTCGTTCAGTGCGGGCAAGAGCAGGCCGACGATCGAGGCCACGGTCATCAGGCCGACCGTCAGGCCCCACAACGCTGGCCTTAGTTCATCGCCGCGAGCCCCAAGGCGAGACACGGGGATCGCACCAAGCCCTGTCGCCAGCGCGGTGGCACTACCGGCGAGAGCCAGGATCACGACCTCCACTACCTAGTCATCCACCAGGCGCCGAGGGACGGCGCGACAACTCGCTCACCTGACGTCGAGGCCGGGCCTTGCCATCGGGCCGCTCATCCGTGGTGATCGGCCCCGCTGGGTTCCTCGGATGAGTCTCGTCCGTATCACCCAAGGTCATCGCAGGGTCGGTGTGCCCGAGCTGCTGCATGACGGACACGGGTCCTCGCCCTCGGTGACGAGCCAAGAGGCGTAGGCTGCGCCCGCTCAGTCCTCGTCAGGACGTTGGCGTCGTCGGTCCACCTGCCACGCACTGTCGGGGCTGTTGGCGCGGATGAGCTTCCAGTCGCATTTCGGGCATTCGGTCTCCCGCCCGTCGCGCTCTTGAATCTCATTGCGCCCCGTGGCCGTTAGGCCACGGCCTGCGTCGGGCGGAATCCCCTCGCCGCAGTTGGGGCACTGAAAGCTCTCGGGCATGGGGCCATCCTGCCACCTGAGGCTAAGAGGGCACCGGCCCGTTCCTGTCCCCGTCCCTTCCCTGGTCACGCGAATCGAATGGGCACCAGTGCCCGAATCGACGGTAATCCCCGGTAATCCGCAGCTATCCGCCGACCCGCCTCTAGGTCCGCGCGCCCCGGATTTCGCACTACGGAGCGGAGAAACCGACGCTACGACCTGGCCGAGCGCCCCGTATCGCACCCAGGAGGTCGTCGGTTCGAGTCCGACTAGCTCCATCGCCGAAGAGTGCCTGCGCAGAGCTGCTTTCTGCGCCGCCAGGAGGCACGCATGACGTGGTGCCCGCTCAGAGATCCTCGAGGAGCTTGCGCTTCGCATCCGCGAACTCCTCGTCCGAGAGCGCGCCAGAGTCGCGCAGCTGGCTCAGCTTCTCGATCTGCCCGGCCACGTCGTCCGCGCCGGGCTTCGCCTGTTGGCCGGCCACGCCTGCGGCGGCCTGCTGCATCGCCTGCGCCTGCTGGATCGCCGCGCTGAGGTCCATCCCGGCGCCCGGGGTCGTCGCCCCGGCGCCGCCCTTCATCATCTCGGCCATCTGCTCCGCCTGCTGCATGGCCGTCTGGTCACCGGTCGGGACGTCATCCCAGTGGATCTTGAGACGCGTCGGGTCGGCCAGGTCCACGGTGACGGGCAGGGTTACGCCGGGAGTCGGCCAGCGCTTGACCGAGACCATCGCGCTGTGCTCGACCGGGGTGGGCTCCAGGCCCTCGGCGCTGACCACGAGGTGCATCGAGCAGTTCGACGAGGTCGCGTCGTAGGGGGGCATGCTCGCCGACACGACCTGGGCCGTGCCCCGCACTGGTTGGCTCATCCGCTTCGACTTCGCCCAATCTCCGAGCAATCCCATGGCGCGAGCCTACCCCTTGTTGGTTCGCTCCGCCAAGCTATCGGCGCTCCCCACAATGCGAACCTGCGAGCAGAGTTCCCCTCTCTAGAGCCGAAAACGCCGCCTCCCACGACCATCGCATTCCCGTATCGCACCCAGGAGGTCGCCGGGTCGAGTCCGGCTAGCTCCATTCCCCTGGGCCGCAGGGGCGAACGTCCAGACGCCGCCGGGCGAGCCGAAGCGTGACCGTCGTCTACATCTGGATCCGCGCCGGCCTGCCCTGGGACGACGAGGAGGCCGCCATGGCGGAGCTCCGCCCCGACCTCCAGTACCACGCCGCCGCCTGGAACGAGACCTTCAACATCTCCTACCAGCGATTCCGTCACCTCGTGAGTGAGATCGCGCGCGAGAACCGCTCGCGCGTGCAAGGAGCGAAAACAGCGACCTGGGACGAGATCCCCGAAAACGCCCTCGTCATGCCTGTGGACGACGACGACTGGTTCGCGCCGGATGCGGCCGAGACGCTCAAGACCGAACACGACCCGCGCGCGCGTGTGTACCTCTGGCCGAGCCGGTGGGTCGAGGTCCCGCTCCACTTGGGGCACCGCTTCCACCTCTTCCGGCGCCGGCTGCTGCCGTGGACACCGCCGAGGTTCGTATGCACCACGAACAACTACGCAATGGTCAAGGACGGCGAGACGCGGCCGCTCCTCGGCGACCACGCGGTGGCCAGCGAATGGGTCAAGCCGCGGCTCAAAGCCGGGAAGACCATCAGGCGAATCGACCGCGAGCTGAGCGTCGCCAACCGGACCCTCGGCTCACAGACGACCCTCATGGCGGTGAACCGCAACCGGCCCGCGCGGCGCAAGGACCTGCTGCGGAGGTTCGGCGCCTACCGCCGTCTGTACGAGCAGCCGTTGTCAGAGCCGCTGCAGTGGGCGCAGCCCTACCTGGAGCAAATGAAAAGCCTGATGGCCGAGCTGCGGCCTCGCTAACAGCGAGGGGGATAGCCTCGCGTTCATGCCGTCGCCACCCAGGGGACCGCAGCCCGGATCCTTCGGGTTGCGGATCATGAACCGGGCCACGGCCTTGAACGTGTGGCTCTACCGCCGCACCGGCGGCCGAATCGGCGGGGCCATCGGCAACATCAAGCCGATCGCCCTGGTCGATCACGTCGGCGCGAAGAGCGGCACGAAGCGCACGACGCCCTTGGTCTACACGCGCGACCGTGACGACGTGATCGTCGTCGGCTCCCAGGGTGGATCGCCAAAGACTCCGTCCTGGGTCTTCAACCTGCGCAAGAACCCGCGCACAACGATTCAGATCGGGAGCAAGAAGTGGGAGGTCGTCGCCCGTGAGGCCACCGATGAGGAGCGCGAGCGGCTCTGGCCGATGGTCGTCGACACCTACGCCGACTACGCGGTGTACCAGGCTCGAACCGAGCGCCAGATCCCGGTGGTCATCCTGACGCCGGCGGGCGGCTCCGCTGGAGCCGAGCCTGCAAGGGCCTGACCTTGCCCTCGGCGTGGGTCGCCGTGCGGGGAAAGCTCTGGAGGGGAACCAGAGTGCTCCTGCCTGATAGAGGCTACGACAGGCTGATCGACTGGCGGACCGACCAGAGGCTGAAGCGCAAGACCGCGGAGCCGATAGACCTGAACGCGGTCGGTCTGCTTCGTCAAGCCGACGTCGGCATTCTCCGCGATGCGTCCCGGCTAGAAGCCGAACTGCTGCCCGCACTCGGGCTGAACCACGAGATGCTGGACGAGGGAGGGTTGGGGTCGATCCTGCCGGCGAGCCTCGGGAGGTTCGCAGGGACGGGTCTGCGGGCCTGGCAGATGCCGAACCAGTTCGCCCCCTACCTGGCCCGGCTGTCGCATTATCCGATCAGGAGCTACCTGGAGGTCGGTGTCAGGCACGGCGGCACGTTCGTGATAACCACGGAGTATCTGAACCGCTTCCACACTGTCGAACGAGCAGTTGGAGTCGACATCGCCGACAGCCCTTCCACCGCGGAGTACGCACGGTCGAACCCGCGGGGCCGCTTCGTCAGGCTGAACACGCGCTCGCGGCGCTTTCGGCGCCTAGTCAGACGTGGGGCGCCCTGGGATCTCGTCCTGCTCGACGGCGACCACCACGAGCAGGCGCTCCGTCGCGACCTCGAGAGCGTGATCGGCGCAGCAAGGATCATCGCCTTCCACGACATCGTCACCGCCATCGCACCGGGGGTGCGGAGGGTGTGGGACGAGTTCAAGTCGCGGGGAGCGACCCGCTTCGACTTCTTCGAGTTCGACGGGCAGTACGACGAGGTGGTGAGCAGGACCGGCAGGACCTGGCAGGGCCTCGGGGTCGCTGTCGAGCGGGGCTTCGGCCGATGACGGTGGCGCCTACGGTCCTGTTCATCCAAAGTTCCGCCGGCGGGTACGGAGCGGACCGGCAGTTGCGCGTTCTCGTCGAAGGGCTCGATCGCGCCCGATTCGCGCCGCTCGTGGTGCTTCCGGAGGAGGGCGAGCTCGCCGCGCCGCTCCGGGAGGCCGGCATTCCCATCCACATCGAGCCGCTGGCGGTGTTGCGGCGGGACCACCTCCGGGGGCGAAGCCTTGCGGACACCATCGCCCGCTACCGCCGCAACGTGCGAGTCCTCGGGGAGCTTGCCCGTGCCCATCGGGCGAGGATCGTCCACAGCAACACATCGCTCGTCCTCTGCGGGCAGGCGGTGGCCGACCGCGCCGGCGCTGCCCACGTCATCAGCGTGCGCGAGATCTACGAGCAGACCGGAGGTAGGACGGGCGCT
This sequence comes from uncultured Thermoleophilaceae bacterium, assembly GCA_963761505.1. GTDB lineage: Bacteria > Actinomycetota > Thermoleophilia > Solirubrobacterales > Thermoleophilaceae > JAAYBF01. Next base: position 264,784 of record CAVXGW010000014.1, read on the forward strand.
CTCGTCTGGCCGGTGCTGCGGCGAAGCCTCCTCCGAGCCGATGCTCTCGCGTGTGTCTCGCAGGCGTGCGCTGGCCAGTTCGGGGGCTCCGAGCGGGCGTTCGTCCTGCATGACGCGGTCCCCCGCGACCTTTCGCCTCCGGGGCGTGCGGCGGCTCGCGACGCACTGGGGCTCGAGCGCGACCGCTTCATCGCCGCCGTCGTCGGGCGGATCAGCGACTGGAAGGGACAGGAGGTCTTCGCCCGCGCCCTGGCGGAGAAGCCGCTGGCCGAGATCGGGGCGTGCGGGATACTCGCCGGCGAGGCGGCACCCGGGCAGCGGCATTTCGAGCGTCGGCTGGAGTCGCTTCGGAGCGAGCTGCGGCTGGGCGATCGCCTGCGATTCCTCGGCTTTCGCGAGGACGTGGAGACCATCTTCAGCGCGGCGGACGCGCTGGTGGTGCCGTCCACCTACGAGGAGCCCTTTCCAAACGTGGCGCTCGAGGGCGGCGCTGCCGGCCTGCCGGTCGTCGGCACCACGACCGGTGGGCAGGGAGAGATCATCCGCGACGGCACGACCGGTCGCCTGATCCCGCCGGGCGACCATCGAGCGCTCGCGATCATCCTGCGCGAGCTCGCCGACGATCCCGGCCACGCCCGGCGCCTCGGCGAGGCGGCCGCCGCGGACGTCGCCGAGCGTTTCGGCCGCGAGCGCATGGCCGCTCAGCTCCAGGAGTGCTACGAGCGCCTTCTGCGCCCCCCGGCGTCCCCGGGTCCGGCGAGTCCGGCTCGCGTCGCGCCGGCCGAGGAAGGGGCGCCGCAGCGGGAGCCCCGGAGCCCGAGCATGGTGAGCGTGGTGCTGCCGATGCGCAACGAGGAGGCGCATGTGGGCCAAGCAGCTCTCCGCCCTGGCGGGCCAGACGTACACCGGGCCGTGGGAGGTGGTCGTGGTGGACAACGGCTCGAGCGACGGGAGCCGGCGCGTGGTGGACGCCTGGCGCGAGCGCGTCCCGGGACTGCGCGTGGTCGACGCCGCGGAGGCGCGCGGGCTGAACTACGCGCGCAACCGCGGCGCCGAGGCCGCCCGGGGCGACCTCCTGGCCTTCGCCGACGCGGACGACGAAGCCGTGCCCGGGTGGCTGGAGAGCCTCGCCGCTGCCGCGGCCACCGCCGACCTCGTCGGCGGTGCGCTCGATGGTCACGCGCTGAACGACGGGATGATCGCCAGGTCGATACCGCGCGGCGGCGAGCGCCACGAGCTTCCCTTGGCGTACGGCTTTCTCCCCTATGTGCCCGGAGGGAACTGTGCCGTGTGGGCGTCCCTGGCCCGCAGACTGCGGTGGAACGAGGCAAACGCCTTCGGGGGCTCCGATGTCGAGTTCTCCTGGCGAGCCCACCTTGCCGGGGCGCGCCTGGGGTTCGCGCCCGGTGCGGTGATGCGGCGGCGGCATCCAACGACCCTTCGCGCACTCGGGTCGAAGTACTTCGGGTACGGGCGCGCCGGCCCGATGGTCTATCGCCAGTTTCGATCGGCGGGCATGACTCGATCGCCGCTCGGCGAGGCGGCGCGCGAGTGGGTCTGGCTGATGAAGCACGCCCCGCGAGCGGCGATCAGCGCGGAGTTCCGGGCGCGGTGGCTGAGGCTCGCCGCCAAGCGGTCCGGACGCGTCTTCGGAAGCCTCGAGCAGCGGGTGATCTATCTGTGACCCTCGCGATGGCGCGCCTCGATGAGTCGCCACGCGAGGACCACGAACGGAAGCGGATCGTCCCGCGCCCAGATGGCCGTCGATGTCGTTCCCCGGATCGACCGCGCCCATTGGCCGATCGTCATCCCGTCGGATTTCCGGAGCGCGAGGTAGGCCTCGACGTCGAGTTCCTCGTTGAGGAACTTGACTCCCGGCCGGAAGGCCGGGACAGGCTCGGTGCCGCTTGTCGAGCCAGTCAGGTGCCGGTAGCTGATCCAGGGAAAGTCCACTCCTCCGCTGATCGCCATCTGGTTGCCCGACACGGTTCTTGGATTGATCTCCATCAGCTGGTAGTTGCCGGTGGTGGCGTCCAACTTGAACTCCACACCGACGAAGCCGCGGTAGTCGAACGCTCGCAAGAGACGCCGGCTCAGCTCCGCCACCTCCGGCGCCTCCACCGTGACCTGTAGTGACCCATCGCCGAAGCCCGGTGGGCTCTGTCGAAGCTTCCGCTTCGTGAGCCACGCGAGCTCCCGGCCGTCGCTGTCCCAGACGGCGAGGTACCCGAACAGCGCCCGATCCTCGCCGGCGACGACCTGCTGGACCATCGATGCCACGCCTCGCGCGGCGAGTCGCTCGTAGCCAGAGACCAGTTCGCCGATCGACCGCGCGACCAACACCTTCTGCCCCAGAGCCCTGCGGCCGGCGTCGGACTCGTACGGCTTGAGCACGCAGGGGAAGCGCAGCTCGGCCGAGAGCTCGCGCACCTGCTCGGCCGACTCCGGGAAGTGGGTCCTCGGGATCGGTATGCCCGCTTCGCTGTGCGACCGCATACTGCAGTCGCTTGTTCACGATCTGCTCCACGGTCTCGCGCGCCGGAACCACGAACCGAAACCGTGGCCTGAGCAGCTGCTCATGCCGCGCGAGGAACAGGGTATGGGCATCCCCCGTTGGCACGAGCACCCCGGGATCGGCGAGGCGGGCGCCCACGAACCGCAACGTCCTGACCCACGCCTGTGGATCGTCGTCGACGGGAGGGAGGGCGAGCACCCTTCCGTAGCGGGTGTGGCTACCGAGCTTGCGAGCACTCTCCAACAGCAGGACGGGGACGCGGCGTCTGCCCAGGCTCCGGGCGAAGCTGAGGGCATTCCATGAGGTGCCGAGGATGACCGCGAGTGGCCGCTCCCTGACGTGGGCTGCCAGCCAACGCTCGAGGTCCCTCTCCTGACGCCTCATCACCGCGTAGGATCGCGTCCTTGGCGAACGACCGCGCACCGCTCCTTCTCGAGGTGGGGTTGCGCTGGCCTCCGGAGCACTACCTCCGGCGCAAGCTCGAGGGACTCGCCGCAAGCGGGATCGACATCGCTGTGGCGTCGGGCGTCAGCCGCGGCGACGGAGAGGGGCTCGTTCGAGGCGTTCGGCGCGTCCGCCTCCCTCCGCGGGACGACGCCGGCCGCGGTCGCGCTGTTCGGCCTGACCCGCGATTGCCTGCGCCTTGGCCTGCGCAGGCCGCGGGCTCTCATCCGGCTCCTGCGCGCGGTCACCCGAACGGGCGGCCCCGTGGGGCGCACGATCAGGCTCCTCCGCGGCCAGGTCGTGGTCATGCTCGAGAGGCCGGCCGTCGTCCACTTCGAGTGGGAGTCGGATGCGGCCGACTACCTGCCGCTCGTCGAGGCGTGTGGCTGCCCGGTGGTCGTGAGCAGCCATGGCGGGGTCCATTACCGCCCGAGGACCGGGGAGCGGCGCATGACCAGCGCGTACCCGGCCATCTTCTCGGGCGCCACGGCAGTTCACTGCGTGTCCGAGGCGGTGCGCGAGGAGGCCGTGCGCTTCGGACTCGACCGCTCCAAGGCGCGCGTGATCCCCTCGGCGACCGACGTGGACTTCTTCACCCCGGCGCCCAGCGACAGCCGGGATCCGGAGGAGCTGCGCGTGATCGGGGTTGGGCGGCTGATCTGGCACAAGGGCTACGACTACGCGCTCGAAGCGGTGGCGTCGCTGGTCGACGCCGGCGTGCCGGTGACCTACGAGATCCTCGGAGGCGATCCCTCCGCCGCGACCGGCCGGCCGAGCGATCGCCCGCGCCTGCTCTACCTGATCCACGACCTCGGCCTCGAGGACCGGGTGAGGCTGCTCGGCAGGGTTTCGCCGGAGGTGGTCCGCGAGCGGCTGTGGGCTTCGGACGCGCTGCTGCAGGCGAGCCACTTCGAGGGCTCGCCGAACGCGGTGCTCGAGGCCATGGCCTGCGCGCTGCCGGTGGTGGTGAGCGACTGGCCCGGGGCGCGCGAGATGGTCGAGCACGGAATCGACGGGATTGGTGTGCCCCCGCCACTCGCCCCAGGCCCTGGCGGACGCGCTGGGCTCGCTGAGCGACCGGTCCGTGGCGCGAAGGCTCGGTGAGGCCGGCAGGGCGCGGGTCGTGGCCGGCTTCACGCTCGAGCGTCAGCTCGAGAGCTTCCGGCGGTTGTACGGGGAACTGGCGGCGCTCTGAGCAGCGCTTCTCCGATCCGCGTGCCGATGAGCCACCGGCGGCGGGGCGAGGCCTTCGCTCGAAAGCGGGCATCCGAGTCGTTGGCATAGATCCCGACTCGCGGCCACTCCAGCGCCCGTGGCCTGCGGACGCGGAGAGGGAGTGCGGCACCGGTGCGGTAGCCCGCCCGCTCGGCCGCCCGGATCACGCGCGCGTCGAGGAGGCCGTACGGATAGGCGATCGCGCGGCACGGCCGGCCCAGCCGTCCCCTCGACGTCCGCCCGCGACCCCGCCAGCTCGGCGTCCAGTGCGTCGTCCTCGAGCGTCCTGAGGTCCGGGTGCGACCGCGTGTGCGAGCCGATCTCCCAGCCGGTGTCCGACAGTGAGCGTGATCTCCTTCCAGGAGAGCGGCAGCAGCTCGGTCTCGTGCGGGCCGCCGACATAGCGGTCGATGCCCCACCACGCCATCGGCGTGTCACGGCCGACCCACTCGGTCGGCACGAACAGGGTCCCGGGCAGCCCGAGGCGCGCCAGGAGCGGGGCCGCCTGCTCGCCGATCGAGCGGTAGGCGTCGTCGAAGGTCACCGCGACCGTCTTCCCGCGCGGGCGCGAGAGCACCGCCTCGCTGAACGTGATGCCGCGATAGCCGCGCCCGAGCACGTGGCGTAGCTGCCGCTCGAGGCGGTCGACGGGGATCGCGCTGGGGGACGCCCAGCTCTCGCTGATCCCGTGGTAGCAGAGAATGAGGGTGTCCGTGAGCGCTGAAACGAACCGTCAGGCTAATGCGGCGCCCGCGCCGGCGCCGTCGCCCGCATGGCTCTTGACCGGCCGGACCGGCCGGACGCTCCCGATGTTGAGCCCGGCGGCGCCCGAACTCCGCCTCGCGCGCATGGAGGAGTGGCTCGCAGAGCTTGGCTTCCGGCCGGTCGTCTTCCGCTCCGGGCGGCGCGACCAGAGCCGCAACGTCGAACACGGAGGCTGGCGGCACGCGATCTCCGGCCTGCTGCTGACCCCGAGGCTCGCGTTCCTCGCGCTACGCGAGCGGCCGCAGCTCGTATTGACCAACACGGCGGTTCAAGCGCCCGCGATGGCGCTGCTCAAGGGGGTGCTGCGAAAGCGGGTCGTTTGCGTGGCGGACGTGACCGCGCTGCAGTCGCTCGAGGTCGAGCAGGCCACTCGCCGGCGCTGGCGGCGACTCCTCTACACGCCCATTCTGCGTGTGCTCGAAGCGCTGCTCGTCCGGTCCGCCGACCTGGTCCTGACGGTGAACGATCGCCTCGGAGATCTTCTCCCCCAGCGGAGCCCCCGTGCGTGCATCCGGACGCTTCGCGACTCGGCGGACGCAGAGCTCGCCACGGTCCCCGTGACCGACCGTGCCGCCATCGGCGTTCCGGAGCATGCGGTCGCCGTCGGCTTCGTGGGCTCGCTCGTCTACTCGCGCCTCGAGCCGATCTTCGCCGCGTGGCGGGAGCTCTGCCAGGAAAGCGAGCCTCCGCTCCACCTGGTCGTGATCGGTGACGGGCCCGACCTGCGGCCCTACTCGAGGCGGGCCGCCGACGAGGGCTGGCTGTGGCACAGCGTCTCCTTTCTCGGGCCGCTCCCGCACCACGAGGCGGTCGCGGCGGTGGCAGCCTGCGACATCGGTTACAGCGAGTGCTGGTCCGAGGCAGGCTTTCCCGCCAAGCTCTTCGAGTACATGGCGCTGGGAAAGCCGGTCGTGGTGGAGGGGAAGCCACAGCTCGGCGAGGTGCTCGAGGACGGCCGCGATGCGTGCTTCTTCGAAACGCCGGCTGATCTCGCCGCCGTGCTTCGCAGCCTCGCTCGCGACCCGGAGCTCCGTGAGCGGCTCGGCCGGGAGGCTCAGGAGACGTTCCGCTCGGCCCACACCGCCACGGCCCGGAAGGACGAGTTCTCGGCGTTCATCGAGACGGCGACCTCACGCCCGCCGACGCGGCAGGCTCCGGTCGTGCGTGCTCCGGCACCGACGCCGACACGAGCGACGCCGAGGCTCACCACGGTGGTGATCCCGGTGCTCAACGGGGCCGACTCGATCGTTCGGCAGCTCGACGCGGTCGAGGCGCAGGAGTACGACGGCGCGTGGGAGGTCGTGGTCGTGGACAACGGCTCCGACGACGGCACGGTGGAGATCGCGCGCGCCTGGACCGACGGGCGGCGCAACGCGCGCTTGGTGAGCGCACCGGACGTGAGGGGCGCGGCTCATGCCCGCAACCGTGGGGTGGATGCCGCGGAGGGCGACTTCATCGCCTTCTGCGACGCCGACGACGTCGTCACGCCGCGATGGCTCGCCGAACTGACTCGCGCGGCGACTCGGGCAGATCTGGTGGGCGGCAGCCTCTCCACCGGAGCGCTCAACGGGGCGGAGGTCCGCAGCTGGCAGGAGGAGCCCTCGCAGACGGTCACGGTTGCGCTTCTGGTCGCCCATGGCTTCCTGCGCTTCGCGAGCGGCTGCAACTTCGGCATATGGACGGAGGTCTTCGACCGGCTTGGGGGCCTCGACAAGCGGTTGGCGGCCGGTGAGGACATAGACCTGTCGTGGCGAGCGCAGCTGGCCGGGTATCGACTGGGCTTCGCGCCGCGAGCGGTGGTCGAGCGCAAGCATCGGGAAGACCTGCGCTCGCTCGCTCGCCAGCAGTACCGCTATGGAGTCTCTGCGGGACAGCTCTACCTGCGCTTCAAGGCCGCTGGAATGGCTCGCTCGAGCCCCGTCCACGCCGCCATGACGTGGACCCGGCTGTTGGTGACGTTGGCGCCCGCGCTCGGCACGAGCGCCGGAAGGGGTCGGTGGGTGGCGAGCGCCGCCCATCGGTGCGGCCGCCTGGCTGGGAGCATCCGGCACCGAGTGGCGGTCCTCTGACCGCTCGCCGCCCACACCTCGTGGAGGTCGGCCTCCGCTGGCCCCCCGAGACCTTCCTGAGGCGAAAGCTTGAGGGCCTGGCCGCAGCCGGGATGGCGGTGACCGTGGCCTCCCGCGGCGGACCGAGGCGCCGGCGAGAGCGCCTGGCCGGCGTGCGCCTGGTACGGCTCCCGGCCCGGGGGGACAACCGGCTGATCACTGCGGTGGGGCTCCTCTGGGCGGGCCTGCGACTACTCGTCCGCAGGCCAGGCCAGGTGCTGGCGATCTTGCGAGTGAGCCGGGGGAAGAGACGTGACGCGACGCCGTCGCGGTCCTCGCCGCTCCGCCCGGACGTCCTCCACTTCGAGTGGGAGTCGGCCGCGGTCAGGTCTCTGCCGCTGCTGGAGGCCGCCTCGTGTCCTGTCGTGGTGAGCGTCAGGGGCTCGGGAGTGAACGTCCACCCGCACGCCGGCAGGGGCCACCTTGCCGCCGCCTACCCCTCGATCTTCGCCCGCGCCGCAGCGGTGCACTGTGTCTCCGAGGCGATCCGCGAAGAGGCGGCACGCTACGGGCTCGAGCGCGCCAAGGCGCGCGTGATCCATCCGGCGGTCGACACCGACTACTTCCGTCCGCCCGCGGCGACGGACCCGGCGCCGGAGGGTCTTCGCGTCGTCGGAGTCGGCCGGCTCACCTGGGTGAAGGGCTACGACTACGCGCTCGCGGCGGTGGCGTCGCTTGCCCGCTCCGGCCTCCCGGTGACGTACGAGATCATCGGTGGCGAGCCCACCTCGGACACGGGCGAGGCGAGCGACCGCGGCCGCCTGCGCTACCTGATCCACGAGCTCGGTCTGGAGGGGCGGGTGAGGCTGCTCGGCGAGGTCGGGCCGGACGTGGTGCGGGAGCGGCTATGGGCGTCGGACGTGCTGCTGCAGGCGAGCCTCGCCGAGGGTCTGCCGAACACGGTGCTGGAGGCGATGGCCTGCGGGCTGCCGGTGGTGGTGACCGACTGCGGCGGGCTCCGAGAGGCGGTCGACCACGGTGTCGAGGGGCTGGTCTGCCCGCGGCGTTCGCCGCAGGACCTGGCGGACGCGCTGGGCTCCCTACGCGACCGGGCCCTCGCGCGGCGCATGGGTGAGGCGGGCAGGAACCGCGTATGTGCCGAGTTCACGCTCGAACGGCAGATCGAGGGCTTCCGGCGGCTCTACGACGAGGTTGCTGCGGTCAGTCGCGCTCCCTGAGGACGAATCGCCGCTTCCCCGCCGGGCCCGGGTCGATGGCGTCCACGAGCTCGATCGTCACCGGTACGCCCGGCAGGTAGTGCTCGCAGTGGCGGTGGATTCGCATCCGGTACGAATCGTCGAACTTGGGACTCGGCACGACGCGCACCGTCAGCGAGCGATCGCGCCGCTGCACCGCCTGAAACTGGCGGACCGCCGGTGCGAGCTCCACGAACAGCAACAGCAGCGCGATGCCGCTCACCTCACGGCCGTCACCGTCCTCCAGGAGGTCCGATGTCCTTCCTTCGACGGAGGCGATCCTGGGAAGCCCGCGCCCGCACCTGCAGGGCGAGTCGTCGGCGGCCGTCGCGAGGTCGCCGATCGGATAGCGGATGAACGGCATCGCCAGGTTGTGAAGGTCCGTGACCACCACCTCGCCGAGTCTCCCCGGGCGCGGCGGGCCGCGTCTCGTCGGTGTTCTCACCTCGGACGACGACCTCCACCACGAGGTTCTCGGCCTGCACGTGAAGGCCCTCGTGCTCCTCGCACTCCGTCGCGATCAGCATCACCTCCCGAGTCCCGTACGTCTCGAACACGGCCGGTCCGAAAGCCTGGTGGAGGATCTCCCTGTCGCCGGGTAGCAGCGGCTCCGCTCCGCAGAGGACCGGAATCGTCTCCCAGTCGCGCGCGCTGCTCTCGACCACATGGCGCGCCAGCTCGACCCCCGCCTGGGTGTAGCAGACGATCACATGCGGGCGCTTGCGGCGAATCACGTCGACGATGCGGTCCCAGAGCTCCTCTGAGCGGACGGTCGTGTCCACATAGACCTCGCGCCGTAGCGCGCGATCGGCCGCGACCCACGAGCGATGCTTGAACGTCCGCCACCGGGTTCGGCGGTGGCGCGGCGGATCGCTCCAGACGTGAAGCGTCCGATCGCCCTGCCGGTACCCCGCCCACCCGTAGCCCCGCATCCGGATCGCCTGCCGCCACCACTCCGAGCCGGCGTCGTACTCGAACTCGAGCGGATGACCCGTGGACCCGCCCGTGCTCTTCTTGATCGAGGCGAACGGTGGGGCGGACGACCTTCGCCGCTCCATCGATTCCTGCGCCTCGCCCCGATCGAGCAGGGGGATCGACCGCAGATCGGCGGCCGAGGTGATGGACGAGGGGTCGACTCCCGCCTCGTCGAACCGCTCGCGATAGAACGGCACGTGGCGTAGGCGTGGCGGAGAAGGTGCCGAAGCTCGGTCGCCTGGAATTGGGCCAGCTCGTCGGGAGACCACCACTGGCTCTCTTCGAGACGCCGCAGGTGCCGCAGCGTCGGGCGGCGCTGAATCGTGCTCTCCCAGGCCGGGAACAGCGCTCGCCGGTAGATCTCGCCGTAAAGCTGCAAGCCGTCAGACCAGTTCGGCGGCCCTCGAGCTCTCGCGGCGGAAGACGGCTACTCCGAGGGCAAGGGTGCCGAAGATGAGCGCGATGGGCACCGCCACGAGAAGAGGGTCACCGAGGACCGCGGCCGCGCTCGGCGCGCTCGGGTCGATCACCGCGTGCCGCACCTCGGTCAGGATGGCCGCGATCGGGTTCACCAGCAGGAGCGCCTTCGCCTTGTCCGCGGACAGGCTCGCGGCGACGAAGAAGGTCGGCGTGAGGAAGAAGATCATCTGGCTCACCACCTGCCAGACCTGGTCGGTATCCCGATAGCGCACGTAGAGGGCCGAGAGGAGGAGCGAGACGCCGGTGGCGAGCATGGTCAGGAGAAGCAGGAGAATCGGGAGCTCGAGCCAGCCCGCCTGCGGGCTGATGCCGGACCCGAGGATCACGGCGAAAACCACCACCAGGTTGATGCCGAGGTCGAATACCCCCGCGAGCAGTGCTGCGCCCGGCACGGCGAGGTGTGCGAAGGGGAGCTTTCTCAGGACATCCGCACGCCTCGAGAGGCTCTGGACCGAGTTCGCCGTGACCTGTGCGAAGAACGTCCACAGGACGACCGCTGTGAGCAGGTTCGCGGGGTAATAGCTCACTCCGTCGTTGAAGCGGCCGATCTCGGTGAAGAGGAACAGCATCGCAGCGAACAGGGTCAGCGGGCGGGCGATGGCCCATGCCCAGTTGAGAGCCGTCCCGGCGTACTTCAGCTTGAAGTCGCCCACCGCCAACGTCCACGTCAGCGCCGGGAATCGCGCGGGTTCGCTGCCCAGGAGCGAGGACCGCCGATGCGAGGATGTGGCGGGGGGTGGGTGAGGGGCAGGCGCCGGCGGCGGCTCCCACCCGGCGTTCAGAGCCTCGTACCGCTCGGCCACGTCGGCCGCTTCGCCCAGCGCCACGACTCGACCCTCGTGCAGCAACATTGCCCGATCGCAGATTTGCCTGACCCTCTCCATGTCGTGCGTCACGAAGACGATCGTCTTCCCCTCCTCGCGGAGCCGGTCGAAGTGCCGGAAGCACTTCTCCTGAAAGGCGGCGTCGCCGACGGCGAGAACCTCGTCGTAGAGGAAGACGTCGGCATCGACGTGGACGGTGGTCGCGAACGCGAGCCTCAGCACCATGCCGCTCGAGTAGTTCTTCAGCTCCAGGTCGACGAACCGCTCGAGCTCGGCGAAGGCCACGATGTCCTCGAATCGCGCCGCCGCCTCGCGGCGGCTCAGACCGAACAGGACGGCGTTGGTCATCACGTTCTCACGCGCGGTCATCCTCCCGTTGAATCCGACGCCGAGCTCGATGAAGGGCGCAAGGCGCCCCTCGACGGCGATCTGCCCCGAGTCGGGCGGGTAGATGCCGGTGAGGCAACGCAGCAGGGTGCTCTTCCCGCTTCCGTTCTTTCCCACGACGCCGAAGAACTCGCCCGGCGGGACCTCGAAGCTCACCCCCGCGACGGCCTCCAGCAGCTCGAACGTCTGGCGGCTCAGGGGGTGCCGGGCGCGTTCGCGCAGCGTCGTGTAGCGCTCGTGCGGCAGCCGGAACGTCTTGCGGACCCCCACGGCCCTGATCGCCGGCGTCGTGGCGGAGGAGAGCCGGCGAGTGCCGGGCGAAGGGACCGGTTCGACGACCGCGGGGCGGGTACTCACAGCCGGAGTCTACGGAACCGAGCCAATGCCGATGCCTTTCCCGCCACCTTCCCGAGCTGGAAGGCGGAGACGCACCGCGCCTCGAGCCGGTCGGGGCCAACGGACGCATCGCGCCAGGCTCACCGCGAGCCGCCGATAGTGCCCGAGATTGATCCGGCGGCTCGCCCCGGGGAGCGACCGGTGTCTCTCGGAACAACGGCACGGACCAGAATCCATGCTGGAACCCCTCGCGCATCAGGCCGCGAAGCGTTCGCTCGTTGCGGTGATAGACGATCGCGCCACCGGCGAAGACCAGCCGGTAGCCGGCGCCCCACAGGCGAAACGAGAGGTCCGCGTCCTGTGCTCGCAGGAAACGCGGGGTCGAAGCCTCCGATCGCCTCGAGCGTCGACTTCCTGGCCGCACAGTTGCCGGTTATCACGTAGGGGGGGACGCGAGTTCGTGATCGCCCGTTCGTGGTCGTGGATCGTCTCCCCGAATCGCTCGACGTAGTTGCAGGGTCGTGCGGCGAGGATCGGGCCGCCCGCCATGCCCACGCCCTCGTCGCGGACCGCCGGGACGATCTCGGTGAGCCAGCTCCGGGTCGACCAGGCAGTCGGCGTCGATGAAGGCGATCACGTCGCCGCGGGCGTGACGGATACCGGCGTTCCGGGCATGCGAGGCGACCAGGGCTCGGCTCGTGGAGCAATCGCACCCTGTCGGCGTATCGCTCGAGTATCGCCGGCGTGCGGTCGGTGGAGGCGTTGTCCACGACGACCACCTCGAACCGGTCGCTCGGGTAGTCGAGCGCCAGGAGCGAGTCGACACAGTCGGCGATCGTGTCGGCGGCGTTTCGCGCCGGGACGACGACCGACACGTCCGGGTAGCGTGTCACCTCGGCCGCGAGGTCGAACGATCGAAAGGGGTCACGGGCTGAAGCTAGCGGTCGTCGGCTGTGGTGCCATCACCGAGATCATCCACCTTCCCGTGGTGTCGCGATCACGCGACGTCGAGGTCGTCGGGCTGGTGGATGCGAGCGGCGAGCGCGCGCGGGAGCTCGCCAGGGCGTACGGCATCGGCTGGACCGCGTCCGATCATCGCGAGGTGATCGGCCGGGCCGAGGCCGTCCTGCTCGCCGTACCGCATCGCCTGCACGCACCGATGGCGGTGGAGCTCCTCGACGCCGGGCGTGCACGTCCTCGTCGAGAAGCCGATGGCCTTGAGCGTGGCGGAATGCGACCGGATGATCGACAGCGCCACCCGGTCGGGAAGCGTCCTGGCAGTCGGTCTCCAGCGCAGGTTCTTCGGCGCGAACAGGCTCGTGGCCGCCGCGGTCCACGAGCGCCGGTTCGGTCCTGCCCGCCGCTTCGAGCTCTCCGAGGGCGGGTTGTACCGGTGGCCGATGCGATCGAGCTTCGCGCTCGACCGCGCCCAGGCCGGGGGTGGCGTGCTGGCCGATCTCGGCATCCATGCCCTCGACCTCGTGTCGTGGTGGTTCGGATCCGTCGCGCGACTGACCTACCGCGACGACGCGCGCGGCGGCGTCGAGGCGGAGGCCCACGCGGAGCTGGAGTTCGAGAGCGGGGTAAGCGGCCGGGTCATGGTGACCAAGCTGAGGGAGGTCCCGGACTCGATCCGCGTCGACTTCGCCCACGGGACGCTGATGCTCGAGGATGCCGGCTCCGAGCCATCCCCGCGGGTGCGGTTGCGCGCCTCCGGCGGCGAGTGGGAGCCGGTCGGGTCGATCGAGGCGTCCGAGAGCCCACGAGACGCAAGGTGTTCGCGCGTCAGTTCGCGGACTTCCAGCATCGCGATCCGGGAGGGTGTCGAGCCCGTGGTGAGCGGGCGGGAGGGCCGGAGGTCGGTCGAGCTGCTCGAGCGCTGCTATCGGGAGCGGCTTCCGCTGATCCATCCATGGGAGCGCCAGAACTGACGGGTCGGCGTGTACTCGTCACGGGCGCCTCGGGATTCATCGGCGGCCGGATCGTGGAGCGGCTCGCCTCGGAGCAGGCGAGCGTGCGCGCCCTGCTCCGCGAGTTCGCCGGAGGCGTACGCATCGCGCGTCATCCGGTGGAGCTCGCGCGAGCCGACGTGACCGACCTCCGCGCGGTCTGCGAGGCCGCCACGGGCTGCGACGTCATCATCCACTGCGCCTACGGAACGCACGGTGACGCGGCCGAGCGACGCGCCGTGACCGTCGATGGGACGCGAAACGTCTTGGAGGCGGCGGTCCGAGCGGGCGCGCGGCGAGTGGTGCACCTGAGCACCGTGATGGTCTACGGCGTGCCCTCGGCCCCGGTCTTGCGCGAGACCCTCCCGCGGCGTGCCACGGGAGACGCCTACGGAGACGCGAAGCTCGAGGCGGAGGAGCTCGCTTTCCAATACCACCGAGAGCGGGGTCTCCCCGTGTCGATCGTCCAGCCCACCGCCGTGTACGGGCCCTTCGGGCTCGCCTGGACCCAGCGAGTACTCGAGCAGCTCCGGTCCGGACTCATGCCGCTGATCGACGGGGGCGCGGGCGTCTGCAACGCCGTGTACATCGACGACGTCGCCGAGGCCGCGATCCTGGCCGCGGAGCGTGAGGAGGCGGTAGGGGAAGCCTTCCTGATCTCGGGCGAGCCGATCACCTACCGCGACTTCTACGAACGCTTTGCGCAGATGCTCGGCGGGCAGCGGACCGTGCCGATGTCAGCCGATGAAGTAATCGAGCGCTGGCGGAGGAAGGAGCGGTGGAAGCAACTTGTGCCGCGCAGGATCCTGCACGGGCTGGCCGCTCGGCTGCCTGACCGAGCACGCGCAAGTGACCCGGTTCACCTGCCTGATCCGGTGTCGGTGATGCTCCAGGCCCAGTTCGCCAGGGCCTCAACGGAAAAGGCGCGGCAGCTTCTTGGATGGGAGCCGAGCTTCGACTTCGAGACGGGCGCGCACCTCACCGAGCAATGGGCGCGCTGGGCGAACCTCGTGCCGCCACCTCCTCACCCATCACGGTGAACGAGATTGCCAAGGCCGCGGCGCGACGGCTTGTCGGGTCACCTCTGGCGCAGGAGCGCCCCTTCTTTCAGCTATTGGTAGAACACGACGAAGAAACCGGCCGGCTCAGGACTGCCGTTGTTGTTGTGGGTGTAGACCATGGCCTGCGTTCCGGCGGGGCACCCGGTGGTCGTGCCGAGAGTGAACTGGGCGCCGGCTGAGGCTCCCCCAACATTGCCGTCCACCGTCGCCTGGCCGCCTCTGGGCGTGAACGGAATCCCTGAGATGCAGAAAAGGCTAGGGGCCGTGGGTTCGGTATTCACCGTCACCGAGCCGACGTTCTTCGAGTTCCCGGTATCAAGGGTGCCCGCGCCGCTGCTCACGTGCGCGAATGCCGCGGGTTGTGCGCTGCTCGCGCTGTTCGCAGTGTTCGCGCTATTCGCAGTGTTTGCGCTATTCGCGTATTCGCAGTGTTTGCGCTTGGCACGGTGCCGAGGGAGCCCTTCGTCGATGTCCGAGCCCTTGAGCGTGTTCGCTGCCGACGTCGCTACCGCGCAACCGCGCTTGGTGCGGATGTCCTGTGTGCGGAGCGAGTTGTTCGCGAGGTCCGTGGTGTTCACCGCGCCTCTCTGGCGATGTCGTCCGTCGGTCACACGTGTTGCTTGCCCGGTAGCGCCACTGCGGTGCCGCCGAGCGCGGCGAGCAGCGCGACAAACGCCACCGCCATCGAAGGCGACGGCACCTGCTTGAAGACCTTCCACATTGCGAGCCTCCTAGGTTGGTTTGCTTGTGGGCGGACCCTATTCCCTTGGGTCCACGGCCCCGGACCTTCGCTCTACGAAGCGGACAGACCGACGGCACGACCTGACCGGGCGGCACGTATCGCACCCTGCAGGTCCCCGCCGGGGTCGGTCTCACAACCTCTCCGCGGCCGCTACCTGCCGGTGCGCTCGCGGTGCTTGCATCCAGGCCAGCAGCAGGGCCGGCGCTGGCCTTCCTCGAGCTCCTCCTGGGTCCGGCGAATGCGGCGCTCTCGGGTCGTCTCCTGCTTGGCATCCTCGACCCAGCAGATGAATTCGTTGCGGGCCAAGGGTGTGATGTCCTTCCATGCGGCGAGTGCCGTGGTGTTGGCGATCAGCGCCGTGCGCAGGTCTGCAGGCAACTTGTGCACCACCCCACCAGGCACTCGCTGGTTACTCATTTTCGGCAGGAGCCGGCGCGGTGGCCAGCGCGAAGGGGCTGCCCTCGGAGTCCCGGCAGACGGACCACCGCTCGCCGGGGTGGATGACCGAGCCGCCGAGTTCGCTGACACGCGCGAGGGTCGTGGCCATGTCGGCGACGGTGAAGTAGGGAAGGGATGCTGTATCCCCGGGGCCGGGTCCACGGTCGTGGACCCCGAGGCGGAGGCTGCCGGTGTCCGCCTCCCACCCGGATCCGGCCGCGGCGGGCCGGGGTGCGAGGTCGACGCCGAGCACTCCGCCCCAGAAGCGCCGAGCACGACCGGCGTCATCCGCTGGGAACTCGATCAGTGGCGCGGGCATGAACACAAGTATGGCCACGGAACGGCCGCGGCTGTGCGTCAGCCCGACGCGCCGACCCGCTCGTGCGCCACGCGGGGGCCGTCGCCGTCGAGCTCGAACACCACCACGTCGTCCGGCTCGGAGGCGTGGCCCACCGCGGCATGACCGGGCGCAATGGCGATCGCCGTCCCCACCGGCGTGGGGCTGCGCAGGATCTCGGCGATCACCAGGCTGTTGGCCACCACCACGCTCGAGCCGATGGCGTCGGTGTAGACCTCGGCCCGCGTGCGCTCCCAGCGCCGGTCCTTGGTCGGCCGGGCGAACACCGGCACCAGGAGCAGCGACACCCCATGGGCGTGCAGGGCCGCGGCGAACGCGTGCAGCCGAGCCAGGTCCTCGCACACCAGGATCGCCAACCGGGCGCCGCCCGCCTCCACCACGCACACCCGCTCGCCGCGGCTCAGGTCCTCGTCGATCGGAGCGGTCAGGCGATCGGCCAGCCCCCACAGCTCCAGATCCTGCTCCGAGAAGTTGAACGGGTGGACCTTGCGCTGGCGGATGAGCACCTCGCCCGTGCGCGCGTCGAGCATCACCGCCTCGTTCACCGGCGGCGAGGAGCCGTTCAGATTGCCGCTGCCCGCCACCACCAGGCGCAGCCGGCTGGTCCCCGCGCCGTCGCGCTCGGAGAGCGCGACCTGCCAGCACTCGAGCAGGGCGCGGGACAGGCAGAGCTCGGGTGCCACGCCGATCGCCACATCCTGCTCGTCCCAGGCCTCGATCACCTTCCGCAGCCGCGCCCGCGTGGGCTCCCGATCAGCGGGATGGATCCGGTAGAAGCGCAGCCCCGACCGCTCCTCCACCTTCCATTCCAGCTCGTCGGGCTCGCGGATGATGGGGGCGGTGGCCACACGGAGGCCGGCCTCGCGCTCCGGCCGGGTCAGGCGGGAGCGGGCCGGCAGGGCGGCGTGGTCGCACGCGTCCCAGGCGGGTGGGCCGATGCGCACCACCGAGCCGAAGGCGTCGGCCAGGTCGTCGGGCAGCTGGCCGCGGCGGCCCGGCCGGGCGAAGCGCGGGAGGAGGGCGCCCGGAAGGGCACCGGAGTCGAGGCGGCCCGACTCCGCGTAGCGGAGCGCGTACTCGGTGAGGGCGGGCGGGGCGGCCCCGCCGAGGAGCGGGTTGGCGTGGGCGAGGGCGGCGTCGAGGCCGAGCAGGACGCCGAAGATCTCATGGGCGCCGCCCGGCGCCGCAACGGGCTCACCGCCGAGGGCCGCCTCCTCGACCGAGGCGGCGGCGGCCGCGACCTCCGCATCCCCCATCCAGGCCTCGCCCGCGGCGAGAACTCGGCGGGATCGAGCCGATCGAACAACTCGCAGAAGAGGTCGGCGTAGTCCATGGCGCATAGTTGACAGACAGTTGACAACAAACTGCTACGATACGAGCGTGGCCACGTCCACCGTAAACAATCCCCGGATACCCGCCTTGACGCGGCGGATCGCGAGCCTCGACGCGGAACCGGCTCGACGCGAGGCCGTGGCGCTCGGGCTGGTCGACGCCCTGCTCGAGGGCGACGCCGAGACCCTGGCCGCCGCCCTGGACGCGCTCCGTGACGCCCGCGCGAGGGCCGATGGCGATCAGGAGCTGGTCGGGTGGCTGGACGCGGCCAGTGGCCTGTGCGCACTGGGGGATCGAGCGCCTGCCATCGGAGGCCGCGGTGGCCCAGGGAACGCAGGCCCACGACTTCCTGAGCATGCTCGACGGCCCGCCGCAGCTGGGAAGCGCAGAGCTGCGCCGCCTGCTGGAGACCGATGAGACCCAGGTGAGCCGGACCGGCCGCCGGCTGCTGGAGAGCGGCCTCGTCTCTCGTCGCAAGGTCGGCCGACAGGTGTTCTGGCAGCTGACGCCGCGCGGCCGGGGCGCGCTCGAGGAGGCGCCCGCGTCGAAGCAGTCGGCCGGGTCGCAGTTCTGGCGGGAGGCGCTCCGGCGCGGCTTCGACGCAGCGTCCGGCGACGAGCCCGGCGAGCCTCGCGAGGTCGACCCCACCCGGGAGCGGATCATCGAGTGCACGCTCGAGCTGCACCGCAAGCAGGGGATCCAGGCCACCACGTGGCCGGAGATCGCGGACATCGCGGGCGTGCCGATGGAGACCGTGAGAGGGCTGTTCCCCACTGAGGACGACCTGGCGAGGAGCTGCGGCCAGCACCTCATGGAGAGCCTGCAGCTCCCGCCGGCCGACCGCGCGCCCGAGGTCTTCGCCGGCGCCGCGTCGGAGAACGAGCGGGTCCGCCGCCTCGTGAACACGTCCTTCGGCGTCTACGAGCGCGGAGGGGACGCCATCACCGTCGCGCGCCGCGAGCGCAGGGAGGTGGCGGCCGCGGATGAATCGATGGCAGAGATCGAGAACTCGTTGGACGCGCTCGTCGTCGAGGCACTGCGCCCGCTGGGCCCCGGCAGCTCCTCGGTCGCGTCCCTGAGGGCGCTCACCGATCTCGAGGTGTGGCGGACCCTGCGTCACCAGGGCGCCACCCCCGAGGCGGCGGTGGACCAGGCGAGCGCGGCGGTCGAGCGCTGGCTCGAGGGACACCCGGCGCACTGACCCCGATCACCTTCAACGTCGTCTTCACCCCGGGCACGCCGTCGCGGCTGCTCGCCTTCGCGGTCTCGCTTCTCCAGGGCACGGGTGTCCGGGTCCGGCTGGTCGCGAACGGCTGCGCGCCCGAGGACGTCGAGCTGCTGAGCCAGGCGGCGCAGACCGACGACCGGATCTCTCACATGGTGCTTCCCAACTCGCACCCCGTCGAGCACGGGCTGGCGCTCAACCACCTCTTCGAGGCCTTCCCGGACGAGCCCGAGTTCGCATTCGCCGACTCCGACGTGATCGCGAGCGGCGACTTCATGGAGGAGCTGGGGCGGCCGGGACAGGGCCAGGCGGCCGTCTTTGCGGCCGCTCCCGTGTGGGCCACGGACGAAGACGTCGTGGTCCCTCCCCGCTGGCCGCTCCTCAGCGGGCGGCTCCGAGTGCTTCAGGACGGAACGCCCGTCGGCGGAACGTATCTCGCGATCTACGATCGAGCGGCCACCGGGCCGATATGGCGCAGGACTCCGCGCGGCTTCGCGATCCACCACCGCCATGCCGTCCCGCGCGCCCTGAGGAAGTCGCTGGCAGAACGGGGCTGGAACTTTCGCTACCTCGACACGTGCCGCCTCGTGAACCTCCAGCTCCTTCTGGCCGGCCACCGGCTCGACAACCGGGTCGTTCCAGAGCTCCATCACGTGGGGGGCTTCAGCGCACCCAGCTTCTGGAACCTTCGCGCGATGCTACGAAGCGTGCGGTGGTCCGGGCGCTCGGAGGGCGAGCGGCGGTTCGGACGCATCGCCGATCACGTCGCGTTCAGGGTCTACCTGACCGGGAGGCAGCGCCACCCCCGGTTCCGGCGCCTGAACGAGCGCCGGAGCGCGGTGCGGGCATACGTGCCCGCGGTGCTCGACGCGATGCTCGCCGGGGAGCCTCTGCCACCCGCTCTTCACACGGACTCGATCGAGGTGGACCGCCGGGTCGCCGCGCTCGTCTCGACAATCCAGGCGCAGCACCGATCGTCCGAGGCCGGCGCCTAGCGCCTGCGTCGCCGCATCGCTTGCTTGCCCTGCGGCGCCCCCGGTGGGAGGGTCCTCGAGAAGCCAAACGAGGAGGTCACCGTGCCCAAGTTCCTATTCGAGGCTTCGTACACGCCGGAGGGCGTCAAGGGCGTCCAATCCGCAGGCGGGGCAAGCAGGCGTGACGCGGTTGCCCAGGTCGCCGAGAGCGTCGGGGGAACGCTCGAGAGCTTCTATTTCGCATTCGGCGACTCGGATGCCTACGTGGTCTGCGACCTTCCCGACAACGAGAGCGCCGCCGCCGTCGCGCTGACCGTGAACGCGGCCGGTGGGCGCGACGGTGAGGACGGTCGTCCTGCTGACCCCGGACGAGGTCGACGCGGCCGCGAAGCGCTCGGTCGACTACCGCCCGCCCGGCGCCTAGGTTGCCCGCGGACGCCGCGTTCCCGACGAGCTCGTGAACGCTGAGGAACGCCTGATCCGGCGGGCGGTGGGCGCCTTCAACGAGCAGGACGTCGAGGGCTTCGTGGCCGAGTTGCACAGCGACGTCGAGATCGAGTTCTTCGGCGGCTTCGACGGCGTGCTCGGGCAGCGGTTCGAGGGCGAGGAGGGGGCGCGGCGCTTCTACGAGGATTGGTTCGCGGCCTTCGAGACCATGCACGTGCATCTCGAGCGGTTCCTCGAAGCGGGCGAGGGGCTGGTGATCCTTCACCGGCTGGTCGGGACCGGGAAGGAGAGCGGTGTTCCCGTCGAGCTGCCCGGAGCCGCCATCTACGGCTTCAAGGACGGCCAGATCAGCAGGGCCGCCTTCTACTACGACCGGGACGAGGCGCTCGAAGCCGCGGGGCTGGCCGAGTAGCGGATTTCACAGTCGTCATTAGCCTGCATACATGACCTTCCGCGGTCGCCTGCGGGTGTTCTTCGCCATGATCGTGCTGGTTCCGATGCTGGCGATCGGCATCGCGCTGCTGGCCATCACGGCTTCGAATGAACGCGGCAAGGCCGATGCGGCCCTGGCGGTGGCTCTCACCGTGGCGTTCGAGGCCTACGAGGATGGCCGCCTCGCCGCCCGTGACGAGCTGCGCGGGGTGGCATCCGACCGCGCGCTCACGGCGGCGCTCGCGCGCGACGATCGGGCCGCGGTCGCGCGCCGCCTCGCCGCGCTCGTCCGCCGGGATCCCCAGCTGGTGTCGGCCTCCGTCGCGCCGGTCGACGGCGCTCCGATCGCGGCCGGATCCGCGCGGTCGGTCGCGCCCGCCAGCGCCTCGCTCACCCGCGATGGCGGGGGCCGGCTGGGCACCCTCTCGGTGTCCGCGACGGATGCGCCCGCCCTCGCGCGCACGGTGCGGGCCCGGACGCGCGACGAACTGCTGGTGCTCCGCAACGGACGCGCCGTCGCGTCGACCGTGCCGGCCGTCCGCTCCGCGCCGGCGGGGTCGGCCGACTTCGAGGCGGGCGGAACGGACTACCGCAGCAGGCGGGAGACGGTGCTCAACCGCCCGCGGCGCACCGAGCAGCTGGCCGTGTTCACCGACGCGTCGGACATCAACGAGTCGATCACGCGCGACCGGCTTCTGGTGTGCGCGCTGCTCCTGGCGTTCCTGCTGCTCGCGCTGGCGGGATCCTCGTACGTGTCCAGGGCGCTGCAGTCTCAGATCGGCAAGTTCCTGGACGCCGCCCGCCGGCTGGCCGGCGGCCGCTTCGACGAGCCGGTGCCGGTCGAGGGCGACGACGAGTTCGCGCAACTCGGCCGCGAGTTCAACAGCATGTCGCAGCAGCTCGAGAGCCAGATCGCGGAGGTCCAGCACAAGCGACGCGAGCTGGAGGCCGCGATCCGCCGGGTCGGCGAGGCGTTCGCGGCCGGGCTGGACCGCCAGGGCAGTTTCGAGCTCCTCGTCGAGAACGCGGTGGAGGCCTGTGAGGCCGAGGGCGGCCGCGCGGTCCCGCTGGTCACGAGCATCCTGGAGGAGGTCCCCGCGGGCGCTCAGGACGCCGACCTCGTTGCCGTGATGGACCAGGCCGAGCGCGAGGCCTTCGGCGCGCGCCGGGACGAGCCCGTCGCCGTCGAGGCCCAGTCCGTCCACGCGATCGCGGTGATGGTGAAGGCGCGGCTGGGCACGCAGTCGAGCGCGCGCCCGATCGGGATCGTCTCGCTCGCCCGTCGCGATCGCGCGTTCACCGCTGAGGAGGCCGGCCTGCTCGACTATCTCACGGGCCAGGCGGTGATCTCGATCGAGAACGCGGACCTGCACAGGACCGTCCAGCGCCAGGCGATCACCGACGAGCTCACCGGGCTCTCCAACGTGCGCCAGATGCACGGCGCGCTGGACCGGGAGTTCGAGCGCGGCAGGCGCTTCAGCACCACGGTCGGGTTCGTGCTGATGGACATCGACGACTTCAAGCAGGTGAACGACACGCATGGCCACCAGCAGGGCGACTCCGTGCTCACCGAGGTGGCCGAGGTGCTGCGCGAGCTGTCGCGCGACATCGACGAGCCGGCCCGCTACGGAGGCGAGGAGATGGCCGTGGTGCTCCCCCAGACGGAGCTGGACGGTGCCGCCCAGCTGGCCGAGCGCATGCGCGAGGCGATCGAGGCGCTGCGGATCCCACGCCTCGACGGGGAGGGCGATCTGCGGGTGACCGCCAGCTTCGGCGTGGCCTCGGTGCCCTCCAGCGCTTCCGACAAGGCTTCGCTGATCGCCGCCGCCGACGCCGCGCTGTACCGCGCCAAGGGCGCCGGCAAGAACCGGGTCGAGCGGGCCGAGCCGGCGGCGGAGCCGAAGGCGGAGCCCGCCTGATCGCACGAGGGTCGTCTACGCTTCGTGGCGCGATGGGCGTTCTCGACGATGCCATCCGCGAGCACCTGGAGCTCAAGCGCTCTCACGGCGCCGCGGAGGACGAGGTGCAGCAACAGGAGAAGGAGGCTCTCGGGCCCGCGCGGCGCGAGCAGCCCGCCGAGCCCGAGCCGGCCGCCGAGGAGCCGGTCACCGAGGCGGAGGTCGCACCGGGCGAGGTGGACGAGGTCCCCGCCGAGGCGCCCCCGCCCCCCGATGCGCCCCTGGCGGAGCTGCCGCCGATGCCGGACTTCGGGCGGGAGCCCGAGGCGGCGCCCGACGAGCCGGTCCCCACCGGCGACACCCCCGCAGACGGATTCGAGCCGATCGAGGAGCCCATGCCCGCCCCGCCGCCTCCCGCGCCGCCCGAGGACGAGGGCGAGGATGTGCTCGAGGAGACTCCCGAGTTCCTGCAGGAGACGCCCGAGCACGATCGGCTCTGGTTCGAGCAGAAGCCGCCGCGGGACTTCGACTTCGACGAATAGCGCCCCATCCGGGGCCGCTGGACGGCTGTATGACGAACCGCGCCGTTCCTTTGGGGATGGCCCGTGCCCGCCGAAGACCCGGATACGACGGCACGGAGGGTTCCGTCGTCAAATAGCGGCACGGGACGCCGCTGACAATGAGACGGGGATCGCCGGGGCGGGCGGTCCCCGTTTCGCTTTGTAGGACCCCTCGGGAACGCCTAGGCGATGTATCCGCGCGTGCGCGCGGCGTCCACCACGCGCTCGATGCCCAGCTCGAACGCGGCGACGCGCATCGGCACCCCGTCCGCCTCGGCCTTGGCCGCCACCTCGCCGTAGGCCTGGCGCATGATCCGCCCCAGTCGCTCGTTCACCTCGTCCTCGTCCCAGCGGAAGTGCTGCAGGTTCTGGACCCACTCGAAGTACGACACGATCACCCCACCCGCGTTGGCCAGCACGTCGGGGATCACGGTCACGCCCTTGCCCTGAAGGATCTCGTCGGCCGCCGGGGTGCACGGGCTGTTCGCGCCCTCCAGCAGCACCTTGCAGCGCATGGAGTCGGCGTTGTCCTCGCGCAGCATGCCGCCCAGTGCCGCGGGGATGAACACGTCGCACTCCAATGCCACCAGCTCCTCCGGGTCGAGCCGCTCGGTGCCGGGCAGCTCCACGAGCTGGCCGCCGTCGGCCAGATGCTGGACGAGCGCGTGGGGGTCGATGCCCGCCTCGGAGTGGATGGCGCCGCTCGCGTCGGACACGCCCACCATCCGCGCGCCCTGGTCGTGGAGGATCCGCGCCGCCCAGGAGCCCACGTTGCCGAAGCCCTGGACCACGAACGAGCACTCGGCCGGGTCGATGCCCAGCGAGGGCGCCGCCTCGTTGAACGCGAACACCACCCCGCGACCGGTGGCCGCCTCGCGCCCGTATGAGCCCTGGAGCGCGATCGGCTTGCCGGTCACGATCGCCGGCGTGTGGCCGTGGAGCTTGCCGTACTCGTCCATGAACCAGGCCATGGTCTGAGCGTTGGTGCCCACGTCCGGCGCGGGGATGTCGCGCTGGGGCCCGAGCACCTTCTCGATCTTGTCGATGAACGATCGCGCGACCTGCTGCAGCTCCCCGGCGGTCAGCTGCTGCGGTGTCACGTCGATGCCGCCCTTCGCGCCTCCGAACGGGATTCCCACGATGGCGGTCTTCCAGCTCATCAGCTCGGCGAGCGCCCGCACCTCGTCCAGGTCCACCTCCGGGTGGAAGCGGATGCCGCCCTTGTACGGCCCGCGCGCGCCGTTGTGCTGCACGCGGAAGCCCGAGAAGCAGTGGATCTTCCCGTCGGCGAGCTTCACCGGCACCTGCACCTTCACCTCGCGGTAGGACGAGCGCATCACGGCGGCCACGTCGTCGGCCAGCCCGAGCCGCTCGGCGGCGAGCGTGAACCAATGCGTCACGGTCTCGTAGTTGGAAACCTGGGCTCGTCGTGCCGGCTGCGTGGCCATGCCTGGGTGCCCTAGCCCGTCTCGGCCGCGGCAACGGCCGCTTCCACATCCGGGAAGAGCTTTGCGTGTATGACCTTCCGGTCCTCCCGGCGGATCGTGTAGAGCATGGCGAAGCGCTGATCGATGTCTATCCCGCTGCGGGCCCCCTTCGCCCACATGCGCTGATCGATCACCCAGCGTCCATCACCGAGATCGATTCCCTCGAGCGGGTCGATGCGCATGCCGTCCCACGTCTCCCGGAACGTCTCCCAGTAGCGGCGAATCGCCTGGCTTCCGTGCATGGGGGCGACGTCGGTGAAGACCGCGGAGACGTCGAACACGGCGTCCTCGGCGTACATCTCGAGCATCAGGTCGAGCTCGCCCCGGTTCCAGCAGTCGAACTGCTCTTCGAACCGCTCCAGGAACTCGGTGGGGAGGGCCTCGGCGATGCGGCGAGCCTAACCCAGGATGGAGCCAGCCGGGCTCGAACCGGCGACCTCCGCCTTGCAAAGGCGGCGCTCTTCCAGCTGAGCTATGGCCCCTTCGGGTTCGATTCTGCCATGTGGCAGATCGGTCAGCCGCTCGCGAAGCCCAGGTCCAGCAGCTTCGCCGAGTGCTTGAGCGGGTTGGGTGAGCCCAGCAGCACGACGGCCAGCGTGCGCCCCCTGCGACGCGCCACGCCCACGAAGCAGCGCCCCGCCGCCTCGGTGTACCCGGTCTTCAGCCCGATGGCGCCGCGGTAGCCGGCCCGCAGGAGCGGGTTGTGGCCGGCGAGGAACAGCCGGCCACCCTTGATCGGGAACCTGAACGACACCTGCGGGCGGCGCACGACCCTCGCGATGCGGCGGTCCCGCATCGCCAGCCTGGTGAGCACGGCCAGGTCCGCGGCGCACGAGCGGTTGCCGTCCTCGAGCCCGTGCGCCGAGGCGAAGCGCGTGCAGCGCAGGCCCCAGAGGCGAGCCTTCTCGTTCATCAGCCGTACGAACTTGCGCTGGGTGCCCGACACGTGCACGGCCAGGGCGATGGCGGCGTCGTTGCCCGACACCAGCATCAGGCCGTTCAGCAGCGCCTCGAGGCGCACCCGCTTGCCCTTGGGCAGCACGCCCACGCCGGAGCCCTGGTAGCGCAGCGCGGCCTTGGTGATCTTCACGCGCTCGTCGGGCTTGGTCTCCTGCGTCACCACCAGCGCGGTCATGATCTTCGTGAGGCTGGCCACCGGCAGCACCTTCAACGGGCGCCGCCGGTACAGCACCTCGCCCGTCTCGGTATCGAAGACCAGCGCGGCCCTCGGCGCCTTGCGGAAGTGCAGCGCGTAGGCGTCCACGCCGGTCAGCCGGATCGGCGCCGGCGAGCGCGGCTCCAGCGAGCCGCCCGGCTCGGGCAGGCCCGCTACGTCGGGCGCCACGGCGGTGGCCTGCGGCGGGTCGTCGCGATCGCGTGTGAGCGGCCCGAGGTAGAGGGCCACCACCACGGTCACGGGAGCCAGCAGCAGCGCCAGCCCCGCCAGCCGGGAGCCGCTCACTCCTTCGGGGGGTTGGTCAGCGCCCCGAGGACCCCGAACCCCAGCAGGGCGAGTAGCAGCAACGAGATCGCCACCAGCGGCGTGAAGCCGTCGTTGATCATCACGCTGATGGTGAGGAACGCGAGCAGCCCGATCAAGCCGAGCGATGCGAGAAGCGCCGCAGTTCGCGCGTTCATCAGTAGACCGGCGTTCGGTGGGCGCGCTCGTAGTCCTCGTGAACGCGGTCGGCGAACAGCTTGATCGTGGCCAGCCCGAAGATGAAGCCCCCGATGTGCGCGAAGTACGCGACCCCGCCACCGCCGGCCACCGGCTCCGCCAGCGCGCCCACGCCGCTCACCGCCTGGAGGGCGAACCAGGCCGCGAGCACCAGCAGCGCCGGCAGTTCGATGATCGTGAAGAAGATGATGATGAACAGCAGCGTGACGACGCGGGCGCGGGGATACAGCAGCGCGTAGCCGCCCAGCACCGCGGCAATGGCCCCGCTCGCCCCGATGGTCGGCGTGGTGACGTCCGGGTCGATCACGGTCTGGGCGAGCACGGCCACGAGCCCTCCGAGCAGGTAGAACGCGATGAAGCGGGCGCGGCCCATCGAGTCCTCGATGTTGTTCCCGAAGATCCAGAGGAACAGCATGTTCCCGCCCAGGTGCAGCAGGCCCCCGTGCATGAACATCGAGGTGAAGAGCGTGAGCCAGGTCGGCGGCTGGTCGGGCGCCTCGCCGGCCACGCCCGGCTGTCCCTCGCACAGCACCTGCGAGCCGTCGGGCGATAGCGCGCACCCGTCGCCGGGATGGGAGATCTCGTAGGGGATCGCCCCGTACTCGATCACGCGGTTGTCGAAGGTCTCCTGGCTGCCGAAGTAGGCCTCCTGGAAGAAGAAGAACATGATCACGTTGGCCACGACCAGGCCGAGCGTGAGCACGGGGAAGCGCCGCGTGGGGATGTCGTCCTTGAGCGGGAACAAGCGTCAGTCGACGTCGAGGAACTCGATCGCGTCCGAGAAGAAGAAGCCGGGCCTCGGGCCGCCCTGCAGAGAGTAGACGCGGTCGTTCAGCGCGGCGCCGCCCAGCCCGTGGCGCGGCGTGCGCATGTCGGGCAGCCGGCGCCAGCGGCGCGTGCGGGGATCGAACAGCTCCACCTGCTCGATCGTGCGGCCGGTGCCGAAGTCCTCGCCGCCGAACACCACGACGCGTCCTCGGCTGACCACCGCCGAGGCGATCCCGGCCGCTTGCGGCGCATCGCCGGCAGGCGCTGCCACCGCCGCCGGCGGGGGTCGAACCGCTCCGCCGTGGCGTACAGCGTGGACCCCTCGCGGCCGCCGAGCGCGTAGAAGCGGCCACCCGCGGCGGCGCCGGTCATGTGGTCGCGGCGGGGACCGGGGAAGGAGGGGCCGCGCCGCCAGCGGCGGCGGGCGATGTCGTAGACCTCCATCGAGGTCAGGTCCGCGGTCTCGTTTCGCCCACCCGCGGCGTACAGCTTTCCGCGCAGCGCGGCGAAGGCGTGCGCGGCCCGGGGCTGGCGCGAGTCGGCCAGCCGGCGCCAGCGGTTCGTCCTGGGGTTGTAGACGTACAGGCGCCGCGTGGCGCTGGTCAGGTCACGCCGGGCGGTATAGCCCCCGTGCACGTACAGGCGGCCGCGGTAGGCGGTCGCGACACCGTGGTTCACGCCGATCGGCATCGGTCGCAGCCGCCGCCAGCGGTTCGTGCGGATGTCGTAGCGCTCGAGCACGCGCGTGGTCAGGCCGGTGCGCTTCTCGAAGCCGCCCACCACGAAGATCGACCGGCCGATCCGCGCGGCGGCCACCTCGGTGCGCTCCAGCCCGGCGGGCGCGAGCGCGCGCCATTCGCCCACGGCGGCTGTGCGTGCGGGCGGCGGCGTCCGGCTCGTCGCGCTCGAACGCCAGCGCCACCGCCACGACGCCGCCGGCGAGGATCGCCGCGAGGATCAGCGCCAGGCGCGCGCGGCGCACGACTCAGCGCGCGGCGGCGCGCTCCAGGGTCTGCTCGGCGTGGTAGCTCGATCGCACCAGCGGGCCGGCGGCCACGGACTCGAAGCCCATCGCGTAGGCCTCGCGCTCCAGCTCGGCGAACTCGTCCGGGTGCCAGTAGCGCACCACGGGCAGGTGGTCGCGGGTCGGGCGCAGGTACTGGCCCACCGTGAGCACCTGGACGCCGTGCTCGCGAAGCGTGCCGAACGTGTGGAGCAGCTCTTCCTTGGTCTCGCCCAGCCCCGTCATCAGGCCGGACTTGGTCACCACCTCGCCCTCGCCCATCTCGCGCGCGTTGCGCAGCACCCGGCACGAGCGCAGGAACTGCGACCCGCGGCGCGCCACCGGGTACAGCCGCGGCACGGTCTCCACGTTGTGGTTGAACACGTCGGGGCGCTCGGCGATCACACGCGCCAGCGGCATCTCCTCACCGCGGAAGTCGGGGGTGAGCACCTCGACCTTGGTGCCGGGGGAGAGGCGGCGGATCGAGCGGATCACGCCGACGAACGCGGTGGAGCCGAGGTCGGGCAGGTCGTCGCGGTCGACGCTGGTGATCACCGCGTGCTTGAGGCCCATCTTGGCCACCGACTGGCCCACGCGCAGCGGCTCGAGCGGATCGTTGAACGTGGGCTTGCCCGTCTTCACGTTGCAGAACCCGCAGCGCCGGGTGCAGGTGTCGCCGAGGATCATGAACGTGGCGGTGCCCCGCTGCCAGCAGTCGCCGATGTTCGGGCAGGCCGCCTCCTGGCAGACCGTGTGCAGCCCCTCGTCGTCCATCATCCGGCGCAGCTCGCGGTACTTCGCGCCGCCGGGGGCGGGCACCTTGAACCACTTCGGCTTGCGCTCGCCGAACGGGATCACCTCGCCCAGATGGAGGGTGCGCGCGCCGCCCGGGTTGGCCCGGGAGCGGGTGGAGTGCTCGGTGCTCACGCCGGGACCGACTCTAGCGAGGCCGCTTCCTCCAGCCGCGCCCGTGAGACCAGCCTCTGGCGCAGCCCGAACGCCTCCGCGAACCGCCACGCCACGCGCTTGCGGAAGCACGGCATCGCGCCGGTGCGGCCGGTCTCCTTGAGCACCGAGGTCATTCGCGCGCCCTCCATGCCGCAGGGCACGATCCACTCGAACGGCTGCAGGTCGCCGTCCACGTTCACGGCGAAGCCGTGGGTGGTCACGCCGCGGGAGACGTGGACCCCGATCGAGCCGATCTTCGAGTCGCCGGCCCACACTCCCGTGAGCCCGTCACGCACCTCCGCCGCGATGCCCTCGTCGCCCAGGGCAGTGATCATCACGCGCTCGAGCGCGTGTACGTAGGCGGGCACCTCGCGCACGCGCATGATCGGGTAGCCCACCAGCTGGCCGGGACCGTGGTAGGTCACCTGGCCGCCGCGGTCGGAGTCCGCCACGTCGATCCCCTGCGAGCGGTACCAGTCCTCGCCCATCGGCAGATCGGAGGGCTCGGCCCGCCGGCCCTTCGTGTAGACCGGCGGGTGCTCGAGCAGCAGCAGCGTGTCCGGGATGGCGTCCGCCTGGCGGGCGTCACGCAGATGCTCCTGCAGCGCGAGCGCCTCCCGGTACGGGACCTGCCCCAGGCTTGTTACCCA
This sequence comes from uncultured Thermoleophilaceae bacterium, assembly GCA_963761505.1. Classification (GTDB taxonomy): domain Bacteria; phylum Actinomycetota; class Thermoleophilia; order Solirubrobacterales; family Thermoleophilaceae; genus JAAYBF01. The sequence continues at coordinate 293,979 of CAVXGW010000014.1, forward strand.
GAGCTCCTCAGCCACGCCACTCCTCGACGTTGCGCTTCACGCTGCCGAGGAACTTCGCCGCCAGCACGCCGTCCAGCGCGCGGTGGTCCCAGGACATGCAGAAGTAGGTCATCGGCCTGATGGCGATGCTATCCCGCCCCTGCTCGTCGCTCACCACGACCGGCCGCTTGACCACGGCCTCGAGGTCGAGGATCGCCACCTGCGGCTGGTTGATGATCGGCGTGGCCAGCAGCGCCCCGAACCGGCCGGGGTTGGTGATCGTGAACGTGCCGCCGCCCACCTCGTCGGGCTCCAGGCGCTTGCCGCGCGCCCGCTCCGCGAGGTCCTTGATCCGCGCGGCCAGCCCCTCGTGCGACAGCTCGTGCGCGTTGCGCACCACCGGCACGATCAACCCCTCGTCGCCGAGCGCGACGGCGATGCCGAGGTGAACCTCCTCGTGCTGTATGAGGCGGTCGCCCTCCATCGTCGCGTTGAGCTGCGGGTGCTCGCGCAGCGCCGCGATGGTCGCCTTGGCCACCAGCGGCAGGTACGACAGCCGCCCGCGAGCCGCCTCGATCGCCGACATGTCCGCCTCGACGATCGTCGTGCAGTGCGCGGCGGTCTGCAGCGAGCGCACCATGTGCTCGCCGATCTGGCTTGCCTCATCAGGCTGAGAGGTTCGCCAGGGCTCGGAGTCTCCAGTCGCCGGTCCCCAGTCCCCAGGGGCTCGGGCTCTTCCCGATAGGGCGACTCCGTGTGCAGCGGTCGGCTCGACCGTCTTCCCGTTCCCGCTTCCGTTGCCGGGATGGGCGTCGATGAAGGCCAGGATGTCCTTCTTCGTCACGCGCCCACGACGACCCGTGCCCTCGACCATCGCGATGTCGACGTGATGCTCGTCGGCAATCCGCCTCACGACGGGGGACACCGGCGCGGCCGGAGCCCTCGGGACTGGCGACTGGGGACTGGGGACTGGGCGACTCATCAGGATGAGCCTCCCCCGCCCGGGCCCCGGTCTCGATCGTGGCCAGCAAGGTCCCCACATCCACGGTCTCGCCAGCCTCCACGAGGATCTCCTTCAGCCGCCCTGAAGCCGGCGAGGGCACCTCCGTCTCCACCTTGTCGGTGGAGATCTCCACCACGGTCTCGTCGCGCTCGACCCAGTCGCCCGGGCGCTTGCGCCATTCCGTGATCGTGCCCTCGGCAACGCTCACGCCCATCTGCGGCATGGTGATTTCGGCGAGCGTCTCAGTAGCTGAGGAGCTCATTCACGGCCTCCTTCACGTCGTCAACCTGCGGGAGCACCGCGCGCTCCAGCGGCGGGCTGAACGGGATCGGGCTGTCGGGCGCGGTCACGCGCACGACCGGGCCGTCGAGGTCCTCGAAGGCCTCCTCTGCGATCAGCGAGCACACCTCGGCGCCCACGCCGCAGGAGCGTGTGGCCTCGTGCAGCACCACGACCTTGCTCGTCTTGCGCACGCTGGCGAGGATGCCCTCGCGGTCGAGCGGGCACAGGGTGCGCAGGTCGAGCACCTCCACGGACGCGTCCACGTCCTCGGTGGCCTCGAGTGCGGTGTGCACCATCGCGCCGTAGGCCACGACCGTGAGGTCGGTGCCCTCGCGCGCCACGCCGAGCTCGCCCATGGGCGTCTCGTAGCGGCCCTCGGGCACGTCGCCCTTGATCCGGCGGTAGAGGTGCTTGTGCTCCATGTAGAGCACGGGGTTGGGGTCGCGGATCGCCGCGGCCAGCAGCCCCTTGGCGTCCTGCGCCGTCGAGGGCGCCACCACCTTCAGCCCCGGCGCCTGGAGGAACCAGGCCTCGGGGTTCTGGGAGTGGAACGGGCCGCCGGAGAAGCCGCCGCCGGAGGGCAGGCGCACCACCATCGGCACGGCCAGGCCCTGGCGGTAGTTCATCTTCGCCGCCACGTTCACGAGCTGGTCGAACCCGCAGGCGATGAAGTCGGCGAACTGCATCTCGCAGACCGGCCGCATCCCCTCCACGGCGGCGCCCACGGCGGCGCCGACGATGGCGTTCTCGGCCAGCGGCGTGTCCCACACGCGGTCGGCGCCGAACTCCTCGATGAACCCGTCGGTGACCTTGAAGGCCCCGCCGAAGGCGCCGATGTCCTCGCCCATGCAGAACACCGACTCGTCGTGGCGCATCTCCTCGCGCAGGCCGTCGGAGATCGCCTCTAGATAGGTCAGCTCAGGCATTCGAGCCCACCTCCGCAAAACGAGACCAGGGAGCTGCGCCGTCGCCCAGCACAGGGTCCTCGGTGGCGAACACGCCCTCGGTCGCGGTGGCCGGGTCGGGCATCGGCAGCGCCAGCGCCCAGTCGGTCTCGCGGTCGAGCTCCTCAACCACCGACGCACGGATCGAGTCGGTGTCGATCCCCTCGGCGCGCAGGCGCGCCTCGTAGGTCTCGATCGGGTCGCGCCGCGCCCACTCCTCGAGCATCTCCTTGGGCACGTAGCGCATGTCGTCGTGCGCGCCGTGGCCGTGCATCCGCATCGTCTCGGCCTCGATCAGCGTGGGCCCGCCGCCCGCGCGGGCGCGGTCGCAAGCCTCGGAGGCGGCGTCGAGCATGGCCTCCACATCGTTGCCGTCCACCTTCACGCCCGGGAAGCCGTAGGTGGCGGCGCGCTGCACCGGGTCCACCGCGAATTCCAGGTCGTTGGGAGTCGAGTAGGCGAACTGGTTGTTCTCGAGGATGAACACCACCGGCAGCTTGCGCACGCCGGCCACGTTCATCGCCTCGTGCCACTGGCCGTTGGCGGTCGACCCGTCGCCGAACCACGTCATCGCCACGCGCGGCTCGCCGCGCATCTGGAACGCCAGCGCCAGCCCGCAGGCCACCAGCGCCATGTCGGGAAGCATCGACACCATGCCGACGCAGCCCAGCTCGCGGTCGCCGAAGTGCATGTTGCCGTCCTTGCCGCCGGTCACTCCGCCGGCGCGGCCCATCATCTGGGCCAGTACCCGCCCCGGCTTCACGCCGCGCACGAGGTGCGCGCCCAGGTCGCGGTGCAGGATGCAGGCGCGGTCGCGCGGTGACAGCGCGAACGCGGACCCGACCGATACGGCCTCCTGGCCACGGCCGTCGTAGTAGCTGCCGGGCACCTTGCCCTGGCGGTAAAGGGTGAGCCCCCGCTCCTCGGTCGCGCGCATGAGGAGCATGTGTCGCAGAAGCGCGCAGCGGTCGTCCACAGTCACGGGCGCCTTGTGAGCGCCGTTCTGCTGCGGGTCGAGCGCCGCGGGTCTCGCGGTCGTCGTCGCCATCTCTTCTCCCTTCGAGCCCGGATCCGGGGTCTCCGGCCGGAGCGTCGAGTTTCAATCGCTCGCGCTGGGATCTCCACCGCGTGCGTGGGTATGTGTGAAGCCCAGGGTACCCGGAAGCGCGGCTCCTTCAAGCGATTACCTCCGCGGGGCCTCCGGCCCCGCGTCCTGATGTTCCTGCTCGGCGTCCCGCCTCGCTTGACCGGACCCTTCTACATTCAGTCGATGCCTCCGGAGGAGCGTTTCTGGCCCGCCCGCCTGCGCTGGCGGCTGCGCGGGGCGATGCAGTGGCCCGCGTTCGTGCTGTTCACGCTGCTCGACGGCGTGGTGATCGCGGCGCTGCCGCCCGCGGTGATCGAGGAGTCGAACCTGATCGTGGGCGTGCTTGCCGCCACCTTCGGGAACCTGGTGCTGATCGGCGCCGTGGCTCCGTTCCTGGCGAGGCGGATGGCCGCCAGGGAGGGCGCCGCGCCGATCGAGCGCGAGCTGCTTCAGGATCGGATCGCCACGGTCGCGCTGGCGGTCGGCCTGCTGGCGTGCCTGGTCTCCGGCCTGGCCAACCGGCCGGTGATCGTGAGCGAGACCGAGGCGACCGAGGAGGTGGGGCGCGAGCTGCGGGCCTACGTGGAGCGGTCCGGCAACGAGGAGCTGCGGCGCAACCTCGAGACCGCGAACACGATCCGGCTCAGCGAGGGCTACTTCCGCGTGTGCATCGCGCGCGACGACCGTCGCCGTTACTTCTGCCTGTTCGTGGACACCGAGAAGGACCCGACGCGAGTTGAGGCGAGATCCCAGCGCCGAGCCCAACGCCGGCTTCGCCGCGCCGGACCCTACGCGCGGCCGATGAGGCGCAGGCGCCCGCGCGAGACCTCGAACACCTCGACGGTGTTGCGGCCCTGGCGCAACGAGGCCTCGGGCACGTTCACCGCAAAGCTCTCGCGCCTCGTCCCGCGCAGGTAGAAGGTCCGGCCCACGGCCTCGATCCGGCCGTTCACGGCCACCGCGATATCGCGCTTGGCGCCGCGCCGCCCGCCGCGCAGCCGGCCACCGATCTGGGCCGGCACGATCAGCGAGGAGGCCCGCACGGCGCGGTACGCCGGCGCGCCGCTCACCGATGCCCGCACCTTGCCGAGCCCGGCGGGCTTGAGATCCGCCGCGTTGCGCCCGAGCAGCGAGCGGTTGGGGCCGATGCCGGTGTACAGCGTGCGGAGGTCGCCCGAGCCGAACAGGCGCAGCTTCGCGCGCACGTTGGCCCGCCGCCGCGCCTCGATCCGGCGGGCAGAGATCGTGATGGCGCCGCGGAAGTCGCGCCTGAGCATGCGCACGAACCGCCGGCGCCTGACCGCGCGCGAGAACGCCGAGCGGCCGTCGGCGCGGTAGGGCATCTTCACGTTGAGCACGTCGGCGATCGTGGGCACCACGTCGATCGTGCGCGCGTAGTTGCCGAGCGTGCGCCCGCGGCGCTGGCCGGGCGCCTTCACGAACAGCGGCACCGGCGCGATCTCGTCGATGTTGCGCCGGGTCACCGTCCGGCGGTCCTTCACCCCCACCTCGAAGGCGAAGCCGTGGTCGGCCACCAGCACGATCAGCGCCTGGTCGAAGGTGCCGTTGCGCACCATTCGCCGGAAGAGGTTGCCGAGCTGGAAGTCCGTGTACGCGGTCTGCAGCTGCAGGCGCTGCTGGTTGTGCTGGGTGAGGAAGCGGTCGCCGAAGCCGGTCGGGCCGTTCATCCCGGGCACCGGGTCCTGGTACCCGTTGCGCGTCTGCTTGCCCGAGGGCAGGTACTGGTAGGGGCCGTGCGGCAGGAGCACGTGCTTCATGTAGAAGGTCGGCTTGCCGGGCTTGATCTGGGCGAAGAAGCCCTCGAGCCGCTCGCGCCGGCGGCGTTGCAGCAGCGGCAGGATCGCCGGCCGCTGCGGCCTGGCGCCACGGCAGTAGCGCGGCGGGCACAGCGAGGTGGCCTCCTCGGACTTGACGATCCGGTAGCCCCGGCGGCCGAACAGGTCGAACACCGTGCGCGGGTGGCTCTTGTAGGTGGCGTCGCCGCCCTTCTTCGGCAGCTTGCCGGTGAGCACCGCCGGGATCGCCTTGGTCGTGGAGTCGTAGACCGTGTGGGCGTTCCTGAACCAGGTGCCCGTGGCGGCCAGCGCGGCGAAGTTCGGGTAACGCTCACCGTCGATCCTGCCGTCGGCGCCGAGCATGATGTCCACCGGGAACTCGTCCATCACGATCATCACCACCGGTGGCTTGCGCGGGATCTGCGCCGCCGCGGCGGTGGGCGGGATGATCGGCGCGGCCGCGGCCGTCGAGGCCACCGCCGCCTTCTCGGAGTCGTCGCGGCTGGCCGCGACCACCGCGAAGGCGGCCCCGGCTGCGACGAGGATTGTCAGGACGATACGCGGCATCAGCTTGCGCACGGCGCGGGAAGGGTAGTCATCGGAGCCGTCCCAGAAGCCGCACGGACCGGCCACCCCGCCGCACCTCGAGAAGAACAACCCGCCCGCGGGCCGTTCGGAGCGCAGCCTCCGGAGATTGATCGCGAAGCGCTCGCGCTCGAACGAGCGGTCGGACCACGATCAGCAGGGAGCGGTCGTATTGCCCCTGCCCCCGCAGCCTGCGGATCAGCGCGCCCAGCTCGCGGTCCACGAGCCCAAGTTTGAGCAGGAAGCGGTCCTCGTTGTGACGAGTTGGAAAAGAATCGCCGAATCCGCACGGGCCGGCGCCCCGCCCGGCTATAGGCGGACTGCGCCTCCAGCGCCTGCGGCGGCTCGAATCCCCGTTCGCGCATGCCCGCCTCGATCTCGCGCGATCACCGTCTCCAGCACCTTCACGCGCGCGTAGCGCTTCGAGTCGCCCTCCACCAGCTGCCAGTGGCCCAGCTCGTGGTCGGTGCGGGCCAGCATGTCCTCCACCGCCTTCTCGTAGGCCGGGCGCTTCTCGCGGTTGCGCCAGTCCTCGTCGGTCAGCTTCCAGCTCTTGAGCGGATCGCCCTCGCGCCGCTTGAACCGCTTCAGCTGCTTCTCGGCGGAGATGTGGACCCAGAACTTGATCATGATCATGCCCTCCAGCGCGAGCGAGCGCTCGAAGTCCACGATCTCGTCGTAGGCGCGCTCCCACTGGTCCACGGTCGCGAAGCCCTCGACCCGCTCGACCAGCACGCGGCCGTACCAGGAGCGGTCGAACACGGCCATCCCGCCCCAGCCCGGCAGCGCGGGCCAGAAGCGCCAGAGGAAGTGGTGGCGCTTCTCGTCGTAGGTGGGCGCGGCGAACTGGGCGACGCGCACGTGCCGCAGGTCCAGCGGGGCCACCAGTCGCTTGATCGCGCCGCCCTTGCCGGAGGCGTCCCAGCCCTCGAACAGCACGCACACCGGCGGCCCGAGCTCGCCGTCACCGAGCTTGCCCCCCAGGGTCAGCCGCAGCTCGGCCAGGCGCTCGTGACCTGCCGCCAGCCGCTCGGCCTCCTCCTTCTTGGAGAGCTTGAGTGACAGGTCGAGCGCGTCGAGCCGGCCCACAGGGCGATCCTAACCGCGATCCTCACGGCCGCGGGGCTGTCGCAGCCGCGCCGCCAGCCCCTCGCCGCCTCCGGCCATCACGTGGTCGTGGCTCCAGCGGAACAGCGGCCGCGGCAGCGGGCCGAGCGCGTTCATCCAGGGCTTGGTGGCCACCACCTTCCACTCGTACGTCACGGCGGTCACCCCGCCGTCCTCGAACAGCCGCCAGACGCCGGTGCCCTCGAGATCCCCGTACGCGCGGCCGGACATCCGGCGCGGCTCGTCCACCTCGTCGACCGTGAAGTCGAACTCCACCGAGTAGCCCACCGGTGAGCGCCAGCGCACGCGGTAGCGGCTGCCCGCGCGGACCGCGCCGCCGGGGTTCAGCTCCTCGGCGCCCACGACCCCGGGCCACCACTGCGGCCAGGCCAGCACGTCCGCGAGCACGTCCCAGGCCGCCTGGCGCTCGGCCGGGACGAGCCAGGTGGTGAGGAAGGAGTAGGGCCGGGCCACCGCGCCAGCGTACGCCCAGCGGCCTAGGCCAGCGACACCATCACGTGCTTCACGTGCGTGTAGTCCTCCAGCGAGTACATCGAGAGATCCTTGCCGTAGCCGGACTCCTTGAAGCCGCCGTGCGGCATCTCGGAGGCGAGCGGGATGTGGTCGTTCACCCACACGCACCCGAAGTCGAGCGCGTTGGCCACCCGCATGGCCCGGGCGACGTCGCGGGTCCAGACCGATGACGCCAGGCCGTAGCGGGTGCCGTTGGCCCACGCGATCGCCTCCGCCTCGTCGGTGAACGGCTGCACCGTGATCACCGGGCCGAAGATCTCGTTCTGGATCATCTCGTCGTCCTGCTGCAGGCCGGCCACCACCGCCGGCTCGAGGTAGAAGCCCGGCAGGTCGGGCTCCGAGCCGCCGGTCACCACCTCGGCGTGATCGGGCTTGCGCTGGAGGAACCCCTCGACCCGCTCGCGCTGGACCTTGGAGTTCAGCGGGCCCAGCGTGGTGTCCTCGGCGAACGTGTCGCCCAGCACCTGGCCCTGCGCCTGCTCGCTCAGGCCCGAGACCACGTCGTCGTACACGCCCTTGCCGGCGAGCACGCGCGTGGCGGCCGTGCAGTCCTGGCCGGCGTTGTAGTAGCCGGTTCCGGCGATCGTCTCGAGCGCGGTCTCCATGTCCACGTCGTCGAACACCACCACCGGCGCCTTGCCGCCCAGCTCCAGGTGCACCTTCTTGAGCGTGTCGGCCGCGGCCTGGGCGATCCACTTGCCGGTGGCGGGCGACCCGGTCAGCGACACCATGTCCACGTCGCTGTGCGTCACGAGTGACGAGCCCGCGGGCTCGCCGTGTCCGGTGATCACGTTGAGCACCCCCGCGGGGAAGATCTCCGCCGCCAGCTCGGCCATCTTCAGCGTGGACACCGGCGTGGTCTCCGCCGGCTTGAGCACCACGGTGTTGCCGGTGGCCAGCGCGGGGCCGATCTTCCACACGGCCATCATCAGCGGGTAGTTCCAGGGCGCGATCTGGCCGACCACCCCGATGGGCTGGCGCCGGATGACCGACGTGTAGCCCTCGGTGTACTCGCCCGAGGCCCTGCCCTCGAGGTTGCGCGCGGCGCCCGCGAAGAAGCGCAGGTTGTCCACCATGAACGGGATCTCGTCATCGCGGAAGGCGCTGCGCGGCTTGCCCGCGTTGGCGGCCTCGAGGTCGGTGATCTCGTCGGCGTTCTCCTCGATCGCGTCGGCCAGCTTCAGCAGTGCCTGCGAGCGCTCGCCGGGCGTCGCCGTGGACCAGCCCTCGAACGCGCCGCGCGCGGCCTTCACCGCGCGGTCCACGTCCTGCTCGCCCGACAGCGGCGCCTGCGCGATCTCCTCGCCCGTCGCCGGGTTGAGCACCGGCTCGGTGGCGCCCTCGGCCGGGTCGACGAACTCGCCGCCGATGAAGTTCTGCAGCTTGGTCTTCTCGAGGGTGGCCATGGTCCCTAGCTCCTGACGTCCGAGGTCTGAGGTCTGAGGTCTGAAAGAACGTCGTCCAATGGTGTGAACTCGATGCCGGTTGCCTCCGCGACCGCCGGGTGCGTCACCTGCCCGCCCGCCACGTTCACGCCCGGCCGCAGCCCCGGATCCCTGGCGATCGCCTCCTGCACGCCGAGGTCGGCCAGCGCGAGCACGTACGGCAGGGTGGCGTTGGTGAGCGCGAAGGTCGACGTGATCGGGACCGCGCCGGGCATGTTGGCCACGCAGTAGTGGGTGATCCCGTCCACCTCGAACGTGGGGTCGGAGTGGGTGGTGGGACGGGAGGTCTCGAAGCAGCCGCCCTGATCGATGGACACGTCCACGAGCACGGCGTTGGCCTTCATCAGCCCGAGCTGCTCGCGCGTGATCACGTATGGCGCCTTCGCTCCGTGCACGAGCACCGCCCCGATCACCAGGTCCGCGGCGGGAAGCATCTGCTCGATCGCGAGCGTGGAGGCGTACACGGTGGAGGCGCGGCCGGCGAAGTAGATATCCAGCTCGCGCAGGCGGTCGATGTTGCGATCGAAGGTGAACACGTCCGCCTCCATGCCGATCGCGATCGCGGCGGCGTTGAAGCCCACCACACCGCCGCCGATCACGAGCACGTTCGCGGCGGCCACGCCGGGCACGCCGCCCAGCAGGACTCCGCGTCCTCCAAGCGGCTTCTCGAGCATGAACGCGCCGGCCTGGGTGGCGATCTTCCCCGCCACCTCGCTCATCGGCGCCAGCAGCGGCAGCCGCCCGCCCGCGTCCTCCACGGTCTCGTATGCGATGCAGGTGGCGCCGGTCTCCACCAGCCCGCGCGTGAGGTCGGGGTCGGGCGCCAGGTGGAGGTAGGTGAACAGAACGTGGTCGGGTCGCAGCATCGCCACCTCGGGCGGTTGCGGCTCCTTCACGCCCAGCACCATCTCGGCCTCGCCGAACACGGACTCGGCGTCGGGAACGATGCGTGCTCCCTGGGCCTCGTACTCGGCGTCCGCGATCGCCGAGCCCATCCCCGGCGTCCTTCTGGATCAGCACCTCGTGGCCGTGGTCCACCAGCTCGCGCACACCGGCCGGCGTGAGCGCCACGCGGTACTCGTCGGTCTTGATCTCTGTCGGCACCCCGACCCTCATCGGATTACGTTCACCTCCGTCTGGAACTCACAGTTGCGCCGCTCCAGCTCTCCGAACAGGTCATCGGGCCGGATGCAGCGTTCGGGGGGCATCGCCCCAGAGGCGTCGATCGTTCCGCGCGCCAGCAGCCGCACGGCCGCGGCCGACGGCGCGGCGGTGGACACGATCCCCCCGCCCAGGCCCCATTCGCCCATGCCGTGGGTCACGGCCGTCACGGTCACCTGGCCACCGTCGCCGACGGCCTCGATCACGTGCGCGGACACCGTGTGCGGGGAGGAGGGCGAAGCGGCATGCGCGGCGGCGTCGACCTGCTCGTCGGTGGCGCCCACCAGCGCCTGGACGCGCTCGAGCACCGGCGGGGCCAGGCTCAGGCGGAAGGTGCATTCACGGCAGCCGAAGCTGTCCCCGAAGGTGCGCACCTCGGAGTGCAGCGTGTAGATCGTGCCCGCTTCGCCGATCGGCTCGGGGAACGCGTAGGGGCCGCCGTCCTCCATCGCCTCGAGCTCGACCGGCGCGCCGTCGCGGATCGCCATCGGGTGCTCGGTCAGCTCGTCCACCAGGGTGCGCGGCGCGTAGGGGTAGCTCGGGCCTTCGGGCGGGTCGAGGTCCCGGCCGGCGGCGTACACGTGCAGCTCGTCGGGGCGCGAGCCCAGCTCCTCCACCGCGTGCACCGCCATCACGTTGGTCTTGCCCGGGGAGGACCCCATGCCCAGCAGCGCCAGCAGCCCCGCCTCCTCGAACCGTGGCGACAGCTCGAGCTGACGGCCGGTCAGGTGGTACAGCCCGCCCAGGTCCACGTAGTGGCAGCCCGCCTCCAGGCACGCCTCCATCGCCTTCAGGTTCACGCGGTAGCTGGCCGAGTTCACCATCACGTCGACGCCGTCCAGGTAGGACGCGAGTGGCGCGTCGGGGTCCACGCGCAGGAAGCGGGACTTGCTCCCGCCGTGGCGCTCGGCCACCTCGGTGCCGCGCGCCTCGTCGAGGTCGAGCAGCAGCAGCTCGGATGCCTCGCCGGACTCCGCCAGGTCGCGCACGATGGCCGGGGCGATGATCCCTCCCGCGCCGAGGATCGCGACCCTCACTTCACCAGCTCCCGCGCCCGCAGCGCCAGCCAGAACTCGATCCGGTCGCGCGCGCTCTTGAGGTCGCGGCCGGTCAGCTCCTCCACCTTGCGGATCCGGTAGCGCAGCGTGTGGCGGTGGCAGTACAGCTCACGTGCGGCCTTCTCCCACTGGCCGTTCTGCTCGATGAACGCCTCGAGCGAGCGGATCAGCTCGTCGCCGTACGCTCCTCCGCCGTCCTCGAGCGGGCCGAGCACGCTGTCGCAGTAGAGGCGCAGCGCCTCGTCGTCCTGAAGCGACAGGAGCAGCTGGAAGGCGCCCAGGTCGCGGTAGGAGGCCACCTCCGGCGCGGTGCCGTTGGCGATCATCGCCGCGTCAAGCGCGCACCTGGCCTCGTGGAAGCTGCGCCGCAGCGCCCCCACGGGCGCCGGCCGGCTCGCGGCCGCGCGCAGCCCGTCCTCCCCCAGAGCCTCGCGTGCTCCCTGTGCGATGGCCACGGGGTCGGCGTCACCCGCGGCGTCGACCACCGCGCACAGCAGCCGCTCGCGCGAGGCCACCAGCGCGCCCACCCCCGCGTCGTGCAGATAACGGTCGAGGGCAGGCTCCGCGCCCACCGGGTCGGACGCCGCGAACACGAGCACGGCGGCGTCCGCGCCCACCCCGAACGGCCGCAGCCGCGACTCCACCTCGGCCTCGGCGAGCGTGCCGGTCAGCGCCTCGTCGAGCACGTCTCCGGCCAGGCGTCGCTCGGTGTCGCGCATCGCGCGCTGGCGCATCAGCTCGAGCGCCACCACGGTGGCCGCCTGCTGGAGGATCAGGCGCTCGAAGCCGCCGAGCCCGCCGGCGTCGCGGGTGGCCACCAGCCAGGCCTGGGGCGCGCCGCTGCCGCGCGCGGCCACCGGAAGCACCAGCGAGTGACCGGACAGGTCGGGATGGTCGGGGACGAACTCCTCGCCGTCTCCGTCACCGCTGTGAGCCGCCACCGTCGAGCGCACGAACTCCATCGCCTCGTCGGGGACGGGGCGCCGGAAGGTCCACTCGGCCAGCGTGGCGCCGCGGCCGTCGAGCACCATCACCGTGCCGCCCGTGGCCGCCGAGAGGGCACGCACGAGCTCGTCCAGCCCCCGCTCCTCGAGCACCAGGCGCTCGAGCCGCTTGTGGATCGCGATGCCCCGCTGCAGCACCTCGTACTGCTCGTTCACCAGGCGCGCGAACGCCTTCTCGGTGAGCGCGATGAAGGGCAGCTCATACGGCACCTCGAACACCGGGAAGCCCAGCTTGCGAGCCTCGTCGACCAGCGCCTCCGGCAGCTCCGCGTGCTCGAAGCCGGTGCCGAACCCGAGGCCGGCCAGGTGGTGGCCGTCGAGCCGGCGGGCGAACTCGCGCTGGCGCTTCTCGCTCTTGAGCTGCAGCCCGGTGGTGAGGAGCAGCTCGCCCCCGGACAGCCACGGGGTGGGGTCGGGCAGCTCGGTGATGTGCACCCACCGCACGGGCGCGTCCGCGGCGTCCTCGCCGCTCGCCAGCTCCAGCCCCATCTCGTCGACGAGGGTTCGGAGCGTGAGCATCCTTGCCTCCGGCCGCGCCCTGGGCCCTAGGCCGCGCCCATCCTCGCGGAGGCCTCGGTGAGGACCCCGCGGAGGATGCTCGTGATCTCCTCGAACTGCTCGGTATCGGCCACCAGCGGCGGCGACAGCTGGATCACGGGGTCGCCGCGGTCGTCCGCGCGGCAGATCAGGCCGTTCTCGTAGAGCGCGCCGGACAGGAAGCCGCGCAGCAGGGTCTCCGACTCCTCGTCGCTGAAGCCCTCCTTGGTCTGCTTGTCCTTGACCAGCTCGAGCGCGTAGAAGAAGCCGGCGCCGCGGACGTCGCCCACGATCGGGAGATCCAGCAGCGAGTCGAGCTGCGCCCGGAACTCACCCTCCTTCTCCCGCACGTGACCGCACAGGTCCTCCCTCTCGAAGATGTCGAGGTTCGCCAGCGCGGCCGCGGCCGCCACGGGGTGGCCGCCGAACGTGAGCCCGTGGACGAACATGCCCTTGTCCTTCATGAACGGCTCGGCCACGCGGTCGTGCGCGATCACGGCGCCCATCGGGGCGTACGCGGAGGTCAGGCCCTTCGCGGTGGTGATCAGGTCCGGAACGTAGTCGTAGCGCTGGGCGCCGAAGTACTCGCCCAGCCGCCCCCAGGAGCAGATCACCTCGTCGGAGATCAGGAGGACTCCGTGCTTGTCGCAGATCTCGCGCACGCGCTGCCAGTAGCCCTCCGGCGGCACGAACGCGCCGCCCGCGTTCTGCACCGGCTCCATGATCACCGCCGAGACCGTCTCCGGCCCCTCGAACTCGATCCGCTCCTCCAGCTGGTCGGCCGGCCACAGCGGGTCGCGGTCCTCGGGCCAGTGGTAGCTGTTGGTGTTGGCCACGTGGCATCCGCCGGGGGTGAGCGGCTCGAACTGCGACCGCAGGGCGGTGATGCCGGTGGCGGAGAGGGCGCCGAGCGTGGTGCCGTGGTAGGCGATCTCGCGCGCGATCACCTTCACCCGCTGCCCCTCGCCGTTCATCCGGTGCCAGGCACGGCACATCTTCATCGCCGACTCGACCGCCTCGCTGCCGCCGGAGGTGAAGAACACGCGGTCCATGCCCTCGGGGGCGAGGCCGGCGATGCGCGCGGCCAGCTCGATCGCGGGCGGGTGCGCGTAGCTCCAGTTGGTGAAGAAGCCGAGCTCCTTCACCTGCTCGGCCATGGCCTCGCCGATCTCGGTCCGCCCGTGCCCGGCGTTCACGCAGAACAGGGCGGCCAGGCCGTCGAGGTAGCGCTTGCCGTGCTCGTCGTAGACGTAGCAGCCGTCGCCCTTCACGAGGATCGGCACGTCGGCGTCGTCGTACGCGCTCATGCGAGTGAAGTGCATCCAGAGATGGCGCTTGGCCAGCTCCTGCAGCGAGCTCTCGCCGCTCTCGCGCTCCTGGGTCACGTACTGGGGGGTCGTCGACGCCATCTCTCTCCTTGCGGGCGGGTTCTAGACGCTATGGACAAAGGTAACTGCGCCGCGGCGTACTGACAACGTGTCCTTGGGCAAACGGCGATCGCCTCCCGTTGTACGATTTGGACAACTACCCTGCACCGTTTTGGGACAATCGCCACTTGCACAGGTGGCGCCACCGTCCTAGCGTCCGGGCTAGCCACTGGAGGAGGAGAGGCCTTGGAGAGCCAGAGCAGCGCCGTGGACCACCACGGTCACGTCACGCCGCCGGCAGGGGACAAGGGGCTGAAGGAGGGGGCGATCGGCTTCTGGGACGCCGCTGGTGGTCGGAATCGCCTCGACTGCTCCGGCCTACTCGCTCGCGGCGGTCATCGGGATCGTCGTGGTCGGCGTCGGCCTGTACGCGCCGGGGGTGCTGCTGGTCTCGTTCGTGCCGATGTTCCTGATCGCGGCGGCGTTCTACTACATGAACCGTGCCGATCCGGACTGCGGCACCAACTTCTCCTGGATCACGCGCGCGATCGGCCCGAGCGTCGGCTGGGTCGCCGGCTTCGCTGTCTGCACCACGGGCCTGATCGTGATCGGCTCGCTCGCCGACGTGGCCGCGTACTACATGTTCGACATCGTCGGCTGGGACTCGGCGCTGCCGACGTTCGAGGAGGGCGAGCCGGTCAGCGAGCGCGTGCCGGTGACCATCCTCGCCACGGTGATCATCATCGCCGTTACCGCGATCTGCGTGATCGGCACCGAGCTCTCGGCGCGGACGTCGCGGATCATGATCGGCGCCCAGGTCGGCGCGCTGCTGCTGTTCGCGGTCGTCGCGATCGTCAAGGTCCTCGGCGGGGACGGCGCGGAAGGCTCGATCGACCCGTCGATCTCCTGGCTGTGGCCATGGGAGGTCGACACGTTCGACGCGCTCGTGCTCGGCCTGCTCACCGGCGTCTTCATCTACTGGGGCTGGGAGAGTGCGGTGAACCTCAACGAGGAGAGTGAGGACTCCGACAGCGCGCCCGGCCTGGCGGCGGTCGTGAGCACGGTGCTCCTGCTGATCACCTACCTGCTCGTGACCTACGCGGTGATCGCGTGGGCGGGCGTCGGGGGCGTGACCGAGTTCGAGGACGACACGGCGATCCTCGGGACCACCGCCGAGGGAGCGCTCGGATCCCCGCTGCACTACCTCGTGATCCTGGCGATCATCACCTCCGGGCATCGCGTCGGCGCAGACGACGATCCTGCCGGCGTCGAGAACCCTGCTCTCGATGGCGCGGCAAGGTGCGATGCCGAAGGCGTTCGGGTTGGTGCATCCCCGTTTCCAGACGCCGCACGTCGCCACGATCTTGGTGGGCGGGGGCGCCGCCGTCTGGTACGTGTTCTTCAACCTGACCTCCCAGAGCTTCCTCTTCGACTCACTTACCGCGCTCGGGATCGTGATCGCCTTCTACTACTCGCTGACCGGCTTCGCATGCGCGATCTACCACCGCAAGGAGCTGACCAAGTCGGCGAAGAACTTCTTCTTCATCGGCGTGGCGCCGGTCGTCGGGGCGACGATCCTCGGGGCGCTCTTCTTCAAGGCGATCTGGGAGTTCAGGAAGGTCGAGGACTCTTACACCGGCAGCGAGTTCCTCGGCGCGGGCATCCCGATGGTGCTCGGCGTGGGCCTGATTCTGATCGGGATCGTCCTGATGATCGTGTGGCGCTTGACGGGCCACGACGACTTCTTCGGGCGCAAGACCGAGACCGTCGATCCCGACGTGGCGGCCGGGCGGAAGGCAGGCGTGGCGGCCGTGCCGGAGGAGGCGGTCTGATGGCGGTGGTCGTGGGCTTCGACGATTCGCCCGGCTCCAGAGAAGCGCTGGAGGTGGCCGCGGGGATCGCCTCGCAGACGGGCGACTCGCTGGTGATCGGCTACGGCTACGGCCCGCCCGGCAGCAACGTGGGCGACGAGTTCAAGGAGCACCGCGAAGCGCTGGCCGAGATGGGGCAGAAGGCTCACGGACGAGGCAAAGGAGCAGGCCGGCGCCGCGGGGGTGGACGCTCAGGTCGAGCTCGTGGAGGAGCGGCCGGTGGACGCGCTGCTCTCGCTCGCCGAGCGCCACGACGCCAGATTCATCGTGGTGGGCAGCTACGGCGAGAGCCCGCTCAAGGGGGCGATACTGGGCTCGACGCCGCACAAGCTGCTGCACATGTCGCCGGTGCCGGTCGTGGTCGTGCGGCGACCGCCGCATAGACTCGCCCGGGTGAGCGCGTGGGAGAAGGTCGCCGGCCTGCCGGTGCAGATCGACGGCTACTCGCTGGAGGGCCTCGAGCAGCCGATGGGCCCCGAGTTCACCCGCTTCACCACGCTGATCACCATGACCGGCGGCGGGGAGGAGGGCGTTGGCGAGGACGTGGTCTACGACGGCCTCGACCACGTGGCGCTCCAGGACGCCGGCGCCGTGCACGACCTCTCGGGCCCGCGGCACGCTCGGCGAGCTGGCCGAGCTGCTCGACACCCTCGACCTGTTCCCGGCGCCGCCGGTGCGCGACGTGTCCCGCAACTACCGCCGCTGGGCGTTCGAGTCCGCCGCGATGGACCTGGCGCTGCGCCAGGCGGGCAAGTCGCTCGGTGAGGTGGTGGGCCGCGAGCCCGCCCCGCTCACCTACGTCGTCTCCATGCGCCTCAAGGACTTCAACGAGGAGGGCCCGGAGACCGCCGGACAAGGTGAACCGCCTGCTCGAGCGCTACCCGTCGCTGCGGTTCAAGCTCGACCCGACGAACGAGTGGACCGACGAGCTGGTGGCCGAGCTGGCGGCCACCGGGGCGATCGACTCCGTCGACCTCAAGGGCCACTACAAGGGCACGCCGGTCGACGTGCAGACCGACCCGGAGCTGTACCGCATGGTCGCCGAGGGCCTGCCCGACGCCTGGATCGAGGACCCCGACCTGTCGGTGCCCGAGGCGGCCGCCGTGCTGGAGCCCCATCGCGACCGCATCACCTGGGACGCGCCGATCCACTCGATAGCCGACATCGAGGCGCTTCCGTTCCCGCCCAAGACCGTGAACATCAAGCCGTCGCGCATCGGGCCTCTGGAGGCGCTGTTCGGCGCCTACGCGTACTGCGAGGAGCGCGGCATCGGCGCCTACGGCGGCGGGCAGACCGAGCTGGGCGTGGGCCGCGACCACATCCAGTACCTGGCCTCGGTGTTCCACCCGGACACGCCGAACGACACCGGCCCGCGCGAGTTCAACACGCCCGACCCGCCGGACGGGCTGCCCGAGAGCCCGTGGACGCTGCCGATCGCCGACACGGGGTTCCGCTTCTCGTGACCGGCCTGATCAAGGAGTTCCGCGAGTTCATCCTGCGCGGGAACCTGGTGGACCTGGCGGTGGCGGTGGTGATCGGCACCGCGTTCGGGGCGATGGTGAACGCGCTCGTGAAGGACCTGATCACGCCTCTGATCGCGGCACTGTTCGGCGAGCCGAGCTTCGGCGACCTGTCGTTCACGATCAACGGCAGCGAGTTCCTCTACGGCGACTTCCTCAACGCCGTGATCACGTTCCTGTCGATCGCCGCCGCGGTCTTCTTCTTCGTCGTCAAGCCGGTCAACGAGCTGATGGCGCGCTTCGGCCCGAAGGAGGAAGAGGACTCGCGCGAGTGCCCAGAATGCCTGAGCGAGGTCCCGCTGAGGGCGCGCCGGTGCGCGTTCTGCACCACCAGCTGGAGCCGACGGGCTAGCGGCGCAGCCCGGCGCGCCGGAGCGCGCGCCTCAGCGCGGACCGCTTGCGCAGCAGCCGCCGGTTGGCCACGGCGATGTAGCGGACCCGGCCGCGCCGGATTCCGAACAGGCGCGGGCTGCCGGGGCTCGCGCGGTAGATCCCGCGTGCGATGCGGCGCCTGCGCGGATAGGCACGCCTGAAGGCGCGCGCCCGGGAGCGCACCCGCACCCGGCGGTTGCCGTGGCCGCGCGCCGTGGTGGCCACCAGCTCGACCCGGCCGCGGCTCGAACGCCGCGAGAACACGGCGCGCACCTGGCCCGAGCCGCCCTTCACGCAGTAGCGGAACGTGTTTGCCGTGCGGCGCGTTGGCTTCACGGGCAGCCGCGTGAGCCGCGCGCGCGTGGAGCGCAGCCGGATGCGCCCTATCCCGCGCGGGCCGATCGGGGAACGCGCCGACAGGCACGCCGGGGCGCAGCTCGCCAGCACCCGGCAGGTGAAGTCGGCGAGGCTCGTGCTCGACCGCTCCGGCCGGCCGTCGTTCTGGCGGAACGCGGCCGTGGTCACGTCGATGTGGTTGTACCCGCGCAGGGTCGCGGCGCCGCTCAGCGGGTTGCGGTTCGGCGCCTGGCCCCGCGACGCGGTGCTCGGGTTCGCGCCGGTGTTCGCCTCGCTGTCGCCGGCCTGGATCAGGAACGCCGGCCGCTTCGAGATCCCGTCATGGCGCATGTCGGCGAGCGAGTCGCTGCGGTCCCCGCTCTCGGCGGAGATCGCCTCCCCGAAGATGCGGGTGGGGAAGTACTGCTCGACCAGGTCGGCCGGCGCCTCGAACTGGATCCGCGCGAACGCGTACAGGTCGCTCACCTCGCTCTTCGCGGAGGTGTACGGCTGGCCGCGCGCGTTGCGCGCCATCGGCGGGGCGCCCTTGGCGTCGAGGTCGTCGTAGTTGCGCCAGCGGTAGAGCGGCCCCTGGGGTGTGCCCGGAAGGGAGAGGAAGTCGTTGTCGGTGAGCGCGGTGCCCATCCCGCTGTATCCCGGCGAGGGGAAGTTCTTGTCCACCAGCGGCCCGCCCTCGGCGCTGCCGAGGCTGGTGCGCAGGATCGTGATCGGGTTGGAGTTGTCGTCGAAGATGCCGGCGAGCGCGGCCTCGTTGGTGGTGTTGAAGTCGCGGATGCTCGGGCTGCCCGTGGCGAAGTGCGCGGCGTCGCGGGAGAAGAGCACGCGCTGGGAGAGGTCGATGTTGGTCGAGTGCGGAATCTGCTTGATCGCCTGGGTCTGCCCGCGCTGGTGGAACGCCGCGATGCCCAGCGGCCCGGGCACCTGGAGCGTCTCGGGCGTGAACGGCGGCGCGCTCACGAACGGGGCGCCTGCACTGGCGGCCGCGAGCGCCGTGGCCGGCCCGGCCGGCGAGGCATCTCCACCGCCGGTGCCGAGCGAGGTATCGAGCCCGAAGAACCCGGCGCACTGCTCGTAGCCGGCGTCGGCGGTGGTGTTCGGGTTGCCGTCGAAGTCCCAGCCGGCGTAGGCGGTGGTGAGCGGCCCGCCGAGCGAGTGCCCGCCGCAGAAGACCTTCCGTCGCCGCACGGAGCGACTGGGGATCTCCTTGGTGATCACGGCGTTCCAGTCGCGCACGGTCTGCTCCACGCCCACGTTCCTCAGCCACTGCGCGTCCGCGGCGGACTTCCAGCCGCCGAAGGTCACCCCGTCGACCGGGCGGCCGTTCCAGTAGTAGTCGAACGCGACCTTCGCGTCTCTGGCCCGGGCGGCGGCGCGCAGCCCGCGGTGGTCCTCGAGGCAGTTCGAGCGGCGGTCGAGCGCCCAGAACTCCACGTTCTTCCCGCGGGCGCCCATCGTGCGTATGTAGTTGCGCGCGAGCTGGTCGAAGGGCGCGGCTCCGCTGAGGAAGCCGGGCATGGCGGTGATCACGGCGTCGGCGTCGGACGGGTCGCGTGGGCCGTCCGCGTTGCGGAAGCGCAGGTAGCTCACCCAGTCGCACGCCTCGGGATGGGCGCCGGCGGACGCGGGCAGCGGCGCCCGGACGCGCACGTATGACTCGGCCACCTGCTTCGCGTCCGGCGCCGCGGACGCCACCCGCTGCTCGGTGCGGTCCGCGCCGAGGCATGCGGCCGGAGCCGCGAGCACGATCGCGACCACCACGGCAATGAAACCTCCTGCCCGCACCCCCACGGCGGGGATCCTAAAGCGCCAGGGACAGCGGCTGCTCCAGTAGCTCCTTCACGCGCGCGAGGAACTCGGCGCCGTCCGCGCCGTAGAGGATGCGGTGGTCGCACACCAGCGTGAGCGTCATCAGGTCGCGCGCCACCACGCGGCCGCGCTCGTCCACGGCGGGCTTCTTCATCAGCGCGCCCACCGACAGGATGGCCGCCTGCGGGGGGTTGAGGATCGCCTCGAAGCGCTCGATCCCGTACATGCCCAGGTTCGACACCGTGAAGGTCGCCCCGCTCAGCTCGGGCGGGGTGATCTCGCCCGAGCGCACCCGCTCGATCAGCCTGCGCGCCTGGCGCGAGATCTCGCCCAGCGACTTCTCGTCGGCGTCCGGCACCACCGGCACCACCAGCGCGTCCTGCGCCGCCACCGCCACGCCCACGTTCACGCGCGGGTAGAGCTCGAAGGCGCCGTCGCGATACGCGCCGTTCACCTTCGGGTGGTCCCGGAGGGCGAGCGCCGAGGCCTTCACGATCATGTCGTTGTAGGACGGCGCGGGATCGGTCTGCTGCTTGAGCCGCCCGCGCAGCTCGATGCACAGCGTCATGTCCACGTCGAGCGTCAGCGAGAACTCCGGCGCGGTGGCCTTGGACTCGGCCATGCGCCTGGAAACGGTGCGCTGGAGCCGGTTGAGCTCGACGACCTCGGGCGCGCCCTTGGGCCCCGCGACGGCGTCCACGGGAGCGGGCGCGGGGCCGGGGCCTCGGCCGTCGGTGGTCGGTGGTCGGTGGTCGGTGGTCTGGAGGCCGCGGCCTCCACATCGGACTTCAGAATCCGCCCACCCGGCCCGGACCCCTCCAGCGCCGCCAGCTCAACCCCGAGCTCGCCGGCAACACGGCGGGCGACAGGCGACGCCTTGACCCTTTCGCCGCCGTTGCCCTCAGGCGCAGGAGCTGGTGAAGGGGGAGGCTCGGGAGAACGCACCGGCTCGGGCTCGGCCTCGGCCCCTGAGGCCTGAGGCCCGAGGCCCGAGGCCCGAGGCCCGAGGCCCGAGGCCTCCTCTCCCGCCTCCCCAACATGGGCAATAACGCTCCCCACCTCCAAGGTCTCACCCTCGGCGGCAACCACCTCCAGCAGCACCCCGTCCGTATCCGCCTCATAGACCATGTTCGCCTTGTCGGTCTCGATCTCCACCAGCGGCGCGCCGCGCTTCACCTCGCCGCCCACCTCCACCAGCCACTTCAGCACCGTGCCCTCCTCCATCGAGTCGGACAGGCGCGGCATCACGACGTCGGAGGCCAAGGTCAGACGTCCCTGAAGGTCGCCAGCGCCGCCTGCACCACGTGCTCCTCGTGCGGGAACGCGGCCTGCTCGAGCGGCTTGGAGTAGGGCATCGGAACGTCGGCGCCGGTCACGCGGCCCACCGGCGCGTCCAGGTAGTCGAACGCCTGCTCCTGGATCAGCGCGGCCATGTTCGCGCCCACGCCGCCGTGGGGCCAGCCCTCCTCCACGATCACGGCGCGGTTGGTCTTGCGCACCGACTCCAGGATCGTGTCGAGGTCGAGCGGGCGCAGCGTGCGCGGGTCGATCACCTCGGCCTCGATCCCGTGCTCGGAGGCCAGCACCTCGGCGCCCTTCATCGCCGTCTCGGCCTGGCGCGAGATGCCGACGATCGTCACGCCATCGCCCTCGCGCCGTATGGCGGCCTCGCCGAACCGCATCGGCTCGTCGCCGTTCTCCGGCACCTCGCCCTTGCGCCCGTAGAGCGTCTCGTGCTCGATGAAGACCACCGGGTTGTCGTCGCGGATGGCGGCCTTCAGCAGCCCGCGCGCGTCGGCCGCGGTGGTGGGGGCGGCCACCAGCAGGCCGGGCACGTGCAGGTACAGCGCCTCGAAGCAGTGGGAGTGCGTGGGCCCGAGCTGGTGCCCCGCGCCCTGGGGCATGCGGATCACCAGCGGCACCTTCACCTGGGCGCCGAACATGTACCGGATCGACGCCGCGCTGTTCACGATCTGGTCCAGCGCCAGCAGCGAGAAGTTGATCGTCATCAGCTCCACCACCGGCCGCAGCCCGGCCATCGCGGCGCCCACGCCCATGCCCACGATCGTGTTCTCGGAGATCGGCGTGTCGCGCACCCGCTTCTCGCCGAACTCCTCCAGCAGCCCCGCGGTCACCTTGAACGCGCCCTGGAACACGCCGATGTCCTCGCCTATCAGCAGGACGCGCTCGTCGGCGGCCATCTCCTCGCGCAGCGCCAGGTTCAGCGCCTCGCGGTAGCGCATCTCGGCCATTCCTAGCCGCCCTCTCCGCGGCCGCGCGCCTCGCGCACCTCGTCCTCCTCCGGCTCCTCGTGCAGAGCGCCCGCCTCCGCCAGCTCGCGCGCGATGTCGCCGGCGTCGCGCTCCTCCTCGCCGCGGTGGGTGTCGGGCGAGCGCACGTCGGTGGAGTACCACGGCGGCCGCGCCACCTGGTCGCCCACCACATACACGTCGTCGTAGAGCGAGGCCAGGTCGGGGAACGGCGACGAGTCGGCGAACTCCACCGCCTTGTCGACCGCCTTGATCGCCTCCGCGTCCAGGCGCGCCACGTCGTCGTCGCTCAGCACGCCCTCGTCGGCGAGCCGCTTCGGGAAGGTGACCATCGGATCGCGCGCCCGCCACTCCTCCACCTCGTCCTTGGAGCGGTACTCCTCGGGGTCGGCCATCGAGTGGCCGCGGTAGCGGTAGGTCACCGCCTCCACGAGCTGGGGCCGGCGGTCCTCGCGCGCCTTCTTGCAGCGCCTCGCTCACCACGCCGTGGGTGTCCAGCACGTCCATGCCGTCGCAGCGCGTGCCCGGCACGCCGAAGCCGTCGGCCTTGCGCGAGAGGTCGGTCACCGCCGAGTGGCGTTCCAGCGCCGTGCCCATGCCGAACTGGTTGTTGATCACCATGAACACCGCCGGCAGCGACCACAGCGCGGCCAGGTTCATCGTCTCCCCGAAGGTGCCCTGGTTGGTGGCGCCGTCGCCGAACATGCACAGCGTGGCGTCGTCGGTCTCGCTGTAGTCGCTCGCCAGCGCCACCCCCGCTGCCAGCGGCAGGTTGCCGCCCACGATCCCGTAGCCGCCCAGGAACCGGCGCTCGTAGTCGAACAGGTGCATCGAGCCGCCGCGCCCGCCCGAGCAGCCGGTGGTCTTGCCGAACAGCTCGGCCATCACGGCGTCGGGAGGCGTACCGCGGGCCAGCGCCTGGCCGTGCTCGCGGTAGGTGGACATCAGGTAGTCGGTGTCGCGCAGCGCCTGGGTGGCGCCCACGATCGTGGCCTCCTCGCCGATGCACAGGTGCAGGAAGCCGCCGATCTTCGCCTTCGCGTACATCTCGCCGGCGCGCTCCTCGAAGCGCCGGATCAGCAGCATCTTGGCGAGCACCTTCTCGCAGGTGTCGCGATCCGGGAGAGGACGCCGCTCCGCCTCGACCCCTCGCTGCGCGGGGCCTCTGCCGCGGGTGGCGTCCTCTGTCGCCATCCCCTGCGACTCTAGCTCGCCCGGCGGGCGCCCGGCCGCTAGCGGCGGCAGCTCACGAGGAAATAGGGCACGCGAGGGCCGGTGCCCGGCTCCACCTCCACCCGGGAGAAGCCGCTTGCCAGCTCAGGCCAGCCGCCCGCGGTGAGCGGCAGACCGCCCACACCCACCTCGGGCACCGCCTTCGAGACCTCGTGCCGGAAGGCCTTCAGCCCGAAGGCCGGCCGCCGATGGGCGGCGCAGTACACGCGGTAGACCGCCCACAGCCCCGTCACGGTCAGCCGGCCGGGTAGCCACCTCAGGGGCAGGCGCTTGATCAGCGCCTGCGGCGAGGCGCCGCAGCCGGTCCTCGGTGATCACCTCGCCCAGGTTGATCTCGCTCGGGAAGGGGTGCAGGCGGTTGGGCACCATGTTGGCTACGAAGGCACCGCCCGGCTCCGCGACGCGCGCGACCTCGTCGAGGAACTCCCGCAACTCCGCCCGTCTCCTGAGGCACGCGTAGTGGTTGAAGAAGCTCGCCGCCAGCACGCCGTCGAACGCGCGCTCGCCGAAGGGCAGCGGAAGCCGAGCGACGTCGACGCAGGCGAAAGCCGCCCCGTCCAGATCGTGGTCGCGCGCGTAGCGGCCGGCCAGGAGCAGGAACAGCAGGTTCTCGTCGACCCCCACCACCTGCCGTCCCTTCCGGGCGAACGGAACGGAGGAGCTGGCGCCGTAGCCGCAGCCGATGTCGAGCACGGCCCCCTCGCCACCCAGCTGCTGCGCGATCCAGATCTCCTGCGACCAGTCGAATCGGCCGAGCTTGATCCAAGCGGCGCCCGGAACGGCGAACGCCTCATCCAGCGTCTCCCGGCCGGCCTGCGCCATGCAGCCCGGCAGCCCGCCCAGCTCCCCGGCGAAGCGGCCCAGCGCCGCGTGCACCACCGCC
This sequence comes from uncultured Thermoleophilaceae bacterium, assembly GCA_963761505.1. Lineage (GTDB taxonomy): Bacteria > Actinomycetota > Thermoleophilia > Solirubrobacterales > Thermoleophilaceae > JAAYBF01. The sequence continues at coordinate 318,180 of CAVXGW010000014.1, forward strand.
CGGCGTCGGCGGGGTCGCGCTCGGCCCAGTCGAGCACGGGCTCGTCGTCGGGCGGCGTGGGGATCGGCTGGGTGAGCACGGCCACGCGGCCGACCACGAGGTGGTCGCGGCCGCAGGCCCCGCATCGAAGCGTGCCCGACCCCGGCGTGAAGCGGCACTCCCGCTCGCCCAGGTCGGCGCTGCCGCAGACGGGGCAACGGAGGCGATCGGAGAGGGCGGCGGGCAGCAGCGGCAAGCGGCGGCGACTCTAATCGGATTGAGATCCGCCGCGCCGGGCAACCAACCCCCATGGCAACGATCGCCCGCAAACGCCGCACAGGCCCGAGCACCGCCACCGTGGCGGCACGCAAGGGCGCCTGGGGCGTCGCGCGGATCGTGAACCTCATCGCACGCGTGATCGCGGCGATCCTGGTGGCCGCGATCCTGCTCGTGGTCCTCGAGGCCAACCGCTCCAACGAGATCGTGGAGGCCGTGCTCGACGCCGGGCGCTTCCTCGCCGGGCCGTTCAAGGACATGTTCGACCTCGAGAACGCCAAGACCCAGGTGGCCGTGAACTACGGCATCGCCGCCGTGGCCTACCTCGCGGTTGCCGCGCTGATCGCCCGCCTGCTGCGCCGCTGAGCTTCGGCTACTGAACGCCGAGCAGGTCGATCACGAAGATCAGCGTCTCGCCGCCCTTGATGTCCGGCGGTGAGCCCTGCTCGCCGTAGGCCAGGTCGGGCGGGATCGTGAGCTGGCGGCGGCCGCCCACCTTCATCCCCTCCACGCCCTGGTCCCAGCCGGGGATCACCATGCCGGCGCCCAGCTGGAAGTCGAACGGCTGGCCGCGGTCGTAGGAGTTGTCGAACTCCTTGCCGTTCGAGTAGGCCACGCCAACGTAGTTCACGCTCACCTGGCTGCCGGCCTTGGCGGTGGCGCCCTTGCCCACCACGAGGTCCTTGCTCTCGAGCTTCTTCGGCGGCGGCGACTCCGGCACCGTGATCTTCGGCTTCTCCTTCTGCGCGCCGGAGGTCTCGGCCGGCGCTTCGGTCTCGGCCGCGGCGCCGCCGTCGCCGGCCTGCGCCTCGGTGTCGGCCGACTCGCCCTCGCCCTGCAGGCCGCTCTCCTCCTCGCCGCAGCCGGCGACGAGCGCGAGCGACAGCGCGGCGAGTCCGGCGGCGATCAGGCGGCGGGTGCGCACGGCGCGGAAGAGTAGGGGAAGGGCTTTCGCGGAAGCGCAGCCGGCCGCAAGGGTCGGTTCCGCGGCCGCTGTCCCGGATTTAGTCCGCATAGCGGACCCGATGCGGGACGGCTCCCGACTTAGCCCGCCGCCGCGGCCGCCTGCTCGAGGTGGTCGTCGCCGTAGAAGAGCTCGTCGCCGACCGCGATCGTCGGCACGCCGCGCACGCCCTTCGCGTAGGCCTCGTCGGTCGCGGCGCGCAGGCGATCCTTCACCGCCCTGGTCTCGATCCCCTTCAGCACGGCGTTGGGGTGCAGCTCGCAGGCCGCGGCGGCGATCAGCACGTTGTCGGCCACCGACAGGTCCCTGCCGCCGGCGAACGCCTGGCGGAACGCGGCGAGGGAGAAGGCCACGGTTCGCCCGATCTGCTGGGCGAAGGTCGCGGCCCGCATGGCGGTGAGCATGTTGCCCGGCCACGGGTCGGGCCAGCGGACCGGCTGGAGCCCGCGCTCGCTCGCGCGCCGCTCGATCTCGCGCATGCCCTCGTCGCGCTTGTCGGTCGTGCGCCCACGAGCCGCCGCCGGTGTGCTGCCAGATGCCGCCGAGGAGGATCGGCTGCCACACGGGCACCACCGGCATCACGTCGTTGACGCGCTCGGCGGCCAGGTAGGCGTAGGGGGAGCCGAGGTCGTAGTAGAAGACCGGCTGGTCGGTCACCCCTGAGAGGTTTTCAGTTCAGCGGGTCCGCGACGCAGCGGAAGGGGCGGCGGCCGGCGAAGGTGTTGTCGACGGTGACCGTGCCGCCGGCCTCGTCGGTCATCACGAGCACCTTCAGCGGTGCGCCGGAGGATGCCCCGGGCGACACGTTGGCGGTGAGCTCGCCTGCGGGCGCTGAGAACGATCTGCTGGTAGCTGACGGCGCCGAGCAACTCCTGATGGGTGGGGAGCCGGCGGCCCGGGCCCTGCGGTGTTCCGACCCGACGGCATTCGACGGCGGCCGTCCCGTACGGCGCCTCTGCTCGGGCCGACGGCTCCACGCAGGTTCCGACCGTGGGAAGCAGGCCGGCGGGGCACTTCAGCAGCAGCCGCCCGGCGGTGAGCCCACCTACCTTCGCTGCGTTACGCGCCCGCGGGCACCGTCCCAAGCCGCGACTCCCTGATCCGGCTTCCGCCGAGCGTGTTGCGCTTGAGGTCCTTGTAGGTGAGCGAGCTGTTCTTCACATCCCGCCCGGTGATCTTCAAGGCGGCGTACGACGAGCCGCCGAGCGCGATGAAGACCGCCAGTGTCGACATCACGTTCGCGTACGTCAGCTTCGCCCGCAGTCGCCTCATGTGTCCCGACTAACGCCTCGGATAGCGAAAAGTCTCGCACGCAGGGGGAGCTGCGGACCTAACGGCACGGCAAGCCGCGCACAGTCACCCCGACGCGGCGGGTGCGACCGGTCTCGAAGGGGTAGGTGCCCTCCGCCGGGATCCGAGCGCGGAACCTGTAGCGGGTGCGTCCGCAGGAGCGCTTGAACCTGTACTGCACCGCCCACCGGCCGCCTGATCCGGTTCGCGTGGTCTTGAACGTCTGGAAGGCACCCGACAGGAGCACCTGCAGCTCCACCAGCTTGCCGGCCGCCGGCGCACGCAACCGCCCGCCGAAAGTCACGGCGCCGCCGTTCCTCAGTCGCCGCCTGCTGGCGCCGATCGAGCTCGCGGCGGGCACCAGCAGCTTCACCTCGCGCTGCGCGGGCAGGATCAGTCCCGTGCCCTCGTAGACGAACCGGAACGTCCGCGACGAGCTTGCGCGGGCGTTGAAGCGGTAGCGCCCCGACCCGTCCGTTCCCGTCACGCCGGCGAGCTTCTCGGGCGATGTCGCGGTGCGCGAGTACACCAGCACCCGGGCGCCGGTGATCGCGTCACCCTCGGCGTTCACCAACCGACCCCCGAGGCGCACCGGGCGACCGAAGCGCGCGCTGCCGGTGGGTGCGAGAACGGTTACGCGGCGCCGGACGGTGCGTCGCCGCCCCTTCCTGCCGACGCGACGCTTGACCGTCTTCTTGCGCACGATCCCCGCACGCATGGTCGCCGCGACGCGAAGGGGGAGGGTGAGCAGGACGCGTGTGCCGTCGGCCCTGCGGTCGGTCGACGCCTCGTTGCCGGCCTGGTCGGTGGCTCGCGCGCGTACCGCGTACTGGCCGGGTGGGTACCGGGAGTCGTCGATCCGCGCGGCGAGCTTGCTGCCTTCGACTCGCGTCTCCAGGGCCTGCCACACGCCGGAGCCAACGCGACTGATCTCGATGCCACCGCCGGCGAGACCCGAGACCCGATCCACGACGGATACGGAGACCCGCGTCGGGTCGGCCGCCCTGCTCGCATCGAAGGTCGGCCGAGGAGGCTCGGGGTCGTAGCGGAGGGTGACCGGCACCGACTCGTTGTCGCGCTCCCGGTTGCCGGCGGCGTCCTCCCGCCAGACCGTTGCTGTGTGCTCGCCCGGGGAGGGCGCCGCGAGGGGCAAGCCGGCTGATGTTCGCGCCGGCGGTACGGCCGGTCGAGCAGCTGCGCGGCCGCTTGCCGCAGCGGCTGTGATGCACGGCGGCGATCGGCGCCCGGTCGCCTTCGTTCGGGTTGGTCCAGCGCAGGGTGAAGTCGGGCGTGCGCCGCCAGCCTTCGCCGCCGTCGACTCGGACATCGACGCGCGGGCGGAGGGGTGTTGTCGACGCGGGCGATCGCGGGTCGAGCGAAGCCGGGATTGTTCGCTGAATCGAGTGCCAGGACCGAGACGCGCTTGGGTTCCTTCCGACAGATGGGTCGTGTCGACCCGTATCTGCCCCGGCCCGTTCGGACAAGGCACGAGGCGCGTGAAGTCGCAGGACCGCGGGTCGTCCTCGCGCCGTCGTCCTCGCCACCACGGCCGCCCCGGACCGCACCCCCACATTGTCCAGCCGCCGCGTAATGAACCATCTGCCCCCCCGACACCCACCGCCCCGAAGCCAACCCCCCACCAGTAATCGCCACAAGCGGCCGGGTGTTGTCAGCCACCGTCACCGACGCCTTGTAGATCCGGATCCAGTTCCTTCCGCGACTCGAGCAGGCCCGCCGAGCCCGGCAGTCCACCCGGTGCACGATCTGCGTTGCCCCGCCCGCATCGCTGCCGACCACATGGTTCGTGGGCCGCGGGTTGCCCGAGGTCTGGAAGCGTCCCGGGCGAGGGCATCGCTTGAACGCCACGCGATTCCTCTTTCGCCTGGAGGCCACGCTCACAGGTCGGACGCCGGGGGTGCGGGCGTAGCTGAGCATCGAGTAGCGGCAATCGGTCCGGGCCGTCTGACCCGACCAGCGGTAGCGCTTGAAGTGCGCGGCGCGCGGCGCGTTCAGCCTGAGGATCGAATAGGACCGTGCTGCGATCGCCCGGCGCCGGCTCGCGTTGCCGATGAGCAGGCCGCGAATTCCCGGGCCCTCGGGGTTGCACGCACGCCGCACCCGCATGCCGCGGGTCGCGAAGTTCTCGAACGCCGCTGTGGAGAAGCTCGGGGTCGCGCCGCACGTCTCCACGGTGTACTCACCGGCCGACGCCGGGAGCGCGGCACCGAGCCATGCCCCACCGACCGCCAAGACCACCAACGCGCGACGTCCGAACTTCCCTGCCATTCAACGCTCCATTCGCTCACGCGCCCGACTCCACGTCGAGTGCTTTCCCCCTCAAGGTCCAGAGCGATGGAAGTTCGCCCCCCTCGACTTCGAAGAGGAACGCCGCAAATTCCGGGCGGCACAGTACTCCTGCTCACCCAAACGGGCGCCAGGTGACCTCATGGAAGTCTGCAAAGAGCGCACAAATCCATCCGCAAGATCGCCGGGCGCCGGTCGTTACAGCCCGTATGAGAATCAAGCTCGCCCTCGCCCTGGGCGCCCTCGCCATCGTCCTGCCCGCCACCGCCCAGGCCGCCCCGGTCCCCGAGGGCGCCACCTGGTCGGAGGCCACCATCCCGTCCGCGGACGGCGTGGAGCTCCACGCCGACATCCTGCGCCCCAAGCACCTCGCCGGCGAGCACCAAGACGCCGGTGATCCTGGCGATCGGCCCCTACTTCAGCCACGCCGGCCAGACCGGCGCGGTCGGCCCCGTGCAGGGCACGAGCTACGACCCGGTCGGTCCGTCCGAGGGTCCGTCGGACCGCTTCCTCGACCTCGTCGAGGGCGCCAAGCTGATGCAGCGCGGCTACACCTTCGTGATGGTGGACCTGCGCGGCTTCGGCGGCTCCACCGGCTGCCTCGACTGGGGCGGGCCCGGCGAGACGGCCGACGTGGTCGAGTCCGTGAAGTGGACGGCATCGCAGCCGTGGTCCACCGGCAAGGTGGGCATGTACGGCAAGTCCTACGACGGCGTCACGGGCCTGGTCGGCGTGAACAAGCGCCCGCCCGGGCTCAAGGCGGTGGTCTCCCAGGAGCCGGTGTACGACCTCTACCGCTACCTGTACGGCGACGGCATGCGCCGGCTCAACTCGCTGCTCACGCCCGCGCTGTACGACGCGATCGACGCCACGCCCGGCCCGCTGCTCGACGATCCGGCCTACAACGCCAGCGGCGCGAACGACACCCAGCGCCCCGGCTGCAAGGCCGCCAACTACGAGGACCAGGCCAACGACGACGATCACTTCTCGGCGTACTGGCGCCCGCGTGACCTGATCCCGGGCGCGAAGGGCTCGACGGTCCCGCTGTTCCTGACGCAGGGGCTCACCGAGAACAACACGGTGTCCGACGGCACCGCCCAGTACCTGGCGAACCACGGCGGCTACGAGCGCGCCTGGCTCGGCCCGTGGGACCACGTGCGCGGCGCCGAGACCGACGAGGACGGCCGTCTGTTGATGGGCCGCAAGGGCTGGTACGACGAGGTGGTGCGCTTCTACGACCGCTTCCTCAAGGGCAAGACGTCCACGGTGAAGGACCCGAACTTCGCGATCCAGACCAACGACGGCAAGTGGTTCGGCACCGACACCTGGCCGCCCACGACCGCGAAGGGCTTCACCAGCCCGCTGCGCGGCGGGGAGTACACGGACGACGGCGACGGCGCGGTGACCGGCGACGGCGCCGAGGACGGCATCTGGACGATCTCGCGGCCGCTCGTCAACGAGGCGCACCTGGCCGGCTCGGGCAAGGTCGTGGTGGACGTGACCACCACGCGGCCGCGCTCGAACCTGGTGGTGGACGTGTACGACCTCGACGAGAACGGCGAGGGCCCGCTGATCACGCGCCAGGGCCACATGGTCTACACCAGCGGCCCGGTCGAGCTGAACCTGTGGTCGGCCGACTGGAAGATCGCCCCCGGGCACCGCATCGGCGGTCCGGGTGACCGACGCGAACTCAGACTGGTGGCTGCACTCGCCCACCGGCGCCGGCGTCACCCTGCACGGCGGCTCGGTCACGCTGCCGTTCCTCACCACGAGGCGCCGCCAGGCGATCCAGGGCGATCCCGGGACCCAGCTCGAGGAGTACCTCGACGAGACGGTCACGGTGCCGCCGGAGACGATCGAGAGTCGGAGTCGAAGGACTTCGCGCTGCCGCCGCGCCAGCGCTGACGCTCAGCCCGTGAGATCAGCCAGCCGGCTCGCGCGTGGCGCGGGCGGCCTCCATCACGTGCCTCGGCGAACGCCGGGGTGCGGGTGGATCGAGCGCGCGACCTCGGGGTAGCCGCCCTCGAGGTCGCGGGCCACCACCAGCTCCTGGATCAGGTCGGCGGCCTTGGCGGAGACGATGTGGCCGCCCAGCAGCTCGCCGTAGCGCTTGTCGCCCACGATCTTGACCATGCCGCCGCGGTCGCCGTACACGGTCGGGCGCGCCCACGGCGCCCATCGGCACCTTGCCGGTCACCACGTCGTGCCCGGCCTCCTTCGCCTGCGCCTCGGTGAGCCCGAAGGAGGCGACCTGGGGTGAGCAGAACGTCACGCGCGGGATGAAGGGGTAGTCGATCGGGTGGGTGTCCATCCCGGCGGCGGACTCCACGGCGATGATGCCCTCGTCGGAGGCCTTGTGCGCGAGCGCGGGGCCGGGCACGAGGTCGCCGATCGCCCACACGCCCTCCTTGGTGGTCTTCAGCGCGCCGTCCACCTTCACCAGTCCGCGCTCGTCGGTCTCCACGCCGGCGTCCTCCAGGCCGAGCCCCTCCACGTCGGCGCCGCGCCCGGCGGCGATGCACACGAGGTCGACCTCGTGGCTCTCGCCGCCCACCTCGAGCTTCACCGCGTCGCCGGTGTCCTCGACCTTCTCGACCTGCGCGCCGGTCACGATGTTCACGTTCTGCTTGGCGATCTCCTTGGCGCACGCCCGGGCGATCTCCTTCTCCTCCAGCGGCAGGATCTGGTCGAGCGCCTCGAGCAGGATCACCTCGGTGCCAAGCCGGCCGAAGGCGGAGGCCACCTCGGTGCCCGACGCCCCGGCGCCGATCACGGCGAGGCGCTTGGGCTGGTCGGCGGTGAGCCACATGCCGGCGGTGTCCACGATCCGCCCGCCGAATTGGATGTCGCCGATCGGCCGGGGGATCGAGCCGCAGGCGAGGATCACCGCGCCCGCCTCGATCTCCGAGCCGTCGAAGGAGCCGCCCACCTTCACGTTGGCGTCGTCGGTCACCGACCCGAAGCCCTCGATGAAGTCGATCTTGTTCTTGTCGAACAGCATCGACACGCCGCCGGTGAGCGTCTTGATCACCTTGTCGCGGTGCTTCTTGGCGCCGCCGAAGTCGAACTGCACGTCGCCGGCGGTGATCCCGAACGACTTGGATTCCTTGACCTCCTTCATCACGTCGGCCACGCGCAGCACGGCCTTGGCGGGGATGCAGGCCTCGTTCAGGCAGCGCCCGCCGACCGGTCCCTTCTCGATCACGGCGGTCTTCATCCCCAGCTGCGCGGCCCGGATCGCGGCCACGTAGCCACCCGGGCCGGAGCCGATCACGATGCAGTCGTACTTGGATTCGGGCACGGCGTGTGACCCTAGAGGAAGGCGTGCGCCTCGCGCAGTAAGCGCCGGTCAGGAAGCCAGCGCCCGGCCGTACAGCACCAACGCCGTCTGGCTGCGCTTCGGCCCGGACTCCAGCGCCCGCCACCCGTTCGCCTTCAGGAACCGCCGCGCGCGCCCGTTTCCCGCCTCCACCACCAGCTCGGCGCTGGTGCACCGCATCTGCCTCACCACGCTCATCGCCTCCTCGCGCAGCGCGCGGCCCACGCCCTCGCCCCACCAGTCGGGGTCCACGTAGGGGCCGCTCAGGTAGGCGACGCGGTGTGCTGCCTCGCCGGTCTCGCGCGCCCGCCACACCGCTACGGCCCCGACCGTCGTGATGCCGGCCTTGGCCACCGCCACCCAGGTGTAGTCGTCGCGCAGGCGCTCCCACCAGAGCCGCCGTTCGGTGATGAGCACCGGCGGCACCCAGTCCGGGCCCGCCCAGCTGCGGCCGGTGCGCGCGCACGCCATCGCCACCGAGACGAGGCCGTCGAGGTCCTCGCGGCCGGCCTGGCGCACGCTCACCGCTGCCGCTGCAACTCCTCCCACGGGCGTTGTTCTACTTCATCGGCCGCTCATCTGGACCGGCCCTGCCCGTCATGAGAGGATCGCCCGTGAGGTCGAGGACGGAGGAGCGGATTCATGGACGAGGCCAAGCTGCGAGCGATTCCCCTGTTCGCGTCGCTCTCGGAGTCGGAGCGCCGCGAGGTCGCTCAACACGCCGACGAGGTGGACGTGCCCGAGGGCAAGCAGCTGCTGCAGGAGGGCGAGGTTCCCGTTGAGTTCTTCGCGATCGAGGACGGGTGCGTGGAGGTACGGCGCGACGACGAGCTGCTGGCGCAGCTGGGCCCGGGGGACTTCTTCGGCGAGACGGCGCTGCTCGAGCGCGGCATCCGCAACGCCACGGTCACGGCCGTCGAGCCGAGCACGCTGATGGTGATGACCCCGCCGGCGTTCCGGGCGATGGAGATGGCGCTGCCGTCGGTGGCGGCGGGCCTGCACGAGGCCGTTCGCGCGCGCACCACGGCTGCGGCGGATCGCTAGTCCCGGTCCGCGCCCGGCCGCTCAGGCATCTGGATCCGCGCCATCGACTTGACCAGGAACCAGAACAGCGTGCCCGCCGAGCCGATCACCGCCAGGCCGATCGCCAGCGCGAGGATGCTCTCGGCCCGTATCACCAGCAGCGAGAACACCACGATCGCCAGCCCCAGCAGCGCCTGCATGCCCAGCACCGCCCAGTAGCGCACGTTGAAGCAGCCCCAGGCGGCCACGAGCATCAGCCCGCTGTAGAGCAGCACGCCGAAGAACGCGGGCCGCTCGCCGCTGATCTCATAGCCGGCCAGGTAGAGGACGAGGTTGGCCAGGCCCAGCACCAGCGCCAGCACGCCCGCCACCGTCACCGCCCGCGGCCGCTCACCCTCGCGCAGCGGCTTCAGCGCGGCGCGGGCGGCCTCGTCCTTCTCGCGTCCGCGGGCGTAGCCCTGCGCCATGCCGCCCTCGGAGCGCGCCCGCTGGCGCTGCTTGCGCCGCTTGCGGCTACTGCGCTGCGCCAACTGGCCTCCGATCGAGCGCGGCGCGCAGCTGGGTCGCCGCGGCGCGCGGGTCGGCGGCGTCGCGGATCGCGCGCACCACCACGATCCGGGAGGCGCCCGCTTCCACGACCGCATCCACGTTGGACGCGTCGATGCCGCCGATCGCGAACCACGGCACCTCGCTCCCGGCCACGTGGCGCACGTACTCCAGCCCGGCCGCCGGCCGGCCCGGCTTGGTGGGCGTCTCCCACACGGGCCCCACGCTGAACTGGTCGGCGCCCGAACGCTGCGCGGCCGCCCAGTCGGAGGGGGAGTGGGTGGAGAGCCCCACCAGCAACTCGCCGCGGCGGGCCTCGCCGACCGGCATGTCGCGCTGGCCCACGTGCACGCCGTCGGCGCCGGCGGCCAGCGCGATGTCGGGCCGGTCGTTCACCCAGAACAGCGCGCCGTGCTCCTCACACACCGCGCGGAAGCGCGCGGCCGCCTCGAGCAGGCCGTCGTCGCCAAGCGATCGGTCGCGCAGCTGGAGCATGTCGGCGCCGCCCTCGAGCGCGGCGTGCAGCACGGCGTCCGGCGTGGCGGCGTCGGTCACGAAGTAGAGGCGGGCGCGCGCCAGCGTTTCCCGGCGGGTGGCGAGATCGGTCACGGGATCATCCTGCCAGAGCCTTGGTCTGGGTAACCTCGCGAGGGCAATGGATCGGTCCTATGACCTGGTGGTGATCGGCGCCGGGATCGTCGGGTTGTCGTGCGCCTGGCGGGCGGCGCAGTCGGGGATGAGCGTGCTGTGCCTGGAGCGCGACGAGCCGGGCGCGGGGGCGAGCGGGGTGGCGGCCGGGATGCTCGCGCCGGTGACCGAGGCGGACTTCGGCGAGCAGGATCTGCTGAAGCTGAACCTGGAGAGCCGCGAGCTGTGGCCCGGGTTTGCCGCCGAGCTGGAGGAGCTGACCGCCATGCCCACCGGCTACTCCGAGACCGGGGCGCTGGTGGTGGCCGCGGATCGAGACGACGCCGAGGAATTGCGCCGCCTGCACGGCTTCCAGCGCGAGCTGGGGCTGGAGAGCGAATGGATCGGCGCCGCGCGCGGCGCGTGCGCTGGAGCCGGGGCTCTCGCCGCGGATCGGCGGCGCGATCGACGCGCCGCAGGACGGCCAGGTGGACACGCCCGCGGTGGTGAGCGCCCTGGTCCACGCCGTGCGGGGCGCCGGCGGGGAGATCCGCGACCACGCCAACGCCGAGGGCCTGACCACGGCCGGGGGGCGGGTGACGGGCGTGCGGCTGGAGGACGGGACGGTGGCTGCCGGCGCGGTGCTGATGGCGGCGGGTGCGTGGAGCGCGGACGGCGAGCTGGCCACCGAGGCGGGCGCCCCGCCGGTGCGCCCGCTGAAGGGCCAGCTGCTCGAGCTGCGTGTGCGCGGCGCCTCGCCACGGCCGGCGAAGCGCGTGATCCGGACGCCGCGCTGCTACGTGCTCACCCGCTCGGACGGCCGCGTGGTGGTGGGCGCGACCATGGAGGAGCAGGGGTTCGACACGACGGTGACCGCCGACGGCGTCTTCCGCCTGCTCGAGGCCGCGTACGAGGTGTTGCCCGAGGTGGCCGAGCTGGAGCTGGTGAACGCGCGCGCCGGCCTGCGGCCCGCCACGCCCGACAACCACCCGGTGATCGGCGAGGCCGACACTCCCGGGCTGCTCTGGGCGACCGGCCACGGGCGCAACGGGGTGCTGCTGGCGCCGCTCACCGCCAGGCGGATCGTCGCCGCGCTGGGCGCTCGCGCGGGGGTCGGCTGATGCACGTGAAGCTGAACGGCCAGGCCCAGGCGCTGCCCGACGGCGCGACCGTCCAGGACGCCATCGAGGCCGCGGGCGCGCCCGCCGACGGCCGGGGCGTGGCGGTGGCGATCGACGGCCAGGTCATCCCTCGCGCCGCCTGGTCCACGACGCCCCTCGAAGAGGGCCGCGAGGTCGAGGTACTGCACGCCGTTCAGGGAGGATGACCCGGTGAAGATCGCCGATCGCAGCTTCGAGTCGCGCCTGATCCTGGGGACGGGGGGCTTTCGCAGCCTCGAGACGATGGCCGAGGCCGCGCGCGCGTCGGGCGCCGAGATGGCCACCGTGGCGATGCGCCGCGTGGACCCGGGTTCCCGCGGATCGATCATCGAGGTGCTGGAGGACGCGGGTTGCTCGGTGCTTCCGAACACGGCCGGCTGCTTCACCGCGCGCGACGCCGTGGCCACGGCCCGCCTGGCGCGCGAGGCGCTGGAGACCGGCTGGGTGAAGCTCGAGGTGATCGGCGACGACAAGACGCTGCTCCCCGACGGCGCCGAGCTCCTGGAGGCCGCCGAGACCCTGGTGGCCGACGGCTTCACCGTGCTCCCCTACACCAACGACGACCCGGTGCTGGCGCGGCGGCTGGAGGACGCCGGCTGCGCGGCGGTGATGCCGCTGGGGTCGCCGATCGGCAGCGGCCAGGGGATCCTCAACCCCTACAACCTGCGCCTGATCGTGGAGGGGGCGCGCGTGCCGGTGATCCTCGACGCCGGCATCGGCACGGTTTCCGACGCCGCGCTGGCGATGGAGGCGGGCTGCGACGGCGTGCTGCTGGCCAGCGCGATCTCACGCGCGGAGGACCCGGCGGCGATGGCCGCGGCCATGCGCAAGGCGGTGGAGGCCGGCTACGAGGCGCGCCGGGCAGGCCGGATCCCACGGCGGCTCTACGGCGAGGCGTCCAGCCCCGTCGAGGGCGTGGCCGAGCTCACGTGACCCTCGGCGAGGCCTGGCTCTCGGCGTGGACGGCCGAGGGCGCGTTCGCGGACTGCTGCACGGCCGGCGTGAGCTACGAGGATCCGCTGACCGCGGTGCCGCTCACCGGCGCGGCCGCGATCGACGACCACGCGAAGCTGCTGCGCGCGGCCTTCCCGGATGCGGCGGTCACGGCCACGGCGCCGATGCTCGAGGGGGGCGGCCACGCCTGCATCCCCTGGAAGCTGACCGGCACCCACCGCGGCGAGGTCGGCCCGCTGCCGCCGACCGAGAAGGAGGTCGCGCTGCACGGGCTGCACTACGTGGAGCTGAGGGACGGACGCGTGAGCCGCGCCCGGGGATTCTTCGACCTCTACGACGGAGCCATCCAGCTGGGCCTCCTCCCCCAGCGCGGCGGGCTGGGGGAGGCTGCCCTGCTGCTACTCAGGGGCTTCGGCGTTACTCGACGGTGACCGTGCCCTTCATGTTCGGGTGCACGGTGCAGACGTAGTTGACCGTCTCCGGCCTCCTTGAACGTCTGCTTGTAGGTGTCGCCCTGCTGCAGGTTCCCGTTGCCGGACGAGAAGTCGGGGCCGGGCCCGTCCTCCTTGGTCACGTCGTGGGGAACGGACTCGTCGTTCGTCCACGTGACGGTGCCGCCCTTCTTCACGGTCACCTTCTCGGGGTCGAACGCGATGCCCTTCATCCCGACCGCGGCCGGTGGCGCTCGCCGCGCCGCCGCCACCGGTGTCCTTGGGCAGCCGTGTCCTCGGCCGGCTGCTCCGTCGTCTCGGCGGCCCCTCCGCCGCCGTCATCGTCGTCGTCGTCGCCACAGCCCGCGGCCACAAGGCCTAGGGCGAGGCAGCAGAGAACGAGTACGAGTGCGAGCCTGCTCATAGCGGGACCTCCTGGGGTTCGGTTTCGGACAATAGCCGCTCCAACAGCGCCTTTTGGACGTGTAGGCGATTCTCGGCCTGGTCCCAGGCGGCGGACCGCTCGCCGTAGAGCACCTCGGCCGTGATCTCCTCGCCTGGATGCGCGGGCAGGCAGTGCAGCGCGATCGCGTCCGGGCGCGCGCGATCGAGCAATGCGTCGTCGAGCCGGTAGGGCGCGAGCAGCTCGCGCCGCCGGTCGGCGTCCTCGTCGCCCATGCTCACCCAGACGTCGGCGTAGACCGCCGCGGCGCCCTCCACGGCCTCCGCGGGGTCGGTGGTGAGCACCGCGCCGGCCACGGGGTCCAGCGACAGCTCCGGCGGCGACGCCACCGCCACCTCCACGCCGGCGGTCCGCCCGAGGATGGCCAGCGAGCGGGCCACGTTGTTGCCGTCGCCCACGTACGCGAGCCGCAGGCCGTCGAGCGAGCCGAACCGCTCGCGCAGCGTGAACAGGTCGGCCAGGGCCTGGCACGGGTGGTGCGCGTGCGTGAGCATGTTCACCACGGGCACCGTGCCGTGCTCGGCCAGTTCCTCCAGGGTCTCGTGCGGCCCGGTGCGCACGCAGATCGCGTGGACCATCCGCGAGAGCACGGCGGCGGTGTCGCGCACGGACTCCCCGCGGGAGAGCTGCATCTCGCTCTCGCGCAGCACCAGCGGCGTGCCGCCCAGCTCCGCCACGCCCACCTCGAAGGAGATTCGCGTGCGGGTCGATGGCCGTTCGAAGATCAGCGCCACGCTGCGGCCCTCGAGTGCGCGCGAGACCAGCCGGTCGGCCTTGAGCTCGGCGGCCCGGTCGAGCATCGACCGCAGCTCCTCGCTCGTAACCTCTTCCCCGGTGAGGAAATGGCGGATCACTCCGGGATCGTAGTCAGGGCGCTCACCTGGAACCTGTTCCATGGGCGCGACCACCCGCCGGAGGGCGGCCCCGACCACCGGGGCTCCCTGCTGAGCGAGTTCTCGGCCTTCCTCGACGGCCTGCCCTGGGAGATCGCCCTGCTGCAGGAGGCGCCGCCGCGCTGGCTGGCGCCCCTGGGCGCGGCGTGTCGGGCGAACGGCGCCCTCGGGCTGACCTCCCGCAACGAGCTTCCGTGGCTGCGCGCCGCCATCGCCGACCGGTGGCCGGACCTGATCAAGTCCGGCGAGGGCGGCTCCAACATGACCTTCGTACGCGCGCCCGCGAGGATCGAGGCGGTCGAGCGCCACCGCTTGGCCCGGCGCCCGGAGCGGCGCGCGCTGCTGCTCACGCGGGTCGCCACCTCCGAGGGCGGCCGGCTGGCAGTGGCGAACATGCACCTGTCGGTGCCCGAGACCGGGCAGGGGGCGGCGGAGCTGATGCGGGCGGCGGAGCTGGCCGACGCGTTTGCCGGCGGCGGTCCACTGCTGCTCGGCGGGGACCTGAACCTGCGTCCCGCCCAGCACGCCCCGGCCTTCGAGGAGCTCGAACGGCGCTTCGGGCTGGCGGCGCCGACCGGGCCGAAGGCGATCGACCACCTGCTGGTCCGCGGGGTCGACGTGCTCGAGAAGCCCCGGGCGACCGAGCATCGGGTCGGGCCCGCTGCGGCTATCCGACCACGCTCCCGTCGTCGCCACGCTCGGCATGAAATAGTCCCGCCCAAGCGGACCCGGAGGGGAAACGACATGGCGCAGCAGCGAAGGAGCGGGCAGAAGAAGCGGTCTTCGTCCTCGAAGACATCGGCGAAGCGCTCGGCGGCGGCGAAGAAGGGTGCCGCCACGCGGAAGGCGGCGGCGCGCAAGCGATCCACAGCCGCGAAGAAGGGGGCCGCGAAGCGTCAGGCCCGCGCAGACCGACTTCTCCGCCAAGAACGCGGCCGAGATGCGCGAAGCGATCTCCCAGCGCCTGGTCGACCCACTCGGGCTGGTGATGCTCACGCGCGAGCGGATCGAGGAGGCCGTGAACGAGGCGGTCAAGCGCGGGCGGGTGACCGCCGACGACGCCCAGGGCCTGGTGACCGAGATCTTCGATCGCGGCCGCAAGCAGACCAACGACGTGCTGGGCGACCTCGAGCAGCTCCTGGGCCGCGGGCGCGACGAGATCGAAGGCCGCACCGGCAAGGCCCGCAAGCAGGGCACCACCGCCGCCCGCCGCGCGCGCAAGCAGGTGGAGAGCGCCACCTCACGTGCCCGCAAGCAGGCCCGCAAGCAGGCCGACCCCGTGCTCGCGCAGGCCGACCGCGCCCGTCGCGCGGCCGGCATCGGCTCGAGCTTCCCGATCGGTGGCTACGACGACCTCACGGCCTCGCAGGTACAGGGCCGCCTGGGCGACCTCACGCCGGCGCAGCTGCGCAAGGTGCGCGACTACGAGCGCCGCCATGCGAACCGCAAGTCGGTGCTCACCGCGGTGGAGAAGAAGCTCGCCTAGCCCTCGGGCTGCCCGGCCGTGACTTCGGCGCGCACGGCTCCGAAGTCCAGGCTGGTGCCGCCCAAGCGGTCGAGGATGCCCTCGCCGCCGTCCGCTCCCTGACCCGCGCTCCAAAGCTCGCGCAGGAAGCTGCCCGCGCCGGGCTCGTCGAACCACGCCTCGCCGAAGCGGTCGCGCAGGCCCGCGCGCAGGTGGGTCTCCAGCGCCCAGGCGCGCAGGTACCGGGCCACGTAGAAGAACGGATCGACGTCCGTCAGCCAGGACACCTTCGGCCAGTCCACGTGCACGGCGTCGGACAGGCGGCGCGCGTACACGGAGTCGAGCCCGTCGACCGAGCCGCCGCCGTGCAGCTCGAAGCTCGTACGCGAGCTTGGCCGCGTACCGGCGCAGGTACACGAACCGGGCGGCGCGCTCGTGCTCGACGATCGGCGCGGGGTCCTCGATGCCGAGCCGCCGCCGCAGCCACTCGGGGTCGGACACGAGGTGCTCGAACAGGAACGCGAACCCCTCGGTCACCGAGTTGTCGCCCAGGTAGCGGTCCTCCACCGTCAGCGAGCGGTCCACGTTGGCGTAGTGCTCGGTGTGGCCCGCCTCGTGGAAGAGGGCCGCGAAGTCCTCGCGGCCGCCGACGGGAGCGATCACCAGGTAAACCTCGTCCGGCACCCGCACCGGGGCGCAGAACGCGCGCGGCGACTTCTTGGGCCGGCGCTCGGTGTCGATCACCACGCCGGGCTGGGCCGCGACGTCGATGCCCATCCCCGCCAGCGTCTCCGATCAGCGAGGGCACCAGCCGCTCCTCCGGGAAACCGGCATCGAGCGACGGCGCGCGGAAGAAGGCGCTCAGGTCGGAGCGGCGGAGGTCCTCGAAGCCCAGGCCGATCTGGGCACGCAGCTCGGGCGCCACCAGCGCCTCGTAGGAGGCCTCGGTGTCGGACAGGAAGCGGCCGGTCTGCTCGGCCAGCGCGCCCAGGTCGGTGCCGGACAGGTCCTGGCAGAGGTCACGCATCGAGTCCCATCCCAGTTCGCGCGCCAGCTCGTGCGAGCGCTCCATCAGCTCGAGCATGAGCGGGTTCAGGTGCTCGGCGGTCAGCTCGTTGCGGGTCTCCTCCAGCAGCGCGCGGCGGTCGGGGTCGCGCTCGTTGGCCTGCAGCACGGGGGCGGAGCGGTAGGGCACCTTGGCGCCGTCCCACTCGAGCTCGAGCGCCGCCTCCCGCCGCGCCAGCTCCGCCGAGCCCTCCTTCACCTCCTGGCCGATATGGCCCTGCACGGCGAACTCGACCAGCGACGCCGCGGCGCCCGCCTCGCGGAGCGCCTGCAACGGAGTCGCGCGTGAACAGCGCCGGCATGGCGCTCGTAGATCGCCTCGATCTCGAACTCGTCCTGCTGCCCCGAATAGTGCAGGTAGTACTCGCGGTCGATGGCGGAGAGGAACTGCTCCGCCTCCGCTCTGTATGCCCCCAGGTCCACGCGGCTGCCAGCATAGGAACGCATGGACGCAAGCGCCACCAGGCCCCGCCGCGGAGACGTGCTCGATCTCCGCATCGATTCGCTCGCCCACGGCGGTGCGGGCGTGGGCCGGTCTGACGGCTTCGTGGTGTTCGTGCGCGGAGCCGTGCCGGGTGACCTGGTGCGCGCGCGGCTGGGCAAGGCCAAGCGCTCGTTCGCGGAGGCCCACGTGGAGGAGCTGCTCGAGCCGAGTCCCGACCGGGTGGAGCCCGTGGCCGCGCATCCGGGGGCGCCGTGGCAGGTCCTGCCGTATGAGCGCCAGCTCGCGGAGAAGGAGCGCCAGGTGCGCGACGCCCTGGAGCGCCTCGGCGGCTTCGAGTCCCCGCCGGTCGAGACGATCGTCCCGGCCGTGCAGCCGCTGCACTACCGCAACAAGGTCGAGTACTCCTTCGGCGAGGACGAGGCCGGCGAGCTCGTCCTCGGCTTCCACCACCCCGGCCGGTGGGACCTGATCGACCCGGTCGAGTCGGACATCCTGGCCTCCGAGCGCGTCGGCGAGGTGCGTGCGGCGGCGCAGGCGTGGTGCCGCGAGGAGGGGCTCTCCTCCTACGACCGCCGCGACCACACCGGCCTGCTTCGCAACCTCGTGGTGCGCGAGGGCAGGCGCACCGGGACGCTTCAGGCCCGCCTGGTCACCAGCCCGGGCGACTTCCGCGCCGCCGAGCTGGCGGCCGCGCTGCCGGCCGACAGCGTGTTGTGGACCCGCGCCGCGGGCGTGGCGGAGACCACCCGGGGCGGGGACACCGAGACGCTGCGGGGCGAGCCCGCGATCGAGGAGCGGATCGAGATGGCCGGCACCCAGCTGCGCTT
Organism: uncultured Thermoleophilaceae bacterium; assembly: GCA_963761505.1. GTDB lineage: Bacteria > Actinomycetota > Thermoleophilia > Solirubrobacterales > Thermoleophilaceae > JAAYBF01. The sequence goes on from CAVXGW010000014.1 coordinate 336,211, forward strand.
CCGCATCTCCCCCGACGCGTTCTTCCAGACCAACACCGAGATGGCCGAGCGGCTGTACTCGATCGCCACCGAGATGGCCGGCCTGACCGGGGCCGAGCGGGTGTACGACCTGTACTGCGGGATCGGCACGATCGCGCTGGCGCTGGCCCTGGAGTCACGCGAGGTGGTGGGCGTGGAGCTGGTGGAGCGGGCGGTGGCCGATGCGATCGAGAACGCCAAGCTCAACGGCGTGGACAACGCGCGCTTCTACGCGGGGGACGTGCGAACCGCCATGCGCCCGTTGCTGGAGCAGGAGGGCAAGGCCGACGTGGTGGTCATCGATCCGCCACGGGCCGGCCTGTCCCAGAAGGTGGTGCGCAGGGTGCTGGAGGTGGAGGCGCGCAAGATCGTCTACGTGTCCTGCAACCCCACCACGCTGGCGCCGAACGCCAGGCAGCTGGAGGACGGGGGCTACCGGCTGCGCAGCGTGCGGCCGGTCGACATGTTCCCCCAGACACCTCACATCGAGTCCGTGGCACTGCTCGAACGCGCTGCCTGATCAGCCCTCCGAGGCCTCGACGTGCTCCACGGGCAGCCCGGTCGCGCGCTCCACCCGCCGCGGCAGGTCGAGCTTGAGCCAGCGCGAGAGGTGGGTGGGCAGGGTCGACACCACCACGGAGTCGAACTCGGCGTCGCTGTTGGCCATGTCCTGCACCGCGGCCACCGGGTCGGGATCACCCAGGACGCCCGTCACCTCCAGCCCGGCGTCCCTCAGGCGCCCGACGGCCTTCTCCATATGCGCCTCGGCCTCGGGGCCGCCCGAGTGCATGTCGGTGGCCCAGGCCACGCCGTGGGGCGTGGCGGGCACCAGCAGCGTGAAGCGGGTGGGCCCCTTCTGCGCACGCTCGCGCAGCGCGGTCAGCAGCTCCTCGGACTCCGCGGTCCGGTTGGCGACCACCAAGACTCTTGTCTCCTCCGCCATGGGCCCTCCTCCGGTTCGTGTCCCCCAGGGAGGTTACGCCGACGGTGCCGGATTAACTAGTACGGCGGGAAGTCCGAGTACCACTCGCCGAGCGAGCGGAAGGCCTTCCAGAACGCCCGCTTGGCGCTCTCGTCGTCGAGCGAGGCGTCGATGTCGGGCACGTACAGCGCGTCGCAGCTGGGCGTGAGCTTCTGGATCTCGCCCGGTGCCGGCTTCACCTCCGCGGCGAGGGGCAGGCCCAGTCCGTTCAGCTCCTCCAGCGCCTCCTCGCCCATGACCACCACCACGCGCGGCTGAACCACCGCGAGCTCGTCGAGCACGCGGGCGCGGCACTCGGGCGCGGACAGCTCGGTGTCGGCCACCGGGCACTTCACGAACACGGTGCCGTACACCGCCAGCGGGTCGATCCCCAGGCGCTTGAAGCTCTTCATCAGGGCGCCGCCGGCACGGCCGTAGAAGGCCACGCCCTCCTCGATCTCCGACGGCCGCGGGGCGAACTTGACCATGAAGATGTCCGCCTGGGGGTGGCCGGAGCCGAGCACCGGCATCAGGTTGCCGCGCGGGCAGTGGTCGCACTCCTGGATCTCGCGCGTGAGCTGGTTCAGCTCGCGGATCGCGCGCTCCAGGTACTTCTCGCGTATCTCGTCGTCGGTAGCCGGCACCTCGTGGGAGGTATTGGACGGGCCCGGCACGCCTTCCTTCATGTGCATCACTCCTTGCCTGCACGGTCCTTGCCCGCGCCCGGACGTGCGGTACGGCGGCGCGCCGTCTCGGGAGTGGCCTTGGTCTGGATGAACTTCAGCGCCTGCACGTAGAGCAGGCTCTGCTTCTTGCGCACGATGTCGGCGTCGCGCAGCGACTCGAGGAACTCCTCGGGGCCGTCGAACGCGCGCATCCGGATCTTCACCGAGCCGAGCCCGGCCGCCACGTGGCTGTCGGAGCCCGCGCCGGCGACGATCCGGTACTTGGCCGCGAACCGCTCGGCCTCTTCGTTGAAGGCCGAGAACGCCACCCGCGGGTTGAAGACCTCGATCGCGTCCACCTCCTCCACCACGTCGAGCAGGTGCTCGTAGTCGGGGACGGAGTGCATCCGGTCGAACGGATGCGGCACGTACACGAGGCCCCCCTGCGCGCGGATCGCGTCGATCGTCTCGCGCAGAGTCATCCCGCGCGGGATCTTCTCCTCGATGAACAGGCCGATCACCTCGCCCTGGTCGGCGGTCTTCACCTCCTCGGCCACGATCACCTCGATGTCGCCACCGTTCGCGCGGGCCTTCTCGCGCGCCTCGTGGGCGCCGGAGACCTCGTTGTGGTCGGTCACCGCGATGGCTCCCAGCCCGGCCGCCTTCGCGGCATCGAGCAGCGTGTCCGCCGGCGTGGCGCAGTCGTGGGAGTGGTCGGTGTGCATGTGCAGGTCCACATGGATGAAGTCCCGGCCCTGCAGCCGCTTGCGCACCGAGGAATTGCCGTCCTCCGGATGGCGGCGAGCGGCGATCTCGGTGTACAGCGCCTCGAACTCGTCGGCCGTGTGCGACCACTCGAGGCGCGGATGCGCCGCCTCGACCCGCTCGCGAAAGCGGCCCGCCAGGGCGTCGTCGCGAAGGAGCCGCTCCAGCTGGGCCGCCAGCGTCACCGCGTCCCGCGGCTGGAACAGCAGCCCGAGGTCGCCCTCGCCCAGGATCTCGTCGTACTGGGGAAGCTGGGACGCCACCGGGACGGCCCCGCCGGCCAGCGCGCGCAGCAGCATCTGGGGCGCGGGCGCCGTGCCCGCCGAGGCGGCGACCGCGATGCTCGCGCGCGAGAGGTGCTGTGCCTCCGAGCCGTCCACGGGGCCCGCGAAGCGCACCCGCTCGCGCAACCGGCGCGACAGCGGCGGCGGGGTCACCGCGGCGGGGTCGCGCAGCCAGACCGTGGCGGTCCACTCGAGCTCCACCGGCAGCTTGCGCAGCGCTCGGAGGAAGAGCCGCAGCGCGCCGCGCTCCTCCTCGCCCGAGAACACGATCTCGGGCGGCCCCTCACCCCGCTCGGCGCGGCCGAGCAGGTCGGCGCCAGGGGGGATCACGCGGTAGTTGCCGGGGAAGTAGCGCTCCACGATCTCGCGGGTGGCGCCGAAGGCCGCCGTGCGGCCGTCGAGGCGGCCGAACAGCCGCTGCACCAGCGGTCGCGCCACCTGGGTCGAGGCGAACCGCTCGGTGGTGGAGTGGAAGGTGCCCACGTTCAGCGTCCACGAGTGGCGCAGCGCGGCGCCGGAGGCGCTCGGGGCGAACGGCTCGTGCACGTGCACGAAGTCGAGCTGGGCCCGCTCCAGGAACTCCTCGATCGATCGCGACACGTCCAGCGGCAGCGACACCGAGCCGCCGCGCCGGAACGGGAGGCTCTGGCCGACCCCGAGCACGGTCGCGCACCCCTCTGCGTCGAACGCCGCGTCCGGGTCGGTCTTCAGCGCCCGGATCCTCGCCCGGCCCTCCTTCACCAGCGCCCGCGACTCCGACGGTGCCACCACCACGACCCGGTGGCCGCGGCCGCACAGCTCGTCCGAGAGCCGCTCCACGTACGTGTTCACCTCGTGATGCTGCTCCCAGGGGTAGGGCGTGACCTGGGCGATCGTGAAGGGTTGCTCGGGCACGCATGGGGAGGCTACCTGCGCACGGCTGAACGAAAACGGGCGGCCGAAGGCCGCCCGTTCCTGAGGTCTGAGGTCTGAGGCCTGAGGTCTAGCCCGTTTCGGCCTTCGCCGTGACCTTGCCCTTGCCGGGCAGCTTCGGCGCGCCCGAGTGCTCGGCGATGAACTTCTCGGTGTTGTCCCGCGCCACGGAGTCCGGCACCTGCACCGGGGGCGACTTCATCAGGTAGGAGCTGGGCGCCTCGAGCGGCCCGCCGATGCCCTTGTTGAGCGCCAGCTTGCAGCAGCGCACGGCGTCGGTGACGATCCCCGCCGAGTTCGGCGAGTCCCACACCTCGAGCTTCATCTCCGCGGTGAGCGGGACGTCACCGAAGGCCTGGCCCTCGAGACGGATGTGCGCCCACTTGCGGTCGGTCAGCCACGGCACGTAGTCCGAGGGGCCGATGTACACGTCGTCGGCCGGCAGCTCGTGCTCCATGATCGACGTGACCGCGTTGGTCTTGGAGATCTTCTTGGACTCCAGGCGCTCGCGCTCGAGCATGTTGTAGAAGTCCATGTTGCCGCCCACGTTGAGCTGCGACGTGCGCATGAGCTTCACGCCGCGGTCGCCGAACAGGCGAGCGAGCTGGCGGTGGACGATGGTGGCCCCGACCTGCGACTTGATGTCGTCGCCCACGATCGGCAGGCCCGCCTTCTTGAACCGGTTGCCCCAGTACTCCTCGCGCGCGATGAAGACGGGGATGCAGTTCACGAAGCCACAGCCGGCCTCGAGCACCTGCTCCACGTACCACTTCGTGGCCTGCTCGGAGCCCACGGGGAGGTAGGACACGACCACGTCGGTCTTGGTGTCCTTGAGGATCTGGACGATGTCGTCGGTGTCCCCGGGAGCCTTGGTGATCTTCTCCTTCAGGTACTTGCCGAGGCCGTCGTGCGTCATCCCGCGGTAGACCGGCACGTCCAGCTTCGGCACGTCGGCGAACTTGATCGTGTTGTTCTGACCCGACCAGATCGCCTCGGAGAGGTCCTTGCCGACCTTCTCGGAGTCGATGTCGAAGGCGGCCGTGAACTCGATGTCCCGGACGTGGTAGCCGCCGAGATCCACGTGCATGAGGCCGGGCACGTTCTCCTTGGGGTCGGCGTCCTTGTAGTAGTGGACGCCCTGCACGAACGAGGAGGCGCAGTTGCCGACCCCCACGATCGCCACGCGCACCTTCTCCGCCTGGTAGCGCGATGCGCCGTTGGATGATCCGTTCTTGCTCAAGGGATCCTCCTGGTCAGAAGCTTGGGTTGCGTCAGACACAACCCCGCCAATTACGCGGCGTTACAACGATGTGTATGACATGCACCATCAGAGGTGTATCGTGCGGATGGACTTGATCAAGCGCACGAACATCAACCTCGACATGGACTTGATTGCCCAGGCGGGGGCGGTCCTGAACACCGAACGCACGACTGACACGGTGCACGAAGCGCTGCGAGAGGTCGTCGACCGTGCCCGCCGCGGGCGGCTGGCGAGGCGCGACTTCCCCGAGCTCACCCTCGAGGTGCTCGAGGCCGAGCGCGGCCCGCGCCGGGGGTGATCGAACTCGCCGACACGAGCGCGTGGGTGTGGTCTCGCCGTTCCGGGATCGCGGGAATGCGCGAAGCCTTTGACGCGGCGCTGGTCGACGGCTTCGTGGCCACCTGCGACGTGGTGAAGCTCGAGCTACTCCACGGCGCACGCGACCGGGGCGCATTCGCCGAGATCCGCGAGGGCCTCGACGCGCTCCCCGCCTGCCCCCTCGGCAGCAGGGAATGGGAACGCTCACTCTGGATCTACGAGCAACTGGCCGGCCAGGGCGGGGTCACGCAGAGGTCGGTTGGCCACTCGGCCGCGCTGGTGGCGACGGCCGCCGAGTCGGCCGGAGTGGCCGTCCTCCACTACAACGCGGCCTTCGAGCGGATCGCGGCGATCACCGGCCAGCCCGTCCGCCGGCTCACTCCGCCGCCGGCGGCTCCACCTGGCTGAGCTCCTTGCGCACGTGCCACATCCGCTGGCCGGTGGTGAAGATGGCCAGCCCGGCGAGCACGTAGACCGACGGCTCGAGCAGCTCTATGTCGCCCGGGCCGGTGGCGAACAGCAGGCCCGCCGAAATGATCACCACGCGCACCGGCCGCGAAGCGATGCCCACCTTGCACTCCACGCCCAGCGCCTCGGCCCGCGCGCGCGTGTAGGACACCATCAGGCTGAACAGCACGGCGAGCACGACCGCCGCCACGGCGATGTCGTCGCCGCGCTTGGCGAACTCTGCGCCGATGGCCGCGAGCACGATGCCCTCCTCGATCCGGTCGAGCGAGGAGTCGAGGAAGGCCCCGAACGGCGTGCCCTTGCCGGACATGCGCGAGTAGCGCCCGTCGAGCGTGTCCATCACCGAGCCCGCGATGAAGGCGAGGCCGGCGAAGAAGAACTCGTCCTGGGTGATCAGGAAGGCGGCGACGAGGTTGCCGACCAGCCCGGCCATCGAGATCGCGTTCGGCGTGAGGCGGGACTCGATCAGGCGGTTGCGCGCCACACGCGCATCTCGGCCGCCGTCAGGCGGCCCTGGGCGGGCTCGGCCATGCGCGAAGGCTATGCGACCGCTTCGCGGCGGGCCGTGCGCCAGGCCCAGGCGGCCGGGCGGGCACGCCCGAGGGCGTAGGAGGCGCCCGCGGCCGAGATTGCGGCCACCAGCGCGCCGAGCGCGGCGTCGAGCCAGAAGTGGTTGGCGGTCACGACCACGACGAACGTGACCAGCAGCGGGTAGAGCCCCCAGGCGACCTTGACCACCCGGTGCTTCACGAGCTTGATCGCGGGAATGCCGATCATCAGCGCGAACGCCACGTGCATCGAGGGCACGGCCGCGAACGGGTTGTAGAGCACGTTGGCGCTCTGCTCCGCGGAGTCCCCGACGAATGCCGCGACGGTGTCGGTGAAGCCCCACTCGGGCATGTAGCGCGGCGGCGCGGTCGGGTAGGCGAGGTAGCCGACGAGGGCGAGGCCCATGCCGATCATGAACATGTTGCGCACGTAGTAGTAGGCGTGGTTGCGCGCGATGTAGAGCCAGATCAGGAACGTGGTGGTCACCACGAAGTGCGAGTTCACGTACATCCAGTTGGCCCCGGTCACGATCCACTCCTGGCCCTGCGCCCAGGCCTGAAGCCCCGGCTCGAAGAACAGGCCCATCGCGCGCTCGGCGTCCACGAGGTTGCGGGCGTTCTCGAACGCCAGCACTGCCTGACCGTCCACCAGCCCGCGGACCAGGCGGTACGCGTAGTAGGCGCCGGCGAACAGCGCGAGCTGGCGGAGGGCGTCGAGCCAGCCCTGAGGGAGCCAGCGGCTGGTGACCCGCCAGGCCTTCGCAAAGCCTGAGGCGAATTCGTGCATCGCGTTACCTTAACCCGAGTTGCATCGCTTGCCGCGCTGAACCACGCGCTCAGGCGAAAAGTTGGTGACGAGCCTGAGAAATCCCTGTTTGCTGGCCGTCACGCGCGTCCACTCGTCCGCGCGCTCCACGCAGCCGCCCTTGGCCAGCCAGTAGGGAGTCCAGCGCACCCGCACCAGCGCCGTGCCCGGTTTCTTCACGCGCAGCAGCACCTCGTCCGAGCGCAGCTGCTCGAGCGTGATGTTCGAGCCCTTCTCCGAGATCACCATCGGGGCGGGCAGGGTCACCTCGTAGATGCGCCAGTGGTCGAAGGTCGCCCGCAGCTTGAGGTAGGGCAGGTCGCTCTCGATCAGCGCCCGCTCGCGGTACGCGCTGCGGTCGGGCTTCGCGTCGGGCAGGGCCACGTAGCGCACCGCGTTCTCCGACAGCCAGCTCGCGTAGGTGAGCCGGTTGAGCCCGCCCTTGTAGAAGATGGCGTGCCGTCCGGTGTCCAGCTGCCGCAGCCAGCCTCGTGCCAGCGGGGCCTCGGCCCCCACCTCGGCGCCCTCCCAGTGGCCGAGCGTGAACGGGATCTCCACCCGGCGCTGATCGGGCAGCAGCCGGAGGTACTCGCGCACCGGATCGAAGTAGGAGGCCTTGGCCACGGGGTCGGTGGCCGCCTTGTAGAGGTCCCGGGTCGCGGCGGACCATTGCCAGAAGCCGAGCGCCGCGAGCAGCAGCACCACGGGCATCACGGGCCGAACCATCCCCCGGCCGCCGAGGGAGCAGGCCAGCACCGGGCCCGCCAGCAGGGCGCCGAGCCGGACCGCGTTGCCGCCCATCGCCGTGTCCACCACCAGCGCCACCGTGGCGCCCAGCGCGTACAGCACCACGGCGATTCTCAGGGTGCGCTCGCTGCGCGGGAGGACCACCAGCGCCGCTACGGCGAACAGCGGGATCGCCACGTAGGCGGTGAACGGGAACGGCGCGTAGCCGCCCTCGGGGAACGCGACGGTGAGCAGCACCGGCGGGATCAGCCCGCCCGCCGCGAGCGCGAGGCCGTCGCGGCGCTTGATCGGCACTCCCTCCCCGCGCGCGGCCAGGGCATACGCCACGCCGCCCATGGCCACGAACAGGCCCGCCACCGGGCTCGAGATGGCGCTGAGCACGGCCAGCAGCGGGGCGAGCAGGCGGCGGTCGCGCTGGAGCGCCAGCGCCGCGGCCATCCCGAAGGCCGTGCCGAGGGCGAACGGGATCCGGTTCGTGGCCAGCAGCGTCGCGGAGCCCGCCCCGAACCAGAGCGTTCCCCAGCGGGCCGCCACCGGCCCCCAGTGCCGGCGGGCGATCTCGGTGAAGGCGATCGTGGAGGCCACCGCCGAGAGCGCTCCGAGCAGCTGCACGCCCAGCAACCACCCGAGTGGCGGCGACAGGATCGAGTACGCGGGCGTGTGATGCCCCCCGTACCACTGGCCGTTCCAGATCGTGAAGCCCTCGCGGCCGAACAGCTCCGAGCGGAAGAGGTGGGCGGCCAGGTCGGGCGACCGGGGCTTGAGGATCAGGTACAGGCCGGCCAGCGCGATCGCCACGAGCGTGGGGGCGATCCGCCATGGGTCCAGGCGCCCGGTCGTGCGGGCAGGCTGGGCCGATGCGGAGGCTGTCGGTGGCGCGGCGACCGGCGGACGGCTCCGCGGCGGCGCCGCGACGGAGAACGCGGAGCGCGGCACCCGGTCAGGCTAGACGATCGATTCCGCGCCCACGCGCCCACCTCGAATCGGGCTCGGCGGCGCGGATCGCGCCGACCAGCGCCACCGCGGGGATGAACAGCCCGACCAGGCCGACGAGCGTCTTCCCCTTCAGGAAGCAGACCACCGCAAGGCCCACCCCCAGGAGCTGCAGCGGCAGCAGGATGGCCGCGCTCTCCCCGCCACTCAGCTCCTGCCCCCCGATGCCCAGGAACACGAGCACCGCCTCGAACACGTCGATCCAGAACTGGAGCCCCAGCAGGGTGATCGCCAGAAGGCAGGTGGTCACGATCACGGCGTCGATCGACTGGCGTCCCTTCTCCTGCCAGTACACGTCCTCGAGGTTCAGCCACAGCGCGAACTCGTCCATGGTCAGGCCCATCCCGATCCCGAACAGGATCGCCACGATCTCGCGCCACGGGCTCCCGGGCTCGAACGCCAGCCCGATGTAGCCGAACACCAGCAGCGCAAGGATCCCCCACACCAGGTGGTGCACATGCGTGCCGCCCTTGGTCTGCACGTTGCCGGGCCACCAGCTCACCTGGGCGCGGATCATGTGGGCGCTGGTGCGGATGAAGCCGAACGAGAGGAGGAACGCGAGCAGGATCAGGAAGTGGGTCTCCTTGCCGGCCGCCTCGATCCCCTGGCGGTAGGCCTCCGTGAGGTTGTCGAGCAGCTCGCCCACGACCCCGGGAGGGTGGCACGCTCTCCCGGCCGGCTAGTTCCGCGGCGGGATGATCCGGAGCACGCGGTCGTCGTCGTCGCGCGGGCTGCCGCGCCCGTCACGGTTGCTGGTGAGCGCGTACAGCGCGCCGTCCGGTCCCTCGGTGACGGTGCGGAAGCGGCCGAAGCGGCCCTGGAACAGCGCCTCGTTCACCGTCGCGCGGCCGCCGCTGAGCTCGATCCGCCGTAGCTGCTCGCCCACCAGCGCGGCGAACACGAAGCTCCCGGTCCAGGCGGAGCCGTCGGCGCGCACGAACGTGGCGCCGGACGGCGCGATCACGTCCTCGTAGTTCACCACCGGCTCCTTGAACTCCGGCGCGCCCTCCCTTCCCTGAGCGTCGGGCCAGCCGTAGTTGCCGCGCCTCTCGATCACGTTCACCTCGTCGTCGGACTCGGGCCCGAACTCGGTGATCACGAGCCGCTCGGTACTTGGCTCCCAGTCCAGCCCCTGCACGTTGCGGTGGCCCTTGGAGACGATCTCGGCGTCGGCCCTCTCGCCACGGAAGCCGCGCAGTCGCAGCAGCTTGCCGTTCAGCGAGTCGTCGTCCTGGGCGAGCGCCGGGTTCCCCGCTTCGCCGGTGGTCACGTACAGCAGGCCGTCGGGCCCGAACCGCAGCCGGCCGCCGTCGTGAATCGGCGCCGCCTGGAGGCCGTCGAGGATCCGCGCGTCCTCCTCGAGTTTGCCGCCCGCGAAGCGGTAGCGCAGCACCTCGTTGCCGGAGTCGGTGGTGCGGTAGAGGTAGACGAAGCTGTTGCGCTCGAACTGGGGGTCCACCGCAAGGCCCAGCAGGCCGCCCTCGCCGATCTGGGCGACGTCGATCTCGGCCACCGGCCGCCCGCGCAGTTTCAGGTCCTTCGAGAGGAGGCGCACGCGCCCGGGCCGCTCGGTCACCAGCGCCCGCCCGTCCGGGAGGAAGGCCAGCTCCCATGGCGCCTCCAGGCCGGTGGCCACGGTCTCGGTGCGAGGCCGGCCGCTGGGGTCGTCCCCGGCGGGAGTGGTGGTCTCCGCAGCCGGCGGCGTGGCGCTGGTGCGGTCGACATCCTCGCTCTCGTCGTCCCCGTTGCAGCCCGCGAGGGCGACGCACACCAGGGCCAGGGCTACCAGACGCTTGCGCGGCACCCGCTCCAGCCTAGCCAGCCAGGAACGCCGCGACGTCGTCGATAACGGCGGGCCGGTCGAGCCACGGCCAGTGCCCCGCGCCCTCCACCGGCCGCTGCTCCGCGTTCCCCAGCGCCTTGGCGTAGGCCACGCCGAACTCAGGGCCGATGTAGGGGTCGGAGGTGGGGGTGAGCACCAGCGCGGGACAGTCGATCCGGCCCAGGTTCTCGCCCGCGCGCGCGAGCACCTCGGGCTGCGCGGAGCGGTAGAGCTTGAGGATCGCCCTCTGGGTGCCGTGGTCGAAGTGCGCCCACACCTGGTCGACCAGCGGCGCCGGCAGCGTGCGCCGCATCGCCCACTTCGTGCTCAGGCCCATGAACATCTCGCCCGCGAACCGCGTGCGCCAGATCCGCGCCACCCTGTGCCACTCGTACCCGGGCAGCAGAGGCACGCCGGCGATCACCACCAGCCGCGCGAGCCGCTTCTGCAGCCGCTGCGCGGTGGCCAGCCCCACCGTGCCCCAGTCGTGCACCACCAGCGAGAACCGGTCGAGCGGCAGGGCGTCGAGGTACGCCTCGATCCAGCGGTCGTAGCCGGCGATCGAATAGTCGAACGAGGCGGGCTTGGCGGACCGCCCGAACCCCGGCAGGTCGGGGGCGAATCCGCCGGTGCGCTCGAGGAACGGCTGCCACAGGTCCGCGTTGTTGGGAACCCCGTGCAGGTAGACCACGGGCTCCGCGCCCGTGTCCGGCTCGTACCGGCGCCAGAAGGCGTCGATCCCATCCACCCCTGCACGGTGCTCGGTGGTCTGCGCCATCCGGCCGCGCATCGTGCCAGAGGTACGCTCGGGCCGATGGCCTGGAAGCCCCCGCCGCCGAAGCGGCTGCGCACGATCCTGGAGAAGCTGGCGGCGGAGTACGGCCGCCCGTCGGCACGCGCGCACCGGGCTCCGATCGACGAGCTGGTGCTGACCGTGCTGTCCCAGAACACCAACGACCGCAACCGGGACGTGGCCTACGAGCGCCTGCGCGACCGCTTCGGCTCATGGCACGAGGTGCGCGACGCGCCGGTCGAGGAGGTGGTGGAGGCGATCAGGCCCGGCGGCCTGGGCGTGACCAAGGCGCCGCGGATCCAGGCGATCCTCGAGGCCATTGGCGACGACGACCTGTCCCGCCTGGCGGACGAGCCGCTCGAGCAGGCGCGCGCGGAGCTATGCGAGCTGCCGGGCGTGGGGCGCAAGACGGCGGCGTGCGTGCTGCTGTTCTCCTTCGGCCGCCACGACGTGCCGGTGGACACCCACGTGTACCGGGTGGGCACGCGGCTGGGACTGTTCCGGCCGGGCGCCCCGCTCGACGAGGCCCACGACGAGATGCTGCGGCTCTCGAAGGGCAGCGACCCCTACGAGTCGCACGTGTCGCTGATCCGCCACGGGCGCCGCACCTGCCACGCCCGCGCCCCGCGCTGCGAGGAGTGTCCCTTGCGGCGCATGTGCCCCTACGCGCGCGGTGAGCTTGAGCGATAGGCGCGTCCTCGCCGCCGAGGCGGGGCTGGTGGGCATCGCGGCGGTCTGGGGCCTGACCTTCGTGATGGTGCAGGACGCGATCGCGCTGCTGCCCACGATGGCGTTCCTCGGTTACCGCTTCGTGCCCGCGGCGCTGGTGGTGGCGATCGTCTTTCGCAGGCAGCTGCGGGGCCTGTCGGCGGCCGGCTGGCGCGCCGGGCTGCTCATGGGGGCGTTCCTCACCGCCGGCTACGTGTTCCAGACGCTCGGGCTGGAGGAGACGACGGCCTCGAACACGGGCTTCATCACCGGCCTGGTGGTGGTGATCACGCCACTGCTGGGATGGGCGTTCCTGCGTGACCGCCTGCCCGCCATCGCGTGGATCGGGGCGGTGGCCTCCGCGGTGGGGCTGTACCTGCTGTCGGGCGCGGGCGGCGATTTCACCCTGCGCGGCGACGGTCTCGTGCTCCTGTGCGCCGTGGCCTTCGCCGGCCACATCCTCGTCACGGCCCGCGGCGTGCGCGACCACGACGTTGGCGCGCTACTGGTGGTGCAGCTCGGCCTGTGCGGGATCGTCTGCCTGGCAATAGCGGGGCTCGCGGGCGACCTCGAGAGGCCCGAGGGGGCGACGGTCTGGTCGGCGCTGATCGTGACCTCGCTGGTGGCCAGCGCGCTGGGCTTCTTCGTCCAGTCCTACGCCCAGCAGCACGCGTCGCCGGCCCGCACCGCCCTGATCCTGGCGAGCGAGCCGGCGTTCGCGGGGCTCTTCGGCTATCTGCTGGCCGACGAAAGGCTGAGCGCGGTCTCCTGGCTGGGAGCCGCGCTCATCCTCGCTTCGATCGTGGCGGTGGAGCTGGTGCCCAGGCTCAGGCCGCCGCGACCGCTGCCCGAGGGCTAGCGCAGCCGCCGCTCGAAGCAGCGCGACAGCGGCGAGTCGGCGTAGGGCCCGAAGCGGTCGATCTCCTCGTAGCCGGCGCTGCGGTACAGGCTCATCGCCTCCGGTTGGCGCTCGCCGGTCTCCAGCCGGATCCGGTCGAAGCCGCGGCGCAGCGCTTCGCGTTCGAGCGCCTCGAGCACTCGGCGCGACAGGCCGCGCCCGCGGTGGCCCGGACGCACGTACATGCGCTTGATCTCCGCCACGCCGTCCCCGAGCTCCAGCAGGGCGCCGCATCCCGCCGCCTCCCCGCCGCGGTCACGAGCCACAAGGAACGCGAGGACCGTCTCGCCGTCCGGCTTGGCGCCCGGCTCGGTGTCGCCGCCGTAACGGTCCGCCAGATCGGCTTCGAGCTCGCGGCGCAGTGCAAGGGCGTCGGCCGAGTCGAAGGGCTCGGCCGCCACGGTGTGGTCTTCCCACGGCCAGCGGTCGAGGCCCAGTGCGCCGCGCGCCTCCTCCGGATCCTGGAACAGGTCGAAGCGCCCGATCAGCCTGTCGCGGAACGAGCAGATCACCCCGAACCGGGTGGCCGCCGGGGCACCGACGGACGCCGAGCGTGAGCTCTGATGCCCCACCATGGCCAGCCGCTCGCCCACCGGCGCCATGTGATCCATGGCGGCCGAGTCCAGTTCCATCGTCTCGAACCAGTCAGCGAACCAGTCCTGCACGGCGTCCCGCCCGACGTGGCGGTCGCCGGTCAGCCGCGCCATGCCGCCGTGCAGCACGAGCTCGCCCTGCTCGTGGAAGCGGTCGGCGATGGCGCCCGGGTCCTGCGCGCCGAAGCCGGCGAACGCGCTCCGGAGCACGTCTTCGTGGACGTGGGCAAGGGTTTCCGAATCTGCCATACTCACACTCAGATTTTCTGAATCCGAAGAAGAGGAGTTCCTGCGATGGGCAAGACCATCGGAATCGATCTTGGCACGACCAACAGCTGCATGGCGATCCTCGAGGGCGGCGAGCCCGTCGTCGTCGAGAACGCCGAGGGCGCACGCACGACCCCGTCCGTGGTCGCGTTCGCCGAGAGCGGCGAGCGCCTGGTGGGCGCCCCAGCGAAGCGCCAGGCCGTGACCAACCCCGAGAACACGGTGTTCTCCGTCAAGCGCTTCATGGGGCGCAAGGAGGCGGAGGTCAAGGAGGAGGAGACGATCGTCCCGTTCGAGGTCGTCCGCGGCCCCAACGGCGACGCCCTGATCAAGGCCGGCGGCAAGGAGTTCCCGCCGCCCGAGATCAGCGCGATGATCCTTCAGAAGCTCAAGGCCGACGCCGAGGCCTACCTCGGCGACACGGTCGACGGCGCGGTGATCACGGTTCCCGCGTACTTCAACGACGACCAGCGTCAGGCCACCAAGGACGCCGGCAAGATCGCCGGCCTCGACGTGAAGCGCATCATCAACGAGCCCACCGCGGCGTCGCTCGCGTACGGGCTCGACAAGGAGGCCGAGAAGGATCAGACGATCCTCGTCTTCGACCTCGGCGGCGGCACGTTCGACGTGTCGGTGCTCGAGATCGGCGACGGCGTGTTCGAGGTCAAGGCCACCGCGGGTGACAACCACCTGGGCGGCGACAACTTCGACAAGACGATCGTCGACTGGCTCGTCGACGAGTTCAAGAAGGCCGAGGGCCAGGACCTCTCGCAGGACAAGATGGCCCTGCAGCGCCTCTACCAGGAGGCCGAGAAGGCCAAGACCGAGCTCAGCTCGGCGCAGGAGACCCAGATCAACCTGCCGTTCATCACGGCGGTCGACTCGGTCCCCAAGCACCTCAACCAGCGGCTCACCCGCGCCAAGCTCAACGAGCTCACCAGCTCGCTGATCGACCGCGTGGTCGGGCCCACCAAGCAGGCGATGGAGGACGCCGGCGTTTCCGGCGACTCGATCGACCACATCGTGATGGTGGGCGGCATGACCCGGATGCCCGCCGTGCAGGAGAAGGTGAAGGAGCTCACCGGCAAGGACCCGCACCGAGGCGTGAACCCCGACGAGGTCGTGGCCGTGGGCGCCGCCATCCAGGCGGGCGTGCTGGCGGGCGACGTGAAGGACGTGCTGCTGCTGGACGTCACCCCGCTCACTCTCGGCATCGAGACCAAGGGCGGCGTGATGACCAAGCTCATCGAGCGCAACACCACGATCCCCACGCGCAAGTCCGAGGTGTTCTCCACCGCGGAGGACAACCAGACGAGCGTGGAGGTCCACGTGCTGCAGGGTGAGCGCGAGATGGCCTCCTACAACAAGTCGCTCGGCAAGTTCCAGCTCACCGGCATCCCGCCGGCGCCGCGAGGCGTGCCGCAGATCGAAGTCGGCTTCGACATCGACGCCAACGGCATACTCAACGTGACCGCCAAGGATCTCGGCACGGGCAAGGAGCAGAAGATCGAGATCAAGGCCGGCTCGGGCCTGTCCGACGAAGAGGTCGAGCGGATGGTCAAGGACGCCGAGTCCCATGCCGACGAGGACCGCCGCCAGCGCGAGCTGGTCGAGGCCCGCAACAACGCGGAGAACGCCGCGTATCAGGCCGACAAGCAGCTCGAGGAGCTGGGCGACTCGGTCGACGAGTCCTCGAAGGAGGGCATCAAGAAGGCGATCGAGGACGTTCGCGGCTCGCTCGAGTCCGAGGACGCCTCCGAGATCAACGCCAAGACCGAGGCGCTGCAGACCGCGTTCCACGCGGTGTCGGAGCAGATGTACGCGGCTGCTGCTGCGCAGCAGCAGGAGCAGGGCAACGGCGATGGCGCCGAGGCTGCTGGTGACGAGGAGGAGGTCGTCGACGCCGAGGTTGTTGAGGATCGTGAGTAACGAAGAAGAGGCCAGTCCCCAGTCCCCAGTCCCCAGTCCCCAGGACGAGGTCCAGGCGGACCAGCCTCCTGCGACCGAGCCGGCCCCGACGATGACGTTCCTGGGGACGGGGGACTGGGGACTGAAACTCGGTGGAGCGGGAGCGAGACGAGTATCTCGCTCTCGCTCAGCGCACCCAGGCCGATCTCGAGAACTACCGCAAGCGGGCGGCGAAGGAGATCGCCGCGGCGGGCGCGCGCGCCAAGGGCGGGCTCGTCGGCGAGTTGCTGCCGGTGGTGGACAACCTCGAGCGGGCACTCGCCTCGGCGGAGGACGGCGAGGCTCACCTGGCCGACGGCGTGCGCCTGGTGCACTCGGAGCTGATTTCGGTGCTCGCGCGCAACGGCGTCGAGCAGTTCGATCCGAAGGGCGAGAAGTTCGACCCCGAGGTGCATGAGGCGCTCTCCACCCGCGAGGACCAGGAGGCCGACACCGGGGTCGTGCTCGATGTGGTGGAGAAGGGCTACCGGCTGAACGGCATGGTGCTCCGTCCTGCACGCGTGGTCGTATCCGGGTAGGCCCATGCCCGCGGTAAGGAACCCATACGAGGCGCTGGGCGTTGACAGGAAGGCCTCCGACGAGGAGATCAAGAAGGCCTACCGCAAGCTGGCGCGCAAGTACCACCCCGACACCAACCAGGGCGACGCGGCCGCGGAGGAGCGCTTCAAGGAGATCCAGGAGGCCTACGGCATCCTGTCCGACCCCAAGAAGCGGCGCGAGTACGACTCGGGTGGTGGCATCTTCGGCGGCGGCGGGTTCGACCCCGGCTCGTTCCGCGGCGGCAGGGCTTCCCGGGCGGCTTCGGCGACATCATCTCCGACCTCTTCGGCGGTGGAGGCGGTCGCGTGGCGCCGGCCCACGGCCGGAGCGCGGGCGGGACCTCGAGACCGAGGTGCACGTGTCCTTCGACCAGGCGATGGAGGGTGCCCAGATCCCGGTGAGCGTGCCGCTGTCGGCGCCATGCCCGACCTGCCACGGCACCGGCGCCAAGCCCGGCACCACGCCCCAGGTGTGCAGCGCCTGCAACGGGCGCGGCGTGGAGGCGGAGTCCCAGGGGCTGTTCTCGATCTCCCAGCCGTGCCACAAGTGCGGCGGCACCGGCACCGAGATCACCGACCCGTGCGAGACCTGCAACGGCGCCGGCTACACGCGCCAGGTCAAGCGCTACAAGGTGAACATCCCCGCCGGCGTGCGCGACGGCAGCCGCGTGCGGCTGGCCGGCAAGGGCGAGGCGGGCCGGCGTGGCGGGCCGCCGGGCGACCTCTACGCGGTCACCCGGGTGCCGGAGTCGAAGCTGTTCAAGCGCCGTGGGGACAACATCGAGGTGGAGGTGCCGGTGACCATCCCCGAGGCCATCCGCGGGGCGACGATCGAGGTGCCCACGCTCAACGGCTCGAAGCGAATCCGCGTGGCGCCGGGCACCCAGCACGGCACGGTCCAGCGGCTGCGCGGCGAGGGTCCGCCACGGCTCGGAGGCAAGGGCCGGGGCGACATCCACTATCGCCTGGCGATCGACGTGCCCCGCTCGCTGTCCAAGGAGCAGCGCGAGGTGGTCGACGAGCTGGCCACGGTGATCGACGACAACCCGCGTGAGCGGATCCTCAAGGGGAGGGACGCCTGATGGCCAACGACCCGCGCGTGCGAGGGGTCTACATGATCTCGGTGGCGGCAGAGCTGGCCGGCATGCACCCTCAGACTCTCCGCATCTACGAGTCGCGCGGCCTGATCACGCCGCAGCGGTCGCCGAAGAACACGCGGCTGTACTCGGACGACGACGTGGCGCGGCTGCGGCGGATCCAGGAGCTGACCACCGAGCTCGGCATGAACCTGGCCGGTGTGGAGAGGGTGTTCGAGCTGGAACAGGAGCTGGAGCGGATGCAGCGCCGGATGCGCAACCTCGAGCGCGCCACCGACCGGATGCGCGAGGGGCTCGAGCAGGAGATAGCCCGGATCCGGCGTGCCGCCAAGGCGGAGCTGGTGCGCTACGAGCCGCCGGGCACGGCGCTCACCCCGCCGGGCGAAGCGGTGCGGATCCGGATCAGCCGCAACAACAGAAGCGCGTAGCTCACACACGGAATCGCTGTTTCCCCTACGGGCGTCCAGGGCGCAGGATGGGCGCCCGACATGATCGACCTAGGAGGAAGCATGGACTCGCTACTCATCCGCTCCGCCGCCCTGGCCCTGGTGGCGGGAGCCCTGACCGCCGCGCCGGCCGCCGCGAAGGCGCCCTTCGTCCAGCAGGGCAAGTTCCGCGTGCAGGTGGAGGGCGTGCAGAAGACGACCTGGACGCACCAGCACGCCAAGCAGTTCGACTGCGATTCGAACTCCGTGGGCAGCGGCAAGGAGACCGTCCGCTTCAAGTCCAAGCCCGAGGTCGTGAAGATCTTCAAGTTCGGCAGGTCGACCCCGATCGTGATGCAGGGCAAGCGCGGCAAGGCGATCCTCGACCTGCGGTCCAAGATCACGCGCAACGGCACCCGCACCGAGTCGGGCGCCAAGGTCTGCTCCTACGGCGACGGCACCGGGACAGCCCCCAAGGCCCCCGATTGCGGAACGAAGCGGTCGGTGCTGTACGCCGACCTGGACTACCTCTCGGGCCGCAAGGAAGTGATCGGCCTCCAGCAGTCGCTGGTCCTACCGCTCGGCCCGTTCTACAACTGCCCCGTGGGCGGCATCGCCTGGCCGTCGCTGCTCGACCGAGATGTGGACAAGAGCAGGGACATCGGCACCAAGCTGCCCGCTCGGGATCTGTTCCGCTACGGCAAGCACATCGTGATCGGCAAGGGCCGCGACCAGCAGACCGGGGCCGAGGACTCGTCCACGACCACGATCCGCTGGGAGCTCACGATCAAGCGGCTCGGCAGGAAGAAGCGCTGAAGTCTGAGCCGGAGCGTGCAGGTGCTGGCGGATATCCCCCATCGGGGGGATACTCGGGGCGACTCGTGCGCGCGTATCGACGACTCTGGCCCGTCATCGCGGCGGCGCTCCTCATCGGGGCGTCGGGCCTGTCCGCCTGCGGCGGTGGCGACGACGACGGCGACAGCGGCGACAAAGGCCAGACGGTCACCTTCCAGAAGCCGAAGGACAAGGGGCCGGACCCCTTTACGGGGCCGGCCGACGTCAGTGGCAGCGAACGGGTGGACGTGGGCTCGGGCCCCTACGGCGGCACGGGCTCCGACCTCGTCTGCGATCGCGAGCTGCTGATCCGGTCGCTGCGCGCACGCCCC
Organism: uncultured Thermoleophilaceae bacterium; assembly: GCA_963761505.1. Taxonomy (GTDB): domain Bacteria; phylum Actinomycetota; class Thermoleophilia; order Solirubrobacterales; family Thermoleophilaceae; genus JAAYBF01. The sequence goes on from CAVXGW010000014.1 coordinate 355,232, forward strand.
GACCGCCTCAAGGAGTGGGCGCGCGTGCTGGACGTGGAGCCGGACATCGGCGCGGTGGCGCGCTATATCCGCGACCTTCGCCCGGTGACCCTCACCCGGGACACCCGTGTGACCAACCACTCGTTCGTGGACGGCCGCGCGGTGGCGTTCCAGGCGATCCTCCAGGCGGGCACGGCGGTGCTGGTGGACGACAAGGGAGTGCCGGTGGTGCGCTGCCGCTGCGGCAACCCGCTGCTGGAGCCCGTGTACGTGAAGACCGCGACTTGCCACGGCTGTCCGCCGAACTACAGGCCGCCACCGCCGTGCGACTACGTCGACTTCGGGCGCATCTACAGCGACTACAACGGCGACGAGTACCTGCGCGTGTACCGCAGGCGGGACTTCGCCGGCTCCTGCTACCTGCCGAACCCGGATCCGCCCGAGACCAGACGAAGACGAAGAGCGCGGGCACAGCCGACGACGAACCCGGCGGCCTCCTTCTCGCCGTCGTCCGGCACCGCGGCGGACACCTACACGCTCAGCGCGTCGGGGTTCCGCCCGAACGTGACCCTGTCGGTCAGGCTCACCCGCCCCGACGGCGCGAGCGAGAGCTACAGCATCCGGACCAACGGCTCCGGCAGCGGCTCCTACACGTTCCCGCGCGTGTCCGACGCGATCACCGGCACATACACGGCCGTGGTCAGCGATCCGGGCTCCGGCGACCGTGCCACGGCGAGCGCGACTGTGGCGGCCGCCCAGCAGGCGGAGCCCGACCAGGGCGGCCTGCAGTGCGACCCGCCGCGGTCCCAGCTCGAGTTCGAGCAGTGCGCCGAGCGCAACAGCCCCCAGAATCCCGATCCGAACTACGACTGCCCGGACCAGCCGCCCGCCTCCCCCGGCGAGGACTACCTGCGCAACTGCCCGGCGAACCCCTAGACGCCCGCAGGCAGCCTTGGCGTCCCCCGCGTGGAGCCACGCCTCCCAGCGCGACACCTTGCCGTCGTGGAGGCGCCACACCGAAGCCTGATCCTCCTCGAGCGCAACGGCGCCGGTACGGGTGACACCGGACGCGTGAACGACGGTCAGAAGCCCGCCCTCGATCGCGAATGCCCCCCGTGCCTGGATGCGGTAGCTGGAGAACGGCTCGAGCCAGTGCCCCCACGCCTCGACCACACCCTCGACGCCCTGGCGGGGCCCGATCTCCCCGAAGGCGCCGCCTTCTCCCGCCGAGCGGATGAACTCGAACTCGGCATCGGGGTGGAGCAACTCGGTCAGCAACTCTCGCGCCCTGGCCTCATCGGCGAAGAAGGCGACCAGGTCGACCTCCTGGCCGAACGCGCTCCGGATCAGGTCCGTCTCCGTCGCTCACGGCTAGACCGTAGACGCTCTGGAGCGCGGCTGCTAGCCTCGATGAAAACCTAAGCGCACCAGACTTAGATTTCTAATGCAACAGGACCGCTTCACAGTCAAGGCCCAGGAGGCCATCGCGGCCGCTCAGCGGCTCGCCGGCGCGCGCCGAAACTCGCAGGTGGCGCCGCAGCACGTGCTGCTCGCGCTGCTGGAGCAGGACGGCGGGATCGTCGTGCCGGTGCTGCGGCGGGCGAACGCCGACCCCGAGTCGGTCCGCCGACGCGCCAACGAGGCGCTCGACGCGTTGCCCACCGTCACCGGCGACGGCGAGGCACCCACGTCGCTGGGCTCCGACCTGGTGGACGTGCTCAAGCACGCCGACGAGGCGGCGCGCTCCATGGGCGACGAGTTCGTCTCCACCGAGCACCTGCTGCTCGCCCTGGCCGACGACCCCAAGGTGGACGCCGGCGCCTCGCGCTCGCAGCTCGCCGAGGCCGTCGAGGAGGTGCGCGGCCCCCACCGCGTGACCGACCAGAACCCCGAGGACCGCTATCAGGCGCTCGAGCGCTTCGGCCGCGACCTCACCGAGGCCGCCGAGGCGGGCAAGCTCGACCCGGTGATCGGCCGCGACGAGGAGGTCCGGCGCGTGATCCAGGTGCTCTCGCGGCGCACGAAGAACAACCCTGTCCTGATCGGCGAGCCCGGCGTGGGCAAGACGGCCATCGCCGAGGGCCTCGCCCAGCGGATCGTGGCCGGCGACGTGCCCACGTCGCTGCGCGACCGGCGGGTGATCGCGCTCGACATCGGCTCGCTGATCGCGGGCGCCAAGTACCGCGGCGAGTTCGAGGACCGCCTCAAGGCCGTGCTCAAGGAGATCGCCGATGCCGAGGGCCAGGTGATCCTGTTCCTCGACGAGCTGCACACGATCGTGGGCGCCGGCGCCGCCGAGGGCGCCGTCGACGCCGCCAACCTGCTCAAGCCGATGCTCGCGCGCGGCGAGCTGCGCGCGGTGGGCGCCACCACGCTCGACGAGTACCGCAAGCACATCGAGAAGGACGCGGCGCTGGAGCGCCGGTTCCAGCCGATCCACGTCGGCGAGCCGAGCGTCGAGGACACCGTCGCCATCCTGCGCGGGCTGAAGGAGCGCTACGAGGTGCACCACGGCGTGCGCATCCAGGACTCCGCGATCGTGGCCGCCGCCAGCCTCTCTCAGCGCTACATCGCGGACCGCTTCCTTCCCGACAAGGCGATCGACCTGATCGACGAGGCGGCGTCGCGGCTGCGCATCGAGATCGACTCGATGCCCACCGAGATCGACGAGGTGGACCGGCGCGTGCAGCAGCTGGAGATCGAGCACCAGGCGCTGAAGAAGGAGAAGGACGACGCCAGCAAGCAGCGCCGCGCCGCGATCGAGCGCGAGCTGGCCGACCTGCGCGAGCAGGTGAACGAGATGAAGGCGCACTGGATGGCCGAGAAGGAGGCCATCGACGCGATCCGCGGCGCGAAGGAGCGCCTCGAGCAGGCCCACCGCGACGCCGAGCGCGCCGAGCGCGAGGCCGACCTCGAGCGGGCCGCCTCGCTGCGCTACGGCGACATCCCCAAGCTCGAGGAGGAGGTGCGCGAGCAGGAGGCCAGGCTGCGCGAGCTCCAGGCCGACCGCACGTTCCTCAAGGAGGAGGTCGACGAGGAGGACGTGGCCGAGGTCGTGGCCCGCTGGACGGGCATCCCCGTGTCGCGCCTGATGGAGTCCGAGGTCGAGAAGCTCGTCCACATGGAGGAGCGCCTGCACGAGCGGGTGATCGGGCAGGACGAGGCGGTCGAGGCCGTATCGAACGCGCTGCGCCGCTCACGCGCCGGCCTCCAGGACCCCGACCGCCCGATCGGCACCTTCCTGTTCATGGGCCCCACGGGCGTCGGCAAGACCGAGCTGGCGAGAGCGCTGGCCGAGTTCATGTTCGACTCCGAGCAGGCGATGGTGCGGATCGACATGTCCGAGTACATGGAGAAGCACTCGGTCTCGCGCCTGGTCGGCGCGCCCCCCGGCTACGTGGGCTACGACGAGGGCGGCCAGCTCACCGAGGCCGTGCGCCGCCGGCCCTACTCGGTGGTGCTGCTCGACGAGATCGAGAAGGCCAGCGACGAGGTGTTCAACGTGCTGCTCCAGCTGATGGACGACGGCCGCCTCACCGACGGCCAGGGCCGCACCGTGAGCTTCACCAACACCGTGGTGATCATGACCTCCAACGTGCCCGGCGGCATGGCCGGGGTGGAGGCCACCTTCAAGCCCGAGTTCGTGAACCGCCTCGACGAGATCGTGGAGTTCCGCTCCCTCTCGCGGGAGGAGATCGGCGAGATCGTGGAGCTGCAGGTCGACCGCCTGATCCACCGCGTGCGCGAGCGTGGCGTGGAGGTGGAGCTGACCGGCAAGGCCAAGGAGCTGATCGGCAACCTCGGCTACGACCCCACCTACGGCGCCCGCCCGCTCAAGCGCGTGATCCAGAAGCAGCTGGTGGACAAGCTGGCGCTGAAGCTGCTCGAGGGCGAGTTCGGCCCCGGCGACACGGTGACGGTGGACGCCGCCGACGGCGAGCTCGTCTTCGGCAAGGCCGTCGAGACGGCGGGCGCTACGGCGTTGCGCACGCCGTCGACCGCGAACGAGGCAGTCGCGCCCAGCCTCTTGAGCCCGTAGTAGACGCTGTGGCGAGCGCTGCGCCACTTGGCGCGGCCATCGCCACCCCTGCGTCGTCGGGATCCCTGAACGACCTGTTCATCGGTCGTGGTCGAGCGGGAGCAGCTGGTTGTTGATGACGCTGCCCGGCCTCGGTGCTGGTGAACCTCAGCCGGATCGCAGTCTTGCCCGCGGGCGCGTTCCAGCACGCCACCTGGAGCGAGAACGGGCCGCGGGTGAACACCGTTCGCAGCGGCGAGGTACCCGCGCTGTTCCCGACCGCCGGTAGCGTCACGAGATTCGTGTCGAGCACCTTGCCCGCACGGACGAGCCCGCCCGCCGCCCCACCGCGCCAGCGCGTTGGCGGTGCCGGCGGTCGTGGCGCTCGTGGCGCTCGTGGCGCGCCTCGCCCTTGGGACGGTGGCGAGCCTTGACTCCCTGATCTGCTTGCCGGTGAGCGTGTTGTTCTTGAACTTCTTGCCGGTGATCGGTCCTGGTCTTGAGTTCTTGCCGTTGACCTTGACGGCGGCGTAGCCGGTCCCGCCCAGTGCCACGAACAGCGCGAGCAGGGCCACGGCGGTCGACGCGGAGGGCGTTTTGAAGTGTCGTCTCATGCCGGCCACCTACGGGTGCGAGAGCGAGTTGGCCGAGATGAAGCACGCGCTGCCGAGCGCGTTCACTCCGCCGTGGGCGGCCATCACGAGCGTCACCCCGGTCGGCGTCGCGAGCGTCGCGAAGTCGAGGTCCGAGTTGAAGTCCCCCGGATTGGGGTTCGCCGCCACCGTCATGAAGTTGTCGTCGACGGTGCCGATCACGTCGTTCACGTCGCTTCCGGGCACGGTGCTCGCCACGCCCACCTTGAGCGTCTCCTTGCCGGTGCCGTCGTCGTAGCAGCGGGCGTTGGCGCTGAAGGGGCCCTTGGTGAGGATGGTCCTGCGCGGCGCGGCCGCGAGGCTTGCCGCCTTCGGCAGCTTGATCAGCCCGGTGGTGCCGACCTTGGCCGAGGACAGGAAGCCGGCCGGCGCCGGGCCGCTCAGCCCGTTCGCGGTGCCGGCGGTCGTGGCGCTCGTGGCGCTCGTGGCGCGTCTGGCCCTTGGCACGGTGGCGAGCCTCGACTCCCTGATCTGCTTGCCGGTGAGGGTGTTGTTCTTGACCTTCTTGCCGGTGATCGTCCTGGTCTTGATGTTCTTGCCGTTGATCTTCACGGCCGCGTAGCCCGTCCCGCCGAGCGCCACGAACAGGGCCAGCAGCGAGATCGCCATCGCCGGCGACGGAAGCTTGATGCGTGCCATGCCTGACCTCCTCTGGGGAGGACAAGCCTACTCACGCCGACGCGACGAACGGGGCGAAAAGTCAGCGGCCGGAGCCGAGGGCGGGGTCGTCGAGCGAGCGGCTCATCTCGACGCGGGTGCCCTCGTCGCTGCGCACCACGTCGACCTCGCCCATCAGCTCGCGCATCACGTCGATGCCCCGTCCCCTGGTTCCGTTGGGCCCGTGCGGCTCGCGCCAGCGGCCCTCGTCCGTGACGACGATCCTCACGCCGCCGTCCGACTTGCTCGCCGCCAGCTCCAGCGTGTTGTCCCCGAATTCGTAGCCGTGCTCCATCGCGTTGCAGCAGGCCTCGTGGCTGGCGAGCTGGATGTCGCGCATCTCGGCCGGTGCGGCGCCGAGCTCCTCCAGCCAGCGGCCGAGGCGTATGCGCATGCCGCGCAGGGCCGTCGGGTCGGCCGGTAGCACGAGGCTCAGCGGCCGCGGTGCGGCCGGCGCCGTCGAGCAGACCAGCAGGGTCACGTCGTCCTCCGCGCCGCCGCCCTCGCGGTCCAGCGCCCCGAGGATCCCCGCCGCCAGCGCCTCCGGGTCGTCCGGCCCGTCGACGGCCGCCGTGCGCAGCGACTCGAGCCCGGCGTCGATCGAGCTGCCCCGGTCCTCCACCAGGCCGTCCGTGTACAGCAGCAGCCGCGAGCCGGGCGCGAGGTCCACGCGCCCCTCGCCGTGCTGCGCGTTCCAGACACCCAGCGGCGTGGTGGTGTGGCCCTCGACGAAGGTGGTTCCCCCGCTGGTGTCCACCAGCAGCGGCGGCGGGTGCCCGGCGCTGGCGAGCACCATCGAGTCGAGCCTCGGCGAGAGGGTCGCGCAGACCACGGTCGCCATCCCCTCGCCGTCCAGGCGCACCAGGCGATCCAGCCGCTCGAGCAGCGCTCCCGGCGAATGGCCGTCGAGCGCAAGCGCGCGCAGCGCGTTGCGCAGCTGACCCATCAGCGAGGCGGCGGCCGAGCCCGTGGCCCACCACGTCGCCCACCGCGAGCATCACCCGGTCGTCCGGGAGCGGGATCACGTCGTACCAGTCGCCTCCCACCTCGCCTCCGGGGTAGTACCGAGCCGCCAGGCCAAGGCCGGGCACCTGCGGGAGCCGCGCCGGCAGCAGGCTCCGCTGCAGCGTCTCGGCCACGGTCAGCTCGCGCGCGTAGCGCTGCGCATGCTCGATGGCGCGCGCCGCGCGATCGGCCACCAGCTGCAGCAGATCGAGGTCGCCCGTGGTGAACTTCAGCTCGTCGGTGCTCCCCACCTCGAGCACGCCCTGCACGTGCCCGTCCGCCACCAGCGGCGCGCCCATCAGGGATTCGAGCTCCCGCCGGACCGGACCGCCCTCCATGGCGGCGGGGCCGCGCACCACCTGGGGGGCCCTGCTCACCGCCATCCGGCCGGCGAAGCCCTCACCCTGCGCCACGGCGGTGCCCATCAGCTCCTTGGCCTGAAGGCCCGAGGCCGCCACCACCCTCAGCGGCTCGCCATCCGAGTCGGCGAGCAGGATCGCCGAGCAGTCCGCCTCGAACACGCCGCTCACCTGCTCGCAGAGCTCGATGAGGAGGTCGTCCAGCGCGAGGTGCGCGAGTGCCACGTCGGCCACGCTCTGGAGCTTGCGGATGGTGTTCGACACAGCTTCGGCCTGCTCCCGGGCGCCCTGCTCGCGCAGGCGCTCGGAGCGCTCCGTTTCGGCCCTGGTGCGCTCGGTCAGGTCGACCGTCTGGGCGATGGCGCCCACGGGCTCGCCCTCCGCGCCCAGCGTCGGGGAGATCGTGAGCAGCACATCCACGTGGTGGCCGTCCTTGTGGTTGAGCCGGCGCTCGGCCTGGTACGTCGGCAGGTCGCCGGAGAGCATGCGCTTCACGGCGCGAGCGTCGTCGCGTTCGGCGAGGTAGTCCAGCTCCGCCCCGATCAACTCGGCCTGGGAGCGCCCGGTGATCTCACAGAGGGCGCGGTTCACCTGGCTCAGGCGGCCGTCCTTGCTGACCAGCGCGATGCCGATCGGGGCGTCGAGGAACGCCGTCCGGAAGCGCTCCTCGCTCTCCCTCAGCGCGCCGGTCTTCTCGTGCAGGTCCACGAAGACGGAGACCTTCGAGCGCAGCACGTCCGGGTCGAACGGCTTGAACAGGTAGTCGACCGCGCCCACCGAGTAGCCGCGGAACACGTGGTGGCGCTCCTTGTCGATCGCGGTCAGGAAGATGATCGGCAGGTCCTGCGTGTGCTCTCTGCGGCGGATGTACTCCGCCGTCTCGAAGCCGTCGAGCCCGGGCATCTGCACGTCCAGCAGCGCGAGCGCGAAGTCCTCCTCGAGCAGGCGCTTCAGCGCCTGCTCGCCCGAGCTGGCCTCCACGACCCGGTGGCCCAGGGGGTCGAGCACGGCGCGCAGCGCCATCAGGTTCTCCGGCAGGTCGTCGACGATCAGGATGTTCGCCATGCCGGCCCCCCGGTCGCGCCTAGGCGTCCAGCCAGCTGCGAATCACCGACAGCAGCCGGTCCACGTCGACCGGCTTGGTGATGTAGTCGGATGCCCCGGCGGCGAAGCTCCGATGGCGGTCGTCCTTCATCGCCTTGGCGGTGAGCGCGACGATCGGCAGCTCCTTGAACGCGGGCATCGCCCGCACCGCCCGCGTGGTCTCGTTGCCGTCCATCTCGGGCATCATCGTGTCCATCAGGACGAGGTCCACGTCGGGCGTGCGCTCCAGCGTCTCGATCCCGCGGCGGCCGTTCTCCGCGAACAGCACCGTCGCCCCGCGCGGCTCGAGCACGCTGGTCAGCGCGAAGACGTTGCGCACGTCGTCGTCGACGATGAGGATCTTCTTGCCCTCGAACGAGGCCTCCCGGGCCGCGACCGGATCGTCGACCGGGGTCGGCGGGATCACCGAGTCGCCGTTGGTGTCCGCCGGCGCGGGCGCCGTCGGCAGGCTGAGCGGGTCGAGCTCGGCGGGCAGGAAGAGGGTGAACTCGCTGCCCTCCCCGACCACGCTCGCGGCCCTCAGCTCGCCGCCGAGCAGCCGGGCGATCTCGCGGCTGATCGACAGCCCCAGGCCGGTGCCGCCGTAGCGCCGGCTGGTGGTTCCGTCGGCCTGCTGGAAGGCCTCGAAGATCGGCCCCAGCTTGTCGTCGGAGATGCCGATGCCGGTGTCGCGCACCGAGAAGGCCACCACGTGCGCGGCCTGGCGCAGCGCCTCGGCATCGAACCCCTCGTCCGCGTCCGCGGGCGCCACGCTGAGGGTCACCCCGCCGCGCTCCGTGAACTTGAACGCGTTCGAGAGCAGGTTCTTGAGCACCTGCTGGAGCCGCTGCTCGTCGGTCACGACCGCCTCCGGCACGCCGTCGGCAAGCTCCACGGTGAAGGTCAGCCCGCGCTGCTCGGCGACGGGGGTGAACGAGCGCTTGAAGTCCTCCTCGATGCGGCTCAGCACCACCGGCGCGGGATGCATGTCCATGCGGCCCGCCTCCACCTTCGACAGGTCGAGGATGTCGTTGATGAGCGCGAGCAGCTCGCTGCCGGCGGAGTGGATCGTCTGCGCGAACTCGACCTGCTTGTCGGTGAGGTTGCCGTCGTCGTTGTTCGACAGCAGGTCGGACAGGATCAGCAGGCTGTTGAGCGGCGTGCGCAGCTCGTGCGACATGTTCGCCAGGAACTCCGACTTGTAGCGCGAGCTCACGGCGAGCTGGTCGGCCTTCTCCTCGATGCCGATCCGCGCGAGCTCGATCTCGCGGTTCTTCACCTCGATGTCGCGGTTCTGCTGGGACAGCAGCGCGGCCTTCTCCTGGAGCTCCTCGTTGGTCTGGCGCAGCTCGACGGACTGGCTCTGTAGCTCCTGGGTGAGCGACTGGGACTGCTCCAGCAGCTCCTCGGTGCGCCGGTTGGCGATGATCGTCGAGAGGGAGACGCCGATCGTCTCGAGCTGCTGGTTGAGGAACTGCCGGTGCAGCTCCGAGAACGGCTGCAGCGACCCCAGCTCGATCACGCCCAGCACCTGGTCCTCGAACAGCACCGGCATGATCAGCACGTTGGCCGGAGCCGCCTGCCCGAGACCCGAGGTCACCTTCACGTAATCCGAGGGGAGCTCGGTGAGCAGGATCGTCTTGCGCTCGAACGCGGCCTGGCCCACCAGCCCCTCGCCGAACGCGAACCGCTCGGCGGCAGCGCCCTTGCGCTTGTATCCGTAGCTCGCGATCAGCCGCAGCTCCGAGCTGTCGGGCTCCTCCCCCTCGGCCAGGAAGAACGCGGCGTGCTGGGCGGAGACGGTCGGGGTCAGCTCGGAGACGATCGCCTGGGTCACGCGCTCGAGGTCGCGCTCGCCCTGCATCAGGCTCGACACCCGCGCGAGACCGGTCTTGAGCCAGTCCTGCTCCTGGTTGCGGACGGTGGTGTCGCGCAGGTTGGCGATCATCTGGTTGATGTTGTCCTTGAGGTCCGCGACCTCGCCGCGGGCCTCGACGGCGATCGACCGGGTCAGGTCGCCCTGGGTCACCGCGGTGGACACCTCGGCGATCGCGCGCACCTGGGTCGTCAGGTTCGACGCCAGCTGGTTCACGTTCTCGGTCAGGTCGCGCCAGGTGCCGGAGACGCCTTCGACCTGGGCCTGGCCGCCGAGCTGGCCCTCGGTGCCCACCTCGCGCGCCATGCGGGTGACCTCGTCGGCGAAGGAGCCGAGCTGGTCGACCATCGTGTTCACGGTGTCCTTGAGCTCGAGGATCTCGCCGCGGGCGTCGACGGTGATCTTCTGCGACAGGTCGCCGTTGGCGACCGCGGTGGTCACCTCGGCGATGTTTCGCACCTGGTCGGTGAGGTTGCCGGCCAGCTGGTTCACGTTCTCGGTCAGGTCGCGCCACGTGCCCGACACGCCGGCCACCTCGGCCTGGCCGCCGAGCTGGCCCTCGGTGCCCACCTCGCGCGCGACGCGCGTGACCTCGTCGGCGAACGAGCCGAGCTGGTCGACCATCGTGTTGATCGTGTCCTTGAGCTCGAGGATCTCGCCGCGGGCGTCGACGGTGATCTTCTGGGACAGGTCGCCGTTGGCGACCGCGGTGGTCACCTCGGCGATGTTTCGCACCTGGCCGGTGAGGTTGCCGGCCAGCTGGTTCACGTTCTCGGTCAGGTCGCGCCAGGTGCCGGAGACGCCCTCGACCTGGGCCTGGCCGCCGAGCTGGCCCTCGGTGCCCACCTCGCGCGCGACGCGCGTGACCTCGTCGGCGAACGAGCCGAGCTGGTCGACCATCGTGTTCACGGTGTCCTTCACCTCGAGGATCTCGCCGCGGGCGTCGACGGTGATCTTCTGGGTGAGGTCGCCGTTGGCGACCGCGGTGGTCACCTCGGCGATGTTTCGCACCTGGTCGGTGAGGTTGGACGCGAGCTGGTTCACGTTCTCGGTCAGGTCGCGCCAGGTGCCGGAGACGCCCTCGACCTGGGCCTGGCCGCCGAGCTGGCCCTCGGTGCCGACCTCGCGCGCGACGCGCGTGACCTCGTCGGCGAACGAGCCGAGCTGGTCCACCATCGCGTTCACCGTGGTGCCGATCCGCAGGTACTCGCCCTTCAGCGACTTGCCCTCGATCTTGAGCGCCATCTTCTGGCTCAGGTCACCCTCCGCGACCGCGTCGATAACTCGCGCGACCTCGGTGGTGGGGCGCGCGAGGTCGTCGATCAGCGCGTTCACCGACTCGATGCTCTCCTGCCATCCGCCGGGGGCGCCGCCCAGCGACGCGCGCTCGGTCATCCGCCCCTCGCGGCCCACGACGCGGCCGATCCGGGCCATCTCGGCCTCCATGCGCGCGTTGCGCTCGGCCAGCTCGTCATAGGCGGCGGCGATCTCGGCCAGCACGCCGTCCTGGTTGCGCGCGGCGAGCCGCACGGAGAAGTCGCCGTCGCGGGCGGCCTCCAGCGCTTTCACCACCCCCCGGAGCTGTGCCGGGGTGGGCGTACCGGCGCCGTTACCGGAGACCGGTGTGGTGCCGTCGGTCTTGGGGGACGTCCGCTTCGCGCTCTTGCCTTTGGCAACGGCCATTGCCAGTCCTTCTTCCAGTTGGGCCCGTAGGCTCCGGAGAGTACCTGGGCGCCGCCGCGATATTCAAACGGGATGCCCAGGGCGCAGCGAATCGGTCGCCATTCGGATGCCCCGATCCGAGACACTGGGCCTCATGGGCAAGCGCGACCGCAGGCGGCGCAGAGCCGGCCGGGGCGCGGCCGCTCCCGCGGCCACCACCGAGTACCCCTTCGGCGCGGACGGCTCGCTCACGCTGCGCGACACCCTCAGCGCCGGAACCCTGCGCACGCTCCGCAAGCTGGATGCGCAGCCGGCCGCCTCCGCGGACGATCGCTGGCAGCGCCGGGTCGAGCTGCTGTTCGAGCGGCTGGTGGTGAGCTGGGAGATCTCGGGGCTGCCGCTCGAGGGGCAGCGCGAGCTGCTGGGCCGCTACCGGATGGCCTCGGCGGACGAGCGCCGCGCCGTGCGCGAGGCGATCACGGAGCACCTGCGGACGCGGTATCCGGACGTGGACGTTTGATCTAGCGGATCCGCACCCAGCGGTGACCGCTGGTGAACGCGGGGCCCGCGACGCTCGACGCCGAACGTCGGGAAGATCGTGACTCGGTAGACCTCCCTCGGGAACGCTCGCCGCGAGTACCGGCGCCGGGCGTCGAACTGGACGCGGTACACGCCCGGCTTGGTCCCGCGCCTGAAGATCCGCTTGCGGCGGACGACCTTGGTGCCGCAGGGGCGCTTGAGCCGTCCCAGCCTGGCGTTGCGGATCTTGCGGCGGCCCTTGCGGACGTGCATGTAGAGCGTCCTGCCCTCGGTGAAGCCGCGCGCGCGGATGGTGCGTCTGCGGGCGGGGTTTCCGCCCACGGGGACGACCCTCACGCGGAACCTGGTCGCCAGCGGGGTGATCGTGGCCACGTTCGCCGGGTTCGTCTGGTCCCTGGCCTCCAGGCTGAAGGCGCGCTGGCGCGAGGGGCTGATCCGGGGCGCGAAGCCGCGGCCGCGCAGGTTCCCGGCGCCGTCGGCCGTGAGCTGTCCCGCGGCCTGGTTGTCGCGGCTGAAGTTGACCTTGCCGTTGGGCGTGAATCCGGTGGCGGTGAAGTTCACGGCCTCGTTCTCCTGGTAGCAGGCCTGGTCGCCGGCGAGGGTGGCGCCCTGTGCGGGCGCCGCGATGGCCAGCGTGGCGGCGATGGTGAGGAGGAACGGGACTCGGCGGCTCACTACGGCCGGAGGGTACACACGCCCCGGAGCATCGGGCCGGACAATCGGCACGGCCTTCGGGATAGCGCCCCGCTCCGTCCGCTCCACCGCCAGCGGCGAGGCCTCGATCGTCGCGAGCGTGTCCCGGTTGCAGTGGCAGCCGTGGCCGAACGCGTACCAGGGCCCGTGCAGGCGGTCCTGCCACCGGGCCAGCCCGGCCTCGTCCGCGCGCACGTGCTCGAGGAACAGGAACCGCCCGCCGGGCTTGAGCACGCGCGCGACCTCGCGCAGCGCTGCCTCCGGGTCGGGCACCGTGCAGAGCACCAGCGTGAGCGCCACGGTGTCGAAGCTCCCGTCCTCGAACGGCAGCGCCTCGCCCGGCGCCTCGACCACCTCGGCGGCTCGGCCGGAGGCGGCGACCTTGGCGCGCAACTGGTCGGCCATCGGCCCGAACGGCTCGGTGAGCACCAGCTCGGTCACCGACTCCGGGTAGTGCGCCAGGTTGAACCCGGTACCGGCCCCAACCTCGAGCGTCCGGCCCCTCGCATCGGCGAGCAGGGCCGCGCGCATGTCGCGCAGGCCCGCCTCCTCGGTCTGCCGTAGGAAGAACTCATACCCGCGCGCGAACGCGCGGCCCCAGGTGGCGTCGTAGATCCTCCTCAGCACGAGCGCCAAGCTACCGGCTTGCGCTGCGCCCTGAAACCTGAAAGAAACCCGCCCGACCCGTCGAAAGGATCGTCCTTTGCCTACGTTCGTCCTTCTGAGCACCCTCACGCCCGATGGCGTGCAGACCATCAAGAACAATCCACAGCGCATTCGTGAGGTCAACAAGGAGATCGAGCAGCTCGGCGCCAGCGTGAAGGCGCAGTGGGCCACCCTCGGGCGCTTCGACTTCGTGAACGTGGTCGAGGCGCCCGACGAGGCGACCATGGCGCGGGTCTCGCTCGAGCTCGGCTCGCGGGGCACGGCGCGGTACGAGTCGCTCACGGCGATCCCCGTCGACGACTTCATCGCGTCGCTCTGACGTTGGCGCGGGTCCTGGTAGTAGGGGGCGGAGGCCGAGAGCACGCGCTCGTGCGCGTGCTGTCGCGCTCACCCCGCAAGCCGGAGCTGCTCTGCGCGCCCGGCAACGCGGGGATCGCCCGCGACCGCGTGGAGTGCGTGGATGTGCCGGTCGAGGACGTGGACGGCATCGTGCGCCTCGCCACCGAGCGGGAGATCGATCTGGTGGTGGTGGGCCCGGAGGCGCCGCTGGTCGAGGGAGTCGTGGACGCCTTGGCGGCGGCGGGCATCCAGGCCTTCGGTCCCAGCCGCGAGGCGGCGCGGCTGGAGGGATCCAAGCGCTACGCCAAGGAGCTGATGCAGGAGGTCGGGGTGCCGACCGCCGGGTACGCGGTCCTGCGCTCGCGCGACGAGGCGCTGAGCCGGCTCGCGACCGCCTCGTACCCGGCGGTGCTGAAGGCCGACGCGCTCGCCGCCGGCAAGGGCGTGATCATCTGCCCCGACGAGGCCTCCGCCCGCGACGCGGTCGAGCTGTTCTTCACGGAGCGCCGGTTCGGGGACACCGAGGTGGTGCTGGAGGAGTTCCTCGAGGGTGAGGAGCTGTCGCTGCTGGCGGTGTGCGACGGCGAGCGAGCGCTGGCGATGGCGCCCGCGCAGGACTACAAGCGCATCGGAGACGGCGACACGGGGCCCAACACCGGGGGGATGGGCAGCTACTCGCCGGTGCCGGGGATCGACCGCGAGCACGCGGACGCGCTGGCGCTGGCCGTGCACCAGCCGATCGTCGACGAGCTGCGCCGTCGCGGAACGCCGTTCCACGGCGTGCTCTACGCCGGGCTGATGATGACCGCGGACGGTCCGAAGGTGCTCGAGTACAACTGCCGCTTCGGGGATCCCGAGACCCAGGCCGTGCTGCCGCGGCTGCGCTCCGACGTGCTCGACCTGCTCGAGGGCTCCACGCGCCCCGGTGGCCTTGCGGACGTCGAGCTGGAATGGACGCCCGAATGGGCGGTCACGGTGGTGCTCGCCTCGCGCGGCTATCCCGAGTCCTCCTCGAAGGGCGACGAGATCCGCGGGCTGCGGTCGATCGACTCGCTCGAGGTGGAGGTGCTCCACGCGGGCACCGCGGAGGTGGACGGCAAGCTGGTGACCGCGGGCGGCCGGGTCCTGAACGTGACCGGGTTCGGCGCCACCCCGGGCGAGGCGCGCGATCACGCGTACGCCGCCGCGGACCGGATCCAGTTCGACGGGAAGCAGATGCGCACCGACATCGCGTCGCGGGCCGTGGATAGGGTCGAGGCGTGAACGAGACCTCCGGCGCGCCCGCCACGCAGACCGAAGTGGAGCACGAGTTCGACGACCTCGAGGTGGATGCCCCGCTGGTGGGCATCGTGATGGGCTCGAAGTCCGACATGCCCGTGATGGAGAAGGCGGGCAAGGAGCTCGAGGAGCGCGGGATCACGCACGAGATCCGGGTGATGAGCGCGCATCGCGACCCGGAGGTGGTGGCCGAGTACGCAAAGAACGCCCGGATGCGCGGATTGAAGGTGATCATCGCCGGTGCCGGGCTGGCGGCGGCGCTCCCGGGGGTCGTGGCCGCGCACACCGAGCTGCCTGTGATCGGCGTGCCGCTCACGTCGAAGACGTCGGTGGCCGGAGGGCTGGACGCCATGCTCGCGATCGCTCAGATGCCCCCCGGCGTGCCGGTAGCCTGCGTCGGAGTGGACGGCGCGAAGAACGCGGCCGTGCTGGCCTCGAAGATCCTCGACGCGTGATCGAGCGCTACACGCGCCCCGAGATGGGCGCGGTGTGGTCCGAGCAGCGCAAGCTGGACACCTGGCTCGACGTGGAGCTGGCGGTGGTGGAGGCGCTGGCGCAGGACGGCCAGGTCCCCGAGGCCGACGCCGACGCCATCCGCGACCGCGCCTCGTTCTCGGTGGAGGCGGTGAAGGAACGCGAGAAGGTGACCGACCACGACGTGGCCGCGTTCGTGGACGTGGTGGCCGGGTCGGTGGGCGAGGCGGGCCGCTGGGTGCACCATGGGCTCACCTCCTCCGACGTGCTCGACACGGCGCTGGCGCTGCAGATCTCCCAGGCCGGGCTGATCCTCGCCGGCGGCGCCCGCGACTACCGCGACGCCCTCGTGCGGGGCGCGCGCGAGCACGTCGACACCCTGTGCGTGGGCCGCACCCACGGGGTGCACGCCGAGCCGACGACGTTCGGCGTGAAGCTGGCGGGCTTCGCCTTCGAGGCCGATCGCAACCTGCACCGTCTCGAGCGCGGCGATCGAGTCGGCGTCGGTGGGCGCGCTGTCCGGCGCCGTGGGCACCTACGCCGCGAACGGGCCGGAGCTCGAGGAGGCGGTGCTCAAGCGCCTGGGGCTGGCGCGCGAGGACGCCTCCACCCAGGTCGTCGCGCGCGACCGCCACGCCGAGCTGCTGTCCGCGATCGCCTCCGCGGGCGCCGGCCTGGAGCGGTTCGCCACCGAGATCCGCCACCTCCAGCGGACCGAGGTGCGTGAGGTCGAGGAGCCGTTCAGGGAGGGCCAGAAGGGCTCGTCGGCGATGCCGCACAAGCGCAACCCGATCGTGAGCGAGCGCATCACCGGCATCGCCCGGCTGCTGCGCGGCTACGCGCAGGCGGGCCTGGAGAACGTGGCGCTGTGGCACGAGCGCGACATCTCGCACTCCTCGGTGGAGCGGGTGGTGCTGCCCGACGCCACGATCCTGCTCGACTACGCCCAGCACCTGGCGCTGCGGGTGGTGGACGGGATGGTCGTGCACGAGGACCGGATGCGCGCCAACCTCGACCTCACCCACGGCGCGCTGTTCTCACAGCGTGCCCTGCTGGCGCTGGTGGAGTCCGGCCGGTCCCGCGACGAGGCGTACCGGATCGTGCAGGAGAACGCGCGGCATGCGTGGCAGACGGGCACGCCGTTCAAGGACCTGCTGGCCGTGGCTGCGCCGGAGCTCGATCTCGACGAGGTGTTCGACCCGGGTGCGTTCGTGGCTCACGCCGAGCTGATCGTCGCGCGGCTCGACAGGTTCGCCTAGGACAAGCCTCCCTTGTGGGACATGGACCGCGGTTGCCGCGGGGCCTAGCGTTTCCGCGATGGCTCTGGCGCTGGGGTTCCTCGGTGTGCTCGGCTTCAGCTTCTCGCTGCCGGCCACCCGGCTCGCCGTGGAGGAGCTCGACGCGACCTTCGTAGGGCTCGGCCGCGCGGTAGTCGCCGCCTCCCTGGGCGCTCTGCTCCTCGTTGTGATGCGCCAGCCGCGCCCGCGCCGCGACCAGCTCGCCCGGCTGGCGATCGTGGGAGTGGGCGTGGTGGTGGGCTTCCCGCTGTTCACCGCGCTCGCCCTGCGGGAGCTGACCTCGGCACATGGGGCGGTGATCGTGGGGTTGCTGCCCGCCGCCACCGCGGCGATGGCCGTGGCGCGCGCCGGGGAGCGTCCGTCGCCCGGATTCTGGCTCGCCTCGGGCGCGGGCCTGGTGGCGGTGCTGGCGTTCGCCGCCACCCAGGGCGCCGCCGGCATCGGGCTGGCCGACCTCTACGTGCTGTGCGCGGTTGCGCTGGGCGCTCTGGGCTACGCGGAGGGCGGCGCGCTGTCGCGCGAGCTGGGCGGCTGGCAGACGATCTGCTGGGCGCTGCTGCTGGCGATGCCGGTGGTGGCGCCGTTCGCGATCGCCGCGGCGGTCACCGGCGACCTGTCCGGCGGGACCGACGCGTGGCTGGGCTTCGCCTACGTGTCGCTCGTGAGCATGTTCCTCGCCTTCTTCGCCTGGTACGCCGGCCTCGCGCGCGGGGGCGTGGCCAAGATCGGCCAGGTGCAGCTGGTCCAGCCCGTGCTCACCCTCGGCTGGTCGGCTGCCCTTCTCGGCGAGGAGGTGGGCCTGGCGACGGTCCTGGCGGCCCTGGCCGTGCTCGCCAGCGTGGCGGCGACGCAGCGGACCCGCGTGGCTACGCCGTCACCAGCAGCGCCGCCCCGAACAGCGCCAGGAAATGGAACGTCTGGTCCACGGCCACCAGCACCAGCGGCACCCGGGCAGCCCCCGGGCCCTTGACGAGCTCGATGTAGCGGCCCACCAGGCGCCCGTCGTCCTGGAGCAGGTGAGGCAGCGAGACCAGCGCGGCTGTGGCGAATGCCGTACCCGCTCCGAGCTCGTCGCCGATCCAGATCAGGGCGGGCACGAACGCGAGCGTGTACGTGGTCAGGTGGGACAGCAGGGCCCGCGTCGCCTCCCCGCCCGCGGTCAGGCCGCCGTGCTTGTGCTCGGCCTGCCAGTCGGTCTGCAGCACGAAGTCGCCCGCCAGGTGGGAGAGGAGGAGCACGATGAACACCTCGGGCCAGGCCACCTCCCTGGACCCTACGTTCGCCCGGTCGTTCTGGCAAACGCTGGCGGATGCCGCCCGGCTCGGAGAGACTGGGCGCGATGGCTGGCCCTGACGGTGGAGTGCGACGGCGGTCGCGGAGGCGGCTACGCCTCCTGATGTTCGCCGTCCCGGCGGTGGTGCTCACGGGTGCGGTGCTCGTGGCCTACGCGACGGACGTCTTCCGCGACGCGGAGTTGGACACCGTCGATGCGCGCTTCGCGATCCACGGGGACAGGGACGCGCCGGACGAGGTCGTCGTGGTCGCGATCGACGACGTGACCTTCAACGAGCTGCAGCAGCGCTGGCCCTTCCCGCGCAGCTTCCACGCCCGCGCGGTCGACCGCCTGCGCGAGGCGGGCGCGAAGGTCATCGCATACGACATCCAGTTCACCGAGCCGAGCGAGGACGAGGACGAGGACACCGCGCTGATCGAGGCCGTGGGGCGGGCCAAGAACGTGCTGCTGGGCACCGAGGAGGTGAACGACGACGGCTCGACCAACGTGTTCGGCGGAGAGGAAGTGCTCGAGGAGTACCACGCCGAGGCCGCCAGCGGCGCGTTCCCCAACGACCCGGGCGGCGTGCTGCGCCGGATGTACCACGACGACCGCGGGCTCACCACGCTGGGCGTGCGCGCCGCCGAGCGCTACACGGGCCGCGAGGTGGGGCTCGAGCCGTTCAACGCCGAGGACGAGACCGCGTGGGTCGACTACTCCGGCCCCCCGCGTACGTTCGAGACGGTCTCGTTCTCGACCCTTCTGAACGGCAAGGTGCCCGACTCGCTGCTGCGGGACAAGATCGTCGTGGTCGGTCCCGTGTCCCCGTCGCTGCAGGACGTGCACCCCACCTCGGCCTCGGGGGACGACCTGATGTCCGGCGCCGAGATCCAGGCCAACTCCGCCGCCACCGCGCTGGACGGGTTTCCTCTCGACGAGGTGCCCGGCGGTGTGAACGTGCTGCTGATCGGCCTGCTCGGGCTCGTCGGGCCGGTCGGTGGCGATGAGGTTCGGCCCGCTGCGCGCGGCGCTGGTCGGGCGTGCTGGGCGCGGCCGTGTTCGCCGTGGCGCGTGCAGCTGGCCTTCAACTCGGGCGAGATCGTGGGCTTCGTCTACCCGCTTGCGTCGCTCGTGCTCGGCGTGGTCGGCGCGCTCGCCGTGTCCGTGGCGCTGGGCGCGTTCGAGCGCGAGCGGGTGAAGGACCTGTTCTCCCGGTTCGTGCCCGAGGCCGTGGTGGGCGAGGTGCTGGCGAACGCCGACGAGGATCTGCGGCTGGGTGGCGAGAACCGCGTGGTCACCGTGCTGTTCAGCGACGTGCGCGGCTTCACCACGTTCTCGGAGACCCGCGAGCCGGACGAGGTGATCAACGTGCTCAACCGCTACCTCACGGTGATGAGCGACGTCGTGGACAAGCACGAGGGGGCACTGATCTCCTACATGGGGGACGGGATCATGGCCGTGTTCGGCGCGCCGATGGATCAGCCCGACCACGCGGACCGCGCGCTGGCGGCAGCCCGCGAGATGGTGGGCCCGGCGCTCGAGGCGTTCAACACCGAGGTACGCGAGGCGGGGCTGCACGACGGCTTCCGGATCGGCGTGGGTCTGAACAGCGGAACCGTGATGGCCGGCAACGTGGGCTCGGAACGGCGGATGGAGTACACGACGATCGGGGACACCACCAACACCTCGGCGCGGCTGGAGGGCATGACGAAGGGCTCGGGCTGGGCCGTGTTCATGGCCGGCTCGACGAAGGAGATGCTCACCCGGGAGGTCGACGACCTCGTGCACGTGGACGAACTCGAGGTGCGCGGGCGGGAGGCGAAGATCACCGTGTGGTCGATCGAGGCGGCCTCTACGGATTAGCGCCTGCGGCGGGCTCGGGCCAGGTAGCGCTTGCCCGCCCTGCACGACGATGTTCTTGCGGCGGGCGAAGTCGCGCACGGTCACGCTCCCGGCCGTCACGCGCGTGAGCGTCCCGTCGCAGCGATCCTCGACCAGCCAGGTGGTGCCGCGCACCAGGGCGGAGGAGCGCTTGCCCCTGGTCCGGAAGCGCCCCCTGCCCGTTGCCCCACAGCCGCCGCTTGCGCCGCCTGGCCGACGGCGCGCGCCTTCTTGGCCTTCGGGCAGGGGCCGACCTTGCCTACCAGCGCCAGTTCGGTGATCAGCCCCTTGGCCGGTCTTGTAGGCGACCTTGAAGATGCCGTCGTAGAACTGCGCGCGTCTGGGTGTTGCCCTTCGAGTCGGCCGCCGAGGTGAGCTCTACGCGGCCCTTGCGCGTGTCTATCTGCGAGCCGACCGGGATGGACTGCACCTGGCCGAGGGGCACGAACCTTCTGCTGCCGGGCACCTTCACGAGCACGGAGCCGCTCACCTCTCGAATCACCACGGATCTCCTGGCCACCGGGGTCGGGCTCTGAGCCGTGGACCCGAGCACACCGCCGGAGGGCGCGTGCGGCGCGGCCTGGGTGGTGAAGGTGCGGTCGCTGCCGTTGGCCGGGCCGGCCGCGTTCGACGCGATCACGCGGTAGTGGTAGGTCGTGCTGTGGCTCCAGCCCGGCGATGCTCGCCGACACCGGAACCCCGCTGGTGCCGGAGTGCACCGATCTGCAGGGCCGTCTGAGACCCGTACGAGGCGGTCTTGCCGTACTGGAACCGGTATCCGGTCGCCTCGCCGTTCGGGTCCACCGTCCCGGCCAGGCGCGGCGCTCGTGGTCCCCGGCGAGGCGCTGCCGGTCGCTCGCCGCCGGCGCGACCGGCGGAGGCGCCGCGCCGGCGGGCAGATTCACGATCGCCGCGAGGAGTGAGAGGCAGTCGCCGGGATCCGAGCCGGCTGCTCGTGAAGCTCAGCGTGTTGGGGCCCGGCGAGAACTCGCTCGTGATGTCGATCGGGACGGAGATGTCCCAGAGCAGGTTGGTCCCGGCGCCGCCGACCGGCTTCGGAACGCTGTCTCCGCTGAAGAGCGCCCCCGCGGGGACGACCGAGGTCCCGTTGATCACGAGGGCGCCGTCGTCGAATCCTGCTCCGCCCTGGCCGTCGGAGACGTGAAGGTCGAGGCTCACCGTGCCCGCGGTGTAGTTGATCCCAGGCAGGGTGGCCGCCCAGCCGAAGCCATCGAAGGCACTGGTCTCGGTCGAGTCGTTGCCGTCGAAGATCACGATGTCACGGTCGTTGGCGCCGTTGCCATCGTCGTAGAGGACGACGAGCGAGGCGCCATTGACATTGATGCCACCACCGGATTTCACGAAGTTCGCGAGCGAGTAGCTCGCCGTTGCCGGCCACTTGTCCCGTCACGTCGGCGAAGTAGGCCTGGCTGTTCGCGAAGTTGTTCGGAGGTCCGGCCCAGCAGTTGTGCGCGGCCGTGCCGATGTTGATCCCTGTCACGGGCGAGCCGCCGAAGGTGCACGGCCGCGTTGGAGGCGGGGTTCCCGCTGTTGGTCGGGCCGTGCCAGTAGAGGTAGGCCGCCGTCACGGTTCCGCTGACGCCGCTCAGCGTGAGCGTCGCCGGTGCCGGCGCCGTCGCGCATCCCGCCCACCCCGGCATACGCCACGTCCGTGTCCTCCACCGTGCGCGACTGCGCGATCGTGTTGGCGTGCGCGCTGCCGGCGAGCACGAGCGCGAGCGTCACGGCGGACAACGCCAGAGCGGGAAAGCGGGCCAAGTGCGAATCCTCGGGACGGGTGTCGCGGACCACCGTACGGTGCACGGCGACCCCGGTGCAACCGGCGGGCTGACGGGGCCGGTTGGTAGCGTTGCCGAGGTGAGCGAAGCCGCCGCGCTCGACCATCTCGACCTGCTCGCACAGGGCAAGGTCCGCGACATCTACGCCGTCGGCGAGGATCGTCTGCTGCTGGTCGCCTCCGACCGCATCTCCACCTACGACGTGGTGCATCCCACGCCGATCCCCGACAAGGGCAAGGTGCTCACGGGCCTGTCCGCGTTCTGGTTCGAGCGGACGGCGGACATCGTGCCCAACCACGTTGTCTCCTTCACCGACGTGCCCGAGGAGGCCCGCGGCCGCGGCGTGCTGGTGGAGAAGCTCGAGATGGTGCCGGT
Source organism: uncultured Thermoleophilaceae bacterium (assembly GCA_963761505.1). GTDB lineage: Bacteria > Actinomycetota > Thermoleophilia > Solirubrobacterales > Thermoleophilaceae > JAAYBF01. Next base: position 377,140 of record CAVXGW010000014.1, read on the forward strand.
GGAGTGCGTGGTGCGCGGCTACATCACCGGATCGGGGTGGAAGGACTACCAGGCCACCGGCGCGGTCTGCGGGATCGACCTCCCCGAGGGCCTGCGGGAGTCAGAGCAGCTCCCCGAGCCGATCTTCACCCCGGCTACGAAGGCGGAGGTGGGCGATCACGACGAGAACGTGGACTTCGACCGCGCCGCCGAGATCGTGGGCGACCGGCCGCTGCTGGAGGAGCTGCGGCGGCTGTCGATCGAGGTCTACAGGCACGCCGCCGAGCACGCGCGCGAGCGCGGGATCATCCTGGCGGACACGAAGTTCGAGTTCGGCCGCCGCCCCGATACCCCGGAGGGCACAGGTGGCACGATCGTGCTGGGCGACGAGGTGCTCACCCCGGACTCCTCGCGCTTCTGGCCGGCGGACGGGTATGAGCCCGGCCGCGGGCAGCCGAGCTTCGACAAGCAGTACGTGCGCGACTGGGCCAGCGGGTCGGGCTGGGACAAGACGCCGCCCGCGCCGCCGCTGCCCGACGACGTGATCGCCCGCACGCGCGAGCTGTACGTGGACGCCTACGAGCGGATCACCGGCGAGCCGTTCGGCGCCTGGCTGGAGCGCGCCGGCGGATGAAGGCCCGAGTGCTCATCCGCCCCAAGCAGGGCATCCTCGACCCGCAGGGCCAGGCGGTGGAGCGCGCCCTCCCGGCCCTCGGCTTCGAGGGCGTGGAGAACGTGCGGATCGGGCGGATGGTGGAGTTGGAGGTGGGCGACACCGACCGGGTCCACGAGATGTGCGAGCGCCTGCTGGCGAACCCGCTGATCGAGGACTACGAGGTGCTGGTGGTCGAGTGAAGTTCGGCGTCGTGAGGTTCCCGGGAAGCTGCGACGAGGTCGACGCCCTGCTCGCCTGCCGCCGCTACGCGGACGCCGAGCTGCTCTGGCACGGCGACCGCGACCTGAAGGGCGTCGATGCCGTGGTCATCCCCGGCGGCTTCTCCTACGGCGACTACCTGCGCTGCGGGGCGATCGCCCGCTTCTCGCCCGTGATGGAGGCGGTCAGCGAGTTCGCGCTGAAGGGCGGGCCGGTGCTCGGCATCTGCAACGGCTTCCAGGTGCTGTGCGAGGCCGGGCTGCTCCCCGGGGCGCTGCTCCCCAATTCCGGCCGGCGGTTCGTGTGCCGCCAGGTGGGGCTCGAGGTGGTCAACGCCTCCACGCCGTTCACCCGGATCTGCGGCGCCGGCGACGTGCTCTCGATCCCGGTCAAGCACACGACCGGCCGCTACTACGCGCCAGAGGAGGCTCTCGGCGAGCTGGATGCACACGGGCAGATCATCCTCCGCTATGCCGAGGGGGACAACCCGAACGGCTCCGCCCTCGACATCGCCGCGGTGTGCAACCCCGCCAAGAACGTGATGGGCCTGATGCCGCACCCCGAGCACGCGGTGGACGAGCTCACCGGCTCGGCCGACGGCGCCTGCCTGTTCGAGTCGCTCGTCTCGCACGTGGACGAGCTCGTCGCCGCGTGAGCGTCGCCGCCCCTCACCGCGAGCTCGGCCTCACCGACGCCGAGTTCGACCTGATCTGCGAAAAGCTCGGCCGCGAGCCCAACGGCCTGGAGCTGGCGGTGTTCTCGCTGATGTGGTCCGAGCACTGCGCCTACAAGCACTCGAAGAAGCTGCTCGGCAGGCTGCCCACCGAGGGGCCGCACCTGCTGATGGGGCCGGGGGAGAACGCGGGCGCGGTGACCGTGGGGGACGGGCTGGCGATCGCGTTCAAGGTCGAGTCCCACAACCACCCGAGCGCGGTTGAGCCCTTCCAGGGCGCGGCCACGGGGGTCGGCGGGATCCTGCGCGACGTGTTCGCGGTCGGCGCGCGCCCGATCGCGGTGCTCGACTCGCTGCGCTTCGGCGAGCTGGACTCCGCCCGCTCGCGCTTCCTGCTCGACGGCGCGGTCTCGGGCATCGGCCACTACGGCAACTCGATCGGCGTGCCGACGGTGGGCGGCGAGGTCTACTTCGAGGGCCCCTACGAGCAGAACTGCCTGGTGAACGCGATGTGCCTCGGCATCGCGCGCGAGGATCGACTGATCCGCAGCGCGGCGGCCGGGGTGGGCAACGTGCTCGTGCTGATGGGCGCCCGCACGGGCCGCGACGGCATCGGCGGGGCGTCGGTGCTCGCGTCGGCCGAGCTCGACGAGGACGACGCCTCCAAGCGGCCATCGGTCCAGATCGGCGACCCGTTCGAGGAGAAGCGGCTGCTGGAGTGCTGCCTGGAGCTGCTGGAACGCGGGACACTCGCCTCGCTCCAGGACCTGGGCGCCGCGGGGCTCTCGTCCTCCTCGTCGGAGATGGCCTCCAAGGGCGAGGTCGGGCTCGACATCGACGTGTCGAAGGTGCCCCTGCGCGAGGACGACATGGAGCCGTTCGAGATCATGATCTCGGAGTCCCAGGAGCGGATGCTGTGCGTGGTCGAGCCGGGCAATCTGGCCGAGCTCCAGGACGTGTGCGCGCGCTGGGAGGTGCGTGCCACGGCCATCGGCGAGGTCACCGACTCGCGCCGCCTGCGCGTGCTCCACGGCTCCGAGGTGGTGGGCGACATGCCGGTGGAGGCGCTGGTGGACGACTGCCCGCTCTACGACCTGGAGCCCGAGGAGCCCGCCGAGCAGATCTATCCCGCGCCGGAGGGCTCGCTCTCGTCCGATGACCCGGGCGAGGTGCTGCTCGCACTGCTGGCCTCCCCCAACATCTGCTCGCGGCTGCCGCTGTTCGAGCAGTACGACTCCGTGGTGCAGTCGCGCACGGTGCGCCGGCCCGAGCAGGCCGACGCCGCGGTCCTGCAGCTCGTTCACGACGGCGCCGAGGGCGCCATCGCCGTCTCGATCGACGGCAACGGCCGCCGCGTGGCCTGCGACCCCTACTGGGGGACGGTCGAGGCGGTGCTCGAGTGCGCGGCCAACCTCGCGAGCGTCGGGGCCGAGCCGCTAGGCCTCACCAACTGCCTGAACTTCGGCAACCCCGAGAAGCCACACGTGGCCTGGCAGCTGGAGCGCTCGGTGGCCGGGATGTCGGACGCGCTCGAGGCGCTCGGCGTGCCGGTGGTGGGCGGCAACGTGTCGCTCTACAACGAGTCCGGCGACGGCCCGATCTACCCCACGCCGGTGGTGGGAATGGTGGGCGCCCTGCCCGACGCGGCGGCGGCCGCGCCATCGGGCTTCCAGGAGGAGGGCCACACGATCGCCTTCGCCGGCGAGTTCAAGCCGCACCTGCCGGGGAGCGAGCTGGCCAAGCTGCGCGGCGAGGAGTTGCCCGCCGAGCTGCCCGAGCGCGACCTCGCAAAGGCGCGCGCGGCGCAGGAGGCGGTGCGCGACGCGGTGCGTGCGGGCGACCTCGCCTCGGCGCACGACGTGGCCGAGGGCGGCTTCCTGGTGGCGGTCGCCGAGTCGTGCCTGGCCGGCGGGATCGGCGCCGAGCTCGACGAGTGGCCGGACGAGGACCCGCTGCTGTGGCTGTTCGGCGAGTGCCCCGGCGCGGGCTTCGTCGTGTCGGGCTCAGCGCGAGGCGATCGACCGGCTCGGCGAGCGCACGCCGCTCACGGTGTTCGGCACCGTTGGCGGCGAGGCGCTGCGCGGCGGCGACTCGTTCGAGGTCTCGCTCGACGACCTCCGCGCCGCGCACGGCGCGCTGGCCGCCGCGTTCGCCTAACCCGGCGGGCTCGGCCACCCCCGCTGGTACCCTCGGAAGGCCGGGCCCCTCTCCATGAACGACCCCCTTTCCCATCGCGACGGACCTCGCGACGAATGCGGCGTCTTCGGCGTATACGCGCCGGAGTCCGAGGTCGCCCGGCTCGCCTACTTCGCGCTCTACGCGCTCCAGCACCGCGGCCAGGAGTCGGCCGGCATCGCCACCTGCGAGGGCGGCAGCATCATGACCGTGCGCGACCTGGGCCTGGTCTCCCAGGTGTTCGACGAGCAGAAGCTCAAGGCGCTCACGGGAGACATGGCGCTCGGCCACGTGCGCTACTCCACCACCGGCTCGTCCGCGTGGGAGAACGCCCAGCCGGTCTATCGCTCGGACCGCCGACAGGTCGCGCTGGCGCACAACGGCAACCTGATCAACGCCGTGGAGCTGCACTCCGAGCTGTCTGACAAGGGCGTGCAGTTCCGGTCCACATCGGACTCCGAGATCATCGCCGCGATGCTGTCGACTCACGAGGCGGACACGATCGAGGAGGCGCTGGCCGACGTGATGCCGCGCCTGCAGGGCGCGTTCTCCACGGTGGTGATGACCCAGGACTCGGTGATCGCCTTCCGTGACGGCGCCGGGCTGCGCCCGCTGTCCCTGGGGCAGATCGGCGACCGCTACTGCGTGGCGTCGGAGAGCTGCGCCTTCGACATCATCGGCGCCGAGCTGCTGCGGGAGGTCCAGGCCGGGGAGATGATCTCGATCGGCGAGGGCGGGATGACCGTCAAGCAGGTGGTCGACGCCCCGCGCAAGGCCTTCTGCGTCTTCGAGCACATCTACTTCGCCCGCCCCGACTCGATCCTGGAGGGCAACCGCACCCAGGTGTCGCGGCGCAAGATGGGGGAGATCCTCTGGCGCGAGGCGCCGGTCGACGCGGACGTGGTGATCGCCGTGCCGGACTCGGGCAACCCGGCCGCCGCGGGCTACGCGAAGGCCTCGGGCCTGCCGCGCGACGACGGCCTGATCAAGAACCGTTACGTGGCGCGCACGTTCATCCAGCCCGGCCAGGAGCTGCGCAAGCACGGACTGCGGATGAAGTTCAACCCCCTGCGCGAGGTGGTGGAGGGCAAGCGCCTCGTGGTGGTGGACGACTCGATCGTGCGCGGCAACACCACCCGCCAGATCGTGGGGATGCTGCGCGACGCCGGCGCGCGCGAGGTGCACATGCGCATCTCGGCACCGCCGATCCGGTACCCGTGCCACTACGGCATCGACATGTCCACCAAGCAGGAGATGGTCGCCCACGGGCGTACGGTCGAGGAGATCGCCGAGGAGCTCGGCGCCGACTCGATCGCGTACCTCTCCCTTGAGGGCGTCTACGAGGCCATTCGCGGTGAGCGCGCCACCCACTGCGACGCGTGCTTCTCCGGCGAGTACCCACTCGAGCGCACCGGCGCGGCGAACGGCAAGTTCGCACTCGAGGACCTCGCCGTCGTTCGCAGTTAGCGACTTCTTCGCCACGGTCCGCACCAACTCCGCCACGACGCCCCCGCGACCGCCGGACCCGCCGGTACTGTCGGGCGCGATGGACCTCCACGCCGCACTGAAGGCCAACTTCGGCTTCGATCGCTTCCGCCCGGGCCAGCTCGAGGCCTGCACCGCCGCGCTGGCCGACAACGACGTGCTGGTGGTCATGCCCACCGGCTCGGGCAAGTCGCTCTGCTACCAGTTGCCGGCGCTGATGCGCGACGACCTGACCGTGGTCGTCTCTCCGCTGGTCGCGCTGATGCAGGACCAGGTCGACGCGCTCAGGGCGCTCGAGCTGGGCGATGTGGTCGGCGTGGTCAACGCCCAGCAGGATCAGGCGGCAAACGCCGAGGTGCTCGACCGGGCCGTGTCCGGGTCGTTGCGCCTGCTGTACGTGGCGCCCGAGCGGTTCTCCTCGCCCGGCTTCGTGGCGCGCATGGGCGAGGCGAACGTGGGCCTGTTCGTGGTCGACGAGGCGCACTGCGTGTCGCAATGGGGGCACGACTTCCGCCCCGACTACTTCCGTCTGGGCGACGCCGCGCGCCACCTCGGCGCGGCGGCCATCGTGGCCTCCACCGCCACGGCGACGCCGCAGGTGGCGCTCGACATCGCGCGCCGGCTCGGCCTGCGCGAGCCGCTGCGGGTGGCCACGGGGTTCGACCGGCCCAACGTGTCGTTCGCGGTCGCCCGGCCGGCTCCCCACCAGAAGCTGCCGCTGGTGGCCGAGGCGCTGAAGGCGCCGGATGCCCTCCCGGCCATCGTCTACGCGGGCACGCGCGCGGGGGCCGAGGAGATGGCCGAGGCCCTCTCCCGCGAGCTGGGCGAGGAGGCAGCGGCCTACCACGCCGGGCTGGGCCGCGAGCTGCGGGCGTCGGTCCAGCGCCGTTTTCTCGCCGACGAGGCGCGGGTGATCGTGGCCACCAACGCCTTCGGGATGGGTGTGGACAAGCCGAACGTGCGCACGGTCGTCCACGCCGGCACGCCGGCGTCGCTGGAGGCCTACTACCAGGAGGCCGGGCGCGCGGGGCGCGACGGCCTGCCCGCGCGGGCGCTGCTGCTCTCCGAGAACCGCGACAAGGCCCTGCACGTGCACTTCATCAAGCGCGAGGAGGTCGACGCCGAGCTGCCCGCGGCCCTGGCCGCGCGCCTGATCGCGGCGGCGGACGGCGACGGCCGCTACGCGGTGGAGACCACCGAGCTCGCGCCGATCGCCGGGGGCGGGCCGGACCGCCTGCGCGCGCTGCTGGGCCACCTCGCGCGCGCGGGGGTGATCGTGCCCACTCCCGCCTCGCCGGACCGCGTGGTGGGCCGGCTGGCCACCTCCGGTTTCGACTCCCGCGCCGCCGCTGCATGCCGCGCCTCGGTGGAGGAGGGGGCCAAGGCGCGGTGGCGCCAGTACCGCGAGATATGGGCCTACGTGGAGGGCGACGACTGCCGGCGGCGGGCGATCCTCCGCCATTTCGGCGACCGGTCGGAGCCGCGTGCGCGGCCGGGCGGGGCGCCCTGCTGCGACGTCTGCGACGGCGCCCTGGTGCCCGAGCTGCCACCCCCGTCGCTGGAGGCGGTGGCGGACCTCGACGACGCGATCGTCTCGGTCGCCCGCGCCGCGCGGCCCGCTGTGGGGAGAACCACGTGCGCCGAGATCATCCACGGCGCGCGCACGAAGAAGATCGAGCGCAACTCCTACGACGGCCTGCCGGCCTACGGCACCTCCTCCAACATGCGCCGAGCCGACATCCTCGCGCGCGTGGACGAGCTGATCGAGTCCGGCGTCATCGCCACCACGGGCGGGCCCTACCCCGTGCTCCAAGCGGCGTAGTGGCGTTCCGTGTCGCGGTCCTCGTGTCGGGGGAGGGGAGCAATCTCCAGGCGATCCTCGACACCGTGCACGGCCAGGGGGGAATCGAGGTCGCCTGCGTGGCCTCCAACCGCCCGGAGGCTCGCGGGCTCGAACGGGCGCGCGATGCGGGGATCGAGACCGGCGTGTTCCCGGCGGGTGAGGACCGCGAGGAGCGCGACGCCGAGCTGGGAGCCTGGCTGGAGCAGCACGAGGTGGACCTGGTCGTGCTCGCCGGCTTCATGGAGCTGCTCGGAGGCCCTTTCATCCGCCGCTTCGAGGGCAGGATCGTGAACGTGCACCCCTCCCTCTTGCCCGCGTTTCCCGGTGTGCGAGCCATCGAGCAGGCGGTCGCCTACGGGGTGGCTCTGGGCGGGGTGACCGTGCACTATGTGGACGAGGGCGTCGACAGCGGGCCGGTCCTGTTGCAGGAATCCTTCGAGCTTCCATATCCTCGCGACATGGAGGCGATCGAACTGCAGGTCCACGAGATAGAGCACCGGCTGCTGCCGAGGGCGGTGCGGCTGATCGCGACGGGCTCGGTGTCGCGGGATCCCGACAACCCGAGAGTGATCCGGATCGATGCCGACGGCTGAGGGCACAGGCGTCGTGGCACCGGCCGAGGTGCGCGTCAAGCGCGCGCTGCTCAGCGTGTCCGACAAGCGCGGGCTCGTGGACTTCGCGCGCGGCCTCGCGTCGCTGGGGGTGGAGATCGTGTCCACCGGGGGCACCGCCAAGGAGCTCAACGACGCCGGGGTGGACACGCGGTCGGTGGAGGACTACACCGGGTTCCCCGAGATCCTCGACGGGCGGGTCAAGACGCTCAACCCGCGCATCTACGCCGGGCTGCTGGCGGTGCGGTCCAACGAAGAGCACGTGTCGACCCTGGACGAGCAGGAGATCGAGCCGATCGACCTGGTGTGCGTGAACCTCTACCCGTTCGAGCGGGTCGCGGCGAAGCGGGGAGCCACCGAGCAGGAGATCCTCGAGAACATCGACATCGGCGGGCCGACGCTCATCCGCGCGGCCGCCAAGAACCACTCGTTCGCCGCCGTGGTCACATCGCCCGAGAGCTACGACGCCGTGTTGGCCGAGCTCAGCTCCTCCGGCGGCCTGTTGGAGGCGCGCACGAGGGAGGCCCTGGCGCTGGAGGCGTTCTCCTACACCGCCCGCTACGACGCCGCCATCTCGCGCTGGTTCTCCGAACGCGAGG